>JAKPAG010000022.1 GCA_029779535.1 Pseudomonadota bacterium | reverse complement strand
CGCAGGAGGAAGCCTTTGCGCGCATCCGCCTGCTGCGTTCGCCCAATGTCGGCCCGGTCAGCTACCGGCAACTGCTGCGCCGGTTCGGCTCGGCCGGGGCGGCGCTTGAGGCGTTGCCCGATCTCGCCGGGCGGGGCGGGGCAGCCTATCGCCCCGCGCCCGAAGGACGCATCGCGGACGAGGTGCAGGCCGTGCGCCGCGCCGGTGCGCGCTATCTGTTCCATGACAGCGCGGACTATCCACCCCTGCTGGCCCAGCTAGGCAGCGCGCCGCCGATCCTGACCGTGCGCGGCGATGCGGCGCTGGCGGCGAGGCCCTGCGTGGCCATCGTCGGCGCGCGCAACTGTTCGGCCGCCGCGGTCAAGCTGGCGCGCCAGTTCGCCGGGGATCTGGCCGAAATGGGCTTCGTGGTCGCTTCGGGGCTGGCACGGGGGATCGATGGCGCGGCGCACCAGGCGGCGCTGGTCGGCGGCACGATTGGCGTGATCGCCAGCGGGATCGACATTACCTATCCGCCCGAACATGCCGATTTGCAGGAACAGGTCGCGAACCAGGGCCTGCTGCTAGCCGAACAGCCGCCGGGGACCGAACCCTTGGCCCGGCATTTCCCCTCGCGCAACCGGATCATTGCCGGACTGGCAGCAGGGACGCTGGTGGTGGAAGCCGCGCCCAGGTCGGGCTCGCTGATTACCGCGCGCCTCGCCGCGGAAGCCGGGCGCGAGGTGATGGCCATTCCCGGCTCGCCGCTCGATGCGCGGGCGCAGGGCTGCAACCAGTTGATCCGCGAGGGAGCCGTGCTGGTGCAATGCGCGGCGGACGTGGCCGAACTGCTCTCCGCCTTCGATGGCACGCCGCGCTCCACCTTTCGTGATAGCGCTCCGCCGCTGGCCTTCGAAGTCGAGGAACTGGCCGATGAGCCGGCCGACATTGCCAGCCTGCTGACCATTGCTCCGGTCGCGGTCGATGAACTGATCCGGCAAAGTGGCGCTCCGGCGGCGGCAGTGCAACTGGCGCTGCTTGAACTGGAACTGGCGGGCTCGCTGGTGCGCCATGCTGGCGGCCGGGTCAGCCGCGCCGGTTAGGACGGGAGAAACGGGCATGTTTGCTGCGCGAATGTTCCGCTGGGCGGCAATCTATGGGGCAGTCGTATTGCTACCGCTGTACCTGACTCCGCTGCCGCCGATCGGCGGTGAAACGTTCCTCGGCTTTGTCGGGCTGGCGCTGGTGTTCCAGGCGGTGTTCTGGATCATCGGTAGCGATCCGGCGAAGTACCGGGCGCTGATGCTGCCCGCCGTCGCCGAAAAGGTTGTGTTTGGCCTGCCCACCGTGGCGCTGGCGCTGCGCGGCTATCCGGTGCCGCCGCCGGTGGTGGTCTTTGCCGGGATCGACCTGGCGCTGGGGCTAGGCTTCTACCTTGCTCGGCTGCGCACGCCCGCAGCCCCTTGACGGGTGGGGGTGGGGGCTTTCACCCTCGCGCGTACGTATACACGTGAGGGAATGCACCAAACCGCCATGCAACTGGTCATCGTAGAAAGCCCGGCCAAGGCCAAGACCATCGAGAAATATCTCGGCAAGGACTACAAGGTCCTGGCCAGCTATGGTCACGTCCGCGACTTGCCGCCCAAGGACGGCTCGGTCCGCCCTGACGAGGATTTCGCCATGGACTGGGAGCTCTATGGCGACAAGCAGCGGCAGGTGAAGGCGATTGCCGACGCCGCCAAGGAGGCTGACCGCTTGATCCTCGCCACCGACCCTGACCGCGAGGGCGAGGCGATTTCGTGGCACGTGCGCGAATTGCTGGCCAAGCGCAAGGCACTGCCCAAGCAGGTCGAGCGCGTGACCTTCAACGCAATCACCAAGGATACCGTCACCAAGGCGATGACCCAGCCGCGCGAGCTGGACCAGGACCTGATCGACGCCTACCTGGCGCGCCGCGCGCTCGATTACCTGTTCGGCTTTACCCTGTCTCCGGTGCTGTGGCGCAAGCTGCCCGGCGCGAAAAGCGCGGGGCGCGTGCAATCCGTCGCGCTGCGCCTGATCGTTGAGCGCGAGCGTGAGATCGAGCTGTTCCGCCCGCAGGAGTACTGGTCGGTGATCGCCCGTCTGGAACACCTGGGCACGCAGTTCCCGGCCCGGCTGGTCAAGTTCGACGGGGCCAAGCTCGACAAGCTGACCCTGGGCGATGCCGGCAGCGCCGCGCGCGCCAAGGCCGCGGTCGAAGCCGCGACCTTCCGCGTCGAGGAGGTCGACACCCGCCCGACCCGGCGCAATCCCTGGCCGCCATTCACTACTAGCACCCTGCAGATGGAAGCTTCGCGCAAGCTGGGTTTCTCCGCCAGTCACACCATGCGCGTGGCTCAGACCCTTTATGAGGCGGGCGCGATCACCTATATGCGCACCGACGGGGTGCAGATGGACCCCAGCGCCATTTCCGCTGCCCGCGTTGCCATCAGCGAACGCTACAGCAATGGGCATTACCTGCCTGAAAAACCGCGCCATTACGAAACCAAGGCGAAGAATGCGCAAGAAGCGCACGAAGCGATCCGTCCGACCGATTTCGGGAAGGACCATTATGGCAGCGGCGACGAGGCGCGGCTTTACGAGCTGATCTGGAAGCGCGCGATTGCCAGCCAGATGGCCAGTGCGGTGATCGAACGTACCGCCGTGACCCTGCGGGATGGAACCGGCAAGCACGAACTGCGGGCGACCGGCCAGGTGATCAAGTTCCCCGGCTTCCTGGCGGTTTATGATGAAACGCTTGACCAGAAGCCGGGCGAGGACGAGGACGAGGACGACAGCGCCATGCTGCCGGTGCTGGCCGCCGGCGACACGCCCGCCAGGCGCGGGGTCGATGCCACCCAGCACTTCACCCAGCCCCCGCCGCGCTATAGCGAAGCAACGCTGGTCAAGCGGCTGGAGGAACTGGGGATCGGCCGCCCGTCGACCTATGCCGCGACGATTCAGGTGCTGAAAGATCGTGCCTATGTTCGTACCGAGAAAAACCGTTTCTTTGCAGAGGAATCGGGTCGACTTCTAACTGCGTTTCTGGAACGCTTCTTCCCGCGCTATGTCGGCTACGACTTCACCGCCGGGATGGAGGAGGAGCTGGACGACGTGTCCGGCGGGCGCGAGGCGTGGAAGGTGCTGCTCGCCAAGTTCTGGAAGGACTTCAAGCCCAAGAGCGACGAGGTCATGGAGCGCAAGCCCTCGGAAGTGACCGAGGCGCTGGACGAGTTCCTGTCCGATTACCTGTTTCCGCCGAAGGAAGACGGCAGCGATCCGCGCAAGTGCCCGCAGTGCGAGGCTGGGCGCCTGTCGCTGCGCGGCGGGCGGTTCGGGGCGTTCATCGCCTGCTCGAACTATCCGGAGTGCAAGTTCACTCGCAAGTTCGCCCAGCCCGGCGGCAGCGCCGATGGCGGCGAAAGCGGGGAACTGGGCAAGCATCCCGAAACGGGTGAGCCGATTACCCGCAAGGTTGGCCGGTTTGGCCCCTACCTCGAAATGGGCAGCGGCAAGGAAGCCAAGCGTGCCAACATCCCCAAGGACATTGGCGAATTGACGCTGGACTGGGCGGTCAAGCTGATCGACCTGCCGCGTCTGCTGGGAAATCACCCCGAAACGGGCGAGCCGATCACTGCCAGCATCGGGCGCTATGGCCCCTACCTTGCCCACAACGGCAAGTACGCGAAGCTGCGCGGCACGGCCGAAGTGTTCGAAGTGGGGATGAATGCCGCCGTGGTGCGGCTGGCCGAAGCGGCCAACGGTGGCGGGCGCGGCGCGCGCGCTGCGGCCGAACCGCTCAAGACCTTTGGCCCGCACCCCGGCAGCGGCGGTGAAATGAAGCTGATGGCGGGGCGCTATGGCCCTTACGTCACCGACGGCACCACCAACGCCACCCTGCCGCGCGACAAGCAGCCAGAAGCCCTGACCGCCGAGGAAGCGATCACGCTGATTTCGGAGAAGGCCGCCAAGGGGCCAGCCAAGAAGGGCGCGCGCAAGAAGGCCGCGCCGAAGAAGGCGGCGGCGGCCAAGAAGCCTGCGGCCAAGAAGACCCCTGCCAAGAAGAAGGCGCCAGCGAAAAAGGATGCGGCGGACTGATGGCGGAAAAGTTCGAACGCCACCGCCAGCCGTGGAAGGCCGACGAGATCCAGAAGCTCCATGCCCTGGCCGCCAAGGGCAAGGGGTTGAAGGAAATCGCCAAGGCGCTCAACCGCAGCGAGGAATCGACCAAAGAGCGCGCCAAGCAGGACGGTATCGGCATTGCCAAGCTGCGTTAGGCGGGGTGTCTTACCGACACTCGACATCCCGGGCTTGACCCGGAATCCAGCTTTTCTCTCCAGCGCTGCGCGTGACCAAGCTGGACCCCGGGTCAAGCCCGGGGTGACGCTCAATGGATGGAATGCTCAGTTCGGCGTTGCGAACCAGATCACGTGCTTCGGTCCCTTGCCATTGGTGCGGGCACGCACGGTCACTTCGTCGACCGCGAAGCCGCACTTGGCAAGGCGCCGGGCAAAGGCATCGTCGCGCGCGGCGGACCAGATCGCCAGCACCCCGCCGGGGCGCAGGGCTGCACGCGCTGCGCGCAGGCCGCGCTGCGAATAGAGCCCGTCGTTGGCCTCGCGCGTCAGACCGTCGGGGCCGTTGTCGACATCCAGCAGGATCGCATCGTAAGCGCCGGGAAAGCCAGCAATCTCGTCGCGCACATCGCCCAGCCGCAGTTCAACGCGCGGATCGTCGAGGCAGCCGGCGGCAAGGTCGGCCATCGGTCCGCGCGCCCATGCAATGATTTCGGGCACCAGTTCGGCCACCACGAGGTGCGCGTCCGGGCCGAGCCGGGCCTGCGCCGCGCGCAGGGTGAAACCCATGCCATAGCCGCCGATCAGCAGGCGCGGGGCCTTGCGCCCCTTGATCCGGTCGCAGGTCTGTTCGGCCAATGCGATTTCCGAGCCGCTCATACGGCTGCTCATCAATTCGTTGCCGCCCAGTACGATCATGAAATCGCGGTCGTGACGGAACAGGCGCAGTTCAGGCCCGCCGGGAACCTGCGCCGCGCCGAGGAGTTCGCGCTGGATCACTTGACCCAGTCCAGTCCGAGCTCCTCGTAGATTTCCTTGTCTTCCAGCCAGCGCTCGTCGACCTTGACGTGAAGGAACAGGTGGACCTTCACCCCCAGGATTTCGGCCAGTTCCTTGCGCGCAGCCTCGCCGATGGCTTTCAGCTTGGCGCCGCCCTTGCCCAGGACGATGCCCTTCTGGCTATCGCGGGCGATGACGATCTGCTGGTGGATCTCGACTGAGCCGTCGCGGCGCTGGGTGTAGCTTTCGGGCCGAACGGTGCTGTCATAGGGCAGCTCATCGTGCAGCTGGCGGTAAAGCTGTTCGCGGGTGATCTCGCAGGCGAGCAGGCGCTCGCTCGCGTCGGAGACCTGGTCTTCGGGATAGTGCCACGGCCCTTCCGGCATCAGCGCGGCCAGGCGGGCCTTGAACTCGGGCACGCCGTCGCCGGTCAGGGCGGAGAGGAAGAACACTTCGCTGAACTGACCTTCGCCGGCCAGCTTCTGCGCGGTAATCAGCAGCGGTTCCTTGGCGGTTTCGTCAACCTTGTTGAGCACCAGGATCTTGCGTTCGGGGCGGTCCTTAAGGGCTTCGAGGATCGGCTCAAGATAGTCGAGCTTCTTCTTCCGGCCATCGACCACCAGCACGATCGCGTCAGCCTCGTGCGCGCCTTCCCAGGCGGCGGAGACCATCGCCCGGTCAAGCCGGCGTTTGGGTTCGAACAGGCCCGGCGTGTCGGCCAGAATGATCTGCGTCTCGCCTTCCAACGCGATGCCGAGCAAGCGGGCGCGGGTGGTCTGCGCCTTGGCCGAGACGATCGCCACTTTCTGCCCGACCAGCGCGTTGACCAGCGTGCTCTTGCCCGCATTGGGGGCACCGATGATGGCAACAAGGCCGCAATGTTCGCTCACCCGAACCTCCGCATGAATTCTTCCGCCGCGAGGGTTTCCGCCTCGCGCATCGAGCTGCCGGTCGCTTCGGCTTCGCCCACGCCCTTGACAGTCACCGCGACGGTGAAGCGGGCGGCGTGATCGGGACCGCTGCGTTCGACCAGGCGGTATTCGGGCACTTTGCGGCGGTTGCCGGCAGCCCATTCCTGCAGCGCGCTCTTGGGATGCTTGGCCTGGCCGGTCTTGCCGCCCACGGCATCGGCCCAAAGTACGCGGACCATGTCGCGCGTTGCCTCGAACCCTTGCGTCACGAAGCTGGCGCCGATCAGGGCTTCCATCACGTCGCCCAGGATGTTGTCGCTGTCTTGCCCGCCATCGTCGCGCGCCTGTTTGCCCAGTTGCATGTGCTGGCCGAGCCCGATCTTGCGGGCGACGGCAGCGCAGGTCGTGCGGCTGACCAGCGCGTTGAGCCTCTGCGACAGGCGGCCTTCGTTGCCCTGTTCCAGCTTGTAGAGCCATTCGGCCACGACCATGCCCAGCACCCGGTCACCCAGGAACTCGAGCCGCTGGTAATCGCGCGCTGCGCCGGTGCTGCCGTGGGTCAGCGCTTCCAGCCACAGCGCCTCGTCAACCGGGGGGCGGCCGGCGAGGCGGGTGAGGAAGGCGTGTGTGTCCGGGTTCAGCACGGGATTAGAAGGTTCCCCCGATGCGGCTACCGCGTGCGGCGGTGAACCAGGTCCACGGCTTGAGCCATTCGGCGCTGCCGTCGGTGGACCACATCATCACCGTGGCGCGGCCGACCAGGTTGTCCTGCGGGACCAGCCCGATGCCGCGGCCCGGTTCGGCCGGAAAGCGGCTGTCTTCCGAATTGTCGCGGTTGTCGCCCATCAGAAACAGCGCGCCTTCGGGCACGACCACCGGGGGCGTATCGTCCTGCGGGCGCGGCCCCAGGTCGAGCACGTTGTAGGTGCGCCCGCCCGGCAGCGTTTCGCGGTACTGCGGATAGCGGCAGACGTCGGTGCCGTCGGCCAGCTTGGCCGCGAACTGCACCGAATAGCACTTGGTGTTGGGGCTGACCGGGATCTCGAAATCCTCGATCCGCTGCTTGGGGATCGGCTGGCCGTTCAGGATCACCTGCCCGGCGCGCATTTCCACCGTATCGCCCGGCAGGCCGATCACTCGCTTGATATAGTCGACCTCGTTCAGCGGGGGTTGCTTGAAGATCACCACGTCCCCGCGTTCGGGCGTGCGGGCCAGCAGGCGGTGTTCGGGCAGTAGCGGCGCCGACCACGGCAGTGAATAGGCGGAATAACCATAGGCCCACTTGGCGGCGAGCAGATAGTCCCCGTTCTGCAGGCGCGGCAACATCGATTCGCTGGGAATGTTGAACGGCGAGAAGATCAGGCTGCGGAAAATCGCGACGGCGATCGCCAGCTTGATCACGAAGACGGGAAAGCTGTCTTCCTTCTTTGCGGGCTTGGCCGGCCTGGCTTCCGGGGCAGGGGTTGCGGTCTGTTCGGTCATCAGGGTGTCCATGTTGGCCCGCGCCACGCGCGTCAAGCTCTTTGGTGTATTATAGGAATAGGACGCCGGGCCCGCAAGCAAGGCCGCGCATACGTCGTTAATACCCTTGGCGCGCGGACGGCGCGAGGGCATAGGCAGGGCCAGATATCTTGCGGAGATACCATGACCGAAGCCGTAACCGCCGCCTGGGCCGCCCTTGGGGCGCTCGACAAGCCGACGCTCAAGGCGCTGTTCGCCGATCCGGCCCGGCTCGATCTGCTCTCCGCGCGGCTTGACCTTCCGGGCGGTGCCGTGCGGTTCGACTGGTCGAAGACGCACCTTGATGCGGCGCACCTGAAGGGCTTCGAGCACCTGGCCGAGGCAAGCGGCTTTGCCGACAAGCGCGCCGCGATGTTCGCGGGCGAAGCGATCAACGTGACCGAGCAGCGCGCCGTCGAACACACCGCGCTGCGCGGTGTGGGGCGCGAAACCAGCGTGGAGGAAGCGTTCGCGCTTCACCTGCGGATGAAAAGCCTGGTCGAGGCGATCCACGACGGCGCACTGGGCGAGGTCAGGCACCTGATTCACATCGGCATTGGCGGATCAGCGCTTGGCCCCGCGCTGGCGGTAGACGCGCTCGCCCGCGACGAGGCGAAGGTCGATGTGCACGTGGTCGCCAACATCGATGGCTGCGCGCTGGAAGCGGCGATGAGGGCCTGCGATCCTGCGACCACGCTGATCGCGGTGGCCAGCAAGACCTTCACCACCACCGAAACCATGACAAATGCGGCCAGCGCGTTGGCCTGGCTCCAGGAAAACGGGGTGGACGATGCCTATGGCCGGGTCGTGGCGCTGACCGCCTATCCCGAGAAGGCGGTGGAATGGGGCGTCGATGAAACCCGCGTGCTGCCGTTCCCGGAAAGCGTGGGTGGGCGCTATTCGCTATGGTCGTCGATCGGCTTTCCGGTCGCGCTCGCGCTGGGCTGGGAGGACTTCGCCGAATTCCTCGACGGCGCGGCGGCGATGGACCGCCACTTCCTCGACACCGACGGCGCCGCCAACCTGCCGCTGCGCGCGGCCTTTGCCGACCTTTATTACACCCAGTTGCGCGGCACCCAGACCCGCGCGGTCTTCGCCTATGACGAGCGGCTGCGGCTGTTCCCGGACTATCTTCAGCAGCTCGAAATGGAATCGAACGGCAAGGCGGTGACCGTGGATGGCCAGCCGCTGGGCCGCCCGTCTGCGCCGATTACCTGGGGCGGGGTGGGCACCGATGCGCAGCATGCGGTGTTCCAGTTGCTGCACCAGGGGACGCACCTGGTTCCGGTGGACTTCCTCGCCACGATCATTCCGGGCGACAGCCTGGACCCGGCGCACCACCGCAACCTCCTCGCCAATTGCCTCGCCCAGGGCGCAGCCCTGATGGCTGGACGCAGCGCGGGCGATGGCGCGCGGTCTTATCCGGGGGACCGCCCCTCGGCCACGATCCTGTGTGAGGACCTGAACCCGGCCACGCTGGGCGCGCTGATTGCCTTCCACGAACACCGCACCTTTGCCGCGGGCGTCCTGCTCGGTATCAACAGCTTCGACCAGTTCGGGGTCGAACTGGGCAAGGAGATCGCCAAGTCGATCCTGGCCGGCGGGGTCAGCTTCGATCCGAGCACCGAGGCGCTGCTGGCCGAGGCGGGGATCAAGTAGATCCCCTATCACTCTGACCAGCAAAACCGTTTGGCAAACCGGGGCGGGACCGGCCATATCCCCGGCCATGACAGACTTTGACTATGACCTGTTCGTGATCGGCGCCGGTTCGGGCGGGGTGCGGGCCAGCCGCGTCGCCGCTTCGCACGGCGCGCGTGTGGCCGTGGCCGAGGAGTTCCGCGTCGGCGGAACCTGCGTGATCCGGGGGTGCGTGCCCAAGAAGCTGCTGGTCTATGCCAGCCACTTCGCCCACGAGTTGCAGGATACGGCCAACTATGGCTGGACCATCGGTGATGCGCAGTTCGACTGGGCCAGGCTGCGTGATTTCGTGGCCAGCGACGTCGACCGGCTCGAACGCGCCTACACCTCGACGCTGGACAACAACAAGGTCGAGCATTTCCACGAACGCGCCACCATCACCGGACCGCACACGGTGCGCCTGGCCGGCGGGCGCGAAATCAGCGCGAAGTATATCCTCGTCGCGGTGGGTGCCTGGCCGGTGCTGCCGGAGATCGACGGGGTGGAACATTGCATCACCTCGAACGAGGTGTTCCACCTGCCCGAATTGCCCAAGCGCATGGTGATCCAGGGCGCGGGCTACATCGCGCTTGAATTCGCCGGCGTGTTCAACGCGCTCGGGGTGCAGGTCACCGTGGTCAACCGCAGCGACAAGATCCTGCGCACCTATGACCATTCGCTGACCGAGCGGCTGCTGCCGATCCTGCAGGCGCGCGGCATCGAATTCGGCTTCAATCGCACGATCAGGAAGGTTGAAAAGCAGGCCGATGGCTCGCTGCTGGTCCACGCGGGCGAGGGCGAGCCGATTGCCGCCGACGTGGTGCTGGTCGCCACCGGCCGCCGTCCCAAGACCGACGGGCTGGGGCTGGGCAGCGCCGGCGTTGCGCTGGGCGCCAATGGCGAAATCCCGGTCGACGAATATGGCAAGACCAGCTGCGACAGCATCTATGCCGTGGGCGACGTGACCGACCGGGTGCAGCTGACTCCGGTGGCGATCCGGGAGGGTCATGCCTTTGCCGACACCGTCTTCGGCGGGACCCCGCGCTCCACCGCCTATGACGCGATCCCCAGCGCCGTGTTCACCCAGCCGCCGATCGCCGCCGTGGGTCTGACCGAGGCCGAGGCGCGCGAACGTCACGGCGAGCTGAAGGTCTTCACCAGCGATTTCCGGCCGATGATGAACATGTTCGCCAGCAAGGCCGAACGCGGCTTCTACAAGCTGGTGGTTGACGGGGCGACGGACCGGGTACTGGGCGTTCACCTGCTGGGCCCGGATGCCGCCGAAGTGCTGCAGGGCGCAGCCATTGCGGTGAAGGCCGGGCTGACCAAGGCCCAGTTCGACGCGACGGTCGCATTGCACCCGTCAATGGCCGAGGAGCTGGTGCTGATGCGCTAGGTTGCCAGTTGCAACCAATCGTCTAGTCTCCCCTGAAACAACAGGGGAGAACGGGCCGTGCAGCTATCGGGCAAGACCGCGCTGGTTACCGGCGGGACTGACGGGATCGGCGCGCACCTGATCCGGCAATTGCGGGACAAGGGCGTTACGGTCATCACCTCGGGGCGCGATCCGCAGCGCTGCGCTTCAACCCGCGCCGATGGCTTCGAAGTGATCGAGGCGGACCTATCGACCCCGCAGGGTGTGGCCGCCTTGCTGGCTGCGGTGCAGGGCCGGGCGATCGACCTGCTGGTCAACAATGCGGGAGCAGGGGCGGATCATGACTTCCGCGGCGGCGGCCAGCCCGATCTGGCCGTGGCTGATGCAGGGATTTTCCTGAACCTCAACGCGCCGATCCACCTCATCACCGAGTTGATGCCGGTGTTGCGCGACCGACCCGAAGTGATGATCGTCAACGTGACTTCGGGCCTGGCCATCGCGCCGCGCGCGGGCGGGCCGGTCTATTGCGCTACCAAGGCGGCCCTGCGCAGCTATACCCAGGCACTGCGCGCCCAGCTCAAGGGTACCGGAATCCACGTGCTTGAGGCGCTGCCGCCGGTGGTGGAAACCAAGCTGACCGCCGGACGCGGCAGTGCCAAGATGCCGGCGGCCGAATGCGCGCGGCAGATTGTGGCGGCGATGGAGCGAGGTGCCGACGAAGCCAATATCGGCATGGTCAAGCTGCTGCAGGCGGTCCACTCGATCTCGCCCGCACTGGCGCGGTCGATCATGATCCGGTTCTGAGGAGAGGCGAACAATGGCAGGCAGGGTCCTGGTTACGGGTGGCAGCGGCTACATCGCGGGCGAGACAATCCGCCAATTGCTGGCGCGGGGGTGGACGGTCCACACCACGGTGCGCAACCTGTCGCGCGAGGCGGAATTGCGCCCGCAACTGGGCGGAACGCCCGAAACGCTCAAATTCTTCGCCGCCGACCTGACCAGCGATGCGGGCTGGGCCGAGGCGATGACCGGGTGCACCCATCTGTGCCACATGGCCTCGCCCTTTCCAGCCAATGTGCCCAAGGACGAGAACGAGTTGATCGTTCCGGCGCGCGAAGGGGCGCTGCGTGCGCTGCGGTTTGCCAAGGCGGCGGGGGTGGAGCGCGTTGTGCTGACCTCCAGCGCCGCCGCGATTGCCTATGGCCATCCTCCCGGCAAGACCCAGTATGACGAGCGCGACTGGACCAATCCCGATGCGCCGGGCGTGCAGCCCTACATCAAGTCCAAGACGATTGCCGAACGCGCCGCGCGCGACTGGGTGGCGGCGGAAGGCGGTGACATGGTGTTCTGCACGGTTAACCCGGTGGCGGTGCTGGGCCCGGTCACCAGCAACGATTTCGCCGCTTCCGTTGAAGTGTTCGAGCAATTGCTGAGCGGCAAGGTGCCGGCCTGCCCGGACGTTGGCTTTTGCCTGGTCGACGTGCGCGATACGGCCGCGCTCCACGTGCTGGCGCTGGAAGCCCCGGCGGACAAGGTGCGCGGCAAACGCTTCATCGCCAGCTCGGGGCCGTTCTACAGGGTCATTGACGTTGCCCGGATGCTGCGCGAACGGCTGGGCGACCAGGGCCGCAAGGTCCCGACCCGGGCAATGCCCAACTGGCTGGTGCGGATCATGGCGCTGGTCATGCCATCGCTGCGGCAACTGCTGGGCGAACTGGGCCGCACCCGCGCAGTGAGCAGCGCCCACGCGCAGGCCGTACTGGGCTGGCAGCCGCGCCCGCCAGAAGACACGGCGGTAGACTGCGCCCGCAGCCTGATCGAACGCGGGATCGTGAAGCTCTAAGCCAGGCGGTAGGGCACCACGCCTCGCTTGTCGGGATCGACGCTGATCGGGCGGTCGCTGGGCGGAAAGGCGCGCTGGTCGCAATCGGCGCGCGGACAGATGCGGCAGGAAATGCCGATCCGGGTCGCGGCGCGCTCGGCTGTCAGGTCCAGCCCATCGGCATAGATGAATTCGCCAGCGTGTTCCGCCTCGCAGCCCAGCGCCACGGCGTAGCGACGCGGGCTGCGGTCATAGGAGCCGCTCGGCTTGACCAGCCCCTTGGCCATCGAGACATAGCGCACCCCGTCCGGCGTTTCGGCCAGTTGCACCAGGATGCGGTCAGGGATCGCTACCGCCTCGTGCACGATCCACAACGGGCAGGCCCCGCCGAACCGGGCGAATTGCAGCCGGGTCGCCGAATGGCGCTTGGTGATGTTCCCGGCCATGTCGACCCGGCAGAAGTAGAACGGCACGCCTTTCGCATCCTCGCGCTGCAGCGTGGAAAGGCGGTGGCAGGTCTGCTCGAAACTGGTGCCGAAGAGTTGTGCCAGCCGGTCGATGTCGTGACGCACCGCGCGCGCCTCGGCGCGGAAGCGGCGATAGGGCATCAGCAGCGCGCCCGCCGCATAGTTGCACAGGCCGACGAACAGCAGTTGCCGCGAGGCCGCGCTGCGTAGTTCGGCACGCTCGATCACGCCCGCGATCTCGTCCTTCAGCGCCAGCGCGGCCAGCTGGTGGGCCAGTTGGAAGCGGCGGCTTTCGGCTGGCTGGCCGGGGTCGATCACCAGGTGGCCCATCTCCGCGTCGAAACTGCGCAGGCCCGCCTGCCCGGTGTAGATCAGCGAGATCGAGAGTCCGTCCTTGAGATATTGCTCGATCGCCGCGGTCTGGGGTGAGGGGCCGCCCAGCCGCGTAGCCAATGCCTCTGCCGCGCGGTCGATCGGGTCGACATAGTTGTTGGCAAGGTGGAACCAGTCGCGCACTTCCTCCCACGGCAGGCGGGCGACATTGCTGCTTTCGCTGGCCAGTGCCTCGTCCACCATCTGTAGCCGCTGTCCGGCGCGGCGATAGGCTTCGTGCAGCGCGATGAAGCGGTCGGCCAGCGCGGGTTGCTGCTCGGCAAAGCGGGCCAGCTGCGCAGCATCAAGGCTGTCGGGAAAGAGCGGATCAGCGTTTGCCTCGCGCAGCGCGGCCAGCCGGGTCTCGCGCTCGCCCGCGCCGATCTCGCGCCAGTCGAGCGGGAAAGCGCGCGACAGCCGCTCGACCAGGGCTGGGGTCAGCGGCCGATCATCGTTTTCCAGTTGCGAGAGATAGCTGGTGCTGATCCCCAGCCGCTCGGCCAGGTCAGCCTGCCTGAGATTGCGTTCGGCACGGATCGTGCGCAGCTGGTGCCCGGCAAAGATGCGGCGTTGCGACATGGGTGCATCCTACTTTGCAAAGTTGCACTTCGCAACTTTGCAAATTCACATTGGACATTGCCGGGCCTGGCGCGCAAGACAGACGCTTCCGAAAGACCGGATCGAGGGAACCGATGTCCGCAAATATCGCCGAAATGGAAAAGCGCCGCGCCGCCGCCCGCCTGGGTGGCGGGCAGAAGCGGATCGACGCGCAGCACGCCAAGGGCAAGCTTACCGCCCGCGAACGCCTCGAGATCCTGCTCGACGAAGGCAGCTTCGAAGAGATGGACATGTATGTCGAGCATAACTGCGTCGACTTCGGGATGCCTGACCAGACCATCCCGGGTGATGGCGTGGTTACCGGCAGCGGCACGATCAACGGCCGCCTGGTCTATGTCTTTGCGCAGGACTTCACCGTGTTCGGCGGCGCCGTGTCGGAACGCCACGCGATGAAGATCTGCAAGGTGATGGACAACGCTATGAAGGTCGGCGCGCCGGTGATCGGCCTGAACGACTCTGGCGGCGCGCGCATCCAGGAAGGCGTCGCCTCGCTTGGCGGTTATGCCGAAATCTTCCAGCGCAATGTCAATGCTTCGGGCGTGGTGCCGCAGCTGTCTCTGATCATGGGCCCCTGCGCGGGCGGGGCGGTTTACTCTCCCGCGATGACCGACTTCATCTTCATGGTGAAGGACAGCTCCTACATGTTCGTTACCGGCCCTGACGTGGTCAAGACAGTGACCAACGAAGTGGTCACGCAAGAGGAACTGGGCGGGGCGATCACCCACAGCACCAAGACCTCGGTTGCCGACCTCGCGCTCGAAAACGATATCGAAGCCCTGCTGACCGCGCGCGATTTCTTCGATTTCCTGCCGCTCAACAACCGCGAGGAAGTGCCGGAACGGCCGACCAACGATCCGTGGGATCGCCTCGAAGACAGCCTCGACACGATCATCCCGGCCAATGCCAACCAGCCCTATGACATGCATGAAGTTGTGCGCAAGGTGCTGGACGAAGGCGATTTCTTTGAAATCCAGCCGGGCCACGCGGCCAACATCATCTGCGGTTTTGGCCGGGTTGAAGGCAGGACCGTGGGCGTCGTCGCCAACCAGCCGATGGTGCTGGCCGGCGTGCTCGACATCAACTCGTCGAAGAAGGCCGCGCGCTTCGTGCGGTTCTGCGATGCCTTCAACATCCCGATCCTGACCTTCGTCGACGTTCCGGGCTTCCTGCCCGGCACCGCGCAGGAAATGGGCGGGATCATCAAGCACGGCGCCAAGCTGCTGTTCGCCTATGCCGAATGCACCGTGCCGAAGATCACCGTGATTACCCGCAAGGCTTACGGCGGGGCCTATGACGTGATGGCCTCAAAGCACCTGCGCGGCGATCTCAACTATGCCTGGCCGACTGCCGAAATCGCGGTAATGGGCGCCAAGGGCGCGGTGGAAATCATCTTCCGCCAGGACATTGGCGATCCCGACAAGATCGCGGAACGCACCAAGGAATACGAAGACCGCTTCGCCAACCCCTTCGTGGCGGCCAGCAAGGGCTTCATCGACGAGGTGATCCATCCGCATTCCACCCGTCGCCGCATCGCGCTGGGGCTGCGCAAGCTGCGTAACAAGCAGCTCGAGAACCCCTGGAAGAAGCACGACAACATTCCGCTTTAAGGAACTGCGCCATGAAACTCGGCCGTCTCAACCATATCGGGGTTGCCACCCCGTCGATCGCCAATTCGATCGTGTTTTATCGTGACGTGATGGGCGCGACGAAAATTCACGAGCCGTTCGACCTGCCCGATCAGGGCGTGAAGGTGTGCTTTGTCGACACTCCCGGTGCCGATGGTGCGCTGAACGGCACGCAGATCGAGCTGATCGAGCCGCTGCCCGGCAACACCTCGATTGCCAGCTTCCTTGAAAAGAACCCGCAGGGCGGGCAGCACCACATGTGCTACGAAGTGCCCGACATTCATGCCGCCAAGGCCGAGTTCGAGGCCATGGGCAAGCGCGTGCTGGGTGAACCGCGGATCGGCGCGCATGGCACGCTGATCTTCTTCGTCCACCCGCGCGACATGGGCGGGGTGCTGACCGAAATCATGGAAACGCCGAAAGAGGCGCACTGAGCGCCCGTTGGAGAGAGGAACCGCAAGCATGGCCTATGAAACGATCACCGTCGAAGTCAGCGACAAGATTGCCACGATCACGCTCAACCGCCCCGAGCGGATGAACGCCTGCAGCCTGGATATGGCGGGAGAGATCAACGACGCGCTGGCAAGCGACATGGGCGATGCGCGCTGCCTGGTGATTACCGGGGCGGGGCGGGGCTTCTGTTCGGGGGCTGACCTGCAGGCGCGCGGCGAACGCTCGATTTCGGGCGGTGAGGGCAGCTATGTCGCGCTGACCCGCCACTACAACCCGCTGATGATCAACCTGGCGCGGCTCAACATGCCGATCGTCACCGCGGTGAACGGCGCGGCGGCGGGCGTGGGCTGCTCGATCGCGCTGGCCGGAGACTTCGTGATTTCGGCGCAAAGCGGCTATTTCCTGCAGGCCTTCGTCAACATCGGGCTCGTTCCCGATGGCGGGGCCAGCTGGATGCTGCCGCGCATGGTCGGCAAGGCGCGCGCGACCGAAATGATGATGCTGGGCGAAAAGATCAGCGCGGAAAAGGCGCTCGACTGGGGCCTGATCTACAAGGTGGTCGAAGATGCCGCGCTGCAGGCCGAAGCCCGTGCGCTGGCCACCCGGCTCGCCAACGGGCCGACCGTTTCCTATGCCGTGATGCGCAAGAACATCCTGGTGGCGATGGAGAATTCGTTCTCCGAACAGCTGCTGGCCGAAGCCGAAGGGCAGCGCATTGCCGGCAGCAGCGCCGATGCGATGGAAGGCGGCCTTGCCTTCCTCGAAAAGCGCAAACCGAATTTCCAGGGCAAGTAAGGCTCAGGCCTTTTACGGACCAATCAGAGGGTAAAATGGCAAAGATCGAAGACTGGCAGGCCGCAGCGGCGAAAGAGGTCAAGGGCAAGGACCTGACCTGGCACACGCCCGAGGGGATCGACGTCAAGCCGCTCTACACGGCGGACGACGTCAAGGCCGATCCCGGCCTGCCGGGCTTCGCGCCGTTCACGCGCGGTGTGCGTGCCTCGATGTATGCGGGCCGTCCCTGGACGATCCGCCAGTACGCGGGCTTCTCCACAGCCGAGGAATCGAACGCGTTCTATCGCCGCAACCTGGCCGCCGGGCAGAAGGGCCTGTCGGTGGCCTTCGACCTTGCCACCCACCGCGGCTATGACAGCGATCACCCGCGCGTCGTCGGCGACGTCGGCAAGGCCGGTGTGGCGATCGACAGCGTCGAGGACATGAAGATTCTGTTCGACGGCATTCCGCTGGGCGAAATGTCGGTATCGATGACGATGAACGGCGCGGTGATCCCGATCCTCGCCTTCTTCATCGTCGCCGGTGAGGAACAGGGCGTGCCGACCGAGCAGCTCGACGGGACCATCCAGAACGACATCCTCAAGGAGTTCATGGTCCGCAACACCTACATCTATCCGCCTGAACCCAGCATGCGGATCATTTCGGACATCTTCGCCTATACGAGTGCCAAGATGCCGAAATTCAACAGCATTTCGATTTCCGGCTACCACATGCAGGAAGCCGGGGCGACCCAGGTGCAGGAACTGGCCTTCACCATTGCCGACGGCATGGAATACGTGAAGTATGGCGTTGCCAGCGGCCTCGACATCGACAAGTTTGCCGGCCGCCTGTCGTTCTTCTTCGCCATCGGCATGAACTTCTTCATGGAAGTGGCCAAGCTGCGCGCCGCGCGCGTGCTGTGGCATCGGGTGATGACCAAGCTGGGCGCGCAGGACGAACGCAGCAAGATGCTGCGCACCCACTGCCAGACCAGCGGCGTGTCGCTGCAGGAGCAGGATCCCTACAACAACGTGATCCGCACCACGATCGAGGCGATGGCGGCGATGCTGGGCGGGACCCAGTCGCTCCATACCAACGCGCTCGACGAAGCGATCGCGCTGCCGACCGATTTCTCTGCCCGGATCGCGCGCAACACGCAGATCGTGATCCAGGAAGAAACCGGGATGACCAAGGTGGTCGATCCGCTGGGTGGGTCCTACTACATCGAGGCGCTGACCCAGGAACTGGTCGACAAGGCCTGGGAAATCATCGAGCGCGTCGAGGCCGAGGGTGGCATGGCCAAGGCCGTGGCGGCCGGTTGGCCCAAGGCGATGATCGAGGAGGCCGCGGCGGCCCGCCAGGCCCGCGTCGACAAGGGTGAGGACGTCATCGTCGGCGTCAACAAGTATCGCCTTGCTTCGGAAGACCAGCTCGAAACGCTGGAGGTGGACAACCACGCGGTGCGTGAGGCACAGATCGCCCGGATCAAGCGCGTGCGCGAAACCCGCGACGAAAGCGCCTGCCAGGCGGCGCTCAAGGAGCTGACTCACGCGGCAAAGACCGGTGGGAACCTGCTCGAACACGCTGTCCGCGCGGCCCGCGCCCGCGCCACGCTGGGCGAGATCTCTGATGCTATGGAAGTGGTGTTCGGCCGCTTCGGGACCGTGCCGACCCCGGTCAAGGGCGTCTACGGTTCGGCCTATGCCGAGGACAAGCGTTATCAGCAGGTGCTCGATGGCGTGACTGCCGTCACCACGCGCCTTGGCCGCAAGCCCCGCATGCTCGTCGCCAAGATGGGCCAGGACGGGCATGACCGCGGGGCCAACGTGATCGCCTCGGCCTTCAGCGACATGGGCTTTGATGTCACCAGCGGCCCGCTGTTCCAGACGCCCGAGGAAGCCTGCGCCCTGGCGCTGGAGAACGATGTGGACGCGGTTGGCGCCAGCTCGCTCGCCGCGGGCCACAAGACGCTGATTCCGGAACTGATCGGCCACCTCAAGGCTGCTGGCCGCCCGGACATCAAGGTCGTCGCGGGCGGGGTGATCCCACCGCAGGATTATGACTTCCTGCGCGAGGCCGGGGTCCAGGGGATCTATGGCCCGGGTTCGAACGTGGTTGAATGCGCCGCCGACATGCTGCGCCTGCTCGGCCACAACATGCCGCCGCTGGAAGATTGAAGGACGCCGCGATGAGCCAGAAGATCGAAACGCTGACGATCCATGCCGGGTGCGAACCTGATCCGACCACCAAGGCCCGGATCACGCCGATCTACCAGACGGCGAGCTATGTGTTCGACAGTGCCGAACATGCGGCGAACCTGTTTTCGCTGTCGGAATTCGGCAACATCTACACCCGGATCATGAACCCCACCAATGCCGCGCTCGAAGCCAAGATCGCGGCGCTGGAAGGCGGGGTGGGGGCGCTGGGCGTCGCTTCCGGCCATGCCGCGCAGTTCATCGTGTTCCACACCCTGATGGAGCCGGGCTGCGAAATCGTGGCCGCGAAGAAGCTCTACGGCGGCTCGCTCAACCAACTGGCCCACGCCTTTGCCAAGTTCGGGTGGAAGACGGTGTTTGTCGATGCCGACGATCCGGCCAATGTCGCCGCAGCGATCAACGACAAGACCCGCGCAGTGTTCATCGAAAGCCTGGCGAACCCGGGCGGGGTGGTGCAGGACATTCAGGCCATCGCCGATGTCGCCCATGCTGCCGGTGTGCCGCTGGTGGTGGACAACACCATGGCGACTCCGCTGCTGTGCCGTCCGATCGAACATGGCGCGGACATTGTCGTCCATTCGTGCACCAAGTTCCTCAACGGCCACGGCAATTCGGTCGGCGGGCTGATCGTTGATGCCGGCAAGTTCGACTGGGCGGCGAGCGACAAATTCCCCTCGCTGTCGAAGCCCAACCCCAGCTACCATGGCGCGGTGCTGACCGATGCGCTGGCCCCGGTCGGCCCGATTGCCTTCATCATCGGCTGCCGCGTGCTGGGCCTGCGCGACCTTGGCCCGGCAATGGCGCCAATGAACGCCTTCCTGACGCTGACCGGCATGGAAACGCTGGCGCTGCGCATGGAGCGTCACTGCGCCAATGCGCTGCACCTGGCGCAGTGGCTCCAGAACCACCCCAAGGTGGCCTGGGTCAGCTATGCCGGACTGCCGGAAGATCCCTACCACCAGCTCTGCCGACAGTACCTTGGCGGCAAGGGCGGGGCGGTGTTCACCTTTGGGGTGAAGGGCGGGTACGAGGCCGGAGTCAAGCTGGTCCAGTCGGTCAAGCTGCTGAGCCACCTTGCCAACATCGGCGATACCCGCAGCCTGATCATCCACCCGGCCAGCACCACCCACAGTCAGCTTGAGGAAGCCGAACTGCTCTCCGCCGGCGCCGGACCCGATGTGGTGCGGATCTCGGTCGGGATCGAACACATCGACGACATCGTGGCGGACCTCGCCCAGGCGCTCGAACACATCTGACGGATCGGAAAGACCCAACATGTTCAAGAAAATCCTCATCGCAAACCGCGGCGAAATCGCATGCCGGGTGATCAAGACCGCTCGCCGGATGGGTATCCAGACCGTTGCGGTTTATTCGGATGCAGATGCCCGCGCGCCGTTCGTGCAGATGGCTGACGAAGCTGTCCACATCGGCCCGGCGCCTGCCGCGCAGAGTTATCTGATCGCGGACAAGATCATCGCGGCCTGCAAGGCGACCGGGGCCGAAGCGGTGCATCCGGGCTATGGCTTCCTGTCGGAACGCACCAGCTTTGCCGAGCAGCTCGCCGCCGAGGGGATCGAATTCATCGGTCCTCCGGTCAACGCGATCGCCGCGATGGGTGACAAGATCGAATCCAAGAAGCTGGCCAAGGAAGCGGGCGTCAACGTCGTCCCCGGCTTCGTCGGCGAGATCGAGGATACGGAGCACGCGGTGCGCATCTCGAACGAGATCGGCTATCCGGTGATGATGAAGGCTTCGGCTGGCGGCGGCGGCAAGGGCATGCGCCTGGCTTACAACGAAAAGGACGTGCGCGAAGGCTTCGAAAGCGTGAAGCGCGAAGGGCTGAACAGCTTTGGCGATGACCGCGTGTTCATTGAGAAGTTCATCCTCAACCCGCGCCATATCGAAATCCAGATCCTGGGCGACAAGCACGGCAACGTGCTTTACCTCAACGAACGCGAATGCAGCATCCAGCGCCGCCACCAGAAGGTGGTGGAAGAAGCCCCGTCGCCGTTCGTCACGCCGAAGATGCGTAAGGCGATGGGCGAACAGTGCGTCGCGCTGTCCAAGGCCGTGGGCTATTACAGCGCAGGCACGGTCGAACTAATCGTTTCGGGTGCGGACCCGACGGGCGAAAGCTTCTACTTCCTCGAAATGAACACCCGCCTGCAAGTGGAACACCCGGTCACCGAATGCATCACCGGGGTCGACCTGGTCGAACAGATGATCCGTGTTGCCGCCGGTGAAAAGCTGGCGATGACCCAGGACGATGTGAAGATCGATGGCTGGGCGATCGAAAACCGGGTCTATGCCGAAGATCCCTATCGCGGCTTCCTGCCCAGCACGGGCCGCCTGGTGCGCTATCAGCCGCCGGTTGCCGGCTGGGAGGATGACGGCGCCGAAAGTGGCCGCCGGGGCGTGGACGGCGTGCGCGTGGACGACGGCGTCTATGAAGGCGGCGAAGTGTCGATGTTCTACGACCCGATGATCGCCAAGCTGATCACCTGGGGCAAGACCCGCGACGAAGCCGCCGACAAGCAGATCGAAGCGCTTGACCGGTTCGAGATCGAAGGGCTGGGCCACAACATCGATTTCGTCTCGGCGATCATGCAGCACCCGCGCTTTCGTTCGGGCGAGCTGACCACCGGCTTCATCGCCGAGGAATATCCCGAAGGCTTCACCGGCGCGGCCGCTTCGGACGAGGTCAAGGCGCATCTTGCCGCCGTGGCCGGGTTCATCGCCACCGCCCGGGCCGACCGCGCGCGGCAGGTCGACGGGCAGCTCGATGGCGAGCTGGACCCGCCGTATGAATGGGCGGTCAGGATCGGCGATCAGACCTTTGCGGTCGAACTGGGTGATGACATCACCGTCGATGGCGCCGTGGTTGACCTGGCGATGGAATATACCCCGGGCGACCGCGTGGTCAGCGCCGAAGTGGGCGACACGACCTATGGTATCAAGGTCGAGCCGACCCGCATGGGCCTGAAGATGACCACGCGCGGCGCGATCCATAACGTGCAGGTCCTGCCAGCCCGGATCGCGCACCTGACCCGGCATATGATCGAAAAGGTCCCGCCGGATCTCTCGAAGTTCCTGATCTGCCCGATGCCGGGCCTGTTGGTCGCGCTGCACGTGGCCGAAGGCGACAAGGTCGAAGCCGGCCAGCCACTTGCCGTGGTGGAAGCCATGAAGATGGAAAACATCCTGCGCGCGGAAAAGTCGGCAACCGTCAAGAAGGTCAACGCCAAGGCCGGCGACAGCCTGGCCGTGGATGCGATCATTCTGGAACTGGAATAAGGCAAACGGGAAGCGCTGGGCGGATCCTATCCGCCC
>JAKPAG010000005.1 GCA_029779535.1 Pseudomonadota bacterium | reverse complement strand
CCGCCATGGAAGGGGCGGGCCACGCGGCCAGGGTGGTGGCTGCGAAGGGCATTGGTAGATAAAATAACTCTACGTCGAGACCGCTGCAAGGGGTGCTACGAAAAAAATCATTCGGCCCGCGCGATGCCGGGGCAGCCGCCGCAACGGCGGGGGGTGCCCGAGCCCGTCCACCGCGGTCGCTTGCGCGGCGGCGCGGGACAGTATCTGCTCACCGTGAGCCCGTGCGGACTGGCCGCCCCCGTGGGCGGCCGTTCGCTTCCCCCAGCGCATCCACGAGGAGAGCCTATGCTGTTCGGAATTCCTGTCGACTTCGCCCGCTGGCAGCCGCGCGTGCTGGGCGCGCTGCGCATCATCGCCGCGCTGCTGTTCCTGCAACATGGCCTGGCCAAGCTGTTCGGCTTCCCGACGCCGCAACCGGCGAATTTCGCGCTGTTCTCGCTGCTGGGCGCCGCAGCGCTGATCGAGGTGGTCGGCAGCGTGCTGCTGGTGCTCGGCCTGTTCAGCCGCGAGGCCGGCTTCATCATGTCCGGCCAGATGGCGGTGGCCTATTTCTACGCCCACGCGCCGGCCAGCTTCTATCCGCTGGTCAATCGCGGCGAAGGGGCGATCCTGTTCTGCTTCATCTTCCTGCTCATCGCCTTCGCAGGCCCGGGCGCCTTCGCGCTCGACAACCAACGCGCCGCCAGCCGGCCGCACGACCGCGACGAACTGAAGCGCCGGTAGGAACGGGTCGCTTAAGCGATGGCCGACCAGATCCGCGGCCGGCCATCGTTCTTGCTCTTTGACGAGTGCCACGCCGCGTGAAGCCAGGCTCATCGACGGCAAGCATGGGGCTTCGCCCCAAACCCCACCAGGGGCCGAGCCCCTGGACCTCACGACATTGAAATAAATGGTTTTCCAAAGGCTGCCGGCCTTTTGCAGGTCCAGGGCAGAGCCCTGGACCGCGTACAGTCTGACTCATCGACGGCAAGCATTGGGGCTTTGCCCCAAACCCCACATGGTTCGGCGCGCGCCTTCGCGAGACGGGCCGAGCCCATGGATCTCATGATATTGATATGAATGGGTTTCCAAAGGCCGCCGGCCTTTGGCGGGTCCAGGGCAGAGCCCTGGCCTTGCCTTGCCTTTCCTTGTTTCGATGGGCCGAAT
>JAKPAG010000092.1 GCA_029779535.1 Pseudomonadota bacterium | reverse complement strand
GGCATCGACGACCGCCTTGAGCTGCGGAGCGGTCAGGTCCTCCACTTCCTCGTTCGGCGCCTCGTCGATCGCATCGAACAGGATCGGGAAACTGTCGCACAGATTGAAGCAGCGGCGGCAGCCGTGGCAGATGTCATAGACGCGGCGCAGCTCGGCCTCGAGCGCGGCTTCGTCGTACCATGATTCGTCCTGCCACGGAATCGGGTGGCGGACCGGTGCCTCAAGGCTGCCTTCCATCGGGCTTTCCCCTGAAAAAAGTCTGAGCAGAAGGGTGGGCGGTCCCGATGCGACCCAAGGGACCGCCCGACTTCAGATCACGCGTCGGCGAGCAGGCCGTCGAGCGTCTTCTGGAACTTGCCGGCGTGGCTCTTTTCAGCCTTGGCCAGGGTTTCGAACCAGTCGGCGATTTCGTCGAAGCCTTCGTCGCGCGCGGTCTTGGCCATGCCCGGATACATGTCGGTGTATTCGTGGGTTTCGCCGGCGATCGACGCCTTCAGGTTGGCGACAGTGTCACCGATCGGTTCGCCGGTGGCCGGATCGCCGCATTCTTCAAGGTATTCGAGGTGGCCGTGGGCGTGGCCGGTTTCGCCTTCCGCGGTCGAGCGGAACACGGCGGCAACGTCGTTGTGACCTTCGATGTCGGCCTTCTGTGCGAAGTACAGGTAACGGCGGTTGGCCTGGCTTTCACCGGCGAACGCGGCCTTCAGGTTTTCTTCGGTCTTGGAGCCCTTGAGTCCCATTGTATCTCTCCTGGTTGGGGTGAATCCGACCATGCTTAGATGCGCCCGGCGCGCAGCCAAGGCCATGCGGAAATTCCGCGAGCGATAATCGGCAAAAGCGATCAAATTCCTGCGAATTATTCGCAAAAACGGAAAGTCACTTACGCGGCATCAGTTCCATTGCCGCCGCGGTCAGCGCTTCGCTGGCGCTGGCGATCACCTTGTCCGCCTCGGGAGCCCAGAACGGACTGTGCAGGCCGTGGAGCAGCTTGCCATCGCGCTTGGCGCTCTCGATCACTTCGGCCGGGCGGCCGCCGACCCAGAAAATCAGCGAATTGATGCGGTTGCCATCGGAGCGGGCGAATTCGCCGAAATCCTCGCCCGCCATCGCCGGGGGCACATCGGCGACGCGCGCCGCGCCAAACCGGGCGCGGAAGAATGCGCCCATCCGCTCAGTGAAGGCCGGCGTGTTCCAGGTCGCCTTGGCGGGAACCGGATCGACGGACACTTCGGGCATCCGGTCCTGCGGCATGCCCGAGGCAAGCGCCTCGCCCATCGCGATCCGTTTGATCCCGTCGAGCAGCAGCTTGCGCGATTCGTCGGAATAGGACCGCACGGTCAGTTGCAGCTTCACTTCATCGGGAATGATGTTGTGCTTCGCCCCGCCGTGAAACGCGCCGACCGTCACCACCGAAGGATCGAACGGGCTCGATTCGCGGCTGACCAGAGTTTGCAGGCGCATGACGATGGCGCTGGCCAGCACGATCGGATCGCGGGTGGTCTGCGGATAGGCGCCGTGTCCGCCCAGCCCCTTTACCGTCACGTCGACGCTATCGACATTGGCCAGGGCAAAGCCGGGCCGGACCCCGATCACGCCCGAGGCGAGATCTGCCGTATCATGGAACGCCAGGGCATGGTCAGGCTTGGGAAATCGCGTGAACAATCCATCCTTAAGCATTGCCAAGGCACCTTGATTTATCTCCTCGGCGGGTTGGCCGATCATCACCAGGGTGCCCTGCCAGCGATCCTTGTGCGCGGCCATCAGGCGGGCAACCTCGATCCAGGCGGTCATGTGGGTATCGTGTCCGCAGGCATGCATGATCCCGCTTTCCACCCCGGCGGTGGATGTGCCGCGCGCCTTGGAGGCAAAGGCCAGGCCGGTCTGCTCGACCACCGGCAGGCCGTCCATGTCGGCGCGGATCAGCACCGTCGGCCCGGCACCGTTGCGCAGCACCGCGACCACACCGGTCTTGCCGACGCGTTCGGTCACTGCAAACCCGGCCTTGCGCGCGGCATCGGCCATGATCCTGGCCGAGCGGACTTCCTGAAAGCTCAGCTCAGGGTTCTGGTGCAGGTCACGGTAGATCGTCATCAGGCCGGGCAGATCTGCCTGGATCTGTTCGGCCAGCCCATCGCGGGCCATGGCGGGGGTAGCGGTCAGCGCGGCAAGCGCGGCGGCGATGCGGATCAGGGGCTTGGTCATGAGCGGCAGGCTAGGCCGCTTGTCGCCGTGCCGCAATCGGCTTGGTGCCCCTGGCCAGACTCGAACTGGCACGGATCTCTCCAACCGATTTTGAGTCGGTCGCGTCTACCATTCCACCACAGGGGCAATCCCGCGCGGAAGAGCCGCTTAGACCGCCAGTCCGCCCGGTTCAAGCGCCGGGTTCAGAAATCCCAGCCGAGCGACATGTGCACGACCCTGGGCGTGCCCTTGCGCCCGGCTCCCAGGGCGGCGACTTCGAGCACCGGGCCGCCCTTCTCGCCCCAGCTTTTCGAGGGCGGGACGAAACCGACCGGAAAGCGCGCGGGATCGAGCTGGGGCAGCGCCTCGTCGCGGCTGCGCTGCACCGGCGGCACGCGCGGCGGCGCGGCCGGCAACTCGTATCCATGATCGGGCAGGACCGGCACCGGCGCGGCCGGAAGCACGATCGTTGCGAGCGTCTGGGCAAGCAGCAGGGCAGACATTGGCAAGCCTCGGCAATGCGGCGGAGGTGACGCCAGTATTGCCGGGCATGCCTAAGATTCGGCTAACGCGCCTGCCGAATGGGCCGGTTACTTCTTGAGCGCGCCGACCAGCGCCTTGTGCAGGCGTGAATGCAGCGCATCGTTGCCGGCCAGGACCTGGGCATCGCAGACCGGCTGCGAAATGCCGCGCCAGTCGGTCACGAACCCGCCCGCCTCGCGCACCAGGAGGCAGCCGGCGGCCGTATCCCACGGCGCCAGGCCGCTTTCCCAGAAGCCTTCGTAACGGCCCGCCGCAACCCAGGCCAGATCGAGCGAGGCCGCGCCGAAGCGGCGGATGCCAGCCACACTGGGGGCCAGCGCGCCGTAGATCCGTGTCCATTCCACGCTGTCGCCGCGCCCGGCAAAGGGGATGCCGGTGGCGATCAGGCTTTCATCGAGATGGCGGCGCGACGACACGCGCAGACGGCGGTCGTGCAACCAGGCACCGCGGGTCTTTTCGGCCCAGAAGCTTTCGTCAGTGACCGGCTGATAGACCAGCGCGGCGGTCACTTCGCCCCAGCCCGATCCATCCAGCTTGGGTTCCTGCACCGCGATCGAGATCGCGAAGTGCGGGATGCCGTGAAGGAAGTTGCTGGTCCCATCCAGCGGATCGACGATGAAGCGCGGCTTGCCGGGCGCCCCTTCGATCTCTCCGGCTTCCTCCATCAGGAAGCCCCAGTCCGGCCGCGCAGCGCGCAGCTCGTCCCACAAGGTGCGTTCGGCGTGCTGGTCGGCCTTGGACACGAAGTCGGCCGGCCCCTTGCGGCTGACCTGGAGGTGCTCAACCTCGCCAAAGTCGCGGCGCAGGCGGCCACCCGCCTTGCGGGCGGCCTTTTCCATCACGCGGATCAAGCCGGACAGGACTGCCATGTCAGATCCTCAGTCCGCCTTGCGGACGTAAGTGCGTTCGTACACGTCGACGACGATGCGCGTGCCGCTTTCGATGTGCGGCGGCACCATCACGCGCACGCCGTTGTCGAGGATCGCGGGCTTGTAGCTGGACGAGGCGGTCTGCCCCTTCACCACGGCGTCGGCTTCGACGATGGTCGCTTCGACCTGTTCGGGCAGCTGCACAGAAATCGGGCGGTCATCATACATTTCGAGCAGCACGGTCATGCCGTCCTGCAGGAAGGCGTCGGCCCCGCCCAGCAGGTCCTTGGGCAGCGTGATCTGGTCATAGGTTTCGACGTCCATGAACACCAGGTCGTCGCCTTCGACGTAGAGGAACTGGAAGTCCTTGGTGTCGAGCCGGACCTTTTCGACCGTGTCGGCGCTGCGGAAGCGGACGTTGGTCTTGCGGCCGTCGATCAGGTTCTTCATCTCGACCTGCATGAAGGCGCCGCCCTTGCCCGGCTGGGTGTGCTGGGTCTTGGCGACCTTCCAGATGCCCTTTTCGTATTCCAGGATATTGCCGGGACGGATGTCCACGCCGCTGATCTTCGCCATGGGGTTGCCTTCAAGGTTGAGAAAGAGCCGACCGTGGTCGGAAAGGCGCGCCCTTAGCGCCTCAGCGCCGATCCGGCAAGCGCTGTGGCGTGCGCGTTCAGTTCCTGCTAAGCGCGCCCCCTGCAAGGGGACCACCATGACAAAGCGCTTCATCGCCCTGGCCGTGCTGGCCGCCGGACCTGCCCTGGCCACCCCCGGGGGGCCGATCGATACCTTGCAGCAGGGCACCTATGTCTGCGAACTGCCCGGCGATGCCGCGGGTCCGGCCGGCCTGCGCCAGCCGCACCGCGATTTCACCGTGATCAATTCGTCCAGCTATACTGCTGAAGGGCAGCGCGGCACCTATCTGCTGACCGGCGACAACGTGGTTTTCACCAGCGGCCCCCGCAAGGGTCAACGCTACACCCGCCTGTCCGCCAATTTCCTGCGCGAAATCGGCCCGGATGGCGAAGCGGGGCGACTGCGCTGCGTGCGCCGGGTGGTCAACAACAAGTAGGCCGGCCCTAGGCCGAGGCGGCCGCCCGCCGCGTGCGGGCATAGAGCCCGCCCACTGCCAGCGCGAACACCGCCATGCCCAGCGGCGCGGCCCAGGCGTTCTCCTCGACCACCGCCAGCGCCTCGGCATTGCTGGTGGCCGCCGCGATCCCTGCAAAGACCACGCCGAACAGGCTTTCGCCCACGATCAGCCCGGTTGCCGCCAGCACCCCCATGCGTTCGGCAAAGGCCGGGTCGGCCTGGCGCGCGGCCCACTTGTCGTACAAGTGACCGCAGATCGCGCCGAGCGGGATCAGCAGGGTCAGCGCCATCGGCAGGTAGATGCCCATGCCCACGGCCAGCGGCGGCAGGCTGCCCCGGCCCGAGCGGCGCAGCACCTCGTCGATGGCAATAACGCCCGCGCCGATCGCCGCGCCAAGGCCGATCAGGTTCCAGTCAAGGTTGCCGCCCAGCACGCCTTGCGCAATCGCGGTGATCAGCGCGGCCTGCGGCGCGGCCAGCGCGTTCTCGCCGGCGCCGGGCGCGCCCTGGAAGCCGAACGTGACGTTGAGCAGGCTCAGCACCGGCGGGATCACCAGCGCGCCGAACACCACCCCCAGCACCAGCGCAACCTGCTGCTTCCACGGCGTCGCGCCAACCAGTTGCCCGGTCTTGAGATCCTGGAGGTTGTCGTTCGAAATGGTCGCCACACCAAACACGATGGCCGTGACGAACAGCGCGAAAGCCACCAGCGCCCTGGTTGCATCGGGATCGCCGCCCTGGCCGAACAGCATGGCAAGGACCAGAGCGATGCCGAGGCTGGCCAGGATGCCAACCCCGGAAATCGGGCTGTTCGATGCGCCAATCAGCCCGGCCATGTAGCCGCAGACCGAAGCGATCACTACGCCCGCCAGCAGCACATAGCCAATCGACAGGGCGATGGTGGTGCCAAGGTGCGCCTCGATCGGGCCGCCGCGGGCAAAGCCCAGCAGCAACAGCCCGATGGGCACCATCGCCAGCAGGATCGAGCCGCCAATCACCCCGATCGGCAGGTCGCGTTCAGTGATATCCAGGCTATCGCCCTGGCCCTCCTTGCGCACCTGCGCCGCTCGCAGCGCCCCGGCGATACCGCGCGAAATCGGCCCGATCATCTTCAGCAGCGTCCAGATCGCGGCCACGCCGATCGTGCCCGCGCCGACAAAGCGCACCTGGCTGCGGAACGTGGCGGAGACGAAATCGGCCAGTTCCGTGCCCGAAGGCGGGCCGCCGGCCGTGAACTGCGGCAGCAGCACCAGCCACCCGATCGCAAGGCCAACCAGCATCGCCGCGCCCACGGCCATGCCGACCAGGTGCCCGACGCCGATCAGCGCGAGCGAAAAACTGGTCGAAAAGGCGGTGGCGCCGCTGCCCAGCTTGACCGCGGTACCCGCTTCCTCGGCCACCAGCTTCATCTTGGCGAGCAGGGTATAGCCAGCCGACAGCAAGGTGCCGAGCACGATCGCGGCAAGGCCCTTGCGGTTCTCCTGCGCCCCGCCGACGCCCGCGCCGACTTTCAGCACTTCGGCCGCCGCGACGCCTTCGGGATAGGGCAGGTCCGATCCGGTCACCAGCGCGCGGCGCAGCGGGACCGAATACATCACCCCCAGGATGCCCCCGACCGCGATCACCGCGACCGACTGCCAATAGGGAAAGCCCTGCCACCAGCCGATCATCACGAGGCCCGGCAGAACGAAGATGATCGCCGACAGCGTCCCCGCCGAACTGGCGATGGTCTGGACGATATTGTTTTCCTGGATGGTGGTGTTCGAAAAGGCCTTGAGCACCGCCATCGAGATGACTGCCGCCGGGATCGAGGTGGCAAAGGTCAGCCCGATCTTGAGGCCAAGATAGACATTGGCGGCCGTGAACAGCACGGTCAGCACGGCGCCCAGCACGATCCCGCGCAGGGTCAGTTCGCTCCGGCCCATCGGTTACTCCCCTGATTCACCCGGTCAATTGCGACTTGTTCGCACAATGCCGCACCCAGGTGAACCGGGGCTGAGCGGCTTATGCCCCGGCTATCGCGGCGTGAAAGGCGCGCACCGCCGCCGCCTCATCGCCGTTCCACACAGCACCCGACACGGCGAGGAAGTCCGCCCCGGCCCTGACCAGCGGCGCGCAGTTGTCCGGGGTGATGCCGCCAATCGCGACGCAAGGGATTTCCATCAGATCCTGCCACCAGGTCAGCAGTTCCGGCTCGGCGCGGTGTTCTGTCTGCTTGGTCGTTGTCGGGAAGAAGGCGCCAAAGGCAACATAGTCCGCCCCCGCCTCGCCCGCTTCCATCGCCAGGTGGCGGCTGTTGTGGCAGGTGACCCCGATCTGCGCCTCGCGCCCCAGGCGCTTGCGCGCGTCCTCGACCTCGCCATCCTCCTGGCCCAGATGGACCCCGTCCGCGCCGATCCGCTTGGCCAGGCTGATCGAATCGTTGACGATGAACGCCACGTCGCGTGCGGCGCACAGCTTTTGCAGCGGTTCGGCCAGGCGCGCCGCCTCGTGCTCGCTGACGTCCTTGACGCGCAGCTGGAACGCGGCGACAGGCCCGGCATCGAGCGCGCGGGCCAGCCGGTCGGGGAAAGCGCCGCCAACGTCGAGCGGCGAGATCAGGTAGAGTTGGCAATCGGACATGACAGCCTCCCTATCGCTACGGCCCGCCCGCGCCAAGCGTTCTGGCGCCTGGCAAGCAAAAGGGGCGGCACCTTGCGGCACCGCCCCTTTGACTGACGATCGCGCGGGGACGATCAGATCTTCTGGGTCGAACCCTTGTAGATCTCGTCGATCGCCTGGGCGAGCGAGGCGTCGAATTCATCATCGCTCATCTGCGCGCGCAGGTCTTCGAGCAGCGCGCGACTGAAGCTGGCGATGATGCCCTTGTTCTTGCTGAGTTCGACGCAGGCTTCGGGGCGCTTGTAGCCGCCCGACAGCGCGACCACGCGCAGCACCTTGGGGTGGCTGGTCAGCGGATCGAAGGTGCCCGGGACCACCGGCAGCGACAGCTTCAGCATGACCTGCTGGTCCATGCTTTCCAGGTTCTTGAGGATTTCGGCCAGCATGATCTGGTCGCATTCGGCGCGGGTTTCGCTCTTGATGTTAATTTCCGGCTCCAGCATCGGCATCATGCCGTGGCTGAGCACCTGGCGGCCCACTTCGAACTGCTGCGCCACGGCCGCCGCGATCCCTTCGGCATTGGCCGAATTGATCACCGAGCGTTCCTTGGTGCCATAGACGCCCAGCGCCTTCGAACGGACCAGCAGCGCGTCGAGGTCCGGCATCGGCTTCATCAGCTGCACGCCGTTGACTTCGTCTTCCAGGCCCTTGTCGATCTTGATGAAGGGAACCACGCCCTTGGCGATCAGCGCCTGCGGGGTGGGCACGCCATCGACGGTGCCGTCCATGGTCCGCTCGAACAGGATCGCGCCGATCACCTTGCTGCCGTCAAACGCCTTCGAACGGATGATCCGGGCGCGCATTTCGTGGATCAGGCCGAACATTTCCTCGTCGTTCGACCAGGCACCCGCTTCGATCCCGTAACCGGCCAGCGCCTTGGGGGTCGAGCCGCCCGACTGGTCGAGCGCGGCGATAAAGCCGTTGCCGGCGGCCATCTTGGCGGTCATTTCAGCAGTGTTCATGGTGTCCGTCCCTGTCATTGCATACGTATGTGGTCGAGGCCGATAACGAGCAAGGCCGCCAATGGCAACCTTGCTAGTCAATCAGAGTTCGAGAGCCTTCACGCCCGGCAGCTCCTTGCCTTCCATCCATTCGAGGAAAGCGCCACCAGCGGTTGAAATATAAGAGAAATCGTCCGCCACCCCGGCATGATTGAGCGCGGCGACCGTATCGCCCCCGCCCGCCACCGAAGTGAGCGCGCCTTCCGCCGTCAGGGCAGCGGCGCTGCGCGCCAGGGCGACGGTGGCATGATCGAACGGCTGGGTTTCGAATGCGCCCAGCGGGCCGTTCCAGACCAGCGTGCGGCAGGTCTTGAGCACGTCGGCCAGCGCTTCGACCGCCTGGGGGCCGACGTCGAGGATCATTTCGTCCGCCGCCACTTCGTGGACGTTGCAGGTGCGCAAAGACGCGGGATTGGCCGCGAATTCCTTGGCCACCACGACGTCATAGGGCAGGTGAACGGTGCAGCCGGACTGCTCTGCAGTTTCAAGGATTTTCTCGGCAGTCGGCGCCAAGTCATGCTCACACAACGATTTCCCGACATTTACGCCGCGCGCAGCAAGGAACGTGTTCGCCATGCCGCCACCGATGATCAGGTGATCGACCTGGGTGACCAGATGGGTCAGCACGTCCAGCTTCGAGGAAACCTTGGCCCCGCCGACCACGGCCGCCACCGGCTTCACCGGCGTGCCAAGCGCCTTGTCGAGCGCTTCGAGTTCAGCCTGCATCGAGCGGCCGGCATAGGCCGGCAGCAGGTGCGCCAGACCTTCGGTGCTGGCGTGCGCCCGGTGCGCAGCAGAGAAGGCATCGTTGACGTAGATGTCGCCATTGGCGGCAATCGCCTTGGCCAGTTCCGGATCGTTCTTTTCCTCGCCCTTCCAGAAGCGGGTGTTTTCCAGCATGGCGATGTCGCCCGGCTGGAGAATGCCGATCGCCTGCTTGACCACGTCGCCCGCCACTTCAGGCACGAACATCACTTCCTTGCCGAGCACGGCCTGGACCGCGTCGAGCGTCATCGACACCGACATGGTCGAAACGCGTTCGCCCTTGGGGCGGCCGAAGTGGGCCAGCAGCAGCACCTTGGCGCCCTTCCGGCTGAGTTCGAGAATCGTCGGGGCCGAAGCCCGCACGCGCGTATCGTCGGTCACCGCCCCGTCCTGCATCGGCAGGTTCAGGTCGACGCGCACCAGCGCGACCTTGCCGGTCAGGTCTCCGAGATCGTCGAGCGTGCGGAACTTCGTCATATTTCCCGTCCTTACAGCAGCTTGCCCATCGCGCCGGCCGTGTCGACCATGCGGTTGGAGAAGCCCCATTCGTTGTCGTACCAGCTCAGCACGCGCACCAGCTTGCCGTCGATCACCGCGGTTTCGAGGCTGTCGATGGTGCTGCTGTTCGGGCAGTGGTTATAGTCGATCGAGACCAGCGGTTCGTCCGAGAAGCCCAGCACGCCCTTGAGCGCGCCTTCCGACGCGGCCTTGAGCAGCGCGTTGACTTCTTCCTTGGTGGTGTCGCGCTTGGGCTGGAAGGTCAGGTCGACAACCGAGACGTTCGGGGTCGGCACGCGGATGGCCGAGCCGTCAAGCTTGCCCTTGAGTTCCGGCAGCACTTCACCCACGGCGCGGGCAGCGCCGGTGGTGGTCGGGATCATGCTCATCGCGGCGGCGCGGGCGCGGCGCGGGTCTTCGTGGATCTGGTCGAGGATCTTCTGGTCGTTGGTATAGGCGTGCACCGTGGTCATCAGGCCGCGTTCGATGCCGATCGCATCGTTCAGCACCTTGGCGAAGGGCGCCAGGCAGTTGGTGGTGCACGACGCGTTCGACACGATGGTGTGCGCCGCTTCGAGCTTGTCATGGTTGACGCCGAACACGACCGTCAGGTCGACGTTCTTGCCCGGGGCCGAGATCAGGACCTTCTTGGCGCCCGCGGCGAGATGCTTTTCGCACGACGCGCGGTCGGTGAAGAAGCCGGTGCATTCCAGCACGATGTCGATGCCCTGCGCGCCGTGCGGCAGGTTGGCTGGATCGCGCTCGGCCGTCACGTGGATGCGCTTGCCGTTGATCACCAGGTCGTTGCCATCGACTTCGACCGTGCCGCTGAATGGACCGTGGACGCTGTCACGCTGGAACAGCATGGCATTGGCCTTGGCCGAGGCCAGATCGTTGATCGAGACCAGTTCGAGGTCATGGTCGGTCCGCTCCAGGATGGCGCGGGCGACATTGCGCCCGATGCGTCCGAAACCGTTGATCGCAACCTTGATCGCCATGTGCAAATCTCCTGCTTAGAGGCCCAGCTTGGCCTTGATTTGGGGAACAATCGCCTCAGCGGTGAGGCCGAAATACTTGTAGAGCTGGTCAGCCGGAGCCGACTTGCCGAAGGTGTCGATGCCGATGGTCAGCCCATCGCCGACATACTTCTGCCAGCCGAGCGTCACGCCCGCCTCGATCGAGACCTTGAGCACGCCTGCCGGCAGCACATCGGCGCGGTA
>JAKPAG010000090.1 GCA_029779535.1 Pseudomonadota bacterium | reverse complement strand
AACGAAAACGGCAGGATGGGTCTGTCCGCTGCGCTGAAAAACACCGCCACCAGGGCACAACACGGCGGCTTCGCGGGCCGATCTGCCCTGTCTCAGCGCCTTGCGCGCCCGACGACGCCGCTCGGGACGGAAAATGATTGTCCTGCGGTCGGATTCAGGCGAAACTCACGTCAGACGGCATGCCACTTGGGGAATGTATGTGTAAGCTTATCGCAGGTCGAACACGTTGCCAGCTTCGGCCTTATCGACCCGCGATTACGCGGAGCAGCGTTCGGCAACCTCGGCACAGTCAGCCGCGAGGCCATCGGCCAGCTTCCCGCAGGCGCGGAGCGTCAGTTGCAACCGCTCCCCGAGCTCGCTGTTTTGGGAAAACATGTTCAGCATTGCTGCCAGCTCGCTTGCCGACAGCTGCAAATCTTCGTCTTCCAAGCCCGCTGCAAACATCGTGAAGGGCGCACCAGTTACCTGGGCAGAATCGTCGTGTAGGGAAGTAGTAGCCATGGGAACCTCCTAACAGGTTGCTTTGGTCAGGGCCGGATCGGGGTTGCCGCCCCTGTCCGGTCCGCCTTGAAAGACACAGGTTGATTCGCAGGTCAAACCGGCGCGCGGTCAATGGCTGCGCCGGCCGCTTTCGATTGGCTCACGGCGCGGGCGGAATACCCCGGGCAGCAGCGCAGCCACCATGTTTTCGACCACCTGCGCCTCGATCGGATCGGCCAGGCGATCCTGGTGAAGCCGGGCCAAAGATGCTGCGTGTGCGCAAGGACAGGCAAGGGACCGATACGGTGGAACTGGAGAGCCAGGCCTATGCCGTTGCGGTAGGCGGCCCGAGCGGCAAGCACCTCGTCATCTGCGCATCAGCCACCCACGATCCGGCGGAAATCGCGGCAGCACGGAGCGCGCAATTGCTGCAGGTGGTTCTGGACTGACGCAGAGCTGAGTGGCCCGAAAACACCAAAGGCCACCCTTGCGGATGGCCTTTGGAGGTTTTGGCGCGCCCGGAACGATTCGAACGTCCGACCCTCAGATTCGTAGTCTGATGCTCTATCCAGCTGAGCTACGGGCGCGTTGGAGAGGCGCACATAGGGGTGTCATTCGGGCTTGGCAAGCACCTATTTTCACCTTTGCAGACATTCCTGCAAAGCCCGCGCCAAAGGCACGTCGAGTGGGGGCATCGCGAGGGCAAGCAGGTCCTGCGCCGGCACCCAGGCAATCCCCTCGCCTTCCAGGCAGACCGGCGTGCCTTGCCAGGCCCGGCAGGTGTAAAGCAGCACGACATATGGTTCGTCAGCTGTCGCCGCGAAGCTGAGGGGGTGCAGCGAATCCGCTGCCAGGCGAATCCCCAGCTCCTCCTCGATCTCGCGCAGCAAGGCGGATTGAAGCGTTTCCGCTGCTTCAACCTTGCCCCCGGGGAATTCCCATAGCCCGCCGTGCGCTCCACCGATGCGGCGCTGCTGCATCAGGACGCGTTGTTCGCTGTCGATCAGGGCCACAGCCACCACCGGAATCATTGTCGGAATTTTTTTCAATCCTGTTTCAAATCTCAATCAATTCTTAAGCACGCCTTGCGAAATCGGCATCTTGTCCAACTACACACCCGGAGAGGGGGACAATGACGGCCTATCTGAAACGCGTACTGAAAGACAGCACTGGCACGTCGGCTCTGGAAATGGGGCTGATCCTGTCGCTCATCGTGCTGACCATGTTGGGCGCGCTGCAGAGCTTCAGCGAGGAAACCCAGTCGACCTGGGAAACCATCAACACGAAGACTGGTGAAGCCGTTCAAAAAGCCATCAAATGATAACCATTTGGAAAGAAGTTTTCCCTAGATCGGTAATCGCTCGATCCGGGAAACGGGAAAAGAGCCGGGTACTAGAGACTGCTAACAGGAGACTGACCATGAAGTTCATCAAGAAGTTCTTCCGCAACGAAGAAGGCGCGACCGCCATTGAATACGGCCTGATCGCCGCCCTCATCGCCGTTGCCGCGATCACCGCCATGAACGGCCTGGGCAACCAGCTCCAGTCGACCTTCAACGTGACCTCGGGCCAGATGTCGTCGGCCAACGCCAAGGCTGCCTAATAGCAGGCCTTCGGTCGTCACGGACTGAACAGCGGGGGCGGCAGGGAAACCTGCCGCCCCTTCTCGTTTGCCTCGCCGGCGCTGCTCAATACGTGACCAGCTTGACCTTCTGCCCGACTGCCAGCGTGCTTCCCGCAGCCAGGCCATTCAGCACCAGAAAGCGCTGCTGCTGCGCATCGGTATAGGCCATGCGGCTGGCCAGCGAAGCGACCGTGTCGCCCTTCTTGACAGTTACCACCAACAGCTTGCGCGGCTTTACCGCGGCAGCTTCAGCCACGGTGATCCGCCGCAGCGACTGATACATTGGCGTGAACACGTCCGCCCCGCCGGCCTGAACCACGGTCAGGAAGTGAAAGGCGGTATTCGCATCGAACTGATAGGCGAACACCGTCACATCAACCTGGCCGCTGCCGCTGTTGACCCGCGCCGTGCCATAAGCGGCCGGAACGCCATTTACCGTGGTGCGGGTGATCGTGCCGGGATCGATCGCCGCCTGCCCCTGGCTGGTCAGCCCGGCGAAAGCCGCGCGGATATAGGCATCCAGATCGCCGTTGAACTGGCCGGTGGCGAATTGCCCCTTGCCCGATTGCCCGCCGATCGTCACCGCATCGCTGCCGTTCATCAGGTAGAAGCCGGCCGGAGCCTCGAACGCCAGTTTCAGGTCAGGATGAATGAACTTGCGCCCTTCGACCACGCCCTGCTTCGGATCGTCGCCATAGGTCAGGCCGTTGATCCGGGCGAGGAAGGTGTCGCGATTCGTTACACCCTTGGCCCCGGCCCCCGCCTGGGCCAGCGCCGCCTTCACGCGCGAGGCCGGATCGGGGTGAGTCGAAGCCCAGGCGGGCACCCGGTCGCTCGTGCCCATCAGCTGCGCATCGAGCGCATTCTGATTCGCGAGGCTTTGCAACACGGTTGACATGGCGCGCGGATCGTAGCCGGCCTTGCGCAGCAGCAGGATCCCGCCATTGTCCGCCTCGGTTTCCTGGCTGCGCGAATATTTCAGCGTCAGCAGCTGCGAGCCTTGCAGGAATCCCTGCTGCAGCACCTGCCCAACCTGGCTGTTACCCAGCAGCACGCCCGACAGAATCGCGAGCCCAGCACCGATCACCGTATTCTTGGTGGCCGCGCTTTGCCGCTTGTTCGAATGGCGGGCGACAACGTGCCACACCTCGTGCCCCAGCACCCCGGCCAGTTCGGCTTCATTGTTCATCAGCGCAACGAGCTGGCGGGTGGTGTAGATATACCCCCCCGGAATCGCGAAGGCGTTGTTGACCGAGCTATTGAGCAGCGAAACGGTGAAATCGCCCCGCGCATTCGAAAGGCCGGACTGCACCGCAACGTTCTTGCCGATCGTTTCGACATAGTCGGACTGCGGCCCGGTCAGCGCGCCGCCGAACTCGGCCAGCAGCTGCGGATGGGCCTTGGCCCCCTCCTGCTTGTCCTTGGCGCTGATCGCCTGGACAGTACCGCCACCGACCTGCGCCACCGGCGCGGCCTGCGGCGCGAGCATGGCAAGTGCCGCCGCGCCGAGCGCAACCTTGCGAAAATTCCTGTGGGACATGAACGGCTTCTCCTGCGACCGATTAACCAGGCCCATGGCTAGGCCCTGTCCGATCGCTTGAAAAGCCCCAACGGGCTGAGCCGGGCTCAGCCCTCGCCGATGCGCAGGAAGCGTTCCTCGCGCTTGGCGCGCAGCTGTTCGGGCTTGAGCTTGCCCAGCTCGTCCAGCTCCTCGCCAATCGCCTTGGCCAGCGCGCTGGTCGCCAGCGCCGGATCACGGTGTGCCCCGCCGACAGGTTCCTTCACGATCCGGTCGATGACGCCCAGTGCCAGCAGGTCCTGCGCGGTCACCTTCATCGCCTCGGCCGCTTCGGCCGCCTTTTCGTTGGTGCGCCACAGGATCGAGGCGCAGCCCTCGGGGCTGATCACCGAATAGACCGCGTGTTCCAGCATCAGCACGCGTTCGGCGCTGGCCAGCGCCACCGCGCCGCCCGAGCCGCCCTCGCCCACGATCACCGCAACCATCGGCACCGGCAGGCCCAGGCACGCCTCGGTCGAGCGGGCAATCGCTTCGGCCTGGCCGCGTTCTTCCGCCTCGATCCCCGGGAATGCACCCGAGGTATCGACCAGCGTCACCACCGGCAGGCCGAACCGCCCGGCCAGTTCCATCAGGCGGATCGCCTTGCGATAGCCTTCGGGCTTACCCATGCCGAAATTGTGCTTGATCCGGGTCTGCGTATCGTGGCCCTTTTCGTGCCCGATCAGCATAACACGGCGACCGTTCAGCCGCGCAAAGCCGCCGATGATCGCCTGATCGTCGCCGTAATAGCGGTCCCCGCCCAGCGGCATGAAATCGGTAAAAGCCTGATCGACGAAATCCTTGAAATGCGGGCGCATCGGATGGCGCGCGACCTGGGTCTTCTGCCAGGGGGTCAGCGCGGCATAGGTGCTGGCCAGCAGATCCGCGCTTTTCATTTCAAGGCGGCGAATTTCGGCGCTGATGTCCACATCGCCCGCGCTGGCGGTCTGGCGCAGTTCGGCAATGCGCGCTTCCAGCGCGGCCACCGGCTTTTCGAACTCAAGGTATGAAACCATGGAATTGCGCTAGCCCGCTCCGCCGCGCGCGGCAAGGGGGTGAGTCGTTTCGGCCTGACGGCTGATGGCATTACAGGCCCTCTCCCTCGGCCAACCAACCCGTTCAAGATACCCTGTGGGTGGTTCGCCCGGGCGAGCGGGCCGGTGATGCCCTGTTTTGGCGAGGCCGAAACAGTCAGGACCCCGCCAGCGGGTGACGCGCATTGACCAGTGCCACCAGCCTGGCCCCGTCGACATGGGTGTAGATCTGCGTGGTCGCAATGTCGGCATGGCCCAGCAGGGTTTGCAGCACGCGCAGGTCCGCCCCGCCTTCGAGCAGGTGGGTGGCAAAGGCATGGCGCAGCACGTGCGGGCTGACCTTTTCCGGGTCGATCCCGGCGCGCCCCGCCAGTTCGCGCAGCAGTTGGAAAAGCCGCACCCGGGTGAGATGCCCCTGCCCCGCGCGCGAGGGGAACAGGTGCCGCCCCCCCGCTCCGCGCAAGGCCAGCCAGCGCGATAGCGCCGCCCGCGCCCGGCCGCTGACCGGCACCATGCGCTGCTGCCCGCCCTTGCCCATGATCGTCAGGAAGGGAGCATCGCGCGGCACGGCGGCCAGCGGCAGCGAAACCAGCTCGGTCGCGCGCAGGCCCGAGCCGTAGAGCAGTTCGAGCAGGGTCAGGACTCGCACCGCCGCCGGGCGATCGAACGCTGCCTCCTCTTCGGCCCGGGCAAATAGCGCCGCAACTTCGCCGTGCCCCAGCAAGCGCGGCAACGGACGTCGGGTGCGCGGGCGCGGCAAGGCCGCCGAGGGATCGTCCGGGCGCAGCCCTTCATCCTGCAGGAACGCATAGAACTGGCGCAGCGCCGAGCATTTACGCGCCATGCTGGCGGGAGCCAGGTGCGCCCAGACCGAGCCGAGCGAGGCCAGCGCCGCGCCATCGGCGGCGATCAGGCTGCCCAGTTCCTCCTCCGCTCCTTTCAGATCACGGCGATAGGCCGCCAGGGTGTTCGCTGCCGCGCCCCGCTCAGCAGCGAGCATAGCCAGGAAGGAATCGACCTCGGCGGACAGGATCAGGCCCGCGCCACCGCTTCGGCGGCGATCATCCGTGCTTCTGCGCCAAGCCCGACCCGATTGAGCGCCGAAACGATGTGGTAAAGGTGCAGGCTGGTCATCTTGTCCCAGCCATCACCCTGCATGCCCAGTCCCGCCAGCAGCGCGACCAACGCCTGGTTGTTGGCATCGGCCGCCAGGTCAATCAGCCGCGACCACTTGGTCTGGCGGCCAAGGTCAAGTTCCAGCTTGCCGGCAAAATCCTGCGCTGCCGCCTGATCGACCCGGCCCAGCCCCATCAGACCGGCCAGCAGGAAGCGCGACTTGCGATAGCCGTCAGACGGATCGTTGCCGTAGAAACTGTCCAGCGCAGCGCCGTCAACCGGGGTCGAACGCTGCGCCTGGGCGAGAGCGAGTTGCCCCCAGGCCAGGCTGCCAACATCGGCCTGCGGCGCCCAGCGCATGGCGTTCTGATCCAGTCCGGCGGCGAGCATCGCCGCGATCAGGTCAGGCGCCTGCTTGGCAAAGGCCCCATCGACCGGCATGCGGGCAGCGGCGTAGCCGGTCAGCACCATGCGCGAATAGCGCGCCTGGGCATCGCGTGCGCCGTCCCACAGGCTGGCGATCGCCTTCATCCGGTCATCCGGAGCGGCGCCGACATAGGCCGCGCGCAGCGTCTCCGCGGCTTCGGCATAGGTGCCGGTGATCTCATCCTGCTCGTAGATCTGGCTGAACAGATCGACCATCGCCGCGCTGGACAGGATCCCGGCCGCCCCAGCCCGTTCGGCCCCGGCAGCCCGCGCCTGCAATGGCACCATCGGCGCCAGCGCCGCGGAATAATTGTAGCGTGCGGGGGACTTGGCCATCAGCTCGGCCGGAGGTTCAAGCCCGACCGCAACCGTCAGCGCATAACGCCAGGGGGTCAGTTCCTTGACCCCGTCCCATTCGATCTTGACCGCGCGCCGCGCCTTGCCGGCCGCGCCCGCGTATTTCTGTGCCAACAGCATATCGATCTTGGGCCAGACATTCTCGCCGGTCAGCCGGTCCAGCTGGGTCATCCCGGCGGCGCTATCGCCCTGGAACGCGGTGCAGATCGCGCGCAGCACCCGCCAGTCGGCATCCTTGCGCACCCCACCATGTACCGACACGACCGGGCACACCCCGGTTATGTCCGCCGTGGCGGCATAGGTATCGAGCGCGGCCTGGGTCAGCGCAGGGGTGAAGTTGCCCACATCCACGTCCTGCACCAGCGCGCGGGCAACATCGCCCTCGCCCATCCGCACCAGCAGTGCCGCGCGCGAGGCCGCAAAGTCCGCCGGGTTCATCCCCGCCGGTGCATCAAGCCGCGAGGCCAGCGCGCGGCGCAGCAGGATATGCCCCCAGCGCGACACCAGTTGGCCCTTGTTGCGATCCAGCGCGGCGCGGACCAGGTCCGGGCTTTGTCGCGCCAACGCTGCGGAAGGCAGGCCGCCCTCGTAAGAGGCGATCACGCCGATCTGGCGCATCGACCGGCGCGCTGCCGGGGGCATGTCGGACTTGGGCTTGAGGCCGAGCAACTCGTCGAGCTCGTCCGGCGACATCGCCTCAAGCTCTTTCAGACTCGGGACCTTCGTGCCGGACGGCAGTGCAGCGTCCGCGGGCGCGCCGGGCACGGCCTGGACCACTGGCACCGAAACCGCACCACCCGCGGGAGCAGCGGGCGCGGGACGCGCCGGCGTGGACGGCGATGCGGCCGGTGCGGCGCGGCTGGGCCGGGGCCGGTCGAACCCGGGGGGAAGCAGCGATTCGGGCGCATCCTGCGCAATCACCAGCGCAGAGCTGAGCGCGAGCAACGCGCCGCCCCCCAGCAGGGCCAGGCGCTTCACCGCGACACTCCCGCAATGACGACAGGTTCGGACAGCGGTCGGAGCGGACGCAGGCCGCCATCGATCCAGGCCCAGGCGAGCAGCGCCGCCACCAGCGCTCCGCCCAGTCCCAACCATGCGTTCCTGCCGATCCTTGACCTCACACACGACCTTTCGAGAGCAATGCTTGCGCTGCCGGTTAGCGCAACTATAGGCGGGGCCGCAATGGAACTTGATGAAACGGCCTTAACTTCCGCCGAAATCGAGGCGCTGGCCCAGCGGATTGACCGTCCGGTGGTGCTGGTCGGCATGATGGGCGTGGGCAAGTCAAGCGTCGGGCGCAAGCTGGCGGCCGTGCTGCACATGCCCTTCGTCGATGCCGACGAGGAAATCGAGGCTGCGGCGCAGATGACCATTCCCGAAATCTTCGAACGGTTTGGCGAAGCCCATTTCCGCGATGGCGAGCGCCGGGTGATCCAGCGGCTGGCCGACGGCGGGCGCAAGGTGATCGCCACCGGCGGGGGTGCCTTCGTCAATGCGGAAACCCGCGCCCTGATCCTGGACCGGGCGATCGCGGTGTGGCTCGACAGCGATGTCGAAACCCTGCTCGAACGTGTCGGCCGCAAGGACAACCGCCCGCTGCTTAAGCAGGGCGATCCGCGCGAAATCCTGACCCGCCTGCGCGAGGAACGGCGCAGCGCCTATGAACAGGCCCCGATCCACGTCATCAGCACCCGCGGGCCGCACGGCCGCACGCTGGACAAGGTGCTCAAAGGAATTCAGGCATGGCTGTAATCCCGGTCGACATCGCTGGCCGCCCCTATGAGGTGAAGGTGGGCACCGGGCTGCTGGCGGGCCTCGCCGAACACTGCCAGGGCCGCCTGCGCAAGCGCCGTGTGCCGGTGGTGACCGACCAGAGCGTCCATGCCGCCTGGGGCGGCGTGATCGAAGCCGCGCTGCACGGCGCGGGGCACGTGGCAGCGTGGCGGATTCTGCCGCCGGGTGAGGCAACCAAGAGCTGGGAGCAACTGTCCGCGCTGGTCGACTGGCTGCTGGCCGAGGAGGTTGAGCGCGGCGACCACATCCTGGCGCTGGGCGGCGGGGTGATCGGCGACCTGACCGGGTTTGCCGCATCGATACTCAAGCGTGGGTGTCATTTCATCCAGTTGCCCACCACCCTGCTGGCGCAGGTCGATTCAAGCGTGGGCGGGAAGACCGCGATCAACACCCCCGCCGGCAAGAACCTGGTTGGCGCGTTCCACCAGCCTTCGCTGGTGCTGGCGGACCTGGCCGTGCTCGAGACCCTGCCCCGGCGCGAATTGCTGGCTGGCTATGCCGAAGTGGTGAAGTACGGCCTGCTGGGTGATGCCGATTTCTTCCAGTGGTGCGATGCCCATGGCGCGGCAATGCTCGATGGCGACGGGGCGCTGCGCGAATATGCCGTGGCCCATTCGGTCGCCGCCAAGGCGCGGATCGTGAAAGAGGACGAGCGCGAGACGCTGGGCCTGCGGGCGCTGCTCAACCTCGGCCACACCTTCGGTCACGCGCTCGAAGCGCAGACCGGCTTTTCCGACCGGCTTCTCCACGGAGAAGGCGTGGCGCTCGGCATGGTGTTGGCGGCGCGCTACTCGGCGCGGCGCGGAGAGCTGCCGCAGGCCAGCGCGGAACATGTCGCGCGGCACTTTGCCGAAGTGGGCATGGTGAGCGAAATCCGCGACCTCGGCCTCAACTGCGATGGCCGCGCCTTGGTGCAGCACATGCTCCACGACAAGAAGATGGACGCGGGCACCCTGCCGTTCGTCCTGCTCAAGTCGATCGGCGAAGCCTGGCTTGCCAAGGACGTGGCGCTGGACGACGTTGCCGCCTTCCTCGACCAACAACTGGCCGGTTAGCCGAACACCGCGATCGACTGCATCCCCACGGCCACCGCCGTGCCATCGGCGTTCCAGATCGCCATGTCCTGGCTGGAGCAGCCTTTTTCCGCATAGTTGCCTGCCGAACGCAGCAGCCACCAGCCATCGCGGGTCTGCGGTAGCGGCGTCAGCAGGTTGACCAGCCAGGTCATCGAACTGATCGGCACCGGCCCGGTCAGCGGCATGACGCCGGGGGGCAGCATGTCTGCCGTCAGCAGCAGGCTGACCATCGGGTCAAGCCCTTCGGCTTCCTTCAGGCGCACCCACCAACAGATTTCCGGCTTCTTGTGGCTCGACTGAGCCAGCGCGAAGCGGCGTTCGAAATTGGGGGCAAAGCTGGGTCCGGCGCGTTCGGGGATCAGCACCGCGTCCGCCGGCGGGATAACCTCGGCCGGCATCGGCACTTCATGCAGGTGCAAATCGCTCTGCTCGACCGGGCCCATGAACACGAAGGTCGCGGTCAGGCCGACCCCCGCCTCGCTCACCACTTCGGCCGTGGCCCAGCTGGCGTTCTTGCCCCGCCGCAGCAACCGCGCACGCACCTCCACCTGACCCGCCAGCGGCCCGACGAAGCTGACCTGGGCAGATCGCAGCGGCGGCAGGTCATCCGCCAGGCCCCGCGCCGCTTCCAGCGCCAGGGCGGCGGAAAACCCGCCATAGCTGGTCCGCCCCTGCATCCAGGTGGCGGGAATTTCGGCAGCGAAACCGCCATCGATCGGACGGCGGGCGGCAAGGGCTTGGGGCAGGCTCATGCACTTTCCATTGACGTAAACGGAAGGCGGGTCAATCCTCCGTGGCATGACCCAGTTCATCGACCTTTCGATCCCCATCACCACCAAGGTGGTCTCTGACCCTCCGGTCATGTTGCCGCAGATCAGCTATGCCACGCATGAGAGCACCTGGCAGCAGATCGCCCTGTTCTTTCCCGGCCTGACCCAGCAGGATCTGCCCGACGGCGAAGGCTGGGCGGTGGAAACGCTGACGCTGTCCACCCACAACGGCACGCACATGGACGCGCCGTGGCACTACCATTCGACCACCGATGGCGGCGCCCGCAGCGCCCCGACGATCGATGAGGCCCCACTCGACCGGTTCTTCCGCCCCGGCGTCAAACTGGATTTCAGCGCCTTGTCCCACGGCCACGTGGTCAGCGCCGCCGAGGTGGAGGCAGAGCTGGTGCGGATCGGCCATGTCTTGCAGCCGCTCGACATCGTGCTGATCCAGTCCGGCGCGGTCTATGGCACCGACAATTTCACCGACCAGGGCGTGGGACTGGGCGCCGAGGCTACCCTGTGGCTGACCGAGCGCGGCGTGGAAGTGGTTGGCACCGACGCCTGGTCGTGGGACGCCCCGTTCAGCCACACCGCACGCAAATGGGCCGAAACCGGCGATCCGACAATCATCTGGGAAGGCCATAAGGCAGGCCGCATCCGTCCCTATTGGCAGATCGAAAAGCTTACCAATCTGTCCGCCTTGCCCGCGCACGGCTTCACGGTCATTTGCTTTCCGGTCAAGATCGAAGGCGCCAGTGCTGGGTGGATCAGGGCTGTTGCCATCCTGGAGGATTGAAATGAAAAGACTGTCGCTGCTGGCAATTGCGCTCTGCGCATCCGCCGCCCCGGTTCACGCGCAGTCCGCGCCGACAAGCAGCGACGACGCCGCGATTGAGCGGCTCATCGCGCCCTCGCTCGAAGCGCTCAAGGCCGGCAAGGCGCGGCAGGCAGTCGATGCCTTTCTGGGCACCAATCCGATGATCAGCGGCAAGGCTTCGGAAATGGCCTACCTGTCGTCGCAGATCGATTCGACCTTTGGGCTCTATGGCCCGATCAGCGCCTGCCAATTGGCCGAAACGCGCAACATCGGCGCGTGGGTTGAGCAGCGGCTGTACCACTGCCAGCACCCCGCGCTGGTCACCCGGTGGATCTTCCTGTCCGTCAAGGGCAGCACGGGCTGGAGCGCAGCGAACATGTCGTTTGACGACAAGGTTGCAGAAGCGGG
>JAKPAG010000072.1 GCA_029779535.1 Pseudomonadota bacterium | reverse complement strand
TGCATCTGCTCGACATCCGCGATCGTCAGCCTTCTCGCCATGCGATGGCCAAGAATCGGTTTGATGTGAGTGTTGATCCTGCTCTCATCCATCGCGAGCGAGGAGGCTTTGATTGGACGGTTCTTGCGGCCAAGAATGTTGCCGGCGCGGGCTTCAACCAGATACCAGTCACAGATCTCGGCGACGGTCATGCCACTGCGGGCCGGATGAATTGCCTCTGCCGGGTCCTGCCCACCAGCAACTTCGCCAAGCTTGATCTTCGCCAGATCCCGAGCCTGCTCCGTCGTTATGACGCCATAACGGCCAAGATTGATGCGCCGCTTGATCCCTTCGATGTTGCGGTACTGAACGATGAAGGTCTTGAGCCCCGATGGCAGCGCCCGCAAGCCGAAGCCCCGGATCTCGCTGTCCCACAGGACTGCCTGTTTATCTTTAGGCGGCGCGAATGCGTCGACATTGCGCTTGTTCAACTTCGCTGTCGGCATATTTGACCCTCCATTTGGAGACAAAGATTTCAGGGGGGTGCTTTGTCTCCATTTTGTCTCCAGATTTAAGCGTTTCGAGGGTATTATGGGCGGAGACAATCGTAAAGAGGAACATCATAAATATCTGATTTAGCGTAGATAATCGTACTTGGGAAAGTTTGGGAAAAGTGGCCGAAATATTTTGCCAAGGTTGGGGTCGAGGGTTCGAATCCCTTCGCCCGCTCCAGTTTTTCAGCACATTTCAGTACTGATGGCCGGGCCGTCCCGGTCCGTGCGCGGTTGCGCCGGGCGATGAGCCGCGCCGCGCGCTTATGCGGAGTCCCTATAGGGGAATTACGGGGTTGTTCTGGCGGCGTAGAGAGGTCCAGCCCGCTGGATCATGTCGCATACCCTTCAGATTATTGGCCTGGCGCTGCTTGCTGCGGGCATCGCGGCACCTGCGCCGGCGCAACCGGCAGCGCCGCCAACCCCGCGGCCCGGCGTGGCCGCGGTCGAGCCGGAGCCGGGCCGGGCGGCGGTGATTGTCGAGCCTGCGCCAGACAGTTCCGCCGTGCGGATCGCGCGGGCGGCCGATGCCGAAGGGCGGCCGGTCAGTGTTGAAGCGCTGCGTCCGCCGCAAGCCGTGGCGATTGCCTCGCGCGGCCGGGGCAAGGGGCTATCCAGCGGATTTGGTTACAGAGTTCATCCGATCCTGGGCGGCGTTCGGTTCCACGCCGGGATCGATATTGCCCGCCCGGCCGGCACGCGGGTGATTGCGTCAAGCGATGGCCGGGTGGTCCAGGCCGGCTGGGCATCGGGTTATGGCCTGCTGGTGACGATCGATCACGGGCGCGGCTTGCAGACCCGCTATGCTCATCTTTCCAGCCTCGGGGTGGCTCCCGGCCAGCAGGTGCGCAGAGGCGACGTGCTGGGGTCGGTCGGATCGACCGGGCGCTCCACCGGGCCGCACCTGCACTACGAGCTGCGCCTGAATGGTCAGCCGGTCAGCCCGGTTCCTGCCAGTAGCGGGCATTAACCATTGCGATTCGCGTAGTCCGCCTCACGTATATTTGCGAAATTGTTCAAACGAGGGGCGTCTTTACCTCATGGCCAAGGTTGGTTGGCGGGTCCGCCGGCAACCTTCTTCCGAAGCTGACCGTGGTGCCTGGGGCGCTGCGGGCCGAAAAAGGGAAAATGCCATGAAGTCGTTCATCAAGCTCTTCATCAAGGACGAATCGGGCGCCTCGGCGGCCGAATACGCCCTGATCCTCGCCATCGTCGGTGTCGCGCTCGGTGCGGCCGCGCTGTACCTCAGCGTCCAGATCCAGAACTCGATGTACAAGGCCGGTCAGCAGATCGAGGCCTGCAACAGCGGCGATGCATCCTGCGCGCCCGGTACGCCGACTCCCAAGGCGACCTGATCTCTCATCCCAAGCGAGTGGGCGGCCCCGCCGTGCCGTTGGTGCGGTGGGGCCAGTCCCCGATGATTTACTGATCCCAGGAGGTTGGCCGTGCAGAATCGCAATTGGGTCTTGCTTGGCATCGCCGTGGCTGTGGGCCTGTTTGCGGTGCTTCTCGCCAACGCCTGGTTTTCTGGCGTCGAACAGCAGCAGGGGGGCGGCGCGAGTGGACAGAAGTTCACGCGCATTGTCGTTGCCACCCAGCCGCTTGAATTCGGCGGCCGGCTGACCGGGCAAAATGTTCGTTTGCAGGATTGGCCCGAAGCATCGGTGCCGCAGGGCGCGTTCCGCTCGCTGCCCGATGCGCTGAAGGACGATCGCGTCGCGCTCCGTCCGATGGTGCCCGGCGAGCCGGTGCTGGCCAGCAAGGTCAGCGGCACCGATGGGCGCGCCACCCTGGCGGCGCTGCTGCCCAACGGGATGCGCGCGGTATCGGTTTCGGTCAACGCGGTCAGCGGGGTGTCCGGCTTTGTCCTGCCCGGATCGATGGTTGACGTGCTGCTGACGCGCACGATCAACGACAGCAGCGGGCGTGAAGGCCACCGCACCGACGTGATCCTTGAAAACGTCCAGGTGCTGGCGATCGACCAGACCGCCAATGACCGCCAGAGCGAACCCAAGCTGGCCAAGACCGCCACGCTGGCGCTGTCGCTTTATGACGCCCAGCGGATCGTCGTTGCCGAACGCGCCGGCGCGCTCAGCCTGGTGCTGCGCAAGCCCACCGACAGTGATGTTGCGGTTGCTCCCGGCCAGGCCCCCGCCGTCCGCGCGGTCACGAGCTATGACCTGGGCGGCGGCAACCTTGCCGCGCCGGCAGCGGTCCGCGGCCCGGCGCCGCAGCGTACCGGTTCGCTGGTTGCCCCGGCACTGCCCGGCTTTGCCGCTGGTGTCGCCCCGGCCCAGGGCTGGACCGGCCCGACCATGACCATTGTCCGCGGTACCCAGCCGACCAGCTACCCGGTCGGCCAGACGAAGGGTAAATAAGATGAAGATCCTCAACAGCAGCATCTATGCCCTGGCCCTGCTGACCGCAGGGGTCGCCTGGCAGCCCGCGCTGGCTCAGCAGGCCGAGGAATCGCTCCATGCCGGCGCGCTGGAAGTGCCGGTCAACAAGAGCCGGGTGGTTTCCGCGGACCGGGCAATCGGCCGGGCGCTGATCGGCAACGCCGAGATCGCGGATGTCCTGCCGATCTCGGAACGCTCGGTCTACCTGCTTGGCAAGAGCTTCGGCACCACCAGCCTGACGCTGTATGACCGCAACAACCGCGTGATCGCCGTGATGGACGTGGCTGTCGGTCCCGATGTCGAGGCGCTGCGCGAGCAGATCGGCGCCCTGGTGCCCGGACAGAAGGTGGATGCCCACCTGTCCAACGGCTCGATCGTGCTGACCGGCATGGCCAACGATGCCGGCGCGGCCGACCGGGTGGCCCAGCTGGCCAAGAGCTTTGCCGGCGACAAGGTGATCAACCTGGTGTCGATGGGCAGCAGCCAGCAGGTAATGCTGGAAGTGCGCTTTGCCGAAGTCGATCGCCAGATGGGCGAAAAGGTTGGCGTGAGCGGCCTTGGCCTGTCGCGTGGCGGCAGCTTCGGGTTCAGCACCGGCACGCCGTCTGCCGGCACGGTGCCCGATGCCTTTGCCACGATCACCAAGTCGTTCCACATCGGCGATACCAATATCGACGCCACGCTGGACATGCTGGAACGCAAGGGCCTGTCCAAGACCCTGGCCGAACCGACGCTGATCGCGCTGTCGGGCGAAAAGGCCTCGTTCCTGGCGGGCGGCGAGTTCCCGATCCCGGTGGACAACAGCAACCGCGCCAGCGGCGACCTGACGATCGAATACAAGAGCTTCGGCGTCAGCCTGGGCTTCACCCCGACCGTGCTGGCCGACAAGGTGATCAGCCTGCTGGTCGAACCCGAAGTCAGTTCGCTCGATCCCAGTGCCTCGGTCTCGGTCAACGGGATCGTCGTTCCGGGTCTGCAGACCCGGCGCGCCAGCACCACGGTGGAACTGCGCGACGGCGAAAGCTTTGCCATCGCCGGGCTGCTGCGCAAGGACTTCCAGACCACCGTGCGCCAGGTGCCGCTGCTGGGATCAATTCCGATCCTGGGCGCGCTGTTCCGCTCGTCGGGCTTCCAGAAGGGCGAAACGGAACTGCTGATCGTGGTCACGCCGCGCCTGGTTGCGCCGCTGAAGCCCGAACAGGTCCGCTTGCCGACCGATCGCATCAAGGATCCGCAGCCGCAGGACGTGCTGCTGGGCGGTGAAGGTTACCACCCGCAGGCGCTGCCGCCCGTCAAGTCGGCCGACAAGGCCCCGCAGGCGAAGGAGAAGGGTTATGAATTCTAAGCGTGGACAGTGGCTGGCACTGGCTGCCGTCACCCTGCTGGCGGCCTGCGACCAGGATGTGAAGAGCACCGCCGCGCCGCCGGCCGCCTTTGGCGAGGCCAACCGGCAGACCATGCTGGCCCAGGTCGTCGATCCCGATCCGGCTTATGACGACGCGGGTCCGGCAACCAGCGCAGGCAAGGCCGCCCAGGCCGCCGAACGCTATCGCAAGGATGCCGTGAAGCGGCCGGACAAGGTGCGCAGCACGTCGGTTTCCTCGGGCAGCAGTACCGGATCCGGCACCACCCAGTGATTGAGGAGTTTCCTCGTGACATCTGGCGTCCAGCCTTTTGCCAGGGATGAAAGTGGCAACATCTCGCCGCTCTATGCCCTCGTCCTGATGGTATTGGTGGCCCTGGCGGGGATCGGCTTCGACTATGGTCGGCTGATGGCTATGCAGAGCGAGTTGCAGAACGCCGCCGATCAGGCCGCGCTGGCCGCCGCCAGCCAGCTGGATGGGCACGAGGACGCGATGATCCGCGCCCGCGACGCGGCAACCAACACCTTCGCTGCGGCGTCGAGCGACTATGCCAACCTCACCCGGGTGGCCAATGACGGCGAAGGGGCGACGGTCAGCGGGCTGACCTTCACCTTCTACGAAAGCTATGCCGACGATGCCCCCGGGGCCGAGGTGACCAGCGACGCCGATGGCGCCCGCGCCCACGTGGTCAAGGTCAGCGCCAACGGACGCAAGGTGTTCTACGCGCTGACCCCGGTGGTGGGCGCGTTCAATTCGGGCGGGATCACGGCCCATGCCATGGCCATGCTGAAGAAGGCGGCGTGCAACGTGCCGTCGATCATGGTCTGCGTCGACCGGTCGGATTTCCCGATGCCGGCATACGGTGGCAAGGGCCTGCGGATGCGCTGGAAAAGCAGCAAGGACACCACTGCGCTGGCGCCGGGCAACTGGGGCTTCCTGGACGTCAAGGGCCTGCGCGACACCCAGTACGAGCTGGGCCAGAACAGCCTGCCGGATTGCGTCAACCTTGAAAACGTCACCACCGAACCGGGGTTCCGCAACACCGAGCCCGACGCGATGAACACGCGCTTCGACATGCCCACCAACAAGCTGAAGTGCCAGGCGAACGGCGATTTCTGTCCCTCGGAGAACACCCGCAAGAACTATGCGATCGCCTACAGCGGCACGGTTACCAGCGCGAAGTCGACCCTGACCATCGCCGATGTGCGCAGCGCGCTGACCTGCCCCGCCACAGCGCCGAGCAAGTCGACCTGGGTGCCCTTTTCCTCGATCGCGGTGATCGATCGCCCCAGCGTCGATTCCTTCAAGCTCGACGACTGCTTCTACAACGGAAAGTGTGATTACCTGGGCGACGGGGTGTGGGACATCCAGCGCTATCTGGACGCGCACCATCCCGGCACGCTGGCCAGCAGCTTTGACAAGGGCAGCCGCTACGAGATCTACCAGTGGGAGATCGAGAACAAGGCCGCGCGCCTGGCCCCGCGGATCGTCGGCTTCAATCCTGACAGCAAGCCGACGAAGGTTGGCGCCAACTATCGCCACAACATCACCTATCACTGCAGTTATCCGCAGCCGCAGTTCTCGAACGCACTGGCGCCGTCCTCGACCCAGAAGGACCGCCGGGTCCTGACCGTGGCCGCCGCGATGTGCGAAGGGGTGACCGGGCGCAAGCAGGTCGAACTGCTGGGCTGGATGGATGTCTTCCTGCTCGATCCGTCGGAGCCGGCCGAACCCGGCACGATCCGCGCCGAAGTGATCGGTCCGGCGCTGCGCCCGGGCAACCTGTCGGGCTTCCAGTACTACGGCAAAGACCGGGCGGTGCTGATCCGATGACCTGGCTGCGCGCCTTGACCGACCGGACCGGAGCCGCCGCCGCGGAACTGGCAATGATGCTGCCGCTGATGCTCCTGCTGCTGTTCGGCGGGTTCGAAGGCGGGCACTTCATCTGGACCCAGCACAAGCTGGTCGAGGCGGTGCGCGATGGCGCGCGCTATGCCGGGCGGCTCGAAGTGACCCAGGTCTGCCGCGACGGCAACCTGGTGATCAGCGCCGACCAGCTCGCCGCGATCCGCCTGCTGACCCGCACCGGCCAATTGCAGGATGCGGGCCACTTTCCGCTGATCCCGGGCTGGAGCGATGACGAAGTCTATGTCTCGGTGGTCTGCGGGGCTTTCGTCGATACCGGGATCTACCAGGAACTGGGCGAAGCCGGCCCGGTGGTGACCGTCGCGGCCAAGGGCGTGCCCTATCCCTCGCTGTTCGGCGGGCTGGGCATCTTCGATCCGGGCATCCGCATGAATGCGCGCGCCAGCGCGCCGGTGATCGGGCTATGGGGGCGCTGCGCCCCTTCCTGCGCGCGCGCGATGGCGCCAGCGCGGCGGAATTCGCCATGGTCCTGCCGCTGGCCTTGCTGCTGCTGTTCGGCCTGTTCGATGTCGGCAACTATGCCTGGACGCTGAACCAGGCGGAAAAGGCCGCGCAGATGGGCGCGCGCTATGCCGTGTCGACCGCGCTGGTTCCGTCGGGCCTCAACAGCTTTGAAACCGTCGGGCTGAGCTGCCCGGGCGGCGTGCTGAAGCCCGGCGACCGGATTTGCCGCGAAGCGCTGGGCGCGGTGCGCTGCACCGGCGGAAGCGGCACGGCATCGTGCACCTGCGCGCGCACTCCATGTCCGGACCTTGGCACCGCGAATGCCCAGGCCTTTGCCCGGATCGTGGCGCGGATGCATGCGATGATGCCGATGCTGCGGGCCGAGAACGTGACCATTACCTACAGCGGTTCGGGCATCGGCTATGCCGGCGATCCGGGGCTTGACGACAACGGCGATCCGCTGAGCGACATCGCGCCGCTGGTGACGGTCGAAGTCGGCGGAATGAACCTGCGGGCGATGACCCTGTTCGGCGGCACCATCTCCCTGCCGCCCGCCCGTGCCACCCTGACGCTCGAAGACGGCGATGGCGCTGTCGCCTACTGACGAGGACCCATGATCACGATCGAACCACACCGAGGACATCAAGGCGCGCCAGGCCGCGAGCGCCAGGGCGAGCTGGTGCTCGTCGCCCGGGCCGAGGTGATTGCCGCGCTTGAGGCTTCGGGTGAACAGGACCGGCTGGGGCCGCTGGCCTGCCACGCCGCCGCGCCTGACGGTGCGGTCGAGGATGGCTGGGTCGAGTCGGCCAAGGCGCTGGTGATCGAAGTGGAAGCCGGCAATGCCGGCTCGTTGGAACGGATTGCCCAGGTCCGCGCCCGTCACCCCGAGCTGCCGGTGATCGCCGCGCTCGAAGCCACCGACGTCAAGCTGGCCCGGGCGCTGCTGCACCAGGGGGTCAATGACATCGCGCGCCTGCCGATCGACTGCCCCGAACTGGCCGAACAGATTGACGAGTTGCCGGCTCCGGCGGCCGCTGCCGCCGTCCGTCAGGCACCGCTGGTGCTGGTCACCGGCAGCACAGGCGGCTGCGGCACCACGACGGTGCTGACGCACCTTGCCGCGAACCTGTCCGAACAGGGCAAGGGCGCGGGCCGGGTCTGCGTGCTCGACCTCGACCTGCAGGGCGGGGAAGTCGCCTACTATGTCGGCCAGATCCCGCGCGTCACCGTGTCCACCCTGCTTGAGGCGGGTGACCGGCTGGATGCGGAAATGCTGCAAAGCGCCCTGACCGACAGCCATCATGGCTTCGCGATCGTCGCCGCTCCGGCATCGATTACCGCGCTGGACGATGTCGACCAGGATCGCCTGCTTGAACTGCTGGCGCTGGTGCGCAGCACTTTCGACATGGTGCTGGTCGATGTGCCGGTCGACTGGTCGGGCTGGGCCTTGTCGCTGGCCCTGGCGGCGGACCGGGTGGTGCTGGTGACCGAACTGTCGGTGGCAGGGCTGCGCCAGGCGAAGCGCCGGCTCGACCTGTTCAGCTCGGTCGGGGTCAAGTCCGACCGGGTGATGGTGGTGGCCAACCGGGTCGAGCATCACCTGTTCAAGGCGATCGGGCTGGACGACGCCGAGGAGGCGCTCGGCTGCCAGGTTGCCGTTTCGATCGCCGATGAAGGCGAACACATGGTCGCCGCCCAGAATGAAGGGCGGCTGCTGACCGATCTCCACAAACACAGCAGGTTTGCGTCGGACATTGCCAGTCTGGCGCGGTCATTGGTTCTGGAAGGCAGGTGAATTGGCGATGAGCATCTGGAACGTGAAGAAGCCCGAAGGCCCCGAAGCGACCGGCGAAAGCGCCGGTTCGAACGGAGCGGCCGTGGCCGCCGGAGGCGCCCAAACCAGCGACGACCGCAAGCTGCGGCTCAAGGTTTCGATCCACCGCAACCTGCTCGACAAGATCAACCTTGCCGCGCTGGAGCAGATGTCCCGCGAACAGATCCACCGCGACGTCGCGGAGATCGTGGGCGAACTGCTGCAATCGCAGAGCGAGCCGCTCAACGCGCGCGAGCGCGCGGAACTGGTTGACGAGGTGATGGACGAGCTGCTCGGCCTCGGTCCGCTCGAACCCCTGCTCGATGACGAGACGATCACCGACGTGCTGGTCAACGGTGCGAACAGCGTGTTCGTGGAACGCCGTGGCCTGCTGGAAAAGGTCTCGACCCGGTTCCAGGACGATCGCCACCTGCTGCGGATCATCCAGAAGATCGTCAGCGCGGTGGGCCGCCGGATCGACGAATCCTCGCCCTATGTCGACGCGCGCCTGGCCGATGGCTCGCGCGTCAACGCGATCATCCCGCCGCTGGCGATCGACGGGCCGATGCTATCGATCCGCAAGTTCGCCAAGAAGTGGATCAGCGTCGATCGCCTGATCGAGCTGGGCTCCGTGCCTGAAGCCATGGCCGAAGTGCTGAAGGGGATCGTCGGGGCGCGCCGCAACGTGCTGATCTCGGGCGGCACGGGTTCGGGCAAGACCACGCTGCTCAACGCGATGTCCTCGTTCATCAATCACCGCGAACGCATCATCACGATCGAGGATTCGGCCGAACTTCAGTTGATGCAGGAACATGTCGTCAGGCTGGAAACCCGCCCTGCCAACATCGAGGGACGCGGCGAGGTGAGCCAGCGCGACCTGGTCAAGAACGCGCTGCGCATGCGCCCGGACCGGATCATCGTGGGCGAAGTGCGCGCCGGCGAAGCCTTCGACATGCTCCAGGCGATGAACACCGGCCACGACGGGTCGATGACCACGGTTCACGCCAACACCCCGCGCGACGCGCTGTCGCGCGTTGAACAGATGATCGGGATGAGCGGGGTCGACATCTCGCCCCGGGCGGCACGCAACCAGATCGCTTCGGCAATCAACATCGTGATCCAGATCGAACGCCTGGTCGACGGCCATCGCCGCATCGTCAGCCTGTCGGAAATCACCGGCATGGAAGGCGAAACCATCACGATGCAGGAAATCTTCCGGTTCCGTGCCACCGGCCGCAACGCCGAAGGCAAGGTGCTGGGCCAGTTCGAGGCCACCGGGATCCGGCCCAAGTTCCTGGCCGAAACCGCCGCCTATGGCATCACCCTGGAGCCGGAACTGTTCCGGCCCGACATCAAGCTGGGATGAGCCCATGTGGAACGTCATTGTCCGCGCCGTCGTCCTCCTGTCGATCTTTTCGGCGGTGTTCCTGTTCGTTCAGGTGATGCTGGGCGCCGCCTGGCGCCAGCGCCAGAAGCATGCGGCGATCAACACCCGCCTGCGGATGATCAAGGAAGGGGGCGATCGGGAACAGATCGTTGCCCGGCTGCGCAAGAACGCACCCAGCGACGGCGAGCGCCTGCCGCCGCCGCTGGGCACCTTCTATCGCTACCTCCAGCACCAGTTCTTCGCCGCCGCCGTGCCGGTGGGGGTCGGCTATGCCATGCTGGCCATGGCGGGCTTCAGCTTCCTGGTGTTCGCGCTGCTGATGCTGGCGGCCGGGGCGGCGGGGTTCGACTGGACCTCGGGCGTGATAATGCTGCTGGCCGTGCTGGGGCTGTGCATCGGCACGGTGCTGCCGCTGCTGCTGATCTCGATCGCCGCGCAGCGCCGCCGCAAGCGGGTTGAGGACCAGTTCCCGCTGGCGCTGGACGTGTTCGTCCGCGCGCTGCGCTCGGGCCACCCGGTCGCCTCGGCAATCGACCTGCTGACTCACGAGATGGAAGACCCGATGGGCAGCGAATTCGGCGTGGTGTCCGATGAAGCGTCCTATGGCGCGGACCTCCACGATGCGCTCCAGGCCATGGCCGAACGCTGGGACAACCCGGACATGCGGATGTTCGTCGTCTCGCTCTCGCTGCAGAGCGAAACGGGCGGTAACCTCGCCGAAATCCTTGAAAACTTGGCCGATGTGATCCGCGCCCGCGCCGCGCTGTACATGAAGGTGCGCGCGCTCAGCTCCGAAGGCCGCCTGACCGGCTGGATGCTGACCGTGCTGCCGATCATCTCGCTGCTGGGCATGGTGACGGTCAATCCGGGCTTCTACATGGACGTGGCCGGCGATCCGATCTTCATCTGGGGCTTCAGCTTCCTGATTCTCCTCTACTTTGTCGGCGTGCTGGTCATTCGCCGCATGGTCGACCTGAAAGTGTAGGTGCTGGCATGCTTGATCTTGTCGCAACCAACTCGCTCGCCCGGCTCGCCGCGCTGATCGTGGTCTTCGTGGCCGCGATCGGCGGGGTCTATGCCGTGGCATCGTGGCTCGGCCACCGTTCGGCGCTGCGCGCCCAGCTGCGCCAGATCGGCGAGGATGAGGGCGTTACAATGCGCCCCGCCAGCCTGCGCAGCCACGCCAACGAAGGCGCCTGGGCCAAGCTGGCGGCCGCCATCGAAGCGGCCGGGCTGGACCTGACCGACAGCAAGAGCGAGCGGCTGACCGCCAAGCTGCGCGCGGCGGGCTATACCTCGCCCATGGCGCCGCGGGTGTTCACGCTCAGCCGCCTGATCGGGGTCTTCGCCCTGCCGCTGGGCTATATCGCGCTGGCCTATTCCCGGCCGGGCGACCCGCCCTCGTTTCTCAAGGTCTACCTGATCGGCGCGTGCCTCGCGCTGCTGGGGCTTTACCTGCCCAACCTGTTCGTCCAGGCCAAGGCCGACCGGCGGCGCGACGAATTGCTGCGCGGCTTTCCCGATTGCCTCGACCTGCTGATCATCTGCATCGAATCCGGTCTCAGCATCGAAGCGGCGATGGACCGGGTCGGGCGCGAAATGGTGCTGTCGCACCCGCTGGTGGCCGAAATGCTGTCGGTCGCCTCGCTGCAACTGCGGGCCGGCGCCTCGCGCGAGGATGCCTTCCGCAAGATGTCGGAAATGGCCGGGGTGGACGAGGTCCGTTCGTTCACCACGCTGATCATCCAGTCCGACAAGCTGGGCACCAGCATCGCCACGACGCTGCGGGTCTATGCTTCGGAAATGCGCGTGCGGCGCGAGCTGCGCGCAGAAGAGCGCGCGCATCGCCTGCCGGTGCTGATCTCGATCCCGCTGGTGGTTTGCATGCTGCCGGTGATGATCGGCGTGCTGATGCTCCCGGCGGTGGTTCGCCTGGTGAAGACGATTTTCCCGATGATGATGGGAGGTTGATATGCGTAGCTCATTCAAGACTGTGATGTTGCTGGCGATCTCGGTGCCGGCCCTGGCGGCCTGCGCCAACCCGTTCGTGAGGGCGAATCAGGCCGCGGCACGGCTGCTGTCGCCGTCCGGCAATTCGGATCTCGCCATGGGCCGCCAGGCGCTGGCCGACGGGCAATACGGCACGGCGATCGCCGCGCTGCGCTTTGCCCGGCTTGACCCGGCCTGCAGCGCCGAGGCGACCAACGCGCTGGGCGTGGCCTATGCGCGGATCGGCCGTGACGACCTGGCCGAGCGCTATTTCCGCGAGGCCCTTGCCCTGGCTCCGGACGATCGCCGGTTCGCCGCGAATCTGGCCCGGTTCGAGCAGGCGCAGGCGCAGCGTCTGGCCAGCCTGGCCGCGGCGCAGGCGCCCGCTCCCGTGGCAGCGCCGGTCCAGCCGCTAAAGGGCAATGTCCGCATGGTGATGAGCGGCCCCGGCCGCAGTGTCATGATTACCTCTGCCTCGGCGCCGCGCGCGATCCGGGTCGCTAATCCGGTGCCGGTGCGAACCATCCAGGTGACCAATGGCAAGCCGCAGCTTGCGGCGGCCGGTCCGGTCCGGGCCGCGCCGCTGGCCCATGTGACGGTGACCGGCCCCGCGCCGCTTGCCATCCGGGTCGCGCCCAGTGCCAAACAGCTGGCCATGGCGCGCGGGCCGCTGGTCCGCCGTGCCGGCGGCGCCGAAGCCGATTTCGACTGAAAGGGCGGGATTTGCCGACGTGGCCACAACTCTTGCTGCCGGGAACGCTGATTGCACTGGCTGCGGTTGGCGCTTGGCTTGACTGGCACCGCCGGCTCCTGCCGAACTGGTTGTGTGGAATTGCAGGTGCAGCGGGCCTTGGGGCAGCGCTGCTGGGGGCGGCTGGCGGGCCGGTCTGGTCGAATGCAGTGCACGCCGTGATTGCCCTGGTGGTGGGCATGGCGCTGTTTGCCGGCGGCGTGATCGGCGGCGGCGATGCGAAGTTCTATGCCGCGCTGGCGCTGTGGTTTCCGCTGGACGCTGGCTTCCGGCTGCTGCTGCTGGTCAGCCTGGCGGGTTTGATCCTGACGCTGGCCATGTGGGTACTGATCTGGCGGCGCGAACCTGCGGGGACCAGCCGCCAGACGCGCAGCGTGCCGTATGGCGTGGCAATCGCTGCAGGGGCAGTGATACAGACTCTGTTCATGCAAGCTATTGCTTAAAGTAGATTTATGAGTGATTTGATGGATGAAACGTCGGCGACAGGCCGGCTACAGGCAGTGGCAGAATGGGTTGCTGGCGCCATGGAATGGTGGAAGATCCGGATTGAGCCCGTGCTGCTTGCCAATGGCAAGCGGAGCATGGCTGGGATCGTCTACGAGCTGTGCCTGCCGCTGATCCCGGATGGCCGGATCTCGCTGCCGATGCTGCGCGCCAATCCCGCCCGCGCCAAGGTCAAGCGCTGCCGGTTCAACCGCGATTGCGTGGAAGGGCATATCGAACTGCGCGACAACCAGTGGACCTGTGTTTGGGAAGGTTCTCGCCCAGCCTACCTGGAAGACACGCGGATCATGGCCGCGCGGTTCGTTCCGGGCGAACTGGTTGCGCTGCGACCGCACGGCAGCACCCTGCAGTTCTTCCGGATCAGCGCGCAGACCGCGCTGGCCTGAGGCCGATCAGGCCGCTTCGGAGCCGTTGCCCAGATTGGCCAGGAAGGCCAGGTGCAGCATTTCCGGCAGGCTGCGCACCTCAAGCTTGCGCATCGCGTTGGCGCGGTACAGTTCGACCGTGCGCGGGCTGAGCCCCAGGTCATAGGCAATGACCTTGTTGGGCTGGCCCTTGACCAGCCCCAGCAGGACCTGCTGCTCGCGCTTGGTCAGCCGTTCGATCCGCGAACAGGCCAGCTCGGCCTCTTCCGAACGGACCGGTGTGTGTCGCGGCTGCTGCCAGGCACTGTCCAGCGCGGTGAGCAGTTCCTCGCGCGAGAACGGCTTTTGCAGGAAGTCGAGCGCACCTTCCTTCAGCGCGCGGACGGCAGCTTCCACATCGCCGTGGCCGGTGATGATGATCACCGGCATGGTGCAGCCATGATTGTGCAGGTGCCGCTGCAGATCCAGGCCGTTGATCCCCGGCATGCGGATGTCGAGCAGGATGCAGCCATGGTCGAGGTCGGGAAGGCTGCGCAGGAACGCCTCGCCGCTGGCATGAGTGGTGGTCTCGAACCCTTCGGTGCGGAGCAGGAAGGCGGTCGAATCCGCCACTTCGGGATCGTCGTCCACGACATGGCACACCCGTTTTGACATCGGTCAGTCCCCCGTTCCGGTTGGTCCGTGCACGATCGGCAAGGTGAAGTGGAAGGCTGCACCGGGCAGGCGGGTCGATTTCCCAACCCCGATGCGGCCGCCATAGGACTCGATGATCTGCTTGCAGATCGCCAGGCCGACCCCCATCCCGCCGCCCTTGGTGGTGACGAAGCTTTCGAACAGCGAATCGGCAATTTCCGGGGCGATACCCGGCCCTTCATCCTCGACGTTGATCTGGACGAAGCCGTCGCCGGTGTCGCGGGCGGAAATGAAGATTTCGTGCCGCCCGCCGTTTTCGGCGTCAACCGCTTCGAAGGCGTTGCGCAGCAGGTTGAACAGCACCTGCTGCGCCTGCAGACGGTCCACCTCCACCATCGGCAGTTCGGCGGGGAGATCGTGAGCCATGTGGATCGTGCGCTTGAAGCCGTTGATCATCGCCAGAGCGGCGGCATCGCGCACCAGTTCGGTAACGTGGCAGGGTTCGGTAACCGGCTGCCCGCCCTTCACGAAATCGCGCAGGCGGTGCAGCAACTGGCCCGCCCGCACGGCCTGGCTGCTGCAATTGCCCAGGATGCGCAGCACTTCTTCCCGGCCTTTGAATTCGTCCTGCCTGCCAACCAGGTTCGACAGGCCCTGGGTGAAATTGGCGATATTGGTCAGCGGCTGGTTCAATTCGTGGGCGATCGCGGTGGCCAGCGCGCCCATGGCCGATACGCGCGATGTTTGCGCCAGTTCGGCCAGCATGGTCCGCGCTTCGCGTTGCTGAAGCTCGCCCCCGCCGATCGGGCGCAGAAATCCGACAAAACCGGCGCGGTCGCCCAGGTTCAGCGGCGAAACGTTGAGTTCGACCGGGAAATTGTGCCCGGCATGGTGGCGGGCCATTTCGATGCGGTTCGAACCGATGATTCGTTTTTCCCCGGTGCGGACATGGTTGGCCAGGTAATCGTCGTGTTGCGCGGCCACGTGGGGCGGGGTCAGCACGGCAATGTTCTTGCCGATGATGTCCGCCGCGGCATAACCGAAAACCTGTTCAGCCCGCTTGCTGAACGCCTGGATGATTCCGTGCTGGTCGATGATGATCATCGCCAGGGGTGGAGCGTCGAGCACCTGGGCAACGATGGCCGGCGCGGCCAGATCAGTCACAAAGCCTTGTCCCGCTTCGCCAGCTGGCGCAGCTTCGGGTTCGATACGCGGTTGGATGTCCTGTCCCCCGTATTTGTTCATCGGTCCTGCGCGCGCCCGGCGGCTCAATCACCGCCCACAGTCCGATAATATAAGAATACGCTTGTTTAATAGAAGATCAATCGGCTTCGCATGTTGGCGGTTTGCAGGGGGACAGACTGCTAATGGCAGGTCAAAGGGTCTTGATGATGGCGCTGAAATCCAGGCCGCCGTGGCCCGCATCGGCAAATTTCTGGTACAATTCTTCGGCCCGCGCACCCATCGGGGTCTGAGCTCCGGCAGCCTGCGCCGCTTCCATCGCCAGCTTCAGATCCTTGAGCATCAGCGCGGCGGCAAAGCCGCCCTGGTACTGGTTGTCGGCCGGGCTTTGCGGGCCGACGCCGGGGACCGGGCAGTAGCTGGTCATCGACCACGACTGGCCCGAAGCCTTGCTGGAAATGTCGTAGAAGGTCTGGAGATCCAGCCCGAGCTTTTCGGCCAGGGCGAAGGCCTCGCAGGTGGCGATCATGGTCGCGCCCAGGATCATGTTGTTGCAGATCTTCGCCGCCTGGCCCGCGCCGCTCGCCCCGGCGTGGATCACCGCCTTGCCCATCGCCGACAGGATCGGCTCGGCCCTGGCGAAAGCTTCGGCAGTGCCGCCGACCATGAAGGTCAGCGTGCCCGCATTGGCCGCCGCGATCCCGCCCGAAACCGGCGCATCGACCATGGCGTAACCGGCCGCACGGGCGGCTTCCTCGACCTTTCGCGCCGTGGCGACGTCGATGGTCGAGCAATCGAGCAGCAGGGCGCAAGTGGGGGCCTGGCCGATCACGTCGGCGCTGTAGACGCTGTCGACGATTGCGCCGTTGGGCAGCATCGAAACCACCGCCTCCGCGCCTTGCACGGCCTCGCGCACCGAGGTGTAGGTGGCGCAGCCATTATCCCTGGCGCGCGCCAGCGCATCGGCGGAAAGGTCGAAGGCGTGAACTTCATGCCCCGCCTTGACCAGGTTCGCGGCCATCCCGCCGCCCATGTTGCCCAGGCCGATGAAGGCGATTTTCACCTTACTTCCCCTTCCACACGCCGGGGCGCTTCTCGATGAAGGCGGCCATGCCTTCGGCCTTGTCCTCGGTCGCGGTGAGGACCTGGAAGATGCGGCGTTCCATCAGCAGGCCCTGGTCGAGCGTGGTTTCGAACGCGGCGTTGACCATTTCCTTGTTGGCCATGGCGGCCAGCGGCGGCATCGCGGCGATTTCGGCGGCGGTTTTCAGCGCGTCTTCGACCAGCGAAGCGAGCGGCACGACGCGGGCGACGAGGCCGCTGCGTTCGGCTTCCTCGGCGCCCATCATCCGCCCGGTCAGGCACATTTCCATCGCCTTGGCCTTGCCCACGGCCTTGGTCAGGCGCTGGCTGCCGCCCATGCCGGGGCCGACCCCCAGCTTGATTTCCGGCTGGCCGAACTTGGCGTTTTCGCTCGCGATGATGAAGTCCGCCATCATCGCCAGTTCGCACCCGCCGCCCAGCGCAAAGCCGTTGACCGCGGCGATCCACGGCTTGCGGGTGGTCTTGACCAGGTGGCTGGTCCAGCGGCTGAAGAAGTCCTGGGCATAGAATTCGGCGGCCGGCTTTTCGGCCATTTCCTTGATGTCGGCGCCGGCGGCAAAGGCCTTTTCGCCCGCGCCCGTCAGCACCGCGCAGCGCTGGCCCGGATCGGCCTCGTAGGCGGCGAAAGCCTCGATCAGTTCTTCGAGCACCTGGCTGTTGAGCGCGTTGAGCGCCGAGGGACGATTGAGCGTGATCAGCGTCACCGCACCGCGCTGTTCGACGAGGATGGTTTCAAAGCTCATAGGGGTTTCCATTCTTCATTGGCGGGCAGGGCCGCGAAAATGCTGTCGATCAACTCGTCGGTCACGCCTTCGGGCGTGGCCGGGTTCCACTGGGGCGCGTTGTCCTTGTCGACGATCACTGCGCGCACGCCTTCGGCGAAGTCGGGCAGGGTCAGGACGCGGCTGGCCACGCGGTATTCCATTGCCATGTTTTCGGCAAAGGTGGCGCAGCCCAGGCTGTCGGCCAGCTGGCGCAATGCGACCTTGCAGGTCTGGGGCGACTTGGTGCGCAGCGTGGCCAGTTCCTTCGCCGCCCAATCGCTGTCGTCGGCTGCCAGGCTGGCCAGGATCTCCTCGTAACGGTCGGAGGCGAAGTGGCGTGCGATCTGCACCGCATTGCCTTCGATCCGCGCCGGGGGCGGGGTGACGGCCAGCGCGGCGAGCGCCTGGGCCGGGTCGTGTCCGTGGGCGAGTCGGTCTTTCGCTTCGGCCAGGGCATCGTGCGGCAGGTAATGGGTGGCAAGACCGGCCCACTTGCACTCCGCCCCGTCAAGCCGCGCGCCGGTCAGCGCCAGGAACTGGCCGATCCGGTGCGGCAGGCGCGACAGGTACCAGCCGCCGCCGACATCGGGAAACAGACCGATCCCTGTTTCGGGCATGGCATAGCGGGTGTTCTCGGTCGCGACGTGGAACCTTGCCGGCTGGCTGATCCCCACGCCCCCGCCCATGGTGATACCATCCATGAAGGCGACCACCGGCTTGGGATAGGTGAAGATCAGGTGGTTGAGCTGGTATTCGTCGTGGAAGAATCTGCGCCCCGAAACCCCGCCATCGTTCAGCGCCGAATTGCGCAGGAAGGCGATGTCCCCGCCCGAACAGAAGCCCCGGCCCTCCGCATGGTCGATGATCACCACGCTCACGGCGGGATCATCGCGCCATTCCAGCAGCGCGGCGGTCATCGCGTGGACCATGTCCAGCGTCAGGGCATGGATCGCCTTGGGGCGGTTGAGCGAGAGGAACCCCGCATGTCCCTCGCGGCGGATCAGCATTTCGTCGGTCATGGCCTTCCCCTTACTGGCGCAGCAGGTCGCGGCCAACGATCATCCGCATCACCTGGTTGGTCCCTTCGAGGATCGAATGGACGCGCAGGTCACGCCAGAAGCGCTCGATCGGATAGTCCCTGAGGTAGCCATAGCCGCCGAACAGCTGCAGCGCCTTGTTGACCACTTCGCTGCCGCTATCGGTGGCAAGGCGCTTGGCCATGGCGGAAAAACGGCTCTTGTCGGGCGCGCCCGCGCTGACCTTGCAGGCGGCAAGGTAAAGCAGGGCGCGCGCGGCTTCCAGATCGGTGGCCATGTCAGCCAGCATGAACTGGGTGTTCTGGAAATCCGCGATTGGCTGGCCGAACTGCTGGCGGTCCTTCGTGTAGGCGATCGCCTCATCCAGGCAGCGCTGCGCCCCGCCGAGCGAACAGGCCCCGATGTTGAGCCGCCCGCCATCGAGCCCCGCCATGGCGAAGCGGAACCCTTCGCCCTCGGCCCCGACGCGGTTGGCAACCGGCACGCGGCAATCCTCGAAGATGACCTGCGCGGTCGGGCTGGCGTTCCACCCCAGCTTCTTTTCCGGCGCGCCGAACGACAGTCCGGGAGTGCCTTTTTCCACCACCAGGCAGGTGATCCCGCCCGACTTGTGCTCGCCGGTGCGGACCATGCAGACATAGACGTCGTTATAGCCCGCGCCCGAGATGAACTGCTTGGTGCCGTTGATGACGTAATGGTCCCCGTCGAGCCGTGCGCTCGTCTTCAGCGCCGCCGCGTCCGATCCCGAACCCGGTTCGGTCAGGCAGTAGGAGGCGATCTTTTCCATCGAGACCAGGTCCGGCAGGAACCGTTCCTTCAGCGCGTCCGACCCGTAAGTGTCGATCATCCACGCGGCCATGTTGTGGATCGAGATGTAGGCGCTCGTGGCCGGGCAGCCATAGGCCATGGCTTCCATGATCAGCGCGGCTTCCAGCCGGCCAAGACCGATCCCGCCGCTCTCCTCGGACACATAGATCGCGCCGAAGCCCAGTTCGCCGGCGGCCTTCCACACATCGACCGGATAGTGCGACTTCTCGTCCCATTCGGCGGCGAAGGGGGTGATCCGGTCGGCGGTGAACTTGCGCGCCATGTCCTGGATGGCCAGCTGGTCGGCGGTCAGGGCAAATTGGTCAGTCATGAATCAGTGTGCTCCTGCTGCGGCGGCATTGGCAGCGATTACCTGCTTGTCAAATTCGAACCGCATCGTGTCCCTGCTCATGGCGCGGGGCCAGAGCGGTTCTTCGGCGCGGCGTTCGTCGGCGATCTGGTCGAGCAGGGTGCCAACGGCCGAACGCGGGTTGGGGGCCATTCGGGCCAGGGGATCGGCATAGGCTTCGTCGATCGGGACCACCCGCCAGTGCAGTCGGCGCAGCTGCGCGACCAGATCGGCAATGAACAGGGCGGCAATGTCGGTCTCGTGCAGCAGCATGACATGGGCCGGTGATCGCCCCAGCATCTGCCGGGCAAAGGCATCGCCAGCTTCGGCGGCATTGACCTGGGTGTTGACGTAGAAGTCCCGCAGGGCGCGCATGTTGATCGGCTTGCCCTCGGCCTGCGCGCGCAGGCACAGATCCTCGATCAGCCAGTCGCTGCCATCGACGGTGACATAGCCGTTGCGCAGGCCGCGCGCGGCCAGGCCCTGGCGGATCGCGTCGCGCTTGGCGATGTCGGTGCCGCCTTCATCAAGATAGGGAAAGCGGAACCACGGCCGCCAGCCCGGACGGGGCTTGAGCCAGGCCGTCGCACTGTCGACGTCGGCCAGGTATGCCGGGGCAGCGCTGCTTGCCAGGGCGCCGTGACTTTCGCTGTGGTTGGCGATCACGTGACCCGCCGCGACATAGGCGGCGATGCGTTGTTCGCCGCCTGCCCCGTCCGGCTCCTCTAGCAGGCCGGGGGTGACGAAAAACGCGGCCTGGCGCACCTGTGCGCGCTGCAGCGCCTGGATCAGCCAGCGGGTCCGCTCGTCCGGGGTGAAGAACGCGCCGCGATCGCGCGGAACATCGTCGAACGACAAGGCAATCACCTTGTCCGCCTGCGCCGCAGCAGGCGCCAGCAGCAGCGCCAGGGCAAGCAGCAACAGGCGGCGCAGGCGAGCCATCACCCCATCGTCGGGATGACGAAGGCGTTCGATCCGTCCCCGCCGCCATCGGGCCAGCGGGCGGTGACAGTCTTGACCTTGGTCCAGAACTTCACCCCTTCCATGCCGTGCTGGTTGGTATCGCCGAATGCGCTGCGCTTCCAGCCGCCAAAGGTGTGGTAGGCGACCGGCACCGGGATCGGCACGTTGATCCCGACCATGCCGACGTTCACCCGCGCGGCGAATTCGCGCGCGGCGTGGCCGTTGCGGGTGAAGATGGCGACGCCATTGCCATACTGGTGCCTGGTCGGCAGGCTCAGCGCTTCCTCGAAGTCCCTGGCGCGGACGATCTGCAGGACGGGGCCGAAGATCTCGTTGTGGTAGCTGTCCATGTCGGGCGTGACATGGTCGAACAGCGTCGGGCCGACGAAGAAGCCATTCTCGCGGCCCTGCAACTTGAAGCCGCGCCCGTCGACCACCAGTTCCGCGCCTTCATCGGCGCACTTCTGGATCCAGCCTTCGACCTTTTCCTTGTGCGCCTGGGTCACGACCGGGCCATAGTGCGCTTCGGGATCGGTCGAAATGCCGACCTTGAGCGCGGCGATCGCGGGGATCAGCTTGGCGCGCAGCCGCTCGGCGGTGTCCTCGCCCACCGGGACCACCACCGGCAGCGCCATGCAGCGCTCGCCCGCCGAGCCAAAGGCCGCACCGGCAAGGTCGTTCACCACCTGGTCAAGGTCCGCGTCGGGCATGACGATGCCGTGGTTCTTGGCCCCGCCCATCGCCTGCACGCGCTTGCCGGCGGCAACACCGCGATTGTAGACATAGTGGGCAATGTCGGACGAGCCGACGAAGCTGACCGCCGAGATGGCCGGATGATCCAGGATCGCGTCGACCATTTCCTTGTCGCCGTGGACCACCTGGAAAATCCCTTCGGGCAGCCCGGCTTCCAGCCACAGTTCCGCAAGCCGATTGGGGACCGAAGGGTCGCGCTCGCTCGGCTTGAGGATGAAGGCATTGCCGGTCGCCATCGCCACCGCGCCCATCCACAGCGGGATCATCGCGGGAAAGTTGAACGGGGTGATTCCCGCGCCGATTCCCAGCGGTTGGCGCATCGAATAAACGTCGATCCCCGGCCCGGCGCCTTGCGTATATTCGCCCTTTAGCGCGTGCGGGATGCCGCAGCAGAATTCGACCACTTCGAGCCCGCGCTGGATGTCGCCCTTGGCATCGGCGATGACCTTGCCGTGCTCACTTGAAAGCAGTTCGGCGAGCTCGTCCATGCGGGCTTCGACCAGCGCCTTGAAATTGAACATCACGCGGGCGCGGCGCTGCGGGTTGGTCGCGGCCCAGGCGGGCTGCGCGGCCTGTGCGGCGGCCACCGCGCGGTCCAGCGCGTCCTGCCCGCCCAGCACCACTTCGGCCTGCACCGCGCCGGTGTTGGGATCGAACACGGGGCTCTTGCGGGTGCTGGCAAGCCCGGCGGTGCCGCCGGTGATGACGTGATCGATCAAGCGCATGGCAGGGGTCCTCTCGATTCTGCTTGGCGAACAGCCCTGCCGCCAAATAGATGTGCAGGCAATGTGCAATTTTGCCGGATGGACATGCGAAAATGCAGGGAACCGACTGGAGCGATCTGCAAGCCTTCCTGGCCATCGCCCGCGCCGGGCAACTGAGCCGCGCGGGCCGCGCCATGGGGGTGGACGCCACGACCATGGGCCGCCGCCTGCGCCGGCTGGAAGCACGGCTGGGCGCGACCCTGTTCGAACAGACCCGCGAAGGCCAGGTCCTGACCGAAACGGGCGAGCGCCTGCTGGTCCAGGTCGAAGCCATGGCCCTGGCCGCCGGGGCGATCGGTGAAAGCAGCGCGGCGGCGGGCGGGCCGCAATTGGCGGGCACGCTGCGGGTCAGCGTGTCGGAAGGGTTCGGCAGCTGGTTCCTGGCCCGGCTGGTCCCCGAATTCGCGGTGCGGCATCCGGGGCTGACGCTGGACCTGGTGGCAAGCAGCGGCTTCCTCAGCCTGTCCAAGCGCGAGGCGGACATCGCGGTGATGCTGTCGCGGCCCAAGGCCGGGCCGATGCTGGCGCGCAAGCTGTCGGACTATGCGCTGCGGCTCTATGCCAGCCCAGCCTATCTGGCGGACCGGGGCACGCCCGCGCGGGTGGCGGACCTGGCCGAAAACCACCGCCTGGTCGGCTATATCCCCGATCTGATCTATGCGCCCGAGCTGCGCTATCTTGACGAATTTCACCCCGGCCTGTCGCCGCAGCTGCGCTCGTCCAGCATCAATGCCCAGCACCAGCTGATCGCCGCCGGGGCGGGGATCGGGGTGCTGCCGTGCTTTATCGGCGATGCCGATCCGGGGCTGGTGTCGGTGCTGCCGGCGCGGCGGATCGAGCGTTCGTTCTGGCTGGTGACCCACCGCGACACGCACCAGCTGGCCCGGATCAGGGCGGGCAAGGACTGGATCCAGGCGGCGGTGCAGCAGCACCGCGAAGTGCTGCTGCCGCCGCTGGTGCCACCCGGCGCTTGACGGCGCGGCGCGGGGCGGGGCAGTCAGGCGGGCATGTCCGGCTTTCTCTTTGCCTTGCTGGCGGTGTTCGTGGCCGGGATCGGCGCGCGCGATCAATTGCTGGTCGCGGCGCTGGCCGTGCGCCATGGCATGCGGCCGATGGCGCTGCTCGTCGCGCTGCTGTGCGTGCTGGCCAGCGGCGCGCTGGCGGCGGCGATGGCCGGGCTGGCATTGCCGTCAATGGGGCCGATCCAGCGCCAGATCTTCGCCGCGCTGGCGCTGGCACTGGCGGGAATCGAAATGCTGCTGGCCCGCAAGACCCGCATCCCGGATGAACCGACCCATTCGCTGGGGGCCTTCGCGCTGGTGCTGTTCGCCCAGCAACTGCTGGATGCGGCGCGGTTCCTGATCTTCGCTATCGCCGTTGGCACTGCCGCGCACGTTCCGGCGGCGCTGGGCGGGATGCTGGGCGGGGCGGGGGTGGTTTCGGCCGGGTGGCTGGCTTCGGACCAGCTCTTGTCCCGCAATCTCGCTCCGCTGCGCCGCGTGGTCGGCGCGCTGCTGCTGACGCTGGCGGCGTGGCTGGGGATCAGCGCGCGCTGACGCGGTGCGGCGGCGACTATGAAATACTTCAGAAAAATTGAACTATTTCGGATGCATAGGTTTGTGTGCTGGTTCCCGTAGGGGAATAAACCTGTTACCGGCGCTTCATGTCGCAAGTCGAAATGATCGTGAATGCAGATGATCGCGCAGTTGCCGATTGGCTGCACGCGCGCTTGACTTTGGCCCTGGCCGCTTCACCGGATCGCGTGGCAATCACCCTGCCCGGCGGGTCAACCCCGTTCCCGATCCTGCGCCAACTGGCCGACCTGGGGCTGGACTGGTCGCGGATCGATGTCTGGCCGGGCGATGACCGCCTGGTTGCGGAAAATCACCCGGCCAGCAACGTCGGCCGGATCCGCGCCTTGCTCGAACCACTGGGCGCGCGGATCGTACCGCTGGCCGAAGGGGCGCGCCCGCCGCACTTCGCGCTGGCCTGGCTGGGCATGGGCGGCGATGGGCACATCGCCTCGCTGTTTCCCAACACCGATCCACGCGCCGACGATCCGCAACCCGTGCGCCGCCTGGTGCCCGATCCCCTGCCGCCAGAAGCGCCGTTTCCCCGTCTCAGCCTGAACATCCCCGCCCTGCTGGATAGCGACGCGGTGCTGTTCGTCATCCGCGGGGCGGACAAGCGCGCCCTGTTCGAAGCGGCCCGGCGCGGCGAACATGATCTTCCGGTGGCGCGCCTGCTTGCCGCCGCACGCCAGCCGGTCACATGCTTCGCCTGATCCCGCCGCCGCTGCACCGTGCCGCCTATATCGTGGCGCACGAATTGCGCCGCCGCTGGTGGCGGCTGGCCAAGCCGCGCTTGGTGGGCTGCCGGGTGCTGGCCTTTGACGGGGCGGGACGCCTGCTGCTGGTGCGCCATTCCTATGGCAGCCGCCGCTGGATGCTGCCGGGAGGCGGGGTTGCCGCCAAGGAAAGCCCGCTGGCGGCTGCCTTGCGGGAGTTGGCCGAGGAAACGGGCTGTGCCCTGCTCGATGCGCGCTCGATCGCGATGGTCGATGAACCGCTCTACGGCACCATCAACCGCGTCCACGTGATCGGCGGGCGGGTCGAAGGGACCCCGCGCTGCGACGGGCGCGAAGTGATCGAGGTGGCCTTCTTCGATCCCGCCCAGTTGCCGGACGACATGGCCCCTGCTTTGCAGCGCAGCCTGCCGGACTGGATCGCGGCCTTCGTCGGGGAACCGGACCAGGGTCAGGACCCCAAGGTCCTGGCCCTAGAGCAACGATAGCTGCGCATCGCCGCCCACTGGCAGCGGGGCGGGAGCATCGTCATCGCCGTCCAGCTGCGACAGGGTCAGGCCCATCAGCCGGATCGGCTGGGCCAGCGGCAGCACTTCATCCAGCAGCGCATGGGCGATTGCGGCAAATTCCGCGCGGCTGGCCACCGGCTGCGCCGTGGAACGGGCGCGGGTCAGGTTCGAAAAATCGGCGTGCTTCAGCTTCAGCGTCACGGTGCGGCCCTGGGCCGCGCTGCGCTCGATCCGCTCCCAGGTGATGGCGATGATCTTCTCCAGCGTGGCGCGCAGTTCGGTGCCGCTGGAAATGTCGCGGGCAAAAGTGCGCTCCGCGCCCAGGGACTTGCGCGGCCGGTTGGCCTTGACCCGGCGCAGGTCGATGCCGCGGGCCGCGCGGTACAGGTAATCGGCCTGGCTGCCAAAATGCTGGCGCAGGAAATCGATGTCTTTCGCCGCCAGGTCGGCCCCGGTTTCGATCCCCAGCGCGGCCATCTTTTCCGCGCCGCGCGGACCGATCCCGAAGAACCGCCGCACCGGCAGCGCGGCCACGAATTGTGCCCCTTCGCCCGGGCGAATCACGCAGATTCCGTCGGGCTTGTTCTGGTCGCTCGCCAGCTTGGCGAGGAACTTGTTGTACGACACCCCGGCGCTGGCGGTCAGCCCGGTTTCGGCCTTGATCCGCCCGCGGATCAGCTGCGCGATGCGGGTCGCGGAACCGATCCCCTTGCTGTCCTCGGTCACGTCAAGGAACGCCTCGTCGAGGCTGAGCGGTTCGACCAGCGGGGTATAGTCGAGAAAGATCTCGCGGATCTGGCGCGACACGGCGGTGTAGACGTCAAAGCGCGGGCGGCGAAAGATCAGGTCAGGGCACAGACGCCGCGCCGTGACCGATGGCATCGCCGAACGGCAGCCGAACCGCCGCGCCTCATACGAACAGGTGGTCAGCACCCCGCGCGGGCCATCGCCGCCCACCGCCACCGGTTTGCCCCGAAGGGCAGGTTCGTCGCGCTGTTCGACGCTGGCATAGAACGCGTCCATGTCGACATGGATCACCTTGCGCAGCCCCCGGACTGGCTCGGGGCCATCGTCGCTGTCGTCTGGGGGCGGTGCCATGCGCGGCAGTCTAGGCGCGCGCTATGCATACGAAAAGAGACTCGCCAATGCCGCGCAGTGGCGGCATGGAGGGAGCCATGCCTTCCGCGCCTGAACAGACCGCGCCGACCCGCATCGGCGAGCGCGAATTCATTGCCTTGATGGCGATGATGATGGCGCTGCAGGCGCTGTGCATCGATGCCATGCTGCCCGCGCTGGGCGCGATCGCGCAGGACTTGCGGGTGGCCGATCCGAACAGCCGGCAACTGGTGGTGGGGGTGTTCCTCTTCGCCGCCGGATTCGGCGCGCTGGTGCCGGGCGCGCTTGCCGATCGCTATGGCCGGCGGCCCGTGCTGATGACCTGTTTCGCTGCCTTCGTGGTGCTGGCCCTGGCCTGCGCGATGGTCACCGATTTTACCACGCTGCTGGTGCTGCGCGCGCTGCACGCCATTTCCAGTGCCGGGCTGGCGGTGCTGCCCGGCGCGATCATCCGCGACCGCTTCGGCGGGGACCGGATGGCGCGAATGATGTCGGTCATCACCGTGGTGTTCATGGTCGTGCCGATGATCGCGCCGTCGTTCGGCCAGGCGGTGCTGCTGGTGGCGGGGTGGCGCTGGATCTTCGGCGGGATGGCGGTGATGGGACTGATGGTCGGCCTGTGGGCCTTCCTGCGCCTGCCCGAAACGCTGCGCAACGAATATCGCCAGCCGATCGCGGCGCGCACCATCGCGGCCAACATGGCCGAGGCGGCGACCGACCGCGCGGCGATGGGCTATGTCGTGGGCGGGGCGCTGCTTTCGGGCGCACTGTTCGGCTACATCAACTCCTCGCAGCAGCTGATCGGCGAACATTTCGGCGCGGGCCAGCGGTTTCCGCTGCTGTTCGCGCTGATGGCCGGAGGCATGGCCTTTGCCAATTTCTTCAATTCGCGCATCGTCGAACGCTTCGGCGCGCGGCGGGTCAGCCATGCGGCGCTGCTGGCCTATATCGCCATGGCCACCTTGCAGGTGATCCAGGCCCATTCGCCGCACGAAACGCTGTGGCAGTTCATCCCGCTGATGGGCCTCAATATCTGCCTGATGGGCTTCATCGGCGCCAACTTCGGCTCGATCGCGCTGCAACCTTTCGCGCGGATCGCCGGGGCGGCCAGTTCGTTCCAGGCGTTTCTGCGCATGGCCGTGGGCTCGCTGCTCGGCGGGCTGATCGGGCAGGCCTATGACGGCAGCGCCCGGCCGCTTGCAATGGCGCTGCTGCTGTGCGGCGTGACGGCGTTGGCGCTGGTGCTGTTCAGTGAAAAGGGCGTGCTGTTCCGCCGGCTCAACCCGCCGGGGGCGCAGCGGCCGCTGCCGGAACCGGACGCGATCTGATGGACCAGCCGATGTTCGATGTGGCCGTGATTGGCGGCGGGGTGAACGGCGCGGGGATCGCCCGCGATGCCGCCGGGCGCGGCGCGCGGGTTTTGCTGCTCGAAGCGGCCGACCTGGCGCAAGGCACCAGTTCGGCCTCGACCAAGCTGATCCATGGCGGCTTGCGTTATCTGGAGCATTACGAATTCGCCCTGGTGCGCGAGGCGCTGACCGAGCGCGAGGCGCTTTGGCGGATTGCGCCGCACATCATCCATCCGCTGCGTTTCGTGCTGCCGCATGTGCGCGGCCTTCGCCCGCGCTGGCTGCTGCGGCTGGGGCTGTTTCTCTACGATCATATCGGCGGGCGCAAGCGCCTGCCCGCGACGCGCAGCATCGACCTGCACCGCCACCCCGCCGGCGCGCCGCTCAAGCCCGAATTCGGCCCGGCCTTCGAATATTCGGACGGTTGGGTGGACGATGCCCGGCTGGTGGTGCTGAACGCCATGGACGCGGCCGAACACGGCGCGCAGGTGCGCACCCGCACTCCGGTTACCGCCGCGCGGCGCGAAGGGGCGCACTGGGTGATCGAAACCCCGGCCGGTTCATTCCGCGCCGCCGCGCTGGTCAACGCGGGCGGTCCGAAGGTGCTCGAAGTCGAAGGGCTGGTCGGCGAAAAGCCTGATCACGCAATGCGGCTGGTGCGCGGCTCGCACATCGTGGTGCGAAAGCTGTTCGACCATCCCTATGCCTATTTCTTCCAGCTGCCCGATGGGCGGATTTTCTTCGCCATTCCGTACGAGCGCGACTTTACCCTGATCGGCACTACCGACGCCGACCAGCAGCCGGGCGAGCCGATCACAGCGAGCGAGGCCGAGATCGAATACCTCTGCGCCGGGGCCAGCACCTATTTCCGCACGGCGATCACCCCGGCCGATGTGGTCTGGACCTATTCCGGGGTGCGCCCGCTGGTGGACGATGGCTCCGGCCGGCCCGAGGCGGCGACGCGCGGCTACCGGCTTGATCTGTCCGAGGCGGCACGCGGCGCGCCGCTGCTGTCGGTTTATGGCGGCAAGATCACCACCTATCGCCACCTGGCGGAAGACGCGGTGGACCTCCTCGCCAGCCGCCTGCCAGCGCTGTCCGGCAAGGCATGGACAACCACCCGCCCGCTGCCCGGCGGCGATTTCGCGGTCGACGGGCTGGCGCAGCAGATGGCGGACCTCGCCGCGCGCTATCCGTTCCTTGATCCCGCCACGGTGGACCGGATCGCCCGCGCCTATGGCACCCGCGCGGAACGCTGGCTGGACGGCGCGCAGGGCTGGCAGGCGCTGGGCCGGGATTTCGGCGCGGGCCTGACCCAGGCCGAACTGGATTACCTGCGTGCCGCCGAATGGGCGGTCAGCGTCGATGACGTGCTATGGCGGCGCACCAAGCTGGGCCTGCGGCTTACGGCCCAGCAGCGCGCCGCGGTCGAGGCCTATCTCGCCGCCTAGGCCGCACCCAGCGCCCGCCAGGCCAGGTCGGCGAATTCGCACAACAGAGGGCGGGTTTCGCGCGGGTCGATGATGTCCTCGATCCCGAACTTTTCCGCCGTGCGGAACGGGCTGCGCACCCGGTTGAGCCGATCGCGGATCGCCTCGAGATGGGCCTGCGGGTCTGCCGCCGCCTCGATCTCGCTCTTGTAGGCCACTTCGATCCCGCCTTCGATCGGCAGGCTGCCCCAGTCGCCGCTGGGCCAGGCGAAGCGGTACTGGAACGCCTCGGCATTGCTCATCGCGCTGCCGGCGATGCCATAGGCGCGGCGGATCACGACGCAGCACAGCGGCACCGTGGCCTTGTAGATCGCGTTCATCGCCTGGACGCCGTAGCGGATCGTGCCCGCGCTTTCGGCGGCATAGCCGATCATGAAACCGGGGTTGTCGACCAGGTGGACCACCGGCAGGCGGAACTGATCGGCCAGCTTGATGAAGCGTTCGACCTTTTCGCTGGTGCGCGCTTCCCACGATCCGCCAAGATAGCTGGGATCGCTGGCCACCACCGCCACCGGCCAGCCATCCAGCCGGGCAAAGGCCGTGATCGCGGCGCGGCCCCACATCCGGCCCATTTCGAACACCGACCCGTGGTCGAACACCGCGCCCAGCAGCTTGCGCATCGAATAGACCTGCTTGGGATCGCGCGGGACCAGGTCCACCAGGCTCTGCTCGCGCCGGTCGGCGGGATCGCTGGGGGCTTGGCGCGGGGCGTGCTGGCCGACATGGCTGGGCAGATAGGACAGGAACCGCCGCGCCGTGGCAAAGGCCTCGGCCTCGCTCCCCACTTCCTCGTCGACCACGCCGTTGCGGGTGTGGATCACGCTGCCGCCCAGCGATTCCTTGTCGCTGGCTTCCCCGATCGCCTCGACCACGGCGGGGCCGGCGGCGAACAGCTGCGACAGGCCCTTGACCATGATCGAATAGTGGCTGGCCACCACCCGCGCCGCGCCAAGACCTGCCGTGGGGCCAAGGGCGAGCGCGACCACCGGCACCGTTTCCAGGTTCCTGACGATCTCGCCCCAGCCGGGCGTGGCGGGGACATAGGTTGCACCGATTTCCTCCAGCGTCTTGACCGATCCGCCGCCGCCGGTGCCGTCGATCATCCGGATCAGCGGGATCTTCAGCGTGTGGGCCATCTGTTCGCACTGCACGAACTTGCGGTGAATCGCCGCATCCGCCGCGCCGCCGCGCACGGTGAAATCGTCGGCGCTCGCCACCACCGGGCGGCTTTCGATATTCGCCCGGCCGAACACCAGGTTGCTGGGCGCCAGGTCCAGCAGTTCGCCGTCCGGGCCATAGCTGCCCTTGCCCGCGATCTTGCCGATTTCGCGGAAGGAACCGGGATCGACCAGCCCCTTGATCCGCGCCCGCGCATCCAGCTTGCCGCGCCCGTGCTGGCGGGCGACCTTTTCCGCGCCGCCCATCTGCTCGGCCAGCTTGCGCCGCTTGCGCAGTTCCTCGACTTCCGGCTTCCAGCTCACTTGCCTCTCCCTGCCCCTCCGCCTGCCCGTGCCGGCAGGTCGGTCTATTCCTTGTCCGCCTCGACCACGATCAGCAGTGCCTCGACCTGGACCTGGGCTCCGGTCGCGGCTTCGAGCCGGGTCACCGTGCCGTCGAACGGCGCAGCCATGGCGTGTTCCATCTTCATCGCCTCCAGCACCAGCAGGCGCTGGCCCTTGCTCACGCGGTCACCCTCGGCCACGTCCACCGCGATCACCTTGCCCGGCATCGGCGCCAGGATCGCGCCGTCGCCGGCGCTGCTGCCCGGACGCGGGCGCGGGGCGTGGAAAGTGAAGATCCGGCCCTGGCCGCGCTCGGTCACGGCCACGCTGTCAGCCCCGACCATGTCGCTGCGCAGCGGGGATGCCGCCGCCGAATCGCCCAGAACCATGTGCCCGCCCGACCACAGCGCGATTCGTTCTTCCGGCGCGCGGTTCAGGCGAAAGCCGAACAGTCCCTGGCGAAAGGCCCGGGCCTGGCCGCTGGCGTGCCAGCCCAGCCAGTCGCGCCGCAGCCGCGCGGCAGCCGCATCGGCAGCGGCCTGGCCGGGCGCTTCGGCCGGGATCAGGGCATCGCCCTGGCGCGCGATCAGTCCGGTATCGACCCGGCCCGCCGCGAAATCCGCATCGGCCAGGCATTCGTACAGGAAGCCCTTGTTGGTGGTCAGCGGGGCGACGAAACTGTCGTCCAGCGCTTCCATCAGTTGCAGCCGCGCTTCCTCGCGGCTGGCGCCGTGGGCGATCAGCTTGGCGATCATCGGATCGTAGAATGGGCTGATCGCATCGCCCTGTTCCACCCCGCTATCGATTCGTACCCGAGCCGAGAGCCACAGCTGGTCGAGCGAGCCGGTGGCGGGAAGGAAGCCCCTGGCCGGGTCCTCGGCATAGAGCCGCGCCTCGATCGCGTGGCCGGCCAGCACGATTTCGTCCTGCGCCAGCGGCAGCGGCTCGCCGGCGGCGACGCGCAATTGCCATTCGACCAGGTCCACCCCGGTCACCGCTTCGGTCACCGGGTGCTCCACCTGCAGGCGGGTGTTCATTTCCATGAACCACACCCGGTCGGGGTGCAGCCCTTCGCTGGCATCGGCGATGAATTCGATCGTCCCCGCGCCTTGGTAGCTGACCGCGCGCGCCGCCTGGACCGCCGCCGCGCAGACCGCCTGGCGGGTGGCTGCGTCCATGCCGGGGGCGGGGGCCTCCTCGATCACCTTCTGGTGGCGGCGCTGCAGGGAACAGTCGCGCTCGTACAGGTGGACGACATTGCCGTGGGCATCGCCGAACACCTGCACTTCGATGTGGCGGGGGGAGAGGATGTATTTCTCGATCAGCACCTGATCGTTGCCGAAACTGGCCGCCGCCTCGCGCTGGCAGGATTGCAGCGCCTCGGCAAAGTCGGCTGCGGCGTCGACTTTGCGCATCCCCTTGCCGCCGCCGCCGGCCACGGCCTTGATCAGCACCGGATAGCCGATCGCGTCGGCCTCGGCCCGGAGCCGCGCCGGGTCCTGGTCTGCCCCCATGTAGCCCGGGGTAACCGGCACGCCGGCCTGCTGCATCAGCGCCTTGGCGGCGTCCTTCAGGCCCATCGCCTCGATGCTTTCGGGGCGCGGGCCGACCCAGATCAGCCCGGCGGCAATCACCGCGCGGGCGAAATCGGCGATTTCGGACAGGAATCCGTAGCCGGGGTGAATCGCCTCCGCCCCGCTTTGCAGGGCGGCCTCGATGATGCGCTGGCCCACCAGGTAGCTTTCGCGGGCCGGGGACGGACCGATGTGGACCGCCATGTCCGCTGCGCGGACGTGCGCGGCGCGGGCATCGGCATCGGAATGGACGGCCACGGTGCGAATCCCGAGGCTGCGCGCCGTGCGGATGATCCGGCAGGCGATTTCGCCACGATTGGCGATCAAAAGCGATGAAAACATGGGGACACTGGCTAGGCGGGATTGGCCAAGCCCGCAATGCCCCTTGCGCAAGGGCCAGAGCCTGACTAGAGCGGCCCGCAAAATTGCGCGTGATCCACCCAACGGGGCAACATCCATGTCTGATCGCTTCAATACCATCGCCGGCTGGACGCTGTTTTCGGGCATCATTGCCCTCGGCTTTTCCAGTCTGAGCGGGCACTACTTCCGTGCCGACAAGCACAACCGCCCGGAACAGATGGGCTTCGCGATCGAAGGCGTCGCTGAAGAGGGTGAAGGCGGCAAGGCCGCGACCCCGATCGAAGCGCTGCTCGCCACCGCTGACGTCGCCAAGGGCGAAGCCTCGTTCAAGAAGTGCGCCGCGTGCCACACCGCCAACCAGGGCGGCGCCAACGGCATCGGTCCGAACCTGTACGGCGTGCTGGGCGAAGCGGTCGCCGCGGGCCGCGGCGGGTTCGCTTTCTCCGACGCGCTCAAGGCCAAGGGCGGCAAGTGGGACTGGGCGACCCTGAACGAATGGCTGACCAACCCCAAGGCCTTCGCCAACGGCACCAAGATGAGCTTCGCGGGCCTGTCGGACGCGCAGGAACGCGCCAACGTGATGGTCTACCTCAACTCGCTCGGCTCGAACCTGCCGCTCCCGGCCGTCCCGGCCGCTGCCGCGGCGCCCGCTGGCGGTGAAGCTGAAGCCGCCGCCGTGGTCGGCGATGCCGCCAAGGGTGAGCAGAGCGCCAAGAAGTGCGCCGCGTGCCACACCTTCAACCCGGGCGGCGCGAACGGCATCGGTCCGAACCTGGCTGGCATCGCCGGCGAAGCGGTCGCTTCGGGCCGTGGCGGCTTTGCCTTCTCCGACGCGCTCAAGGCGAAGGGCGGCAAGTGGGACGATGCCACGCTGGATGCCTGGCTGAAGAATCCCAAGGCGTTCGCCGCCGGCACCAAGATGACCTTCGCGGGCATCAGCGATGCCCAGGAACGCGCCAACGTCATCGCCTACCTCAAGACCGTCAAGTAAGCACGGCCTTCAGGCGAAAGCGACAGGGGCGGGACCGCAAGGTTCCGCCCCTTTCGTTTGTGCTGCGGGGAAGCGGCGGGTGGCGCTGATACCAACCTGCACTGATCCTGACCCATGAGGACGGATTCTGGCGGTTC
>JAKPAG010000070.1 GCA_029779535.1 Pseudomonadota bacterium | reverse complement strand
GGCGTCGACGGCCTTGCGGGCCTCGGCGCTGCAGGGAACCAGCGGCAGGCGCAGTTCCTCGCCGATCCAGTCGTGCACCCGGCTCAGCGCGTACTTGACCGGCCCCGGCGAGGCATCGTCGAACATCGCGTAGTGCAGCGGGTAAAGCTTGTCGTTCAGCTCGCGCGCCTTTTCCAGGTTGTTTTCGGCGCAGGCTTGCTGGAATTCGGCGCACAGGCGCGGCGCAACGTTGGCGGTCACCGAAATGCACCCCACCCCGCCCGCGGCGTTGAACGGCAGCGCCAGTTCATCATCGCCGCACAGCATGCACCAGTCGCGCGAAATGCCCATGCGGTGGTCGGTCACCCGCGACAAGTCGCCGCTGGCGTCCTTGATCGCGATGAAGGTGTCGGGATAGCGGCGCACCAGTTCGATCACGGTTTCGGGCTTGAGGTCGGTCACTGTCCGCCCGGGCACGTTGTACAGCACGATCGGCAGATCGGTGTTTTCGGCGAGGAAGCTGAAATGGGCGATCAGCCCTTCCTGGCTGGGCCGGTTGTAATAGGGCGCGACGCACAGCCCCGCCTTTGCCCCGCTCTTCTTCGAGAAGTTCAGGTGCAGGCGCGCGTTCATCGTGTCGTTCGATCCGCACCCGGCGATGATCGGCACCCGGCCGGCGGCCTGTTCGATGCAGACCTCGATCACGCGGTGGTGTTCGGCGTTGGACAGGGTGCTGGCCTCGCCGGTGGTGCCGCAGGGGACCAGCGCCGACGAACCGTTCTCGATCTGCCAGTCGACCAGGCGGCGGAACGCCTTCTCGTCAAACGCCCCATCGCGGAAAGGAGTCACCAGAGCCGGAATCGAACCGGAGAACATGGACATGACCTTTGCTAATGCCCCATAGGCAGGGCGATCGTTTCATTCAGCGCCTGATAAGGAGCCTTTGCCAACAATGTCCAGCATGTTGCGCACCACAATTGCTATCCCGCTGCTTACGTTGGCTTTGTTACCCGGCTGCGCCCGCGCCCAGGACGCCGCCCCCGACGGTAGCGAGTGGGATCACGCGCGCGCAGTGCTGCTGGGCAAGCCGCCGGGCGACATGGTTCAGGGCGTGGCGCGCTGGAAGCTGCTGACCGCTTCGGACCGGTTCAGCTTTGGCGATTATGCCAATTATCTGCTCAGCTACCCCGGCTTTCCCGAAGAAGCCAGGCTGCGGGTCTGGGCGGAAAGCGCCCTGGCGCGCGAAGCGGTGGAACCGGCGCGGATCACCGCTTTCTTCGATCGCTATGCTCCGGTCACCAATGCGGCGCGCGCCAACTATGCCGTGGCGCTCTATGCGCTGGGCCGCCCCGAGGCGGCGCAGACCGCACTGAACGCCTGGCGCGGCGGCGCGATGAGCGACGCGGCCGAAGCCGCGCTGTTCGCGCGGCTTGCCCCCACGCTGACGCTGGCCGATCACGACGCGCGGATGGATGCGCTGCTGTGGGCCGGGGCCACTGCCCAGGCCGAACGGCAGATCGCCTATGTCTCGCCTGCGGCGCGACTGGGATTCCTGGCGCGGCTGGGAATGGCGAACGGCACCGATCCGGCGACGGCTGGGCTTGCCCCCGCGGCCGATGCCCTGCGCGATCCCGGCTACATCTATTCGCGCTCGCGCTATCTGCGCAGTTCCGGGCAGATCAACGCCGCGACCTACCTGCACGCCACGCGCGGCGTGCTGGTGCGCCCGCCACTCGACGTGCGCAAATGGATTGCCGAATTGCTGGCCGTCGCCCGGAAAAGCGACGCGGCCAGCACGGTGCGGATCGCGGCGATGATCGACGATGCCTTTGCCCCCGGCACCGATGTGTCGAAGCAAAGCTACCAGATCCGCGATGACTACACCTCGCTGATGTGGCTGGGCGGAACCATGGCGCTGAGCGGCCTGGGCCGCGGCGATCAGGCCGCCCCGCTGTTCTGGCGCTATGGCGCGGCGGCGCGCACCCCGCAGACCCGGTCCAAGGGGTTCTACTGGGCGGGCCGCGCCATGGCCAAGGCCGGAAACATGGCCGAGGCGAACCGCTATTTCGAAATGGCGGCGGTCTATCCCGACCAGTTCTATGGCATGCTCGCGCTGGAGCGACTGGGCCGCCCCCTGCCCCCGCTCGATTCGGTGCCGACCGCCGTACCGACCAAGGCCGAGCGGGACGAATTCAACGCGCTGCCGCTGACCCGCGCGGTGCGCGAAGTGGCGCGGGAGAGCGATTGGCCGACCGCCGTGCGGTTTTTCCGTGAAATCGCCGACCAGGCCGAAAGCGAGAGCGATCACGTCCTCGTTACCGATCTGGCGCGCGAACTGGGACGGCGCGACCTCGGCGTGATCCTGGGTCAGGCTGCGCATGTCGACGGCCACGGCATCTATCGCCGCACCAGCTTCCCGCTGATCCCGATCCCGCCTGGCGCGAACTGGACCATGATCCACGCGATCAGCCGCCAGGAAAGCCAGTTCGCGATGAACGCGGTCAGCCACGCCGGCGCGCGCGGGCTGATGCAACTGATGCCGGGAACGGCGCGGGCCGAAGCGGCCAAGGTCGGCATGGAATGGAACCTTGGCGCGCTGACCGAGGACGCGGGCTACAACCTGACCCTGGGCAACAGCTACATCACCTGGCTGCTGGACTATTACGGCGGCAGCTGGCCGCTGGCGATTGCCGCCTACAATGCGGGGCCGGGCAACGTGAACAAGTGGCTGCGCAACCTGGGCGATCCGCGCACCGGCTCGATCGACTGGATCGACTGGATCGAGAAGATTCCGCTCTCCGAGACGCGCGGCTATGTCCAGCGGGTGACCGAGAACGTCGTGGTCTATGAGGCGATGCACCCCGCCAAGGCGCGCTTCCGGGGCCCCAACCCCTTGAGCCAGGTGCTGGGCAAGCGGAGCCCGGGATGAGCCAGGAAGGACCGCCGATCACCCCTGCAGGCATGGCCGCGCTGCGCGCGCGCTATGACCATCTGCTGGGCAAGGAACGGCCGCAGATTGTCGAGATCGTCAGCTGGGCCGCCGGTAATGGCGACCGCAGCGAGAACGGCGACTACCTCTATGGCCGCAAGCGGATGCGCGAGATCGACCGCGAACTGGCGTTCCTCGCCCGGCGGATGAAGGCCTGCCGGGTGGTCGATCCGGCCCGTCAGCAGGATCGCAGCCGCGCCTGGTTCGGCGCGCAGGTGACGATTGCCGACGAGGACGACAACCAGCGCACCGTCACCATGGTCGGCGATGACGAGCAGGACGCCGGGGCCGGCCTGATCGGCTGGAGCGCGCCAATGGCCCGCGCCCTGCGCGGCGCGGCGGTGGGCGACCTGCGCCGCGTCCGCCTGCCGGGCGGCGAGAAGGAGTGGGAAGTGATCGCCATCAGCTATCCCGGAGAGGCGTGAGCGTGGCCGAAGTGATCAACCTGCGCCTGGCCCGCAAGGCCCGCCAGCGCGCCGAAGGGCAGGCCAAGGCCGCCGAAAACCGCGCCAAATTCGGCCAGACCAAGGCCCAGCGCACCAAGACGCAAAACGAGGCTGAGCGTGCGCTCAAAGCCATCGACGCGCACCGACGCGAGGATCAGTGATGCGCACCACTTTCGATAGTGCAACCGTCCGGCTCTACCACCTCGACAGCGCATCAGAAGGCGGCGCGGCGACCACCTTGATGTACGGCCCCCTGCTCGAAGCCTTGCGCATGGCCGAGCAGCAGCCCGAAGAAATGCAGGACGGCTTGTTCATCGCCACGGATAACGATGTGGTGGCCTATTTCGATCTGATCGGGCAATAGCCGCCCGATGACGCTGCGCCGCCTGCCCCTGCTGCTCGCCCTGATCGCTGCGCCCGTGCTGGCGCGCGACAGCCTGGGGATGTTCGGCAACTGGGGCGCGTTCCGCGATCCGCAGGTGCCGCGCTGCTACGCCCTGGCCAAGGCCGCGCCCAGCACCCTGCAGCGCGATTTCCAGCCCTATGCCGATGTCGCCTTCTGGCCGCGCCAGAACGTGCGCGGGCAGGTCCATTTCCGCCTCTCGCGCAAGGTGCAGCCGGGTGCGCCGATCAACCTGTCGATCGGCGGGCAGCGCATTGCCCTGGTCGGCGGCGGCGGCGATGCCTGGGCGGCCGACCAGCGCGGCGATGCGGCGATTGTCGCGGCGATGCGCTCGGCCAGCGAAATGACCGTCAGCGGGCGCAGCGCCGATGGGCGCGGCTTTTCCAACACCTGGGACCTGAAGGGCGCGGCCACCGCGATCGACGCCGCCATGGTCGGCTGCGCGGGGCTGCGCTAGATTTTCGGGCCATCTGCCCCTATATGCGCCGCCTTATGTCCGACACCGCCCTGATGCAGATCCCCGGGAACATCGACCCGGTCCCCACCCCGCGCGACATCACGCCGCGCGAAGATGGCCGCGTTGACCTGCTGGGTCTTCCGCGCCAGCGGATTTCCGAGTTGTTCGCCGAAGCCGGGCTGGATGCCAAAGCGGCCAAGCTGCGCGCCAAGCAGGTCTACCACTGGCTCTACCACCGCGGTGTGACCGATTTCGAAGCGATGACCGACATCGCCAAGACGATGCGCCCCTGGCTGGCGCAGCGCTTCGTGATCGGCCGCCCGGAAGTGGTCCTGTCGCAGCATTCCAGCGACGGGACCCGCAAGTGGCTGCTGCGCACCGCCGATGGCCACGAATTCGAAATGGTGTTCATCCCCGACGCGGATCGCGGCACGCTGTGCGTGTCGAGCCAGGTCGGCTGCACGCTCAACTGCCGGTTCTGCCACACGGGCACCATGCGGCTGGTGCGCAACCTGACCCCGGGCGAAATCGTTGGCCAGGTCATGCTGGCGCGCGATGCGCTGGGCGAATGGCCCAAGGGCGCCAACGATACGCGCCTCGCCACGATGGCGGGGCTGGACGAGGACGAGGACGAAGGCTCCTACAGCGCCGACGGCCGCCTGCTGACCAACATCGTGATGATGGGCATGGGCGAACCGCTCTACAATTTCGACAATGTCCGCGATGCGCTGAAGCTGGTGATGGACGGCGATGGCCTGGCCCTGTCAAAGCGCCGCATCACCCTGTCGACCAGCGGCGTCGTGCCGATGATGGCCAAATGCGGCGAGGAAATCGGCGTCAACCTGGCGGTCTCGCTCCACGCCGTCAGCAAGGAAGTGCGCGACGAGATCGTCCCGATCAACCGCAAGTATGGCCTTGAGGAACTGCTGCAGGCCTGCGCCGATTATCCCGGCGCCTCGAACGCGCGGCGCATCACGTTTGAATACGTCATGCTCAAGGACAAGAACGACAGCGACGAGGACGCGCGCGAGCTGGTGCGGCTGCTGAAGCACTACAAGCTGCCCGCCAAGGTCAACCTGATCCCGTTCAACCCCTGGCCCGGCGCGATCTATGAATGCTCCACCCCCGAACGGGTCCGGCGCTTTTCCGAAATCGTGTTCGAAGCCGGGATCAGCGCCCCGGTCCGCACCCCGCGCGGGCGCGACATCGATGCCGCCTGCGGCCAGCTCAAGACCACCGCGCAAAAGCTCAGCCGGGCCGAGCTGGACCGCCTGGCCGAGGAAAAGCAGGCCGCGCTAGGCTGATCCGGCCCGGCGCGGCGGCGCTTGATCCGCCGCGCAATCGGCGTAAGCTGGCTCCAGCGGTCGCGCATACCGGGACGGGTGACATGAACCACCGATCGATGCTGCTTGCCGCCGTGGCCTGCGCCATGGCCATTCCCCCTGCCACGGCCTTTGCCAAGCCGCCGCCCTGGGCGCCCGCGCACGGCTATCGCGCCAAGACCGGCAACATCGCCTATCGCACCACCGATAATGGTGTGCGCTACTGGAAGGGCAATGACGGGCGGTATTACTGCCGCCGCTCGGACGGCACGGTCGGCCTGCTGGCCGGTGCGGCGCTGGGCGCGCTGATCGGCCGGGCGATCGACACCCGGGGCGAACGGGCCACCGGGACGATCCTGGGCGCCGCCGCCGGGGCGCTGATCGGCAACGAGCTGGCCAAGGGCCCGACCCGCTGTAACCGCAGGGGCTGAACGCCCCCAACCAGCGCGAAATGGTGGCTCGATTACCTGCTGTTAGGCATTTTCTTCCTAGGGAACGGCCAGCAGGAGGTGCGACGGCAATGAAGCGTTCGATTCTCGTTCCGGTCATGTCTGGTCTGGCCGTGGTGCTGGCGCTGGGTGGCTGTTCGGGCAAGGGCAAGGAAGAGTCTGCGCAGGCCGCAGCGGCATCGACCAAGCCCAATCCGTGGAGCAGCGATTCCGCGCTGGAAGCGGCCAAGGCCGCCGAGGACGCGAAGGCGAAGAAGAAGCCCGCAGCCAAGCCTGAGGCCAAGTCTTCCCCCAACCCCTGGGCGAGCGACGCGGTCCTCGAAGCCGCCGAAGCCGAAAAGCACGCCAAGGACAAGAAGAAGAAATAGCCGCGTTACAGCGTCGGCAGGGCAGCCCCCGCCGCAATGGTATCGACCCGGCCGCCGATCCACACGGCGCCGTGCTCGTCGATCCGGCAATGGACGCGCCCATCGGCGCCCACCCGCTGCCCCTGCCCGGCGATGTAGGCATCCTGCGCCAGACCGGCGGCAAACAGGTGACAGGCCACTCCGGCGTTGAAGCTGCCCGTCACCGGATCTTCGCAGACACTGCCCTGCGCATTGGCGAAGAACGCGCGCAGTTCCCAATCAGCGCCGCCTTCCCCCGGACCAGCAAGACCGATGTCGGTGCCCGGCAGCGCCTTGGCCGCAGGCTCAGCAGCCAGCACATCGGCAGCAGAGCGCAGCCGCAGCATCTGCCAGCGCGGCCCATTGGCGACATGCACCGCCTCGACCACGGCGGCCGGGTCCGCGCCGGTCACCCGCAGCGCCTCGGCCAGTTCCGCCGCGTCAAGCGGGCCGATGCGAACCAGCGGCGGCGCCTTGAATGCCAGCAGTTCGCCCTCCTGGCGCACTTCGACCAGCCCCACCCCGCATTCCTGGATGATCGTCCCCGCCCGGCGCGGCACGCCGCCCGCGCGCAGCCAGGCGTGGGCCGTGCCCAGGGTCGGATGCCCGGCAAAGGGCAGTTCGCCAGCCGGGTAGAAGATCCGCACGCGGTAATCGGCAGCGGGATCGGTCGGCGGCAACAGGAAGGTCGTTTCGGAAAAGCCCAGCCAGCGGGTCAGTTGCAGCATCGCCGCCTCGTCCAGCCCCTCGGCGCCGTGGACCACCCCCAGCGGATTGCCGGCAAAGGCGCGCGCGCCGAACACGTCGATCAGGTCTAGCTGCATGGCATGATTCTCCTTGGAGGACATGGCTAGCGGGATCGGTTCGTCGCGCAAGGGCGCGCGACTGGTCGCAGTTGTGGGGCGATTGATCCTGCCTCGCAACGCTTCGTCGCGCCGTTCATCTGCGGTTGGGGGGCGCTGCGCAGACTGCGCCGCACATGTTCACTCTTTCAAGGAAACAGGAGACAGCCATGAAGAAGACTGTCCTTGCCGCGCTGATCGCGGCCACCGCCCTCCCCGCCATCCCCGCGGCGGCCGATCCGCCGCGCTGGGCCCCGGCGCACGGCTATCGCGGCCACCACGGCCATGACCGCTTTGACGATGACCGCCGCTATTACCGCACCGACAATGGCATCCGGTACTGGCGCGGCGATAATGGCCGGTATTATTGCCGCCGCTCTGACGGCACGGTCGGCCTGCTGATCGGCGGCGTTGCCGGCGCGCTGGTTGGCCGCTCGATCGACACCCGGGGTGACCGCGCGCCCGGCACGATCCTGGGCGCCGCCGCCGGCGCGCTCATCGGCAACGAAATCGCCAAGGGCGGCGCCCGCTGCCGCTAAGCGCTTGACGACATCGGGACATCGCCCGCATGGACATGGGCGATGTCCCGTCCCGCAGTCCTCATCACCGGCGGCGCCAAGCGCATCGGCGCGGCCCTGACCCGCGCCTTTGCCGATGCCGGCTGGCACGTGGTGATCCACGTTGGCCATTCCCCCCAGGCCGGGGCCGAACTGGCGGCCACCCTCCCCTCCGCTGAAACCGTGCAATGCGACCTGCTGGACGGGGACGCTGCCCTGGCGATGATCGACCGGCTGGCCGAGCGGCTGGACGACTGGCGGATGCTGGTGAACTGCGCCGCCGTGTTCCAGCCCGACACCGCCCAGGCGATCGACCCGGCGATCTTTGCCGAGGCAATGACGGTCAACGCTGAAACCCCCACCCGGATGAGCCAGCGCTTCCTCGCCCGCGCCCGCGCCCGGGGGGGCCGGCGGGTGGTGCAGTTCCTCGACATGAAGCTGCTCAACCCCAATCCCGATTTCTTCTCCTACACCATGGCCAAGCACGCCTTCGCCGCGGGCGTAAAGATGCTGGCCATGGCCCAGTACCGGGCCGAGGACCGCGTCTATGGCCTGGCCCCCGGCGCCATGCTGCCCAGCTTCGACCAGGCCGAGCACGAGCACGAAACCAGCGGCCGGATGAACCTTCTGCGGCGGCTGACCATGCCGGCCGAACTGGCCGATGCCGCGCTGTGGCTGGCCGATGGATGGCTGGCCAGCGGCGAGACGCTGTTCATCGATTCCGGGCAGCACCTGCTGGCCCAGCCGCGCGACGTGCTCTACCTCGCCCGGCAATAGCGCTTGCCTTGGGCATACAGGTGCCATAACAGCCGCCCGTCATCTGGGGAGTAGCCAGCCGCCGCCAGGCGGCCCCGCAGCGTCAACATACTTGGCCGAGAGGCCATGGCGCGCGGAGAGCGGACACCGTTCGGGCGAGACCAATGACACCGCACTTTCTCCTGGCCGGGTGGAAGGACGGTGTCGTTGCGCAGTCTCCACCCGGCCGGGAGTTATCTGATGGAAGCCTTCCTGTCCTCTACCGCGGTCGTCGCACTGGCCGAAATCGGCGACAAGACCATGTTGCTGGCAATCGTCCTGGCGGCCCGTTTCCGGGCGCCGTGGCAGATCCTCGCCGGCATTTTCGCCGCAACCATTGCCAATCACGCCCTTGCCGCCCTGCTGGGCGACCAGGTGGCTGGCCTGCTGGAGGCGCCTTGGTTCCGGGTTGCCGTGGCGCTGGGCTTCATCGCCATGGCCGCCTGGACGCTGGTTCCCGACAAGCTGGATGATGACGAGGATTCGGTCCGCCAGCGCGGCGGCGTGTTCCTGACCACGCTGGTCAGTTTCTTCCTGGTGGAAATGGGTGACAAGACCCAGATCGCCACGATCGCGCTGGGCGCGCATTACCATGCGGTGCTGACGGTTGCCGCCGGAACCACGCTGGGGATGATGCTGGCCAATGGCCCGGCAGTGTTCCTGGGCGAGGAACTGGTCAAGCGCGTGTCGCTCAATGCCACGCGCATCGCTGCCGCACTGCTGTTCCTGGTGCTGGGGCTTTGGCAACTGGCCGAAATCTTCGGCTGGCTGGGCTGACCCGCCCCCTCCCCCGGTGGGGAGGGAGCGGCGCCAGATAGCCCGGGTTTACTTGCCCTTGCCGCCCTTCCCGCCGGCCAGTTCCCTGACCAGCGCCGGGGCCGGATAGATCGACTTCAGCGCTTCCTGCACGGCGGCGGCGCTGACCACCACGGTGCGGTTCACGTCCGGCTCGTAGCCATAGTTGCCGCCGAGCGAGTGGATGTTGCCGTCGAACGCCGCGCCGATTACCGAACCATCCCTGGCGATCACGGGCGAGCCCGAATTGCCGCCGATGATGTCGTTGGTGGTGACGAAGTCATAGGGCGTGCTCTTGGCAATCTTCGCTTCGTTGGCGGCGAAAGCCTTGGCCAGATTGAACGGCTCGTTCCCGGTGGCGCGGTCGAACGCGCCGCCCAGGGTAGTCACCGGGGCAACGTCCATCCCGCGTTCCTTCCAGCCCGCGACCTTGCCGTAGCTGATCCGCAGGGTGAAAGTGGCGTCGGGATACTGGGTGTCGCCATAGGCGGCAAAGCGCGCCTGGGTCAGCCTGGCGCCGGCGGCGGCGAGCGGTCCGGTATAGCGTTCGTCGACCAGCTTCTTCAGCTCGCGCTCGCGCGGGTCGATCCGCCGCGCATACTGGATCAGCGGATCGTCCGAAGCCTCGATCGCGGCCTTGCCGCCTTCCCACAGCGCCTTGCGGAACGCGGGATCGGCCAGCTTGGTACCCGCCACCAGCCGCGCAGCCAGCCCTTCGGGCGATTCCTTGCCCAGGATCAGCCGGGTGTCGGCATCGTCCGCGCCGAGGTATTCGCGCGCCTTGGAAAAGCTCCAACCCAGCTGCAGCTGTTCCAGCCAGGGATAGACCGGGCGCTCGTCCAGCAGTTGCTTTTCGGTCAGCGGCAGGCTGGAATCGGTGAAGCCGGGCAGGCGATCGGCATTGGGCTTGCCGCGTTCCTCGGCCGCGCGGACCAGCGTTTCGGCATAGTCGTAAAGCTGGCTCATCGGCACGACGAAGCGATAGGGCAGATAGACCTCGCGGTAGGCGCCGACCGCCTGCTTCACATCGCCCCACGGATCGCCAATTGCGGCGTTGCCGGCGCTCTTCGCCTTGAGATCGGCTTCGGCCGCAGCCAGCCGCGCGGTGAAAGCGGGGCTGTTCAGCGCCTGCTGGCGGCCGATATAGACCTTCAGGCTGTTCTCGATCCCGAACAGGGTATCGGCGCCTTCGCGCTTCTTCGCCTCGCTCTGCTCCATCGCCGCAATCAGGCGGCCGCGCAGTTCCGAATAGATCGCCAGTGTGATCGGCAGCGACACTTCGCGCTGGAAGGCGAGCTGATCGGTGGTGAACAGACGCTGGGTCGAGCCCGGATTGCCGACCACGAAGGTCGCTTCGCCCGGCTGGGGCGCACGCGGGTTCCACTTGAGGTGGCTGGCGACCTTGACCGGCTTGCCGTCCTCGTAAGCGCGCAGGAACGAGGCATCGAGCGCATAGCGCGGATAGTTGAAGTTGTCCGGGTCACCGCCGAAGAAGGCGGCCTGGAATTCCGGCGCCCAGACTAGGCGAACGTCGGAATACTTGCGATACTGGTACAGCTTGTACTGCCCGCCGCCGAACAGCGTCACCACCTGGCAACGGGTCAGTTTGGTATCGGTGCAGCCCTGCTTTTCCAGATTGGCGATCGCGGCATCGCGCGCCTTGACCAGCGCCTGCCCGGTGGCCGCGCCGATCGCGCCCTTGATCGAGCCGGTAACGTCGGTAATCGCGGTGACCACTTCGGCCTGCTGGCCGGGGCACTTGCGTTCCTTGGTCCGGTCGTCGGCAACGAAGCCATTGGCAACGAGGTCGTTGTCGGCGGTCGACAGGTCCTGCGCGCAGGACACGATGCAGTGGTGGTTGGTCAGGATCAGGCCTTCGGGCGAGACGAAGCTGGCAGAGCAGCCGCCGGTCAGCCGCACGGCAGCGCCGCGCACCTTGTCGAGCCAGGCCTGGTCGGGCGACCAGCCATAATCCTTCTGCATCCGCGCGGCGGGGAAACCGTCAAAGGTCCACATGCCTTCATCGGCAAAAGCAGCCGAAGGAACGGTAAGCGGGGTGGCGATCAGTGCGCTGGTCAGCAACAGTCGACGCAAGGTCATGGAATCTCCGGGAGAGCAAATTTCTGGATGGCGCGGTGTGTGCCGTCAGGCCGAACGATTGGCAAGGCGAATGGCACGGCCGGCAGCGCTGATTCCACCTTGTCAGGCCGCAAATGCGGCGTAGTCTCTCCGGCTATGTGGCTGCTTGACAAGATGCTCAGAGCCCTGGTCCGAGACGGCCGCCTGGTGGTGACCGACCATGATGGCTCGACCCGCGAATACGGCGATCCTGCCGCCGATCCCGTCCGCATCCGCTTTACCGACAAAGGCGCCGCCTTCCACGTCGCCCGCGATCCGCGCGTCGGCGCGGGCGAAGCCTACATGGACGGGCGGCTGGTGGTCGAACCGCCGCACGACATCCGCGACATGGTGCTGCTGGTCATGCGCAACGCCAACCGTCCGGACGGCAATCTCAAGCCGCCCAGCACGCTGAAGCGCGCGGTGGACTGGCTCGCCGCCCGCGCCGACCAGGTCAACCTGCGCGGCAAGGCCAGCGCCAACGTGGTCCACCACTATGACCTGACCCGCCAGTTCTACGAATTGTTCCTGGACGAAGACCGCCAATACACCATGGCCTATTTCCGCGATCCGGCCAATTCGCTGGAACGCGCGCAGGTTGACAAGAAGGCGTTGATCGCGGCCAAGCTGCGGCTGCAGCCGGGCATGCGGGTGCTCGACATCGGCTGCGGCTGGGGCGGCCTTGCGCTCTATCTCAATCGCCATTTCGGCTGCGAGGTGCTGGGCGTCAGCCTCGCTCCCGACCAGGTCAAGTTCGCGCAGGAACGGGCCGAGGCGGCGGGCGTGGCGGACAAGGTCAAGTTCCAGCTGATCGATTACCGCGACGTGACCGGCCAGTTCGACCGGATCACCAGCGTGGGGATGATCGAACACGTCGGCGCGCCGCATTTCGGCGAATATTTCGCCAAGACGAACGAGCTGCTCGATAACGATGGGATCATGCTGACCCACACCATCGGCCGCACCGGCCCGCCGGGCACGACCGACAAGTGGACCCGCAAGTACATCTTCCCCGGCGGCTACATCCCGGCGATGAGCGAGTTGGTCAGCGCGCTGGAGCGCAATCGCTGGGAGATCGCGGACATCGAGGTGCTGCGCTACCACTATGCCCACACCCTGGCCGAATGGTACCGCCGCACCTGCCTGCACGAGGCGGAGATCACCGCGCTCTATGACGCGCGCCTGTTCCGCATGTGGCAATTCTACCTGGCGGGCGCAGAGCAGAGCTTCCGCCACGGCGGCATGGTCAACTTCCATATCCAGAGCGTGAAGCGCCGCAGCGCCGTGCCGATGACCCGTGACTACATCAACACCGAAGCCGCGCGCCTCTCCGCGCTGGACGAAGCACCCGAATGGCACCTGGAGCGTGCCGCCGCCGAGTAGCGGTTGCGCCCTTCGCCCCTGCCTGTTAGGCGCCGCCGCGCGTGTTTTGAGCGGGAGTCGCCCGAATGTCCGATATCAAGAAAGTCGTCCTCGCCTATTCCGGCGGTCTCGACACCTCCGTGATCCTCAAGTGGCTGCAGGTCACCTATGGCTGTGAAGTGGTGACTTTCACCGCCGATCTTGGCCAGGGCGAGGAGCTGGAACCGGCGCGCGCCAAGGCCAAGCTGATGGGCGTGCCCGACAAGGATATCTACATCGACGACCTGCGCGAGGAATTCGTGCGCGACTTCGTCTTCCCGATGATGCGCGCCAATGCCCGCTACGAAGGCGATTACCTGCTCGGCACCTCGATCGCCCGCCCGCTGATTTCCAAGCGCCTGATCGAGATTGCCCGCGAAACCGGCGCCGATGCGATCGCCCACGGCGCCACCGGCAAGGGCAACGACCAGGTCCGCTTCGAGTTGTCGGCCTATGCCCTCGCCCCGGACATCAAGGTGATCGCGCCGTGGCGCGAATGGGACCTGACCAGCCGCACCGCGCTGATCGCCTGGGCCGAACAGCACCAGATCCCGGTGCCCAAGGACAAGCGTGGCGAAAGCCCCTTCTCGACCGACGCGAACCTGCTGCACACCTCGTCCGAGGGCAAGGTGCTGGAAGATCCGTGGGAAGAAACCCCGGACTACGTCTATTCGCGCACCGACCACCCGGAAAACGCGCCCGACCAGCCGGAATACATCACCATCGACTTTGAAAAGGGCGATGGCGTGGCGCTGAACGGCGTGGCGATGAGCCCGGCAACCCTGCTGACCGAGCTGAACGCGCTGGGCAAGAAGCACGGCATCGGCCGGCTCGACCTGGTCGAGAACCGCTTCGTGGGCATGAAGAGCCGCGGCATGTACGAGACCCCGGGCGGCGAGATCTATGCCCGCGCGCACCGCGGCATCGAACAGATCACGCTGGATCGCGGCGCGGCGCACCTCAAGGACGAGCTGATGCCGAAATATGCCGAGCTGATCTACAACGGCTTCTGGTTTGCGCCCGAGCGCGAGATGCTGCAGGCCGCGATCGACCACAGCCAGGCGCGGGTCAACGGCACGGTGCGGCTCAAGCTGTACAAGGGCCTGGCCCAGGTCGTCGGCCGCAAGAGCCCTGACAGCCTCTATTCCGAGCGCCACGTCACTTTCGAGGACGATGCCGGCGCCTATGACCAGAAGGACGCGGCGGGCTTCATCAAGCTCAACGCGCTGCGCCTGCGCCTGCTGGCCACGCGCGATCGCCGCAACTTCTGACCCGGACGAAAGAAAATCGCGCCGTTTGACGGCGTATTCCGATTCTGTCCACCGCAAGACCCGACTTATCCACCGACAAATGGGGCGCCTGTGGATAAGTTGGGCTGCGCGCGCTTGCCAGACTCGGGCAACAGGCGCAGCTTCACTTTATCGAGACGGTGAAATCGGACTTGAAGTTTCGGTGGGAAACCACTGACATGGATAGGAAAATGAAAACGTCACGATGCTGGCAGCAAGGCCCGCAGCAGTATCGGAAAACACGCCTCAGGATGGCTTCGGCCTGAATCTGGCGAACCGCAGATGCAGCGAATGGCATGGTGCCGGTTGATCACAAGGCAGTGACCAGGACCGGATGAAGGGTAAGCAGCGTTTCGGCGCAGCGAAACGGAAATCCGGGACGGCAACAGCGATGTGGTCACGGAACCGCCAGGCGGAGGAAAACGGATCCCCGATCCGCAACCCCCGCCTGACGGGACCGGACGCCGGAAACGGTGGCCGGGCGATGAAAGCCGGTTCCCCCGTGGAAACCACCGCTCAAGTCGGCCTACCCGATGCGACGAGCATCACGACGTGGTCCTCCTCAGAGGCAAAGGCACTTACGGTGCAATGGCATGCGAAGTGCCAAGGTAGCGTCACAGTGGCAAGGTCGGACAAGCGCGGTAGCAGCGATCGCCCAAACCGCCCGGAAGCCTGGAAGGCGTAGCGTGGGGCTGGCGGAAACGTCGGCCCCATTTGCTTGTCAGACAGCCCTAATACCAACCTGCACTGCTCCTGACCCATGAGGATTGCCATTTCCCGTTCGCTGGCAAGGAGCAGGCGAAGCCGCGATGCGGGGCATCGTGGCAAGGCTGCGACGAAGTCCAGCGGGCGGGAAATGGCAACCGCAGGCGGATTCCGGCGGCCCTCGGACTGCGTCGCGTCCTCGTAATGATGAACCACATCACCACTTCGGACGCTCCTTGCCGAGAACCGCCAGAATCCGTCCTCATGGGTCAGGAGCAGTGCAGCTTGGTATTACCCTTCACGCACGAACAGGCTGGCCAGTTCGACGTGGGTCGACCAGCGGAACTGGCCGACCGGGCGCAGTTCCTTCAGCACGTAGCCGGCATCGATCAGCAGTGCGGCGTCGCGCGCCCAGCTGGACGGGTTACAGCTGATGTAGGCCACGCGGGGAACCGTGCTGTCGGCAAGTCGTTCCACCTGCTCGCGCGCCCCGGCACGCGGCGGGTCAAGCACCACGGCGGCAAAGCGGTTCAGTTCATCGGGTAGCAACGGGTTGCGAAACAGGTCGCGGTGCAGGCTGTGGACCGGCAGGCCGGTGCGCCCCGCGGCAGCCTTGCAGGCAAGGTGCGCATCGCGGGCGGCTTCGACCGCCAGCACCTTGGTCTGCGGCCCGGCCAGCGCGAAAGCGAAAGTGCCCAGCCCCGCGAACAGGTCGGCCACACTGGCTGCGCCGCCCAGCCAGTCGCGCGCCGCGCCAACCAGCGCCTGTTCGCCATCCAGCGTTGCCTGGAGGAACGATCCCGGCGGGAACGGGACCGCCACCGTCCCCAGCGTCACCGTCGCCGGTTCCGGCTCCCACACGGTTTCGGGACCATAGCCCGCATCCATCGTCAGCCGCGCCAGCGCGTGATCGCGGGCGAAGTCCAGCAGCGCCTCGGTCGCGGCCAGCCCTTCGTAGCTCAGCCCCTTGATCCCCAGGTCCAGTCCCTGGTCGATCCACGTCAACTCGATGTCGGCGGCCAGTTTGGCATGGGTATGCTTGCCTTTCGCCTTGCCGCCTTTCTGCCCTTGGCCCTGCCCCAGCTTGATCAGCAGCTTGCGCAGCGGCGGCAGGATGGCGACGATTTCGGGCCGCAGCACCGGGCATTCGCCCAGTTCGACCAACCGGTGCGAGCGCGCCTCGCGGAAGCCGATCACCACCCGCCCCTGCGAGCTTTCGGCGCGCAGGCTGGCGCGGCGGCGGCTGGCCGGCGGCGACAGGTGGGGCGGCAGGATCGCTTCGGCGCCCAGTTCCTGCGAGGTCGAGGCATTGGCCACCCGCGCTTCGACGAACTGGGCCAGGCTCTCCTCGTCCAGTTGCTGCAACTGGCATCCGCCGCAGCGGCCGAAGTGGCGGCATGGCGGGGTGACATGGTGCGGGCCGGGCTCAAGCGTCCCGTCCTCGTGCAGCAGATCGCCCGGGGCCGCGCCCCAGGCAAAGCGGCCCGAGGCGGTGATCCCGTCGCCCTTGGCGGCAATGCGAATGATTTCTTCTGGCTGGCTCACAGGCAGGCGGCGTAGGCGCTCTGCACCGCGGCCGCAAGCTGCCCTGCGGAAAAGCTCGGCGCGCAGCGCCGCGCCGCCGCGCCGTGCAGCCACACCCCCTGGCACGCGGCAACGAAGGGATCGGCCCCATTGGCCAACCGGCTGGCAATCGCCCCGGCCAGCACGTCACCCGTACCTGCCGTGGACAGCCAGCTTGGGCCGCGCGGAGCCAGGGCCAACGAGCCATCGGGCGCGGCGATTACCGTGTCGGGCCCCTTGGCCACCACCACCATGCCGCTGCGCTGCGCAAGGGTTCGCGCCCGGTCCGGCCTGGTCTCGCCCCCGGCGCAGTCAAAGGCGCGTTCCAGCGCCTGCAATTCGCCTTCGTGCGGGGTGGCGATCAGCGGCACCAAGCGCTCAGCCAGCAGGCGCGGGGCGAGCAGGACCAGCGCATCGGCATCCAGCACCACGGGGAACGGTTCGGCCAAAGCCAGCGTCAGCCGCTCAATCGCCGCGCCATCGCGGCCAAGGCCTGGGCCGATGAGCAATGCGTTGTAGCGCGGATCGGCCAGGGCATCGGCCAACGGCGCGTCTTCGACCACGAGATCGGCCGGAGCACCTGGCACCGGCTGGTCCGTCAGCAAGCGGACATAGCCCGCACCTGCCCCTTGGGCCGCGCGCGCGGCCAGCAGGGCCGCACCAGGCATCGCCCCGCCAACCACGCCAAGCAGCCCGCGCCGGTACTTGTGGCTGTCCGCCGCCGGGATAGCCAGCGCGGGCCGCGTGACCAGGTGCGCCGCTCCCGCGACGGCATCGACGCCGATCGACACCAGGCGCACCTCGCCCATCGCGGCGCAGGCGGGCATCAGGAAATGGGCCGGCTTCCATGCCCCCAGCGCCACGGTCAGCTGCCACTGCGGCAAATCGGGATTGAGCGCCGCGCCGCTGTCGCTGTCGATCCCGCTCGGCACATCGATGGCAATGCGCATGGCGTGGCTGGCGGCGAGGCGGCGCAGCAGCGCGGCATCGCCATCGCCCAGCGGCCGGGTCAGGCCACTGCCGAACAGGCAATCGACCAACACCTCGCCAGCCGGGGCCTCGTCCGGTGCCAACACTTCGCCGTGGTACAGCGCGCGGGCGTTTCGGGCGGCATCGGTGCGCGGATCGCAGGCGGCGATCACGCAGACCGTCCTGCCCCGCTCGCGCAGCGCCTCGGCAATGACGTAGCCGTCGCCGCCATTGTTGCCGGGCCCGCACAGCACGGTCACGCGGCGGCGGCCCGCCACGCGCCAGACCCATTCGGCCGCGCCGCGCCCCGCGATCTGCATCAGCTGGTCGACCGAAGTGCCGCGCTCGATCAACGCCTGTTCCGCCGCGCGCATCTGCGCCACGGTCAGGATCTGGTTATCGGGCCGCAGCATTCGCCGGAGCCTGAACGGGCACGACATAACGGTCCTGCCCAAGGATCACTTCATAGCGATCCCCCTTGCGCGCCGATTGGGTCACGTCGGCGCCATCAGCAGCAAGCAGGTTCTGCCCGTCCGCGCTGGCTTCAAGCCGGTGAAATCCGCCATCGGGATGACGGATCACGAAGGTCTGCCGCCCGTCCAGCATCACCCGTTCCAGGCGGCACTCGGTCGTGAATTCCTTCGCCCCGGCCAGCGCGCAATAAATCGGCTCGCCGGCCTGCCCGGCATCCGCACCGTGCTGCTGACAAGCCGCCAGCAGCAGCGGCAGGGCAAGCAGGCAGGCCGGGCGCCGCACTGCCGCTCAGCCCCGCTTGAGCTGCGAAATGTCGCGCACTGCGCCGCGGGCCGCGCTGGTGGTCATCGCGGCATAGGCCTGCAGCGCGACCGAGACCTTGCGCGGGCGTTCCTTGGCCGGCTGCCAGCCCTTGGCATCCTGCGCCGCGCGGCGGCGGGCCAGTTCATCGTCTGACACCATCAGGTTGATCGTGCGGCCGGGAATGTCGATCTCGATCCGGTCGCCGGTTTCAACCAGGCCGATCGCCCCGCCTTCGGCCGCTTCGGGCGAGGCATGGCCGATCGACAGGCCGGACGTGCCGCCCGAAAAGCGACCATCGGTCAGCAGCGCGCAGGCCTTGCCCAGCCCTTTCGACTTCAGGTAGCTGGTGGGATAGAGCATTTCCTGCATACCCGGCCCGCCCTTGGGTCCTTCATAGCGGATCACCACCACGTCACCGGCTTCGACCTGGCCGGTGAGGATCGCGGTGACGGCGGCGTCCTGGCTTTCATAGACCTTGGCCGGCCCGGCGAATTTCAGGATGCTTTCGTCCACCCCGGCGGTCTTCACGATGCAGCCGTCGAGCGCGATGTTGCCATAAAGCACCGCCAGCCCGCCGTCCTGGCTGAAGGCGTGTTCCTTGCTGCGGATCACGCCGTTCTCGCGGTCCAGATCGAGCTCGTTCCAGCGGCGGTTCTGGCTGAAGGCGGTCTGCGTCGGCACGCCGCCCGGCGCGGCCTTGAAGAAGGTCTGCACGGCGGGATCGTTGGTCCGGGAGATGTCCCACTGGTTCAGCGCATCGCCCAGCGTGCGGCTGTGGACCGTGGGCAATTCGGTGTGGAGCAGCCCGGCGCGGTCCAGTTGGCCCAGGATCGCCATGATCCCGCCAGCGCGGTGAACGTCTTCCATGTGAACGTCGTTCTTGGCCGGCGCGACCTTGGACAGACAGGGCACCTTGCGGCTCAAGCGGTCGATGTCCCTCATGGTGAAATCAACCCCGGCTTCCTGCGCGGCGGCCAGCAGGTGCAGCACGGTGTTGGTCGATCCGCCCATCGCGATGTCCAGGCTCATCGCGTTTTCGAAGGCGGCGAAATTGGCAATCGCGCGCGGCAGGACGCTGGCATCGTCCTGTTCGTAATAACGCCGGCACAGTTCCACCGCGAGCCGCCCGGCCCGCAGGAACAGCTCCTTGCGGTCGGCGTGAGTGGCAAGGACCGAGCCGTTGCCGGGCAGCGACAGGCCCAACGCCTCGGTCAGGCAGTTCATCGAGTTGGCCGTGAACATGCCGCTGCACGACCCGCAGGTCGGGCAGGCATTGCGTTCGATTTCCTGCACTTCCTCGTCAGAATAGCTGTCGTCGGCGGCAGCGATCATCGCGTCGATCAGGTCGAGCGCGACTTCCTTGCCGTCCAGGACCACCTTGCCGGCTTCCATCGGCCCGCCCGAGACGAACACTACCGGGATGTTGATCCGCATCGCCGCCATCAGCATGCCCGGCGTGATCTTGTCGCAGTTGGAAATGCAGACCATCGCATCAGCGCAGTGGGCGTTGACCATGTATTCGACGCTGTCGGCGATCAGGTCGCGGCTGGGCAGCGAATAGAGCATGCCATCGTGCCCCATCGCGATGCCATCATCGACCGCTATGGTATTGAATTCCTTGGCAACCCCGCCCGCCGCCTCGATCTCGCGGGCGACCATCTGGCCGAGGTCCTTGAGGTGGACGTGGCCCGGCACGAACTGGGTGAAGCTGTTGACCACGGCGATGATCGGCTTGCCGAAATCGCCGTCCTTCATCCCCGTGGCGCGCCACAGGCCGCGGGCGCCGGCCATGTTGCGGCCATGGGTGGAAGTGCGGGAACGGTAAGCGGGCATGGGGAACTCCGGACAGAATCTTGCGCCTACGGGGCAATCCGGGCTGTCCCTACACCGCTAGTCTCCCAGCTTCAACGCCACTTCATTGCAAATCCGTGCCAGCCGGGCTGCCCATTCGGCCTGGCCGGCGGCATGACCGATCTGGTCCTGGCGGATCTCGATCCCCAGGTAGGGCCGCCCTTCCGCTTCGGCGTGACGGTTCATCGTTTCGTTGAGCAGATGGCCCGAATAGGGCTGCTGATCGCCCACCACCAGCCCTTCGGCCGCCAGCAACGGAATCGCGAGGCGGGCGGCGCGTTCGTCGTGGTTGTAAAGCACGCCAACCTGCCAAGGACGGGCCTGTTCGGGATGCGTCGCCAGCTGCGGGGTGAAGCTGTGGAGCGAGACGATCAGTGCCGGGGGCGTCTCGTTCAGCACGACGGAGAGCGCCTCGTGGTAGGGATGGTAGAAGCGGTCGAGCCGGGCGAGGTGCGCCGAATGATCGAGCATGTTGCCCGCAATGGCGTGGCCATCGCTGGCAATCGGGAACACGGCGGGGCCGTGCATCTCGCGGTTGAAGTCGCACACCAGGCGGCTGACATTGCCCTGAAACGCAGCGATCCCTGCTTGAGCGGCCATCAACTCGCCAATTTCGCGCACCCCGATGTCGACCGCGATATGCTGGCCAAGCAAGGCGGAATCGATGTCCAGGTCGATGTCGTCCGGCACGCGGTTGCTGGCATGATCCGAGACGACCAGGATGCCCCCGAACCGGGGGGTGCCGACCAGCCGCCAGGCTTCGTGTTCCTTCACCGCAAGGCTCCCGCCAGTTGCCACCACTGCGCCGGCAGGACCGCGCGTGCCGCGTCGCGCCGGGCCGGATCGTCATACAGCGCAAAACAGGTTGCGCCCGAGCCGCTCATCCGCACCAGCCAGGCGCCGGTCTGGCGCAGCGCGGCCAGCACATCGGCAATCTGCGGACACAGCGCGATGGCAGGCGCTTCCAGATCGTTGCGGCCGGTCCGGGCGATCTCGCCCGCGCTGCCGGTCGGCATGGCGCCGCGGTCCACTCCGTCCCAGGCCCTGAACACCGGCCCGGTGGCGAGCGGCAGGCGCGGGTTGACCAGCAGGACCGGCGTTCCGGCCAGATCGTTCTCCACCGGCTCCAGCTCGGTCCCGGTGCCGCGCCCCAGGCAGGCCTGGCTGCGCACGCAGGCCGGCACATCCGCGCCCAGGGCAGCCGCGCGCTCGTGCCAGTCATCCGGGAGGCCGCATTCGCGCTCGACCATGCGGAACAGCGCGCCCGCATCGGCCGACCCGCCGCCGAGGCCAGCAGCGACCGGCAGGCGTTTGTCCAGGGTCACCGCCCAGGGCTGCGGCCGGAGCAGCGCGGCCAGCGCCTGCATCACGATATTGCCAGCCGGATCATCCAGTTGCGCGCCAAACTCACCACACTGGATCAGGTCATCGCGCGGCGCCGGCACGGCGCCAAGGCCATCGCCGGCATCGACGAAGGCGAACAGCGTTTCCAGCTCGTGATAGCCATCCTCGCGCCGCCTGCGGACATGCAGCGCGAGGTTGATCTTGGCGTAGGCGGTCTCACATATTGGGGTAGTTGGGCCCACCGCCGCCCTCCGGCGTTACCCAGGTGATGTTCTGGGTGGCGTCCTTGATGTCGCAGGTCTTGCAGTGCACGCAGTTCTGCGCGTTGATCTGCAGGCGCGGGTTGCCTTCCTCGACGCCGAGGAATTCATAGACCCCCGCCGGGCAATAGCGCGCTTCCGGCCCGGCATAGAGCTTGAGGTTGACCTCGACCGGAACCGCCGGGTCCTTGAGCTGCAAGTGGCAGGGCTGGTCTTCCTCGTGGTTGGTGAAGGACAGCGCCACGCTCGACAGGCGGTCGAAGCTGAACACCCCGTCCGGCTTGGGATAATTGATCGGCTGGTACAGGTCCGCGCGGCCAATCGCCTCGCAGTCGCGGTGGTGCTTCATCGGCTTCGCCAGGCCGAACCCGAACAGGGTGCGCAGCCACATATCGGCCCCGGCGAACATGGTGCCAAGCCCGCCGCCCCACTTGGCGACCAGCGGTTCGGCGTTCTGGACCAGCTTCAGTTCCTTGGCGATCCAGCTTTCGCGCACGGCGGCGTCATATTCGCTCATCGAATCGGCTTCGCGGCCCGAGGCGATCGCGGCGGCCGCGGCTTCGGCGGCGAGCATCCCGCTCTTCATGGCGGTGTGGCTGCCCTTGATCCGGGGCACGTTGACGAAGCCGGCCGAGCAGCCGATCAGCGCGCCGCCCGGGAAGTCGAGCCGGGGAACCGACTGCCAGCCACCTTCGTTGATCGCGCGCGCGCCATAGGACACGCGGCGCCCGCCTTCGAGGATCGCCTTGATCGCCGGGTGCTGCTTCCAGCGCTGGAATTCCTCGAACGGATAGACGTAGGGGTTCTTGTAATCGAGCGCGGTCACGAAACCGAGCGCGACCTGGTTGTTCGCCTGGTGGTAGAGGAACCCGCCGCCCCAGCTGTCGCTTTCCGACAGCGGCCAGCCCTGGGTGTGGATCACCCGGCCCGGCACATGCTTGTCGGGATCGATGTCCCACAGTTCCTTGATGCCGATGCCGTAAACCTGCGGCTGGCAATCGGCTTCCAGGTCGAACCGCGCCTTGACCTGCTTGGTCAGGTGGCCGCGCGCGCCTTCGGCAAAGAAGGTGTACTTGGCATGCAGTTCCATGCCGGGCTGGTAATCGCCCTTGTGGCTGCCATCCTTGGCAATGCCCATGTCCTGCGTGGCCACGCCCTTGACCGAGCCATCCTCGTTATAAAGGACTTCGCTGGCGGGGAAGCCGGGGAAGATTTCGACGCCCAGTTCCTCGGCCTTGCCGGCCAGCCAGCGGCACAGGTTGCCCAGGCTGCCGGTATAGTTGCCGTCGTTCGACATGAACGGAGGCATCGGCCAGTGCGGGATCGGCAGGTGCTTGCCCTTGGTCAGCACCCAGTGCCAGTTGTCGGTAACCGGGGTTTCGGCCATCGGGCAGCCCTGGTCACGCCAATCGGGCAGCAGCTCGTCCAGCGCCTTGGGATCGACCACCGCACCCGACAGGATGTGGGCGCCCACTTCGGACCCTTTTTCCAGGATGCAGACCGAAAGATCGGCATTTACCTGCTTCAGCCTGATCGCCGCCGCCAAGCCGGCGGGGCCGCCGCCGACGATGACGACGTCATAGGGCATCGATTCGCGTTCGCTCATGGCCTTGTCCCGTCCCTGTGCATTCGTAGTCAAACTTCGCGATCGAGCCTTGATTGCTGCGCTGCGGCAGGTCAAGACCGCAATGTGACTTTGCACGGACAAACTGCGCCCCGCGCGCCCCTGATGCCAGGCGATCTTGCCGCGGCAATCGGCTGGTGGCGCGATGCGGGGGTGGACCTGCACTTTACCGACGAGGCGCGCGACTGGCTGGGCAAGGCCGATGCCGCCGCTGCGGCCGGGCCCGCGCCCACCGCCGCGCCGCCCCCGCCGCCCGAGCCGGAACCCGAACGGATTGGCGGCAATCCGGCCGATCTGCCCGCCATCCTGCCCGAATTCGTCGCCTGGTGGCTGACCGAACCCTCGCTGGACCATGGCATGACCGAGCGCCGCGTGCCGCCGCGCGGCCCAGCCAAGGCGCCGCTGATGGTGCTGGTCGAACAGCCCGAATCGGCCGACGAGGCCGAGCTGCTGTCCGGGCCGCAGGGGCAGTTGCTCGGCGCGATCCTGGGCGCGCTGGGGATGGACCCCGCGCAGGTCTATGTGGCCGCCTGTCTGCCGCGCCATACCCCCCTGCCCGATTGGTCCGCACTGGCCGCCGCCGGGCTGGGCCAGGTGCTGGCCCATCACATCGCCCTGGCCGCGCCGCAGCGGCTGTTGCTGCTGGGTAGCAACATCTCGTCGCTGCTTGGCCACGATCCGGCGAAAACTGCCGATCCTTTCACCCATTTTAACCATGGCGGCGCTATATGGCCGGTATTGACCGCGCCGGGACTGGACATTCTGGGGGCGCGACCACGTGGCAAGGCCCGGCTGTGGCAGGCCTTGCTCGACTGGACGGGGTAGACGTTTGAACGTGACCAAGCTTGCGCAGGCAAGGATGGCGGCGGCTTTGCTGGCAGGAGCGATTGCCGCGCTGCCGGGGCTGGCCCATGCCAATGCCGCGGCGGTGGACTATTTCCGCGGCCGCGCCGATCGCAGCGCGGTGCCCGCGCTGCTCAGCCAGGACGAACGCGCCTATTACAAGGACCTGTTCGCCGCGATCGACAAGGGTGACTGGACCAGGGTCCAGGCCATGTTCGCGCAAAAGGCCGATGGCCCGCTGCACGCGGTGGCCAAGGCCGAATACTACCTTGCGCCGGGATCGCCCAGGATCGAACTGGACGCGCTGAACCAGTGGCTCGCCACCGGCGTCGGCCTGCCCCAGGCCGAACAAATCGCCGCGCTGGCGGCCAAGCGCGGGGCCGCCGCGCTGCCGCCGCTGCCCGCCGCCAATGCCCTGGCCACCCTGCCCAGCCGGCCCAAGCGGATCCGCCCGCGCGATACCAACGACGGCACCATGCCCGGCGCGGTGTCCGCCGGCATCCTCGCCAAGATCAAGGCCGACGACCCGGCCGGGGCCAAGGCCCTGCTCGACGGGATCGACAGCCAGCTTTCGCAAGCCGCACGGGCCGAATGGCGCGCCAAGGTGGCGTGGAGCTTCTATATCGAGAACGACGATGCCAGCGCCTATGCCGCCGCCCAGGGCGTGGCCGATGGCGCCGGACCGTGGGTGGCCGAAGGCTGGTGGACAGCTGGCCTTGCTGCCTGGCGGCTGAACGACTGCGCCGGCGCCGCCGATGCCTTTGCCAAGGCCGCCGCCGGATCCGAGAATGCCGAGCTGACCGCCGCCGCCTGGTATTGGCAAAGCCGCGCCTACGTGCGCTGCCGCCAGCCGGACAAGGCCGCCGCGCCGCTGCGCCTGGCGGCGCGGATGGACGAAACGCTCTATGGCATGCTCGCGCTGGAACAACTCGGGATCAAGGTTCCCGAAACCCACGAGGCCCCCGATTTCACCCAGGCCGACTGGCAGCGCCTGCGCGACGTGCCGACCGTGCGCGCCGCCGCCGCGCTGGCCGAAGTGGGCCAGGATGGCCGCGCCGACGAAGTGCTGCGCTATCAGGCGCGGATCGGCGGGGCGGACCAGTACCAGCCGCTGACCCGCCTCGCCCGCGACCTGGGCCTGCCCGGAACGCAGCTGTGGATGGCCTATAACGCCCCGCGCGGCGGCAAGGCCGAACCCGCTGCCCGTTTCCCCACGCCCAAGTGGACTCCGGCCACCGGCTGGCGGGTCGATCCCGCGCTGGTCTATGCCCATGCGCTGCAGGAATCGGTGTTCCGCACCAATGTCACCAGCCCGGCCGGGGCCAAGGGCCTGATGCAGATCATGCCCGCCGCGGCGCGTGACCACGCCGCCGATCTGGGCGTGTCCGGCACTCCGGCGGACCTCGCCAAGCCCGCGATCAACCTCGCCTTCGGGCAGCAGCACTTGCAGATGCTCAAGGATTCGAGCGGCACCCAGGGCCTGCTGCCCAAGGTGATGGCCGCCTATAACGCGGGCCTTGCCCCGGTAACGCGCTGGAACAGCGAAATCCGCGACCAGGGCGATCCGCTGCTGTGGATCGAAAGCATCCCCTATTGGGAAACGCGCGGCTACGTGAACATCGTGATGCGCAACTACTGGATGTATGAGCGGCAAGCCGGTGGCCCTTCGGAAAGCCGGCTGGCGCTGGTCCAGGGGCTGTGGCCGACCTTCCCGGGGCTGACCGGATCGCAGGCGGTGCGGATGGGGCCGAACGGGGTGGTGCTGCGTGGCCGTTGATCCGGCGCGGC
>JAKPAG010000056.1 GCA_029779535.1 Pseudomonadota bacterium | reverse complement strand
CCCAGCGTCGTAATTGTCGCTCGCCGGTTGCTCCTCGCAACAGCAAATGGTCGCCAGAATTCACCAACCGGCGCGGCCACCTATCGGCCATCATCATTGACGCCGACCGGACTCCGTAATCGTCGCGCTCCACTCGGAAGCACTTTCAGCCGAGGCCCTTGCCCCGCTGGCCTATTCGGTCAGCGACGCGTGCAGGGTCAGCACCTTTGGCCGGACCTATATCTATCAGCTGATCAACGAGGGTCGGCTGGAGGCGCGCAAGTTCGGCAAGCGCACCATCATTACCGCCCGCAGCCTGCGCGCCCTGATCGAAGGGGAGGCTGCCTGATCTGTCCTATCCCGGCTTAGCCGGGCTTCCTCGCCGGGGAGCTCAATACACTGGCGGCGAGGTCGTAACTGCCAAACCAGGGGGGGCCGGTCACATTGGCAAGCCTAGTCCGTAAGGTGGAGAGGCGACCGGCGGCGCGGAGGATAGCGTCGCAAGCAACCACCAAGCTTCCGGCGACCTCTCGACCAGAAGCGTCCGATAAGCATACGGTCGGCTCCGACTGCCATGACTTCGAAGGACCGAACTGCCCTTGGCAACAGAGCGAAAGACTCGCTCGCCGCCAGGGGTAGTTGTCCTATGTCCTTCAGCACCGGTCTCACCAACTACCATGAACCAGACGCCACGGTTGATAGGTAGTTCTAGGACATCCTGCGCTTTTCAGTCAGGCAAGCCTTTCCAGCCGCTCTTCGTCCCTGACCAGCAAATCGGCGGCCCGGATTTGCGCGCGGCTGATCATGCGTTGATTGCGGAATTCATCTGGCAAATTGCGGGTCGCGTAGTGTTCCGGCCCGTTGAAGGCGATTGTGCCGCGCCCGCGTTCCAAGTCCAGGTCGAAGAACAGCAGGTGATCGGCGCGGGTTTCGGTGCAGCGGAAGGCGGGGCCGCGTCCGGTGCCGGTGGCTTTTACCTGCACGGTCCGGCCATCGCGGGCATAACCGTCGATCCCTTCGGTGGAGCGGGTTTCCACCAGCCGCACGCCGAACAGTTCGGCGGCCAGCGCCTCGCCAATGTCGCCGATCAGGTTGCCGTCCAGCGTGAAGCCCAGGTCCACTTCGCTGCCCTGTTCGCGCAGGACGCGGCGGTAGTGATCGCGCAGCGCGCCGCGCGCCTGCACCAGCGCGGCAATGGCGGGGGGCAGGGCAAAGGTGCGGTCTTCCATCCGCTAACCCTCCACTTGCGCATCCGGCTGGCCGGCGATCAGGGCGTTGATCCAGGCGAGGCAGAGGTCGCGGCTGCGGTAGCGGCCCCAGCGGGCCAGTTCCTCGCGCTCGACGATCGGGAAGGTGGAATAGATATAGCGCACATCATCGCGCGACTGTTCGGGGCGGGCGGGATCGAACACGCCGTAGAGGATGAAATAGAGCGCATCGAGCCGGGCGCGCAGGCGCAGGCGGCGTTCCTCGTCCCACACGAAGGGCGGCCGCACTTCCCCGGCCTCGTCGACATGGCCCATGTCGCGGGCGAAGGGGGCCATGTCGTGGGCGGTGTAGGTCAGTTCCAGCACGGATTCGCGGACGATCTCGGCAGCGGTTTTCGCCCCGAAGGCGCGGGCGTAGGCGGCGGGCGGGATGACGGGGAGTTGTTCGACGATGAACCAGTTTAGATTCTGACCTTGAACCTTCTGACGCAGCACGAAGTCCAAAGGAATTGAATTCAGGCAAGTGACAGCCAAGCTCGCCAATTTGGGATCGCGCGGGAAGTCCAAAACCGGAAGCGAGTTTCCGGCACCACAAGCCGGGATGATGGCGGCAATCATCGATCTCATGTTCGTCGCCGCTGTCACGTGCTTAATTCCGAGGTGCCAGTCTTGGTGTCTCGGTGTGTTTGAGCGCTGAACAAAAAACTGCGGATCAGGCAGCCATTGTGGATCCTTGTGCTGTTCTAGTGACGTCTCAAAAGGCTGTGCGGGTCGTTTTACGTTATCTGGATTGACTGTTACACCAGCCGCTCGATGGTCGAAGGCTTGCACCATCTTGCCTTCGTAAAGCGGCACCCATTCTCCGCTTGGTGACTGCCAGCGGTTGCCGCCGATGGGCCATGCGCCTTCGCTGCCTTCCAGTTCCGCGCGGGTGCGGAACAGGTGGCTGTCGTTGGTCATGTCGAACATTCGGTTATACTTGACTGGCCATGCCGCCACCGGCTCCCCGCCGGAGCGGTCGACCAGCACGGGGCAGCGCGCATAGATCGCGGTGGTCAGCGCCATATCGCGGGCGGTGCGGAAAATCGGCGCGGTGCCAGTGTTGGGATTGACCCGCGCGAAATCCGCAGCGGCAATCGGGAAGCATTGGTCGGGGTTATGCAGTTCGGCCACGTTGTGGAGGTAGAAGGCGCACCTCGCCGCCTCGAACGCGCGGCCCGGACTGGCCACCATCACCGCAAACTTGAAGCTGGCGTGGACATCCGGGAAGAACACCTTCTTGTTCTCGAAATCATACAGCGCCTTGAGGTGCCCGCCGGTCGCCACCTTGCGGAAGAACTCGCTGGCGGACAGGTCGCTGGCGATGCCGCTGGGGGTGAGCAGGCCGACCATGCCGCCGGGCTTCACCAGCCGGTGCGCGCGTTCAACGAACAGACTGTACAGGTTGATGTCGCCCCGGCTGAGCAGCGGATAATGCCCGCCCTTGCGCGCCATGCGCATGGTATCGGCGGCGCGCCGGTCCGCCTTGGCATAGTCCGCGAACAGGGGATCGCCCGCCTTTTCCAGCGCCTTGATCATCTTTCCGCGATCCGAAGCACGCTGCGCCATGGCGATTTCCGGCCTGCGCGCGGCAAACCATTCGACCTGTTGCAGCTTGATCCGGTCCCACGGCGGATTGCCGATGACGGCATCGAAGCCGCCTTCCAGTTCGCGGCTGGCCCAGTTCTTCCACACGCCGGGGAAAGTGATCTGCCAGTTGAGGAAGCGCTCTTCCTCGATCAGTTCGCGCGCGGCCTGCCAGATGGCGCGGAAGGCTTCGGCCTCTTCCGGCTTGGCCCGGTAGGCTTCGGGTTCCTTCTTGCCCCGTGCGATCGGCAGGGGATCGCCAAAGCCGCCGTCCAGCCACTGGGTGATCAGCGGGCGCTGGGCGCGCGGCAGGTCCAGCCAGTCCAGCGCGTGGATGAAGCTGACGAAGCTGTCGAACGGGCCGATCTGGAATTCCACATCGCGCCACATTTCTGCGCTGGAATGGGCCTCGGCAATCTCGGCATCGGTCAGCGCCTCGATCCGCTGCATGGTCGCTGCCTGGCGCTCCGCCGTGCGCAGTTCCTCGATATACAGCAGTTCCCCGCCCGCGCCCGCCTTGTCGATCGCATCGCGGACCCACAGCCCGAACAGGCTGTCCCCGCAGGCCAGGTGGTGATCGATGAAGGACAGCGGCGCCCCTACCGTGAAAGTGTGCAGCCACAGCGAAACCTTGGCCAGTTCAACGGCCATGCGGTTCTTGTCCGCACCATAGACGCAGCGCTTCAGCACCATGCGCTTGACCAGTTGGGGATCGTCCAGCTGCTCTTCCGCCACGGTCCAGCCGGAATCCTCGGCATTGTGGCGGATCGTCCCGCGCACCTTGCGCACTTCTTCCGCCACCGGGCTTTCGTATTCCAGCCCCAGCCTGTCGCGCACCAGCGCGGCGGCCTCTGCCATGGCATCCAGCGCGTGATTGGTCAGCCGGTCGACCAGAGAGACCAGGAAGTGCCCGGAACCCATCGCCGGATCGCAGACGCGCAGGCGGGTGATCGCTTTCGCAGGGTCCGCCTTTTGCAGCTGGGTCAGCTTGTAGTCTTCGCTGTCCGATGGCTTGAGGCTGGCCATTGCCCCGGCAAAGCCTTCGTGCGCGTCGTTGATCAGCGGTTCTAGCGTTTCGTCCAGGATCAGCAGCACCAGGTCGTCGGGCGTGTAGTAGCTGCCGGAATTCTTGCGGGCGAAGATGTTGGGCCGGACATCGACCGCGCCGGTTTCATCGCG
>JAKPAG010000037.1 GCA_029779535.1 Pseudomonadota bacterium | reverse complement strand
GGAACTGATGCGCATTCCACTGTGGGGCATCGCCGCCCAGCGCTTCGGCGTGGTTCAGGTCGAGCGCGACCAGGGCGCCAAGGCCCTGCGCGCGATGTTGAGCGCGGCGCGGGCCATGGCAGCCGAGGGGCGGCCGCTGGTCATCTTTCCCGAAGGAACCCGCGTCCCGCACGGCACCCACGCTCCGCTGCAGGCGGGCTTTGCCGGGCTTTACAAGCTGCTGGGATTTCCGGTGGTGGCCGTGGCAGTGGATTCAGGTCCGCTTTACCACCGCTGGCTGAAGCGGCCCGGGGTCATCACCTATCGCTTTGCCGAGCCGATTGCGCCCGGGCTCCCGCGTGAGGAGGTGGAGGCGCGCGTCCTGGCGGCGATCAACGAACTCAACCCCGTGGCCTCGGCGTGAGCGAAAGCGACAGCAAGCGATCCGTCGCCGAAGTGCTGGGGCCGGGGCTGGTCACCGGCGCGGCGGACGACGATCCCAGCGGGATCGGCACCTACAGCCAGGTCGGTGCGCAGTTCGGCTATGGCCTGGCCTGGACCATGCTGTTTTCCTACCCGTTCCTGGTGTCGATTCAGATGATCTGCGCCGAAATCGGGGCTGTCACCGGGCATGGCATCGCGCACAACCTGCGCCGGCACTATCCCCGCAAGTTGCTGATCATGGCGGTGACCCTGCTGCTGGTGGCGAATACCATCAACCTTGGCGCGGACCTGGGGGCAATGGCGGCCGCGCTCAACCTGCTGGTTCCGGGACCGGTGCTGCTTTACGCTTTCCTGTTCGGGCTGATTTCGGTCCTGCTGGAAGTGCTGGTCAGCTATGAGCGCTACGTCCGCGTGCTGAAGTGGACCACTCTTTCGCTGCTGGCCTATATCGCCGTGCCTTTCGCCGCCGGGGTCGACATTGACGATATGCTGCGCGGGCTGGCCGTGCCGAACCTGAGCTTCGACAAGACGACCGCGATGGCGCTGGTCGCGGTCATGGGGACCACGATCAGCCCCTACCTGTTCTTCTGGCAATCCGGCCAGGAAGTGGAGGAGCAGCACCGGCTGCACAGCCGTCCGCTTGGCCTGTTCCCGCGCAGTTCCGGTCCGGGCCTCGCGCGGATCAAGGTGGATACGCTGGTGGGCATGGCGGTGACCCATATTACCGCCCTGGCGATCATCGTGGCGACCGCCGCCACGCTGCACAAGCACGGCATCACCCAGATTGCGTCCGCCGATCAGGCGGCAGAGGCCCTGCGCCCGATTGCCGGAGACTTCACCTTTGCGCTGTTCGCGGTCGGGATCATCGGCATCGGCCTGCTGGCCGTGCCGGTTTTGGCGGGGTCGGCTGCATACGGGATCGCCGAAACCTTCGGCTGGGAGGAAGGGCTGGACCGCCGCCCGACCGAGGCCAAGGCCTTCTACGGGGTCATCGCCGTGGCGACGCTGGGCGGGTTCCTGCTCAACCTGCTGGAAATCGATCCGATGCGCGCGCTTTATTGGGCGGCGGTGATCAACGGTCTGCTTGCTCCGCCGCTGATGGTGCTGACCCTGATGCTGGCGCGCAACCCCAGGGTCATGGGCCGGCTGGTCATCTCGCGCCGTCTGCAAGTGGGCGGGATCGCGGGAACCGTGCTGATGACCGCAGTCGGGCTGCTGTTCCTGCTAAGCTGAATGATCGCTGCGGCCGAAGTCCGGCCGAGCGTCGTCCTGCCCTTCCTCGATGATCGAGCGGCGGATGTCGCGGGTGCGGGTAAAGTGGTCGAACAACTGCTGGCCGTCGCCCACCCGGATCGCGCGTTGCAGCGCGGTCAGGTCCTCGGTGAAGCGTTGCAGCATGCTTAGCACCGCTTCCTTGTTCGACAGGAACACGTCGCGCCACATGGTCGGATCGCTGGCGGCGATGCGGGTAAAGTCGCGGAAGCCGCCGGCCGAATATTTGATCACTTCGCTTTGCGTCACGTCTTCAAGATCATCGGCAGTGCCGACGATGGTATAGGCGATCAGGTGCGGCAGGTGGCTGGTGACGGCCAGCACCATGTCATGGTGCTGCGGGGTCATCACTTCCACCTTCGCACCCAGCGTTTCCCAGAACTGGCGCAGGGCCTCGACCTTGGCCGGATCGGCATCGGCCGGCGGGGTGATGATGCACCAGCGCTTCTGGAACAGGGCGGCAAACCCCGCGTCGGGGCCGGAGCGTTCGGTGCCGGCCACGGGGTGCGCGGGAACCACGGCCATGCCGGGCAGGGCCTCGGCCAGCGCTTCGGCCACGGTCTGCTTGGACGAGCCGACATCGCTGATCACCGCATCGGCCTTCAGCGCCGGGGCGATCAGCCGCGCCACATCGCCCATCGCGCCCACCGGCACGCACAGGATCACCAGGTCGGCATCGGCCACTGCTTCGACTGCCGTATCGCAGACGCGCGCCACCAGGCCGCGCTCTGCCGCGCGGGCGCGCGTGGCGGGATTGGCATCCCAGCCGGTGGTGGCGCAGCCGGGCAGATATTGCCGCACCGCCAGCCCGGTCGATCCGCCCAGCAGGCCCAGCCCGATGATCGCGACCGAACGGAAGCTCACTTCGCGGCCTCCGCCATGGCGCGCAGGGCCGCGGCGATGGCGTCCATCTGCTCGGCCGTGCCGATGGTAATGCGCAGCGCCTGGGGTAGCCCCTGGCCCGGCAGCCAGCGCACGATGTAGCCCGCTTCCGCCAGGCCACTATAGGCCGCCTCGGCGGTCAGCGCGCCCTCGAACAGAATCAGGACGAAGTTCGCCTCGCTCGGCAGGGGGCGCAGGCCGTGGTTGCCCAGCGCATTCAACGCGGCGACAAAGCGGGCGCGCTCGGCACGGTTATGCTCGCGCGCGTGGACCACGAAAGCCTGGTCGTGCACTGCCGCCAGGCCCATCGCCTGCCCGGTGTTGGACACGTTGAACGGCCCGCGAATGCGGTTGAGCGTGTCGATCAGCGGCGCGGCGCCCGTCGCCCAGCCGATCCGTTCGCCCGCCAGGCCATAGATCTTGGAAAAGGTGCGGGTGACCAGCACGTTGCCGTGGGCCGCCGCCAGTTCCAGCGCGCCGTCCTCGTCGCCCGGGGCGACGTATTCGGCATAGGCCTGGTCGACCACCAGCAGCACGTCGGCCGGCAGGCTGGCGTGCAGGCGGGTCAGTTCGCCCCTCGGCAGGTAGCTGCCGGTGGGATTGTTCGGATTGGCGATGAACACCACGCGGGTCCGCTCGCTCACCAAGGCCAGCAGCGCGTCGACATCGGTGCCGTAATCGGCATCGGGCGCGACCACCGGGGTTGCCCCGCAGCGCCGCGCGGCAATGTCGTAGACCGAGAAGGAAAAGCGCGGGAACAGCACTTCATCGCCCGGCCCGGCATAGCCCTGCGCTGCCAGGTGCAGCAACTCGTCCGAGCCGGTGCCCATCACCACCAGCGCCGGATCGAGGCCATGCAGCGCGGCGATCGCTGCGCGCAGGTCCTTGCTGTCGGGATCGGGATAGCGCGACGGTTCAACCGCGCGCGCGGCCAGCGCGGCCGGGCTGGTGCCCAGCGGGTTCTCGTTCGCGGACAGCTTGATCAGGGGCCGCCCGTCGGCGCCGGTGCTCTTGCCGGGGACATAGGCGTGGATCGCCTCGATCCAGCTCTTGGGGGTGGGCGTCTTGGTCATGGCGCGTGGCCCTTAGCAGGCTTGGGGCGGTTTGACAGCCTTTGATCCTTGGCGGCTGCGCCGCGCTGGTTGACAGGCCGCGCCGGCTCGCCCAAGTCGAGCAATAATATGTCTCAAGCCGCGATCACGACTGCCAGCCGCGTGCTGGAACTTGCGCAGCCGCTGCCGCTGGATGGCGGGCAGCAGCTCGGCGGCGTGCGCATCGCCTATGAAACCTATGGCACGCTGAACGCCGACAAGAGCAACGCGATCCTGATCTGCCACGCCCTGACCGGTGATCAATGCGTGGCCAGCCCCCATCCGGTGACCGGCAAGCCGGGCTGGTGGTTGCGCATGGTCGGCCGGGGCAAGCCGATCGATACCGACCGATTTTTTGTGGTCTGCGCCAATGTGCTGGGCGGCTGCTATGGCTCGACCGGCCCGGCGAGCCTGGCGGCGGATGGCCAGCCTTATGCCATGCGCTTTCCGGTCATCACGATCCGCGACATGGTCCGTGCGCAAGTGGCGGTGCTCGACGCGCTGGGGATCGAACAGCTGCACGCGGTGGTTGGCGGGTCGATGGGCGGGATGCAGGCGCTCAGCCTGGCTGCCAACTGGCCAGAGCGAGCGCGGGCCGTGCTGGTGATCGCTTCCACCGCGCGGCATTCGGCGCAGAACATCGCCTTTCACGAAGTCGGGCGGCAGGCGATCATGGCTGATCCCAAGTGGCAGGACGGCAATTACGGGACCAGCAAGGGCCCGGAAAACGGCCTGGCCGTGGCGCGCATGGCGGCGCACATCACCTATCTGTCGGAAGAAGGGATGCACGAAAAGTTCGGCCGCAAGCTGCAGGACCGCGAGGCCAAGACGTTTGGCTTTGACGCCGATTTCCAGGTGGAAAGCTATCTGCGCCACCAGGGGCTGAGCTTTACCGACCGGTTTGATGCCAACAGCTATCTCTACATCACCCGGGCGATGGACTATTTCGACCTGGCCGAGGAACACGGCGGGCGGCTGGCCGATGCCTTTGCGGGCACGAAGGCGCGGTTCTGCCTGGTCAGCTTCGATACCGACTGGCTCTATCCCACGGCGGAAAGCCGGACCATCGCCCATGCGCTGAGCGCGGTCGGCGCGCCGGTCAGCTTCGTCGAGCTCAGCGCGCCATTCGGCCATGACAGCTTCCTGCTGGATGTGCCGGCGCTTGACCGGGTGATCGCGGGGTTCCTGCAATGAGCGCACTCCGTCCCGATCTGGCGATCATCGCCGCCAATGTTGCGCCGGGCAGCAAGGTGCTGGACGTCGGCTGCGGCGATGGCGATCTGCTGGCGGCGCTGCGCGATACCCGCCAGGCCGCGACGCGCGGCATGGAACTGGATCCGCACAATGTGGCCGAATGCGTGGCGCGCGGCCTGTCGGTGATCCAGGGCGATGCCGATACCGACCTGTCGTTCTATCCGGATGGCGCGGTCGATTATGCGATCCTCAGCCAGACGCTGCAAACCACCAAGCGCCCCGACCTGGTGCTGGATGAACTGCTGCGGATCGGGCGCAAGGCTTTTGTCAGCTTTCCCAACTTCGCGCACTGGCGTGTCCGGCTCAGTCTGCTGTGGCATGGCCGCATGCCGGTGACGCGGCTGCTGCCGATCGCTTGGTACGAAACCCCCAACATCCACCACGTCACGGTCAGCGATTTCCGCGATCTGGTTGCTGCCAAGGGGCTGAAGGTGGAAGGAGCCTGGTTCCTTTCGGGCGACCGGCTGACCAGCGCCGCGGCGGCCAGCTGGCGCGCCGAACACGCGGTGTTCCTGCTTTCGCGCTAGCAGACCTGCAGCACGCTGTCCGAGCGGGCCAGCGCCCACAGGCTGAGCCCGCAATCGCGCGCGCGCGTGGCGGCCATGCTGGTGGGCAGCGATACGCAGACCAGCGTGGTCGCACCCGCGCGCACTGCCTTTTCGACGATTTCGTAACTGCACCGCGCGGTCGACAGGATGAAACCGGGGCTGAGCGGCTGTCCGGTGCGGGCCATCGCCCCGATCAGTTTGTCAATCGCGTTGTGGCGGCCCACATCCTCGCGCGTGCAGCCGATCGTGCCGTCTTCCGCAACCCAGGCGGCGGCGTGGGCCGCGCCGGTCCAGGCGGACAGCGGCTGCTGGCCGGGCAGGGCATGCAGTGCGGCAAAGATCGCGGCGGGTTCGATCGGCGCATGGGCGGCAACCGGGGGCAGGGGGCGCGCCACTTCGGCCAGGTTCTCGATTCCGCACAGCCCGCAGCTCGATTCGGCCACGCGGGTGCGGACCCTTTCGGTCAGCCGTTCAACCCCCAGCCCGGACAGCGCGGTGCGCAGGATCCAGCCCTGGTCCACTTCGGCGATGGCGATGTCGGTGCATTCGGCGGCGCTGGCGGCCAGCCCTTCGCTCAGCGCGAAGCCGATGGCGAAATCGTCCAGGTCCTGCGGGCTGGCCATCATCACCGCATAGGACAGGCCGTTGTATTCGAGCGCCACAGGCACTTCGGGCACCCAGTCGCGCGTGATCGCGCGACGGGTGCCCTGCGGTGTTACTTCAATCAGCTTTGCCAAGCTTACATGCGCTTGAGCGCGCAGAGCTTGTTGCCGTCGGGATCGCGCAGATAGGCAAGGTACAGGCTCATCGCCCCGCCTTCGCGCACGCCCGGCGGGTCTTCGATCGCCTTGCCGCCGTTGGCCACGCCCGCGGCGTGCCAGGCATCGGCCTGCTCGGTGGTGTCCATGGCAAAGCCGATGGTCATGCCGTTGCCGGGGGTCGCGCCTTCGCCGTCGATCGGCTTGGTGACCAGGAACAAGCCGCCGTTGTGCATGTAGATCAGACGGCCCTTGTCATCGGTGATGCCGGGGTTGCCGCCGATCGCGGCGAAAGTGGCATCGTAGAACTTCTTTGACCGTTCGATGTCGTTGCTGCCGACCATCATGTGCGAATACATCTGGCTTCTCTCCTCAAATGTTCAGTTGCGATTCGCGACTGTATGGTGCGAACGGGGCGGGTCAATCGGCCTTTATCCGCGCGCCGCCATTTCGCTGTCGCCATCGCGCATCGGCAGCAGCAGGAACAGCACCAGCGCGGCCAGCGAACCCAGCCCCATGCAGAACGAAACCAGCAGTAACTGATCGGCCCCGAACAGCTTGAACAGGTAACCCGCGATGATCGGCGATCCCGCCGCACCCAGCCGTCCGACGCCCAGCACGAAGCCGGTTCCGGTTGCCCGGGCAAAGGCCGGAAAGCCCTTGGCGAAGGCGGCATAGAAGCCCACCACCGCGCCGTTGCCAAAGAACATCGCGGTAAAGGCGGCCGCGCGCCAGGCGCCGATGCTGTCATAGCCGAGGCCGAACAGCGACACGCCGACCAGCGCCAGGAACAGCATGATCACGGTCGGCAGCTTGATGTCCCAGCGCTTCATCAGGAAGCCCAGCAGCAGTCCGCCCAGGGCGCCCCCGATGTTGGCATAGGTCAACACGCTGGCCGCCAGCGGCGGGGCATAGCCGGGGGGATAGTCGGACACGATCTTCACCGCCCATTTCAGGATGAAATAGAAGGTGATGGTGTGGAACATGTAGCCGAAGGCCAGCAGCAGCGTGACCGGACGCAGCCGCGGGTTCGACAGGATGTCGAGCAGCTTCGGCTTCGGTGCGTCCGCCACCACCGCCGGCAGCGCGGCAATCGCCGCCTTGCCGAACGCTGCCAGCGACCGGTTGATCCGTGCCACCGCATCGGCCGGCCGGGTGGCGCTGAAGAAGGCCGGGGTTTCGGGCACCAGCAGCGCGACCAGCGGGATCATCACCGCTGTCACCACCGCGCCGAACAGGAACACCGCGCGCCAGTCGAAATTGGGGAGCAGCCAGGTCTGCGCGACGATCCCGCCGATGACCCCGCCCAGCGGGTAGCCGATAACATAGATCGCCATCGACAGGCTGCGCCCCGAAGTGCTGGTGCATTCCGCCGTCACTGCATTGGTCGAGGTCAGCATCCCGCCGATGCCAAGGCCGGTGATGAACCGCCAGACCGACAGCTCGGTCAGCCCGTCCGCGGCGTGGGCGAAATACATGCCGACCGCCATGATTGCGAGGCAGACCAGCATGGTCGGCTTGCGCCCCCGTGTGTCGGCCATGCCGCCCAGGATGACCGAGCCAAAGCCCATGCCGACCAGTTCGGCCGACAACATCACGCCCAGCGCCTCGCGCGCGACGCCCCATTCCTTGGCAATGCCGGGCGAGGCGAAGGCGCTCGACAGCACGTCGAATCCGTCCAGCGCGTTCAGCAGCACCATAAGCAGCACGACCACATACTGCCGCCAGTTCATCGGCGCATCGTCGATGATCTGCTGCGGATCGCTGCCCTGGGCCTGCGTCATTGTCTGTTGAATCCTCGTCCCGATCGTTCTGTTCTGTGCGCGGTGCGCGCTATTCGTGGATGCGCGCCAGCAGTTCCATCAAGGTCTTCACTTCGGCATCGGTGAAGCGGCTCTTCACCCAGTTTTCGTGTTCGCGGATCGCCTTCTTGGCTTCGGCCAGCGCGGCCTCGCCGGCCGGTTCAAGGTAGAGCGCCTGTTTGCGGCCATCGGTGGGCGATTTTTCGCGGCGCAGGTAGTGGCGGGCCTGCAGGCGGTTGACGATGGTCATGGTCGTCGCCCGGTCCATCCGCAGCTTCTGGCCCAGGTCGATCTGCGAAATGCCGGGGTGGTCGGCCACCAGCCACATGACCGAAACCTGCTTCTGGGTCAGTTCCAGGTCGGTGAAGGTTTCCGTGAAATGGCGATAGCACGCGCCGTGGGCCAGACGGATGTGGAACCCCACGATGTCGTTGATTTCGCCCAGATAGGCGTCGTCTTCATGCTCGACGGTGGTCACCGCATCCAGGTCGTCGTCTCTCACCCGCATAGCTCTTGCCTATTCGTTTGTATTGCATACAATCCCAGAAAACGAGAGGATGCAATGGCCCATTTCCCGGATACCCCCAGCTTTACCGGCTTCAACACGCCATCGCGGGTCGAGGCCGACATTGCCGATCTTGTTCACCAGGGCGAAATCCCGCGCGAACTCAATGGCGCTTTCTACCGCGTCCAGCCCGATCCGCAATTCCCCCCGCGGCTGGGCGATGACATTGCCTTCAACGGCGACGGGATGATTACCCGCTTCCACTTCCACGATGGCCAGTGCGATTTCCGTCAGCGCTGGGCCAGGACCGACAAGTGGAAGCTGGAGAACGAGGCCGGCAAGGCGCTGTTCGGGGCCTATCGCAATCCCTTGACCGACGATGAAAGCGTGAAGGGCAAGATCCGTTCCACCGCCAACACCAACGCCTGGGTCCACGGCGGCAAGCTCTATGCCCTGAAGGAGGACAGCCCGGCGCTGGTGATGGACGCGGCCAGCATGGATACGGACGGGTTCACCGATTTCGCCAGCAAGGCCGGCCTGAAGATGACCGGGCAGACCTTTACCGCGCACCCCAAGATCGACCCGAAGACCGGCAACATGATCGGCTTCGGCTATGCCTCCAGCGGCTTGTGCACCGATGATTGCACCTTCTACGAGATCACGCCCGAGGGCGAGCTGGTCCACGAGATCTGGTTCAAGGTGCCCTACTACTGCATGATGCACGACTTCGGGATCACCGAGGATTATGCGGTGTTCAACGTCATGCCCTCGATCGGATCGTGGGAACGGCTGGAGAAGGGGCTGCCGCACTTCGGCTTTGACACCAGCATGCCGGTCTACCTGGGCGTCCTGCCCCGCCACAAGGGCGCAACCGGCGATGACATCCGCTGGTTCAAGACCGGCAACAGCTTCAACAGCCACGTGATGAACGCCTTCCAGGAAGGCACCAAGGTCCACTTCGACATTCCGGTGGCCAAGAACAACATGTTCCCGTTCTTCCCGGACGTAAACGGCGCGCCGTTCAACCCGGTCGAGGCGATGAGCTATCTCACCCGCTGGACGGTCGACATGGCCAGCAATTCCGATGCCTTCGAAAGCGAGGTGCGGCTGACCGACACGGCGGGCGAATTCCCCCGGATCGACGATCGCTTCACCGGCAAGCCCTATCGCTATGGCTGGATGCTGGAAATGGACATGAAGCGCCCGGTCGAACTGAAGGGCGGCAGCGCCGGCGGTCTGCTGATGAACTGCCTGTGCCTGATCGACCATGAAACCAAGCGCGAACAGCACTGGTGGTGCGGTCCGGTCAGTTCCTTGCAGGAACCCTGCTTCATCCCGCGCAGCAAGGACGCGCCAGAGGGCGATGGCTGGATCGTGCAGGTCTGCAACCGGCTGGACGAACACCGCAGCGACCTGTTGCTGTTCGATGCGCTCGATATCGAGAAGGGGCCGATTGCGACGATCAACGTGCCCATCCGCCTGCGCTTCGGCCTGCACGGTAACTTCGCCAGCGCGGAGCAGATTGGACTGGCGGCATGATCAAGCCGGAGCTCGAATTCGTCTATGAAGCGAGCGGCGATCTCGGCGCGCCGATCCCGATTGGCGAGACGGCGGACGGAACGCGCCGGATCATCCCGATCTTTTCGGGCGGGCGTGTCGAAGGCCCGCTGATCAAGGGCAAGCTGATGGGCAATGCCGCCGATTGGCAGCTGACCCGTAGCGACGGCGTGACCGTGGCTGACGCGATCTATGCGCTGGAAACCGATGACGGCGTGATCATCCAGATCCGCAACAAGGGCCTGCGCCACGGCCCGCCCGAAGTGATGCAGCGGCTCGCCGCTGGTGAGGATGTGGACCCGGCGGAATACTACTTCCGCACCGTGCCCGAATTCATCGCACCCAAGGGCAAGTATGAGTGGCTCAACAAGTCGATCTTCGTGTGCAGCGGCGCGCGCTATCCCGCCGGGATCAAGCTGTGGGTCTGGCGGGTGGTCTGATCAGTCGATCAGCAGTTCGACCAGGGTGGGGCCAGTCGCCGCAAAGCTCCACGCCAGCGCCGCGTCAAGCTCGGCTACCGCATCGACCCGCCGCGCGGTCACGCCCATGCTTTGCGCCAGGCCGACAAAGTCGATCCCGCCAAGCTCGGTCCCCGGTAGGCGGTTCATCCCGAACACCTTGGCGAAGTGGTCCAGCGCGGCATAGCGCCGGTTGTTGAGGATCAGGAAGCTGACGTTCGCGCCCTGCTCGGTCGCGCTCCACAGTGCGGGGACGGTGTACATCGCCGAACCATCGCCCAGCAGGGCCAGCACTTTGCGCTGCGGCACGGCGCGGGCCGCACCCACGGCAGCGGGCAGGCCATAGCCCAGCCCGCCGCTGGCGCAGGTCAGGAAGCCGCCCTGACAGGTGATCGGCAAGTGATCGTGCATGGGCGTGCGCGCGGTCGGCGCTTCCTCGACCAGCACAGCATTGTCCGGGCGCAACGCGGCGACGCGCGAGAGGACGTAGCTCGCCTCCATCGCCGGGGCAGGCGCGGCGGCGCGCGGCGGCGGGGTGGGGGCAGGGCGGCGGCGGACCTGCCCGGCCATCGCGGCGAGGCCGGCCGCCACATCGCCCAGCACGCCAAGGCCGCCCGGCAGGAACGAGAGATGCTGCGGATCGACACTCAGCGCGCCGAGTGCGGCGTGCTCCGGCCAGTGCGGCCCGCTGCCTTCGGCGTGATAGGTGAATACCGGCGCGCCCGCGACCAGCAGTGCGTCGTGCGGGGCCAGCAGTGCCGCAATCTGCTCACGAAAGGCGGGCAGGAACCCGGCGAACTGGGGGTGATCCTCGGGAAAGCATTCGCGCGCGGTAAAGGGGGCGATCCACACCTGCGCGCCGCTCGCTTCGGCAAGGTCGATCGCCGCCTGCCAGCCGCCGCAATCCGCCACCCCGGTGCCCAGCACCAGCGCGGGTCGCGTCGCCGCATCGAGCATGGCGGCGAGGCGGGAAAGACCGGCCGGATCGGGCAGCGTCTTCAGCGACAGGTCCGGCAGCATCGGCATGGCGCATTCGCGGTCCCAGTCATCGACCGGGACGGAGACGAACACCGGCCCCATCGGCGGGGTCAGCGCCACGTGGAAGGCGCGAACCAGCGCGGCGGGGACGTCCTCTGCCCGGGCCGGTTCGCAGGCCCATTTGACATAGGGCTGGGGAAATTCGGTCGCGCGCGTGGCGCCCAGGAACGGGTCCATCGGCAGCAGGCTGCGCGCCTGCTGCCCGGCGGTGACCACCAGGGGCGTGTTGTTGCGATAGGCGGTGTAGAGATTGCCCAGCGCATTGCCGGTGCCAGCCGCGCTGTGCAGGTTGACCAGCGCGGGCCTGCCGCTGGCGCGGGCAAAGCCATCGGCCATGCCCAGCACCGCCGCTTCGTTCAGCCCCAGCACGTAATCGAACCCGTCGGGCAGGGCGCGCAACATCGGCAGCTCGGTCGACCCCGGATTGCCGAACAGGCAGTCGACGCCGAAATGACGGAACACGGCAAAGGCGGCATCGCGAACGGTGGGCATCAGGCGGCGCGCTCCATCAGGGCCTGTTCATCGCGCTGGGCGCGGCAGCCCACTAGCAGCATCAGCACGACGATGGGAATGGCCACCGCGTTGATCGTCAGCATCGAACCGCGCAGATCGCCGCTGGCGTCGGACAGCACACCGACCACATAGGGGCCAATGCCCAGGCCCAGGATGGTCGAGACCAGCAGGTAGACGCTGGCGGTGATCCCGCGCATCCGCGGCAGCACCTGATCGTACATGATCGCGTACAGCGGCGGCAGCCAGCCGGTCAGGATGAAGCTGTAAAGCAGGAACCGGCCATAGAAGCTGGCCGCATCGGGCGCCCAGTAAACCCAGAACGACAGCAGCGGCGACAGGCCCATGCACACCAGCGCCACCCAGGCCCGGCCCGTACCCGGAAAGCGCGCCTGCAGCCAGTCCGACAGCGGCCCCCAAAGTAGCGGGCCGACAATCCCCATGCCGGCGGAAACCAGCCCGAATTGCAGCGCGGTGTCCTTCATCGATAGCCCATAGGTCTTCATCAGGAAGCTGGGGTTGAAGCTCATCATCCCGTAATTCAGCACCGATTGCAGCGCGCCAACGGCCATGACCATCAGCAGCGTCGGGCTGCGGGTGATGACGCGGAAGGCCTGTCTATCGGTCAGCGCCATGTTCTGCATCAGGTTGACGATCACGAACAGGCCGAACCCCGTGACGCCCCATTGCAGCGCATGCGGACTGACCGCCATGATCCCGAAATCGAGCAGCGGGCGCGGGGCCAGCGTGCTGCACAGATGGTACAGCGCGGCCATCGCCGCCATGATCGCCGCCAGCGTCAGCAGGTTGAACCGCCAGAACCGCGCGTCCGCGCCCTTGCGGCCCAGCGACAGCCAGTTGAACCCCGGCGTCACCGCCGCCAGCACCGCGCCGCTGGCAGCAAAGGGGGCGGGATCGGGCGGGGTGGCGATCCCGTCCATCGCGCCGCGCTCTGGCTCGCGCAGGCGCCACATGAACAGCGCCAGCACGAAACCGGGCAGGGCGGCAACCAGGAAGGCGAACTGCCAGCCCTTCAGCGCCAGCAGCGCGGTCCCGCCGGCCAGACGCGCGTCCCACCAGGCCGCCGCCACGCCGCCCAGGATCAGCGATCCGCCCAGTCCCAGCGCAATGGCCGAGGCCAGCACCGCCATGACAAAGCCGCGCCGGTGCTTGGGCCAGTAATCATAGATCAGCGAGGTTCCGGCCGGCTGCGAGGCGGCTTCACCAACCCCCACGCCCAGCCGCGACAGCGCGAGCAGGGCGAACCCGCCGGCCAGCCCGCCCAGCGCCGTTGCCGCCGACCAGAACCCGATCGCAATCGCCAGCAGCCGGGTTCGCACCCAGCCATCGGCCAGCCGCCCCAGCGGGAGCGAAAACAGCGCATAGAACAGCGCAAAGACCGTGCCGTAGAGCAGGCCCATCTCGGCATCGCCGATCTTGAGGTCGGCCTTGATCCCCGGGGCGAGGATCGCCAGCACCTGCCGGTCAAGCAGGCTGATCGCGTTGGTCAGCGCGACCAGCAGCAGGGCATAGCGCGCACCCTTGGGGACGGCGGTGGGCAGAGCCGGGGTCACAGGTTGAACCACCTCTCGGCATTGGTCTGGAAGAACTTCTTCTTCGCCTCCCTGGAAATCGCAAGGTTGTCCATCGCCAGCACTTCGCTCGCCTCGTACTGGTAGGGGTAGTCCATCGCGTACATCACGCGGTCCTCGCCCATCACGTCGATCATCAGCTTGACCGCCGGCTCCCAGCACAGCCCGCTGGTGGTGCCGAGGAAGTTGCTGCGCATGTAGTGGAACAAGTCGTGCTGCAGGGGCTTGAGCCGCTCATACCGTTTCGAACGGATCCCCGCCTTGTGCATGTAGTCGGTGCGGTAGAGCCAGTAGGGCAGCGCCTCCAGCCCGTGGCCGGCCATGATCTGCAAGCCCGGATAGCGGTCGAAGATCCCGGTCGTGACCAGCCGCAGCAGGTGATAGCTGGTTTCGACGCCGAACCCGAACACAGCGCCGTCCAGCCCGGCGCCGATCATGTCGCCCATCATGCTGTCGGGCAGGGTGGCGGGATGGATGTAGAGCGGCTGGCCGACATCGGCGAGCGCGCGGAAGATCGGATCGAACTGCGGTTCGTCGAGGTAATGGCCCTGGGTGTGGCTGTTGATCTGCACCCCCTTGAAGCCCAGTTCCCTGGCCCCGCGGCGGATTTCGGCGGCGGACCATTCGGGGTCCTGCGGGGCAACGGCAGTCATGCCGATGAAGCGGTCGGGGTGGGCCTGACAGCGTTCCGCCAGGTAATCGTTCGCGCGGGCGGCAATGCCCTTGGCTTCCTCGACATCGGTCAGCGGCTGGACGCCGGGGCTGGTCAGCGCCAGGATCGCCTTGTCGATCCCGGTCGCGTCCATGTGCGCCAGGCGCTGTTCGCCCAGGTCCAGCAGGCGGTCCATGATCTGGGTCGCGCGTTCGGACGGGCTTTGCGCATAGAAGCCCCACAGGCTGACCATGCCCTTGTCCGCCGTGCCATCGCGCACCATGCGCAGGAACACGTCAACCTGCTCGCGCGTGGCAAAGGCTTCCTCGGTGGCGATGCGCAGGTAACCGCGATCCCCGCCGGTCTTCAGTTGATGGGTCATTGCCTTCCTCTCCTTCGCCCGCGCGGGCAGGGCCATTGCGGCAAGGCCGGCGGCCAGCCCCGCGTTGACCTGCCGCCGCTTCATCCTTCGTGGATCGCCTTGGTCACCATGCAGGCGAGCACGCCTTCCGGCCCGTCCTCGCTGCCATGGCCCGACCACTTGACCCCGCCGAAGGGCGAATCCGCCCCACCGATCATGGTGGTGTTGAGCCCGACCATGCCAGCTTCGAGGTAACGCCCGAGTCGCTGCTGCCGCTTGGCATCCTGGGTCCAGGCATAGGCGGCGAGGCCATAGGGCAGGCGGTTCGCTTCCTGAATCATCGCGGCTTCGTCCTCGAAGCGGTTGATGATCGCGACCGGGCCAAACGGTTCCTCGTTCATGATCGCGGCGTCCAGCGGCACGTCACTCAGCACCGAGGGGGCATAGAAATAGCCCTGGTTGCCGATCCGCTCGCCGCCGCAGTGCAGTTTCGCCCCGCGCGCCACGGCATCCTTGATCAGGCGGTCCATTGCCTCGGGCCGGCGGGGATTGGCCATCGGGCCCATCTGCGTGCCCGCGTCCAGCCCGCTGCCGACCTTGATCTGCCTGGCGCGCTCCACGAAGCCATCGCGGAAGGCGTCGAACACGCCGCGCTCGACAATGAACCGCGTCGGGCTGACGCAGACCTGCCCGGCATTGCGGAACTTGTGGCCAACCACGGTGTCGAGCGTCTTTTGCAGGTCGGCATCATCGAACACCAGCACCGGGCCGTGGCCGCCCAGTTCCATCGTGGTGCGCTGCATGTTCTCGGTCGCCAGGCGGGCCAGGTGCTGGCCGACCACGGTCGAGCCGGTGAACGACAGCTTGCGGACGACGGGGCTGCCCAGCAGGTGGCGGCTGACTTCGTCCGGCACGCCGAACACGGCCTGCGCCACTTCCTTGGGCAGGCCCGCGTCATACAGGCATTGCAGCACGGCGAGGGCACTGGCCGGGGCTTCCTCGGCGCTTTTCAGGATCACCGAGCAACCCGCCGCGATCGGTGCGCCCAGCTTGCGGCCCGGGTTGCCGATCGGGAAGTTCCACGGGGCAAAGGCGGCGACTACGCCCACGGGCTCATGTACCACGGTGCTGCGCATCCCGTTCGGGCGGACCAGGCTGCGACCATAGAGCCGCTGGCATTCCCCGGCGTAGAAGTTGAACAGGCCGACGTTCATCATCACTTCGATGCGGGCTTCGGCCAGCGGCTTGCCCTGTTCCAGAGTGGCGATCCGGGCGATCTCCTCCTGCCGCTCGTGCATCAGGCGCGCCGCGCCTTGCAGCACGGCCGCGCGCTGCTGCGCCGGGGCATCGCGCCACAGGGCAAAGCCGCGCGCCGCCGCATCCAGCGCGCGATCAAGGTCCACCGCGTCGGCCAGCGGCAGTTCGCCCAGCGCCTCGCCGGTGGCGGGATTGACCACGGTGTGCGTGCGGCGACTGCCGCCCGAGACGCGCTCGCCATCGATCAGCATGTGGAGGGTGGGATAGGTCATTCGCTAGTGTCTCCGTCACCCCGGGCTTGACCCGGGGTCCAGCTTCCTGGGCGAGCTGGCGGGAACAGGCTGGACCCCGGGTCAAGTCCGGGGTGACGCAGCTTGTTCGGGCATGGTTCAGCCGGCCTTCGCCGCCGCCTTCCTGCGGGCGCGTTCTTCATCGCCTTGCCAGCGCTGGGCGACCATTTCCTTGCCCGTGATCGGGTGCTTCATGTGGAACGCCAGCAGCTTGTGCGTCGGCCACAGCCAGTGGTCCTCGATCAGCGCGTCCGGGCCGCTTGGATCCTCGGGGTAGAGCACCTTGGGGAAGGGCACGTATTCCTCGGGAGTATAGGCCCAGCCCTTGTCGAAATCGGCGTGCCAGTGCGGGAAATAGTTCAGGCACTTGATCCGCCACTTGCCATCATCGCCCTTGACGTAAGTGTTCTCGTAAAGGCCGCCTTCCCACCACTGGCGCGCCTTGAGGTGGGGTTCGTCGCCTTCATAGTCCTTGTGCCGCCCGGCCTGCATGGTCGAACGCCCGCGCAGCCGCGCGGTCTTGCCGTCGGCATCGATGTCGATGATCGTCTGGATCTGCGGGTGATCGAGCAGGAAGCCGTCGATCGGGCCGTTGTTGCCATAGGTGAAACGCTTCTGGAAGCGTTCGACATAAAGTCGGCGCACGCCTTCCTTGCCCTTCCACACCCCGCCGAAGAAGCGCACTTCGCCATCGTCGGCGAACAGGTCGACGACCTCGTTGTACATGCATTTGTCGATCAGGTAGCCGTAGAGGTACTGGAGCTTCTTCACGTCCAGCTCGTCCTCGCGCACGGTCAGGCGGCGCTCCATGTCGGCCAGCTTGGCCTCCAGCGCGGCGATACGGTCTTCAGCCATCGACTCTCTCCAGATATTGTATGTGTTGCTTACAGAATGCGGGGCAAGCGCGGGCCTGTCAACGCCCCTCGGCTTCCAGCCGCTCCACTTCCTCGCGGTAGGGGCGGATGGCTCGGAACATCAGGAAGGCGGCCAGCGGCAGCAGTGTGCAGGCAGTGATCAGGATCGCCTGGCCAAGGTTGGCGGTGACATGATCGGAAATCGCGCCGATGAACCAGCTGCCCATCGCCCCGAAGAAGGTGAACATGAACAGGTAGAAGGCGGTGATCTGCCCGCGCATGGCGTTGGGGGCGACGCGCTGGATCGCCGCGTTCTGCGGCACTGCCCCGGCAATCCCGAAGAAGGCCGCGCAACCGAAGGTCACGCTGGACCAGAACGGATCGGGGATCAGCAGCGCGGTGATGATCACCACCGTGGTCCCGCAGAAGCACAGGAAGGCGGCGCGGATGTTGGCGTCCTTGTAGCGCTTTGCCAGCCATTCGACGAACACGCCGCCCACCACCATGCCAAGGATCGAGGCTATCAGCGCGGTCAGCCCGATGGCATCGCCGATCTGCTTGGCGTCCCAGCCGAATTCGCGCATCAGGTAGGGCACGCGCCAGAACATGATCCCGAAGCTTTCGACCGCGCTGAGCGCGAGCGCGGCGAACATCGGATAATAGACCCTGCCTCCGGCATGGATCGCGCGGGCCGCGTCGAACCCCATGAAGGTGATGATCTTGCGCAGCAGCCCGGCGTCCTGCGGCACCTGCACGCCTTCGCCGCGCGGGGCCAGCCGCTGCGGTTCCTGCACGGTCAGGAACAGCACCGAGGCGATGAAGGAGGGCAGGGCAAGGTAGATCAGCACCCACTGCCAGCTGTGGATCGGCAGGCCGAGGAACGGCTCGGAGTTCCACCCGGCCGAAGCCTTGACCAGCCGCCCGCCGATGATCGGCCCCAGCGTGGTCCCGCCGATGAAGCCCAGTTGCAGCAGGGCAAAGGCGCGGGTCAGCACGCGCGGCGGGAAGGCATCGGTCAGCAGCGAATAGGACGAGGGCGCATGGGCCGATCCGCCGGCTGCCAGGAACACGCGGCTGCCGACGAACTGGGCAAAGCTTTGCGCCATCCCGCTCAGCGCGATCAGCAGCCCGATGATCCCCGCGCTGGCGGACAGCACCAGCTTGCGCGGATAGATGTCGGCCAGCCGCCCCAGCGGGATGCCGACGAAGAAATAACAGATGATCGTTGCCGGTCCGGCCAGGAAGCCCAGCTGGGTGTCGGTGAGATCAAAATCGCGCTTGATGTTCTCGGCCAGCATCCCGAACACGACCTGGTCAAGGAACGACATGAAGGTAGCCAGCACGATCACCGCCAGCGCCCAATAGGCCGCCCCGGCCGATGGCCAGACCTTGCCCCCTGCCGCAGCCACGCCGGAATCGCCCCCGGGGGCGATCACTGGTCCCGCCATATCCGCATTCCTCTTCCCACGCGGGCCGTTCGCCGGTCCCGTCGAATCCTCTTGGCAATTTGTAAGTAACCTATACAAAAAGACCAGCGGGAAAATGCTCGCAAGGGAGAGTGACATGCAGAATCTGGAAGGCAAGACCGCCTTCGTCACCGGCGGGGCCTCGGGCATCGGCCTCGGGATTGCCAAGGCGCTGCTTGGCGCAGGCATGAACGTGGCGATCGCCGACATTCGCCAGGACCACCTTGATGCCGCGACGGTTGAACTGGCCGGGGGCGAGCGGGTGCTGGCCCTGCAACTGGACGTCACCAACCGCGCGCAATTTGCCGAAGTGGCCGACGCGGCCGAGGCGCGGTTCGGTAACTTGCACGTGTTGATCGCCAATGCCGGCGTGGGGCTGGGCGGGCCAACCGAACAGGCGACCTATGCCGACTGGGACTGGGTTAACGGCGTAAACGTGGGCGGGGCGATCAACGCGGTGGTCACGCTGCTGCCGCGCATCCTGCGCCACGGCGAGGGCGGCCACATCGTCTGCACCGCTTCGATGGGGGCGCTGGTGCCGGTGCCGGGTTCGACGATCTACTGCGCGGGCAAGGCCTATGTCACCAGCATGATGGAATGCATGCGGCTGGAACTTGAGCCCAGGGGCGTGATCTGCAGCGCCTTCTGCCCGGGCGCCGTCCAGACCCAGATTGCCAAGTCGGGCGAGACCCGCCCGGCTGCGCTGGCCGACACCGGCTATGCTGAAAGCGACAAGCGCCGTCAGGCCAGCGGCGACCTGTCGCACCTGTTCCAGACCAAGGAGGAGGTCGGCCAGCGGGTGCTGCAGGGTATCCTCAATGACGAACTCTACATCCTCACCCACCACGAATTCCTCGACGGCGTGCGCGAGCGTGGGCTCGCGACCACCCTGGCGGTGCAGGACCACCTGCCGGAAAACCCCGAATACAAGGCGACCTTCCCGTTCCTGTTCCGCAACCCCGCGATCACGCAGGAAATCGCGCGGCAACAGGCGCTGAAGGCGGCAAGGAAGGGCTGAACCATGAAGGATTTTGCTGGTCGGACGGCCTTTGTCACCGGCGGCGCCAATGGCGTCGGGATCGGGCTGGTGCGGGCGCTGCTCGCCGAAGGGTGCAAGGTTGCCATCGCTGATGTGCGCCAGGACGCGATCGACCGCGCGCTGAAAAGCCTCGATAACCGCGAGGTGATGGGCGTCCAGCTGGACGTCTCCAGCCGCGCCGATTTCGCCGCTGCCGCGGACGAAGTCGAGGCGCGGTTCGGCCCGGTGTCGATCCTGTGCAACAACGCCGGGGTCAACCTGTTCCAGACGATCGAGGACAGTTCCTACGACGATTGGGACTGGCTGCTGGGGGTCAACCTGCACGGGGTGATCAACGGCGTGCAGACTTTCGTTCCGCGCATGGTCGAACGAGTCAAGGGGGGCGCGCAGGTGGGCGGGCACGTGCTCAACACGGCGTCGATGGCGGCGTTCCTGTCATCGCCCAGTCCGGGGATTTACAACACCACCAAGGCGGCGGTGCGCGCCCTGTCGGAATCGCTGCGCTACAGCCTGCTGCAATATGGGATCGGCGTGTCGGTGCTGTGCCCGGGGCTGGTGAAAAGCGTCATCTACGCCAGCGACGATGTCCGCCCCGATGCGTTGAAGGGCGCGATGAAGCCGGTTGACAAGGCTGCGGTCGAGCGGCTGCAGGGCGTCCACGAATACGGCATGGAGCCCGATGTGATCGGCGCCCGCGCGATCGAGGCGATCAAGGCCAACCGGCTCTACATATTCAGCCATCCCGACCATAAGGAAGAGCTGCGCGAAGTGTTCGACTATATCCTCGATCACTACCAGGATTATCCCAAGGACCCCGGTTACGATCAGCGCATCGCCTTCGAGAAGTTCCGCTACGATGCCGGGGTCGAAACCCGGCGCAAGTCGCTCGCCGCCGATTAGGCCAGCACCCGCCGTGCACTCGCCGCGCAAGTCAAGGTCCCGGTTCGGGGCAGGTGACGACAAGCGATTGCAATAATTGCGCGTTAAGGCATTTTAGCGCCAATTGTTAAGAATATAGGTGGGTCGCAAAAGTGGCGGTGATAGCCATTGCCAGCATGAAAGGGGGCGTCGGCAAGACGTCCCTGGCGGTTGATCTGGCGTGGCGGTTTGCCGCGTTGGGCGGCCAGCGTACGCTGCTGTGGGATCTGGATCCGCAGGGCGGCGCCGGATTCCTGCTGGGGCATGACGAACCCGCCGTGCCGCGCGCCGTCGGCATGTTCCAGCGCGAAGGCCGCCCCCGCCAGCTGGTCGAACCCACCGCCTATCCCGGCCTTGCGCTGTTGCCGGCCGATGCCAGCCTGCGGCTGCTGCCGTTCCAGCTGGCCCGGCTCGGCCCGCGCCGCCTCGCCCAGGTGGCGGGTGTGCTGCGCGGCGATTACCAACGCATCGTGATTGACTGCCCGGCCGGCTTCACCGAATTGACCGAACAGGTGATCGCCGCTGCCGACCTGGTGATCGTGCCGATGCCGCCATCGCCGCTGTCGGCCCGCTCGCTTGACCAGATGCGACGCGAGTTGCTGCGCATCCATCACCGCCACCCGCCGATCCTGCCGGTGCTGTCGATGTACAATTCGCGCCGCCCGCTGCACCGCGAGCTGGCGCGGGAAAGTGCCCAGGGCTGGCCGACGATCCCTTATTCCGGGCAGATGGAACAATCGGCGGTGCGGCGCGCGCCGCTGGGCGCCTTCGCGCCAAGGTCCGAGGCGGCCCGGTTCCTCAACCGGCTGTGGCTGGGGATTGAAGCCAAGATCGGGCAACGGCGCGCAGCCTGAGGCAGGCGCGGGCCTGATCATCCATCCTGCGGCAAAGGCGGCTGCGGAATAGCGTGCCGCGCCTCTGGCTCTGCGCTGCCGCCGTGCCTATGACGGTGGGCATGGGCAAGCACGGCCGCCAGGCGATCATCGACATCGGTTCCAATTCCATCCGGCTGGTGGTGTTCGGGGGCGATCCCCGCACGCCGGCGGTGCTCTATGACGACAAGGTCCAGGCCCAGCTGGGCCGGGGCGTGGTGGCGCGCGGCAAGCTGGACCGGCGCGGCGTGGCGCTGGCGCTGTCCACGCTGGGCCGGTTCGCGGCGCTGCTGCGACTGATCCCGCTCGACAGCCTGCACGTCGTCGCCACGGCGGCGGTGCGCGATGCGGCCAATGGCCCTGAATTCCTGGGGCAGGTCCGCGCGCTGGGCCTGCCGGCCGAACTCCTGTCCGGCGAGGACGAGGCACGGGCATCGGCCTGGGGGGTGATCGGCGCCCATCCCGGCGCGGTCGGCCTCGCGGCGGACCTGGGCGGCGGCAGCCTGGAACTGGCGCGGATCGGTGGGGAACGCGTGCATGAATGCGTGTCGTTCCGGCTGGGCGTGATGCCGGTCGCGGCGATCCGCGCCCAGGGGCGCGGGCGGCTGCGCAAGACGCTGGCAGACCTGCTGGCCCCGCTCGACTGGCCCCGGATGGCGCGCGGACAGCAGCTTTTCCTGGTCGGCGGGTCGTGGCGCGCGCTGGAACGGCTCTACATGCACCTGACCGGCGCGGCAGAGGGCGCGCCGATCCCCGCCGCCGAAGCCCGCGCATTGAAAGCGGTAACGCGCGACCTTGGCGCGCGGCGGCTGGCGGCAGTGCCCGGCATCTCCAGCTCGCGCGCGGCGCAGCTGCCCGACGCCGCCGCGCTGCTTTCGGCCCTGATCGCCGAAACCGGCCCGGCCAGCGTGGTAGTTTCGCACACCGGGCTGCGTGAAGGGCTGCTGCTCGAGCGCTCACGCGACTTTTCCACCTGATTTGTCGGCCTACCCGCGCGGCTACGGGTTGAAGCGCGAATCAGGCACGGGCATGGAGGTTGCCCATGTGGCAACTCTACCAGTTCCCCCTCTGCCCCTTCAGTCGCAAGGTTCGCCTGCTGATGAGCGAAAAGGGCATCGCCTACGAATTGTGGCGCGAAAACCCGTGGGAAGGGCGCGACGAATTCCTGGCGATGAACGCCGCCGGGCGGACTCCGGTGCTTCACGATCCGGCCAAGGGCATCACGCTCGCCGATAGCCGGGCGATTTGCGAATATTTCGAGGAAACGGTCGAAAAGAACCAGCTGATCAACGGCACTGCCGCGGGCCGAGCGGAAATCCGCCGCCTGGTTGCCCTGTTCGACGAGAATTTCTTCGGCGATGTCACCGGCCCGCTGCTGCACGAACGGATGAAGAAGCGGCTGGTCTATCGCATGGCGCCCGATAGCAAGGTGCTGCGCGAGGCGATGAAGCTGGCGCACGAACACCTCTATTACATCGATCATCTGATCGACCATCGCCCTTGGCTGGCCGGCGCGACGATGAGCCTGGCCGACCTGGCGGCAGCGGCGCAGATCTCGGTCGCCGATTACCTTGGCGGGCTTGACTGGACCGGGCACGATCAGGCGCGTGACTGGTATGCCGTGTTCAAGAGTCGGCCGAGCTTCCGCCCGCTCTTGTCCGAGCGGATGGAAGTGATCCAGCCGCCCAGCCACTACGGCGATGTAAACGCCTGAGCGGTCAGGCGGCCAGCCGGTCCTCGAACCGGCCGTGCTTGCGATAGCGCACCATCCAGCGCTCCAGGAACAGGCCGAGCGGACGGGCGCGCACGCCCAGCGCCTCGATCCCCGGATGCTGGCCGGAAACCACGTTGCCGGCGCGCAGCAGCTGCCACTGCTGGCGGCTCAGCGGCGCGCCGGGCAGCCAGCCGGTCAGCGTTGCGAACAGGCCGGACAGGGCATCGGGCATTTCCGCCAGCAGCACCTTGCGTTCCGCCGCGGCGGCGATGCGCTGGTTCAGCTCAAGCACGCTGATCTGTTCCGGCCCGCCCAGTTCATAGGTCTTGCCGCCGTGCGCCGTGGGATCGGCCAGGGCATTGGCAATCGCCTCGGCCAGGTCATCGACGAACAGCGGCTGGAACTTCGCCTGCGGCGCGAACACCGGGATCACCGGGAACAGGGCAATCAGCCCACCGAACAGGTTGAGGAACTGGTCGTCCGGCCCGAACAGCACCGAGGGGCGGAGCACCGTGGCCGCGGGGAAGGCGGCCAGCACCGCCGCTTCGCCCGCCGCCTTGCTGCGGGCATAGGCGGTCGCGCCTTCGGCATCGGCGCCGATCGCGGAAACGTGAACGAAGGCGCTGGCCCCGGCTGCCGCGGCCGCAGCCGCCGCGCGGCCCGCGCCGCTGCCCTGGACCGCATCCAGATCGCCATCGAAGGCGCCGACCAGGTTCACCACCAGGTCCGATCCAGCGACCACCCGGGCGACCGATTCGGCATCGGTCATGTCGCAGCGCGCCAGCTGCACCTGGCCCAGGTTGCCCAGCGGCTTGATCCGGCCGGCCACTTCCGTGCGGCGGCAAGCCACCCGCAGCCGCGCCCCGCGCGCCAGCAGTTCCTGCGCCAGGTGCCGGCCAACAAACCCGCTGCCGCCCAGCACCGTTACCAGCTTGCCCGAAAGATCCGCCTTGCCAGCCATTGCTTGCACCCCGTCATGTGAATCATCGCCCCGCCAATGCGGGGCCAAGGCCAGCGCATTGGCACAGCCCGGGCCCGCCCGGCAACCGTGAAGTCCCGGAATCCCGCCGGAAACGCATCCATGTTCAAGAAATCTTGCCCCAGTGCCAACAGCGGCGTTGACAACCCCCCACATGCCCCGCTAGTGGCGCCTTCCTACCCGGCGGCGGGCTCTCTGGTCCACCGCCTCCGTGCCCAGATGGCGGAATTGGTAGACGCACCGTCTTCAGGTGGCGGCGCTGGTAACGGCGTGGAGGTTCGAGTCCTCTTCTGGGCACCAGTCAACCACTTTATCGTGTTGTTTTTACACGATAAAGTGGAGTTCCTGAAAAGGCGATCCCACATTGATTCCCACATTTTGTGTGGGTCGTGGTGATCCTCGTTGGTCCTTGCCGAGACGCCAACCCGTCCTCGCCAATACCATCATCCGCTTTTGGGCTGCGACACGGGACGAATCTTGACGGTGCATCGCACTGCCTGCTTCGAGGTTGCTGCGGTCTTCCGGCAAGCGTCAATGACATCGCGATTGTCACGCTGGATGTCAGCGGCCTGTACCAGTGCATTCCATGCCTCGGGGCTGTCACTTTGCATCATCCGTGCGCCAGCGTCCCAGCGGGAGGATGCGCCGACCATCCGCGCTGCCATGCGCTCGGGCCAGTGCCAGCTGTCTGGCATCGTGCGGGCAATGGTGCCGGGGAGCAAAGACCATAGCAGGATGCCCGCCAGAAAGGCTCCACCTGCCACTTGGTAGAGCTGCTGCCGATGCTCGGCGGCGGTGCGCGCCTGGGCCGTGACGCTGCGCATTTCCTGGGCGGCGTGATTCAAGTCGCTCCGGGCCTGATTGATCCTGTCCTGATCGCTGCGCCGCGCAGCTTCTGCTGCTGCGGCAATCCGATTGCCAATGCTGTCAGGGGTCATCTGCATCGCCGGATGACCAGCCATGCTCTTCAAGCTCTCGCCAATCGTGCTCATCCGCTTGGTCATGGCGGTCAGGGTCGCGCCGTAGTCGGGAATAACAATGTCGGCGCGCTCGGCGGCGAGGTGCTGAACCGCACGACGCATCAGGGCCAGTTCCCCTTCCAAGCGGGAAAACGCCTCGGCGGCAGGATCGCCTGCGACCTCGGGGACGGGCGGGTCGGGATCGGGTTCAGGCTCAAGGTCTAGGGTCAGTTCCACGTCGTCAGTGTCGGTATCCATTGCGCTTCTCCTACAGGCCCATGCCGATTGACCGGCTCCGCTCCATCGAGATGGAAGCGGCAAGGTCGCGGGCCAGATCGCGACCGAGTTCTGTCTTGATGCCAAGCTCGCGGGTGCGACCGCGCAACAGGGATTCAACTTGCGCATCGCGTTCCAGCCCCTTCGCCATGTCCGTCATGTGGTTGGTAAGGCTCTGCACGCCCTTGGTGTCGCCATCGTGCTGCATCGCTTGCCGTGCTTGCCCCAGCCGCTGCCAGTCGCTGACAAAGCGGTCGGCGCGCTGCGCGGGATCGACGCGGATTTCGGCTTCAAGCTGCATGGCGCGGATCGCGCCCTGGCTGCGACCATCGGCGGCCTCACGGGCGAGCGAGGGTTGGCGCTGCAAGGCGCTGGCGAGGTCGGCTGTGCCATGGGGCCGGATCGCATCGAGCGCCTTTCCGGCCTTCTCCAGCGCGTCGCGCTGGTGTGGCAGGACCGGCAATTCCTGTTCACGCATCTGCCCGATGTCGACGGCGGCGCGCGCGTAGCGTTCGACCGCCCGGCGCTGGTCGGTCAGGCCAGCCTGATCGGTCGGCAGGGATTCTAGCCGGTTGGCCTGCGGACGGAAGCCAGCAAAGATCGACTTCGCCCGTTCCGGCAATTGCCGAGCGATCTCCACGATCCGCTCGCGGAAGGTGATCCCGCGCCGCTCGGCGAACTGCTGCTCGGGCTTGTAGTCGCTGGCCATATCCTTGCCGCGCTCGCGGCTGAGGGTGCCGACAAGCTTGGATTGGTCGGCGAAGTCGTCGCGGCCATAATGCAGGGCAAGGCCGTCCCGGTGGCGAGACATCGCGACATAGGCACCGTGGCTGTCCATGCCTCGTGTCGCCAGCACGTGGGCGCGGTCGACCGTCATGCCCTGCGCCTTATGGATCGTCGCGGCATAGCCGTGATCGATGTGAGCATAATCCTTCGTATCGAAAGCCACGTTGCGGCCATCGTCGGTGCGCACGGCCATGCGCTGCGGCGTCACCTGCTCCACGGTGCCGAGTGTGCCGTTCTTGACGCCCAGGCCCCGCTCATTGCGCAGGAACATGATGCGGTCGCCGGATGCGAACGCGCGTTCCCCGCGATCAGCTTTGATCGACACGTCGTTGCCCAGCTCACCGGCATCGCGCAGTCGTCCACGCG
>JAKPAG010000033.1 GCA_029779535.1 Pseudomonadota bacterium | reverse complement strand
CGGCTGGGCCGCGATTGCCCACTCGACCAGCGTGTTCGGCGCGCTGCTGGCCGCCTTCTTCCTGCTGGCCCCCGGCGGCACGGCCCTTGGGCCGGTGGTGGCCTCCACGCTTATATCCCGCTGGTTCAGCGAGCGCCGGGGCCTTGCCCTGGGCATCTCCGCCGTCGCCATGTCGACCGGTGGCGTCGTGGCCGTGCCGATCCTCGCGATGTTGATCGAGGGGACCGGCTGGCGCCATGCGGTGACGATCTACAGCATGGCCGGCGCCGGAATCGTCCTGCTGCTGGCGCTGCGCGTCCTGCCCGCTGCCTACCCGGCTCCTCGCCCCGCAGGCCCGGTGACCGACCGCGCCGCAGAGGCCGCCCCCGAAACCGAACCGCAGCCGTGGACCCAGCGCGACTTCTGGCTGATCGCGGGCGCGGTCGGCCTGGTCATGGGATCGAACGGGGCGCTTCTGTCGTGCCTTGTGGCCTATGCGACGGACCGTGGCTTCTCCCTCGCGCAGGGCACCGCGCTGGTCTCGCTGGTGTCGGGCGGGGCCGTGGTGGGCAAGCTGGTGCTGGGCGCGCTGTCGGATCGCAACGACGCCCGCTGGCTCTACCTCGTGGTCGTGGGGCTCAATGTGGTGCTGATGGGCACGCTGCTCGCCCAGCCCTCCTATCCGGTTCTGTTCGCGACGGCCCTGCTGGCTGGCTCGGCGGTCGGCGGAGCCGTGCCCTTGTGGACGGTGATGGTCGGCAGACGCTTCGGCCTCGCCCGCATGGGACGGGCCATGGGGCTGATGTCGACTGCCATGCTGCCTCTCAATCTGGGCGCCCTGCACCTGGTGGGCGCGCTCTACGACGCATCGGGCAGCTATGCCGCCGCGTTCCAGCTGTTCCTGGCGGCGGTGCTGCTTGCAGGACTGCTGATCCTGCCGGTGAAGGGTATCGCGCGGCCCATGCTGCGGAGCCACTGACGCCGGGTATCACCGGGGCACCCTCCGGTGTCCCGGTGTATCGACGGGGACGGCCGCCAACCAAGCGTCGCCCGGACAAGCGGGCCGTCAGGCAGCGGCTCCGGCATCGTGCCGATAGTCGGCAAAGTCGGGCAGGCTCATCATGGCGGCGTAGGTCTTCATCCCGTGCGGGTACTGGGTGACGTTGAGCCCCGAGGCCGCGCGGTCATAGTTCGAGGTGGCGTTCTGCCACGGCACCACGCGCGCGATATCGGCCTGCAACGCGGCATTGTAGGCAGCGAAGGCCTCTTCGCGCGGGGTGATCCAGCGCAGCCCCCGGCTGTCCATCTGCCGCAGGTGGCGGACCACGTAATCGGCCTGGACTTCGAGGTTGAAGATGATCGACCCGTTATTGGTGTTCGGCCCATACATCATGAACAGGTTGGGGAAGCCCGGCACGGTGATGCCCTTGAAGGCCCTGGCCCCGTCCTGCCACACCTCGGCCAGGGTCTGCCCGCCCTCGCCCGTCACCGGCACGGCGGCGAAGAAGCGCCCGGTCTCGAACCCCGTGGCGAGCACGATCACATCGCTCGGGTGGCGCCACGCTCCCCCTACGCCATCGGCCGTCACCACCGCATCAGGTTCGATCCGCGTGATCGGCTCGGTCACCAGCGCGACATTGGCGCGATTGAATGTGGGATACCAGTCGCTGGAGATCAGCGGGCGCTTGCTACCAAAGGGATAGTCAGGGCGCATCCGCTCGCGCAGGACCGGATCGGCGACGAGCGCCAGATTGCCCGCACAGGCTTCATCGCCTTCGCGGATCAACTCAGGCTCGGTCAGCGAGGCGATGGCGTCGATCCAGTCGAAGTTGAGCTGGCGATCGCGCAGCATGGCCTCGCGGTTGCCCACAAGCTCCGTAAGATCCGCCTCGCTGTATTCGGCCCGTGGGCGGACATGGTTGGGGGTGCGCTGGAACACGTCGAGATGGGCGGCATCGGGCGCGATCGCCGGCACGATCTGCACGGCGCTCGCCGCCGCGCCGATCACGCTCACGCGCTTGCCTGCCAGATCGAGGCCCGGATCCCAGCGCGCCGAATGGACCACCGGGCCGGCAAAGGAGCGCAGACCGGCGATATCGGGCCAAGCGGGCACGTTGAACATGCCGACCGCGCCCACCACGATATCGAAGCGCTGCTGCGCGCCGTCGCTGAAATCCAGCTCCCATTGCGCCGCATCCGCGATCCAGCGCGCGGCGACCACTTCGGTGTTGAACCGCGCGTGGGACAGGATGCCGAAATCGCGCGCCACCTCTTCCAGGTAGCGCAGGATTTCCGGCTGCGGCGCGAACTTTTCCGACCAGTCCGCCTTGATCGCGAACGAGTAGGAATAGAGGCTGGAAGGAACGTCGCAGCGGCAGCCCGGATAGGCATTGTGCCGCCACGTTCCCCCTACCCCATCGGCCTTCTCGAACAGGGTGAAGCGATCATACCCGGCTTCCTTCAGCTTGATGGCCATGGCCATCCCGCCGGGGCCCGCCCCAATGATCGCGATGCTGCGGGCCGAAGGCACTTCAGCGGCGCGGGAGAGCATAGGCCACCACGTAATCACCCGGAGTCGTGTTCATGAAGCCGTGGCCGCCGGCCGCGATGACCACGTATTGGCGGCCATCGCTGCCCATGTAGGTCATCGGATTGGCCTGGCCGCCGGCGGGCAGCCGGCCCTTCCACAACTCGCGCCCGGTGGTGGTATCGAAGGCGCGCAGGTAATTGTCGATGGTCGCGGCGATGAAGGTCACGCCGCCGCGCGTTGCCACCGACCCGCCCAGGTTGAACACCCCCGGAACCGAGAT
>JAKPAG010000053.1 GCA_029779535.1 Pseudomonadota bacterium | reverse complement strand
ATGCAGGAAGGCCGCCGCAGCCGCCTGAGCCATGGTGCCTTGTCGTGGGAGCTGCTGCGCGACCTGGACGACCCCGGCCGCTTCGTCGAGCAGATCGTCGACCCGTCCTGGAACGACCACCTGCGCCGCCTCGACCGCCTCACCGCCGCCGATGCCGCGCTGCGCGAGCGCAAGCTGGCCTTTCACCTCGGCGAGTCGCCGCCGGTGGTGACCCGCAGCGTGATGGAGTCCACGGTCAAAGGCAGCTGACGGACCTCGCCCGGCGCCAGAAAACTCCTGAATCAATAGCGTCTACTGACCATTCCACGCCGGGATGGGGCCATTTTCCCTTGAAATCCCAGTACTGTCCGGTAAATTACGAGCGGAAGTGAAGCAAACATAGGCTAGATGCGGGATTCAAGGGAATTCTGGATTCCGGCGATTTGAAAACTGCTTTCCCGATGCCATCGGTTCGAAACATCGCTCTCCGTAGGGGAAAGGGGTTCGATGAGGTGGATCCTGGAAGTGCAAGACTGATTTACCGGACAGTACTGTTGAAATCCGGCCTCGGAGCGGCCTTGCAGCCCCTCAGGGCGCGTGCGCGTCGCGCACCGAAGCTTCCAGCTCGGTGAAGGCCTGTTCCACGTACTCGCCCAGGCGCTCTTTGCGGCACCAGCTAGTCAAGCATGTGCCCCCTCAAGGCAACAGACAAACCTAGCAGAATGGACAAGCGGATATCCCCGCTGGCGCCGGGTAACCGCTTAGCGCCGCGCCGGCCCGATGACCAGGCGCGCCAGGCACCACGCCAGGTAGCCGCCCAAGCCCAGCACGGCCAGGGCCGCAAGCGCCATCCCGACCGGCACCGACGCACCAGCGCCGACCAGAAAGGCGATGCACAGGACGAAGGCGATCAGGCGCGGCATGCCGCCATTGTAGGAACCACAGTGGCAGAGAAGCTACTGATATGCGAAATCCAGGCCGATGTGAAGGGACGTGAGTCCATCACCGGCCTGGCCGACGATCTGGATGACGTTGCCAAGGTGCTCGGGGGCGAGGGCAGCAAGCAAGCACAGGCCGCCGCAGCGCACCTGCGGGAGTTGGCCCAGCAGGACGCGGCAATCACCACGTTCAAGAAAATGCAGGCCGATGTACGTGCCAGCACCAACGCCTTGAAGGCCGCTGACGCCAAGGCGGCCAACTGTGCCAAGCAAGTCGCCGCCATGGACCCGCCGACCGCCAAAAGGCCGCCGCCCTGCAGCGGGGCCTATCCCCGCTGGCGCGGGGTGGCGAACCTACCGCCTCGCGGGTGGTGGTGGTCAATCCTCCTGTTTCATCCCACGCCCACCGCTGCTCGTGGGCGAATCCTGGCGTTGTTCGAAGTCTGGTATCGGCGCTGGGAGTTTCAATTCGCGCCCGCCATTGCTGGCGGGCGATCCGCCTGATATTCCGCTTCACCACACGAGACACCCGTTTCAATCCGCGCCCGCCATTGCTGGCGGGCGATCCATGCTCACCCTGATTACCGGCGCTCCCGGCGCTGGGTTTCAATCCGCGCCCGCCATTGCTGGCGGGCGATCCGACGGGCGGGTCATTGCGTACGCCCTGACGAAATTGTTTCAATCCGCGCCCGCCATTGGCGGCGGGCGATCCCCCCTCCTCCGTATCGAAGTCAAGGCCCATGCCCTCGTTTCAATCCGCGCCCGCCATTGCTGGCGGGCGATCCTGCACGAACAGCTCGGGCTCTTCGCGCCCGTCGAGTTTCAATCCGCGCCCGCCATTGCTGGCGGGCGATCCGTCGCCCATCTTCACGGGCGAGCCATCTTCGTGGTTTCAATCCGCGCCCGCCATTGCTGGCGGGCGATCCAAGCTGCCTTTCAAGCGGCGCGACACCTCGGTCCTGTTTCAATCCGCGCCCGCCATTGCTGGCGGGCGATCCCTGATGGTCTCGCCAGTGATGCCCTCCTCCGTATCGTTTCAATCCGCGCCCGCCATTGCTGGCGGGCGATCCCCTTGGGTACGGCACAGGACTACTGATTTCAGCCTGTTTCAATCCGCGCCCGCCATTGCTGGCGGGCGATCCCGCCAGGCAGCATGATTTCGCTGGAGCAGATCCAGGTTTCAATCCGCGCCCGCCATTGCTGGCGGGCGATCCTGCGTTTCCTGCCGCCCTGGCAGCCGCCGAAGCTGTTTCAATCCGCGCCCGCCATTGCTGGCGGGCGATCCACCCAAGCGGTGCCGGCCTCGTTGACCTGCACGGTGTTTCAATCCGCGCACGCCATTGCTGGCGGGCGATCCGCGGCAGGTCTTGCCGAACAGGCCGCCGCTGCCGAGGTTTCACTCCGCGCCCGCCATTGCTGGCGGGCGATCCTGCCGGCGGAGGTCACGGCGGC
>JAKPAG010000123.1 GCA_029779535.1 Pseudomonadota bacterium | reverse complement strand
GATGGGCATATCGGCCACGGCCCGGGCGACGATCTCGCGGATCGCCGGGCGCAGCGCCTCGTCCTCGGGCGGCAGGCTGGCAAGTGATAGCGTATCGAACACGGTCGTTTCCCTGCTGTTAGCCCGCGCAGATGGAGCCTGCCCGCATGATTGTTCAAATATTTATTTCGGTGTCTTCGATAGCGATTGAATATCGCCCTGTTGGTGCGCCACGGCCACGAAGTTCCGCACCAGGGGTTCCGCATCGGGGCGATAGGCGATGCCCATCTCGATGGCGATGGGCTCCGTCAGCGGCATCAGGCGCACGCTTTCCGGCGCGAACCGCGCCATGCGCGCGGGCACCAGCCCCACCCCCAGCCCCGATTGCACGAGGCTGAGAATGGTCTGCACCTGCGTCCCTTCCTGCGCCACGCGCGGGGTAAACCCGGCTTTCTGGCAGGCGAGGATCGTAGTGACATGCAGCACGCTGACCGGCCCATGAAGGATGAACGGCTGGCCTTCGAGTTCTTCCAGCGCAATCGCCTTGCGCCGCGCCAGGGCATGGCTCTCCGGCATGGCGGCGACCAGTTCGTCGTCCTCGATCACGTCCAGTTCCAAGGCGACCCGGCGCATGATCGGCAGGCGCACCAGCCCGGCGTCGAGCTTGCGCGCCTCGATCGCCTCGACGATCTCCGCACTGGCTCCCTCCTCCAGTTCCAGCTCGACGCGGGGAAACTGCTGGCGATAGGCCGAGATGATACGCGGCAGCCGCTCGCTGACGGCAGAACCGACGAAGCCGATGCGCAGCCGCCCCAGCTGGCCCCTGCCCCCTTGCGCAACCGCTTCGCGCACGAGTTGCGCCTGGGCCAGCGCCTCCCGCGCCGGCACGAGCGCCGCCTCGCCCGCCGCCGTCAGCCGCACGCCGCGCGTGCCCCGCTCGAACAGGGCCACGCCCAATTCCGCCTCCAGCTTGCGGATCGCCACGGTCAAGGGGGGCTGGGAGATGTTCAGCCACTCCGCCGCGCGGTGGAAGTTCAGCGTTTCGGCAAGCGTGGTGAAATAGCGAAGCTGGCGCAGATCCATGATATACTGAAGCTATCGATTGGCACTCAATCAATATTAGCAGCCAAGCATCGAAAGGCCTAGGACAAACCCGGACAGCCGGGGAAACGCCCGGCATTCGTGGAGATTGCCCGGAAAATGGAACCGTTCCTGAAAATAGAGCGCGATGGCCCCGTGGCCACCGTGACGCTCAACCGCCCCGAAGAACGCAACGCCATCACCGAAACCGCGCACAGCGAGGCGTTCGTCGCCTTCTGCCACGATGCCACGCGCGACCTCTCGCTGCGCGCCGTGATCCTGACCGGCGCGGGCAAGGCGTTCTGCGCGGGCGGCAACGTCAAGAACATGCGCGACAAGGTCGGCCTGTTCGCCGGCAGCCCGTTCGAACAGCGCAACAGCTACCGCACCAGCGTGCAGATGATCGGCAAGGCGCTGATCGAACTGGAAGTGCCGGTGATCGCGGCGATCAACGGCCCGGCCATCGGCCTGGGGCTGGACATCGCCTGTATGTGCGACATCCGCATCGCCGCCGACACGGCGGTGATGGCGGAAAGTTACGTCAAGCTGGGGATCATTCCCGGCGGCGGCGGGGCCTGGCTGCTGCCGCGCGCGATCGGCATGGCCCGCGCCAGCCAGATGACGCTGACCGGCGACGCGATCGATGCGGCCAAGGCGCTGGAATACGGGCTGGTGAGCGAAGTCCTGCCGGGCGACCGCCTGCTCGCCCGTGCCCGCGAAATCGCCGACGGCATCGCCGCCAATCCGGGCCATGCCACCCGCATGGCCAAGCGGCTGCTGCGCGAAGGGCAGCATATGCAATTGCCGCAATTGCTGGAAATGGCGGCCGCCTATCAGGCGCTGTCGCACCACACCGAGGACCACCACGAAGCCATCGGCGCGTTCCTCGACAAGCGCGCGCCGGACTTCAAGGGCCGATAACCGCGATGGCTTCGACAGAACGATCCTCCGGCCCGCTGGCGGGCATCCGGGTGCTCGACTTGTCGCGCGTGCTGGCGGGGCCATGGTCCTCCCAGGCGCTGGGCGATCTCGGCGCGGACGTCATCAAGGTGGAACAGCCTGGACAGGGGGACGACACCCGCCGCTGGGGCCCGCCGTTCCTTGAGGATGGCTCCAACGACGCCGCCTATTACCTTTGCACCAACCGCAACAAGCATTCCATCGCGGTCAACATGGCCGATCCCGCAGGCGCCGCCTTGCTGCGCCGTCTGGCCGGGCAATCGGATATCGTGCTGGAGAATTTCCGCGTCGGCGGGCTGGCGAAATATGGGCTGGACTATGAATCGCTGCGCGCGGAGAATCCCGGCCTGATCTATTGCTCGATCACCGGCTTCGGGCAGGACGGCCCCTACAAGGATCGCGGCGGCTACGACTTCCTCATTCAGGGGATGAGCGGGCTGATGAGCGTGACCGGTCATCCCGACGGTGAACCGGGCGGCGGGCCGATCAAGGTCGGGGTGCCGATCAGCGATCTGGTGACGGGGCTCTACGCCACGATTTCGATTCTCGCCGCGCTCAACCACCGCAACGCCACCGGCGAAGGGCAATATATCGATTGCGCGCTGCTCGACACGCAAGTCTCGCTGCTGGTCAACCAGGCGTCCAATTACATGAACGGCGGGATGGTCCCCCGCCGCCTCGGCAATGCCCATCCCAACACCGTGCCCTATCAGGATTTCACCTGCGCCGATGGCGGGATTCTGGTGGCCTTGGGCAACGACCGGCAGTTCCGCGCCTTCTGCACGCTGATCGGGCGGGAAGATCTGGCTAACGATCCGCGCTATGCTTCCAACGGCGGGCGCAGCACCAACCGCCATGACCTGATCCCCGCGATGCAGAAAACCATCAGCGCCTGGCAATCGGCCGACCTCATCGCGCGGATGGAAGCGGCGGGCCTGCCCGGTGGCAAGGTCAACACGATCCCCGAAATCCTCGCCGATCCGCAGATCGCGCATCGTGGGCTGATCAGGGATATGGAACGTTCGGACGGGACGCCGGTCAAAGTCCTCGGCTTCCCCGGCAAGCTGTCGCGCACCCCGGCCAGTTACCGCAAGGCTCCCCCGCGCTGCGGCGAGGATACCGCCGCCGTGCTGCGCGCCACGCTGGGCCTCGGCGACGAGGAAATCGACCGCCTGCGCGCGGCGGGAGTGATCGCGGAGACGCTGTGACGACGGTCCCAGCTAACGATAGCTGTCGATCATCGGCGGGCGATGCAGGCAGTCGGCGAAGCGGAAAGGCCGCACCGTGAGCGGGGCGACACCCGCGGCATCGGGATGCAGCGGGTTCATCAGCACGATATCCGCTTCGGGCAGGACAGCCGAGCTTACCGCCGCCAGCAGTGAACGGCGCGAAGCCAGCCAGGCATCGACGTGGGCGATCTTGCCTTCGGCGGACAGCGCGTCCGGCACCCGTTCCGCCACTGCATCGATCTCGGTCCAACCCAGCAGATAGTCCGCCGCGAACTCATCGGGTTCGGCCAGCGCATAGCGCAGCGCCACCAGCACTGCGAGGCCCGCTTCGCTTGCCAGATTGACGACCGGCCGCCCCGGCGACGAATAGCGCCCGCCGAACTTGTGCGGCCCGGCTCCATCCAGCGCCAGAAACGGCTCACGCGTCAGCCGCCAGAGCTTCATGGCCTTCCCTCGGTCAGTACCCCCGTCTCCACACCTGGGCGAAGAACGGATTGGCCTTGGCGTCGACATCGTAGGTCGTCGGGTCCACCATGGACGTGGGGCACCAGTGCCCGCCGCGCAGCATCAGGCGCGGAGTCATGGTGAATTCGTGGCCCATGGCGCTGCGCCAGCGGGCCGGATCCCCTGCCCCGATCTCCCCATCGGACAGCAGGGTGGCGCCGCGAAACTCCGCCGCAGCGAGAAGGTCGGCCCGGGTCCACGTGTCTTCGTGCCGCGTCGTGTCATAGCCGTGATCGAGTTCGGTCGGCGTGCGCGAGGGTTGCTCCAGCGGGTAGCTGGCCCAATCGCGCGGGATGCGTT
>JAKPAG010000100.1 GCA_029779535.1 Pseudomonadota bacterium | reverse complement strand
GCCACGGTCGAACAGCCGCTGCGGATCAAGGAAGTGCCGATGCATTTCGCTGCCCGCGCGGAAGGGGAAAGCAAGCTCGACCGGACGGTGGTGTTCGAATTCCTCGTCGGGCTTTACGACAAGTGGCTGGGGCGGATCATCCCGACCCGCTTTGCCCTGTTCGGCACTATCGGCGGTCTGGGCGTCGTGGTGCACATGGCGGTGCTGGCCACGGTGCTGAACCTGTTCGGCGCCGAGTTCGCGGTCAGCCACTATCCCAAGGAAACCGCCTTCATCGCCGGGCAGACCACGGCGGCGCTGGTGGCGATGACTTTCAACTTCGTGCTCAACAACGAACTGACCTATGCCGACAAGCGGCTGCGCGGCTTCGTGCCGCTGCTGACCGGCTGGGTGCGCTTCCTCCTGACCTGCGCCTTTGGCCTGCTCGCCAACATCGGCGCGGCGACCGCGCTGGTGCGGATCGGGTTCAATCCCTATCCGGCGGCGATTGTCGGTATCGTGCTGGGATCGGTCTGGAACTTCGCGCTGTCGAGCAAGTTCGTCTGGGGCAAGTATTGACCGCGCCTGCCTGAGTCCTCCCCCTTGAGGGGGAGGGTTGGGTGGGGGTGTTTGGACGCTGGAAGGGGTTAGCCGAAACTGGCGCCGAACCCCCACCCCAACCCCTCCCCACGGGGAGGGGCGATTCAGGGTCGCCCTAGCGCCAGCTTCTCAGCCACATCCATTGCTCGAAACTCGGCCGCCCGCAGCACAGCGGGGCGGCGGAGATGATCGGGTAGAAATATGCGAACATCGCCGCGCTGATCGCCAGCGCGGCGGGCATCAGCCAGCGCCAGCGATCCTGCCGCCGCCACAGCGCCTCCAGCGCGAGGGCGAGGCAGGCCATCAGGAAGGTCGCGGGCAGCAGGTAGTGGTAATAGAACTGGATCGGCTTGCTCGATACCGCCCACATCCCCAACGAAGCGACATAGAGCAGGGCAAAGGCCAGCGCGTCATGCCGCCGCCGCCAGATCCCGGCCCACAGGCACCACAGCACGGCGGGCAGGCCCGCGAGCATGGTGAAGGGATTGCCGATCAGCACGATCCCGCGCTGCGCCCCGTCGACCGGCTGGTAGAGATACCAGATCGCCCGCCAGTTCCCCATCCACTGGTACCAGACCGAGCGATAGGGATGGAGC
>JAKPAG010000098.1 GCA_029779535.1 Pseudomonadota bacterium | reverse complement strand
ATCAGTTCCGCCTTGGCAAAGACCGACGGCAGATGGAACAGGCCGGGCATGTCGATCGCTTCGTAGAAGCTTTCGTGCTTGATGGCATAAAGCACTTGTCCATCAGGCATTTCGCCTTCGATCCTGAGCTTGATTCCCAGGATCGTCCGCGCGCACCAGCGGTGCCAGCGCGCCCAGTCGCCGACCAGCTTCTGGAAGTGCCGCCGCGAACCCAAAGACACCAGCAGCACCGATCCGACCACGTGCCAGATCGAACCGATGTAGAAGACCGGATAGAACACCAGGTTGCGCAGCAACAGCACGAGGGTCAGCCTCCCCACAGCCCGGCAATCCGCCGGGCCAGCAATTTGTGATATTCGGTAAACAGAGTGCGCCAGCTCGGCTGGGTCGGCACCGCATCTTCCACCACCTCGACCCCCTGGGGCAAATGGCGCCGCAATTCCAGCACTGCGCGGCGCATATGCCAGTCATTCGTCACCAGGCGCAGCGAGCGCACCTCCTGCGCGCGCACCCAGGCACCGGTTTCCAGCCCGTTCGACCGGGTGTCGACCGCCTGGAACCCCAGGGTCACACAGCAGGCCATCAGCGCGGAACGAACCTTGTATTCCAGGGCGAATTCGTGCGGCTTGACCTGCTTGCCCACACCCGAGACGAACAGGCGTTCGGCATAACCTTCGCGCAGCACCTGGACCCCGCGCACCACGCGCCCGGTCCCGCCGGTCAGCACCACCACAGCATCGGTCCGCTGCTCGCCCGCAGGCTGGGGCAGCGCCATGGAAAACCAGACGAAGCCCAGCGCCCAGGCGATCAGGATAATGGCGGCGACCCGGCGCAGCACGGCGCTACAGCATTCGCCGCAGGGTGCGTAGCACCGTGATCCGCGCCGTGATCATCGCCAGCGCAACCCCGGCCAGCGGGACCAGCGCCAGCAGCACCCAGTCAAGCCAGCCCAGCGCACCGCTATTCACCAGCCCGGCGCCAAGATCCGCGAACCGCTGCCCCAGGAACAGCACCACGACCGTGCCCAGCCCCAGCCCCAGCGCCCCGCCGCCAACCGCCTCGAACCCGATCGAGCGCTGGAAGATCCGGGCGATCTGCACGTCGGTGCCGCCCAGCAGGTGAACGATCTCGATCGTGTCGCGGTTCGCGCCCAGCGCCGTGCGCACCGCCAGCAGCACCGCCGCCGACATGGCGAAGGCGAGCAGGCCAACCAAAGCGAGCGACAGCCATTGCAGCGAATCGATCGCGCCGAACACGGGCTTCAGCCAGCTTGACTGCGCATCGACCCGGGCCGACGGCGCAACTTCGCGCACCGAGCGGCGCAGCGCGCCCAGCACTTCGGCATCGACCGGGTCGCGCAGCCGCGCATCGACCAGCGCCGGCACCGGGATCGCATCGTCCCCGTCGACGCGCGCGCCCAGCCACGGTTCGATCAGGCGCTGCACCTCGTCCGGGGCAACCACGTGGGCCTCGGTCACGCCAGGGGTCTGTCGCAGGCGCTGGGCCGCAGCCTCGGCCTGGCGGGCGCGCAGCTCGGGATTGGCTTCGATTACCTGCACGGTCACGCCGCCCGCCAGCTCGTCCGAAGCGCTGCGCGCCGTGTTGCTGAACGACAGCCCGGCCGCCGCGGCAATCACCGTCAGCGCCACCATGATCGCGATCACCCACGGCGTCGGCCCCGAAAGGCGCGCCTGCGGGATCAACTCGCTGCCGCCCTGCCCGGTCAGGCTGCGCCAGCGCTGGGCAAAGGAACCTTCCGATTGCGATGAGAACAGACGCATGGCGCTCACCCCCTCGCCACGTGCGGACGCGGCGGATAGCGCAGCGCCCCGGTCGGATCGCTGAGCCGCCCCTTGTCGAGCCGCATGATCAGCGAATCCGGCACCTTCTTGAGCAGGTGGACGTCGTGGGTGGCCACCACTACGGTCGTGCCCAGGCGGTTCATCGCTTCGAACAATCGCAGCAACTTGATCGCCATGTCCGGATCGACGTTGCCGGTCGGCTCGTCAGCAACCAGCATTTCCGGCCGGCCGATCACCGCGCGGGCAATCGCCACGCGCTGCTGTTCGCCGCCTGACAGCTGGGCAGGCTGGGCATGCATCCGGTCAGCCAGGCCAACCCATTCCAGCATGTCGGCCACCGGCTTGGCCAGTTCCCGCTCGGTCACCCCGGCCACGCGCAGCGGCAGGGCAACGTTGTCATAGGCGGACAGGTGCGGCACCAGCCGGAAGTCCTGGAACACCACCCCCAGGCGGCGGCGCAGCATCGGCAGGCGTTCGCGCGGCAGCGTGATCGCATCGGTCCCGAACATGCGGATTGCCCCGCGCGAGGGGCGCTGGGCGAGGTAGAGCAGCTTGAGCAGCGAGGTCTTGCCCGCACCGCTGGCGCCGGTCAGGAAATAGAAGCTGCCGGGATAGAGCGTGAAGGACACGTCGCTCAACACCTCGCGGTCGGTGCCGTAACGCAGGCCGACGTTGTCGAACTGGACGATTTCCCCGGCGGCAGTCTTGGTCATGGGCGGGTGCAGGGTCCAGTCAGCGGCAAATGTGCGTTGCGGGGCTATAGCGGCCAATCCATGTGGAAAAAAGCCTCTCCACGCGGCCGTCGACGGGTCGGGCTATTGCCGCGGCGCACAACATGATTAACGGTGCGATCATGATCATCGCCTGCCCAGCTTGCGCCACCCGCTATGTCGTGCCGGACAGCGCCGTCGGCGTGGACGGCCGCACCGTGCGCTGCGCCAAGTGCCGCCACAGCTGGTTCCAGGAAGGTCCGCGGATCGAACCCCGGGCCGCGCCGCCACCGGCGGCAGCGCCCGCAGTGGCGCCGCAACCCCAGCCGGAACCGCGCCAGGCCCCCGATCGCCAGGCCGCGCCGGTCGATCAGGCGCCGCCGGTTGAGCAGGCCCCGGCCGAAGCACCGCCCCCTCCCCCGCGGGTGGACGCGGTCCCGGATGACGCCGGGATCGCCGTCGCTCCGCCCGTCTCGTTCGCTGAGCCGGAGAAAGCCGAGCCGGCCGCACCGCCGCCCGTTTCCTTCGCCCGGACCGAGGATGAGTACGCCGAGGTCGACAGCGTGCCGATCCCGCCGCCGCCGCTGCGCGGCGACGAGGATCTGCCGCCAGTGCCGATCGAGGCCGATCCGGCCTATGGCGCGGATTACGATCAGGCACCGTCGACTTTCGACTATGAGCCCCCGTTCCGCCCCCGCCGCAATCCCGCCAGGATGTGGACCATTGCTGCCCTGCTGTTCGCGGTGGTTGCCCTGGGCGCGGTTGGCGCCACCGCCTGGTACGGGCTGCCGGACTGGATGCCGTTCGCCAAGCCGGTCTTTGCCGAAGACCAGCCCGGCCTGAAGCTCGATTTCCCGGAAAAGCGTCAGGATCGCCGCCAGCTCGCCAACGGCACCTGGTTCTTCGGGATCAACGGCTCGGTCACCAACATTTCGCAAAGCCAGCGCAGTGTGCCCGCTATCCTGGTGGTGCTGCGCGATGCGCGCGGCCGGATCGTCCACCGCGCCGAACTGCGCCCGGCCAAGCGCGTCTTGGCGCCGGGCGAAAACGTCGCGATCTATGAAGCCTTGGTGCCCGTGCCCAAGAGCGGGGTGAAGGCCGAATTCGGCTGGAAGCCCGGCTGACGCCGCTGTCTTATTGATATTCGATGAAGTGCCGCCCGTCGCGGGTCTGGCTGACCACGCGCAAGGGGCCGGGGCTGTTTTTCTGCGCGGCATTGGTCACCGGTTCAAGGATCACGACCGTAGCAATTGCCGCGATCCGCGCGCCCCCTTGCCGCGCGGGGTCGATCCCGGCGGGGGCGACCACCGGGGGCATTGCGGCGGCGGGACTGCCGATCGCGCCGCAAAGAGCCAACGCAGCCAACATTCCGCAGGGTAAAGGCCCGTTCGCGCGGCGGCGCAATCCGCGCAAACGCTTATACAGCGGCGAAATGCGGTTAGAACGCTTGCAGCCCCCCCGCCCCTTTGCTAAGGGCGCGCTCCTACCCCCCCCGGGGCGGCCCGAATCCCAGCGATTTCGCCGTCCTGATGATTTAGCGGTCGTGGCGGAACTGGTAGACGCGCAACGTTGAGGTCGTTGTGGGCGAAAGCCCGTGGAAGTTCGAGTCTTCTCGACCGCACCAATCAGTCAGAAGCAAACACTGATTTTCGCCTCCGGGCGTCCCGCGCCGGTGGAATGCCGCAGTTCCGCGCGGTTTAGCGGCATGATCATTTGCACGTGGGCGAGAGACGCTCGGTTCCTGCCGATTTTGAGGACCCACTGCGCGCAATTCTTTGTCCGTGACTTGCTCGCCCATGTGGGGGATGCGGCGGTGATGATGGTTTCCGTGAGACTCAGGCGGCGAAGCCGAGCAAAGCATCCTGTGCATCCCAGGCCAACGGCAGTTCGGTCTCGAGCAGGCGGGTGCGAGTGATGCTCTTCGGCTGAAAGCCGTCGCTGATGGCTTCGACGATTGTCGGGCTGAGCCAACTCAGTTTGAGTAGCTTGGCCATTCCCGTCTCAGTTCTTCAGGCGAGAGCTGGTCCAACTTCCCGAGGGTCAGGCAGGGCTGGCTGCTACAGCTCTCTTCGAGCCAGGCTACTCGGACATCACGTTGAGCCGCCAGGTGCCGGGAGGAGATCCAAACCGGCAGCGAAAAAAACGGATGAACGCGGTGGACGAAGAATAGCCCAGGCGTTCAGCAATCGCTTTGACCGGGACTACCGCATCTCTGAGATACGTGACAGCAAGGTCGGCCCTGATATCGGCAACGAGCACGCTGAACTCTGCGCCTTCCGCTGCCAGTTCCCTTTGCAGGGTGCGCACATTACGACCCATCGCGCGCGCGACGTTGGCGATCGAAGCCCGCCCCATCGGCAAGAGCGTGTGGATCAACCGTGTGACGATCCCGGTCGCCGCTCCAGATGTTTGGGCGCCAAGCCCATCGAGCAGGCTGGCCGCATAGGCGGAAAGCGCGGCATCGGCCCCAGGCTTGGTCCGGTCCAGCACTTCCCCATCGAACTCAAACCCGTCGAACGGGCTTCCAAACTGCACCGGGCACCCAAAGAAGCGGCGATGCTGCGTGGTCTTGCGCGGGGCGGCGTGGGTGAAGTGGACGCTATCGGGACACCAGCTTTCCCCCAGCAACAGACGGAACAGATGGACGAAGGCGGCAAGGCCCAGCTCGCGCGACTGGCGCTGCGGGGCTGACCCCGGGATGGCCAGCCCGAGCATGGCGACGGCGCGGCCCGCTTGCTCTTCGATATGCAGGCTGAGCGAATCGCTCATCAGATGGCGGTATCGTTCGACCATCGCCAGCGCATCGCGCACGGTGGCCTGCTGGGCCAGCACCAGTCCCGCCACTCCGATGTTGGCGAGGCGGCGGCGCATGGCGATGCGGATGCCAAGGTCGGGGAGAGCGTGGCGCTCTGCCATGCCGTCGAGCAGCCAGGCCACGCGTTCGGCGGGGAAGGTGAGATCTGGCCGGTTTAGCATGGCCGGGTCGATCTGCGCATCGCGCAAGGAGCCATAGGGATCGATCCCCGCCTCCAGCGCCACAGCCGGCAAATCAAGCAGCGCGGTGGCGCGCACCTGTGTCGCAATGAGCATTACCCATATGTCGCATACTATCTATCAACTGTCACGAAATGATAGCCACTCCGAATGCGCCAGCGCCTAGATTGGCGCTAACAACAAGAATTCCGGGAGAATGTGTGATGCCTCTGGCTTGCTTTGCCAGACCTGTCCGGCGTCTGCCTGCTGGCCCCATCGGGGCGAGGCAAGGCCGCTCATGACCGCCCAACCGGAACGCCTGTCGCTGCGGCTGCTGCTGTTCTTCCTGTTGCTGCACGTCATCAATCAGGTCGATCGCCAACTTGTGGCAGGCTTTGCCAGCGAGATCATGCACGACCTGTCGCTGTCACGCAGCCAGTTCGCGCTGATTGCCGGCCTGGCTTTCAGCAGTGTCTATGCGGTGACCGCGCTGGCGGCCGGGCTGCTGGCCGACCGGATCGGGCGAGTCCCGGTGCTTACCGCCGGGGCGGGCGTGTGGAGCCTGTTCACCGGACTGGCCGGACTGGCGCCGGGGGCTCTGGACCATGCTGGTGGCGCGCCCGTTCGTGGCAGCGGACGAGGCAACCCTGGTGCCAACCGCGACCAACATCATCCTGGCCCGCACGACCGACCGCCACAAGGCTGCAGCCATCGGACTGTTCTTTGCCGGGATCCCGCTGGGGATCGGGGGCAGCTTCCTGATCGCCGGAACGCTTGGCCCGGCGCTGGGCTGGCGTGGGTGTTTCCTGCTGATGGCGGCCATTGACGTGCTGGCGACGTTCGCTGTATCGCGGGTGCAGGACGCGCGCGTGCCGCGCGAACAGTTGTCGTCGATGGGAGGCCAGATCGGCGAATGGTGGGGACTGTTCCGCGCCAATCCGCGCCTGCGCTGGGCCTCGCTGGGGCTGGTATTCCTCCACGCCCATGTCGCGACCAGCCCGTTCGTACAGTTGTGGCTGCAGGACGACAAGGGGCTGCCCAAGGCCGATGCCAACCGCCTGTACGGGCTGATGTTCATCGTGTTCGGCCTGGCCGGTGCGCTGGGAGCAGGCCTGCTGGCCGACTGGGCGCACCGCCGTTTCGGCACGGACCGCGCGCGCAGCAGCCTGATCACGTTGTGCCTGCTGGTGCCATTGATCCTCGCCTATCGCCTGATGCCGGGCGGTAGCCCACTGTTCCTGGCCGGGATGGCCGCCTCGATCCTGTTCATGACCATGATCTATGGGCCGTTGTTCTCGGTGATCGAACAGGAACTGCCGGTTCACCTCAAGGCCACTTCCACCGGCATCAACATGCTGGCGCTGAACTTCCTGATGATCGGCGGCCTGGCGCTGGCGATCGGCATGGTCAGCCAGCGGCTGGCCGAGAGCGGATCGGCTGCCAGCTGGACCATCCCCCTGCTGGGCGCGGACCTGACCAGCTTTGCCGGACTGGTGATGGTCTGGCGCGCAGTCCGGCACCCCACCCAAATTTCCCCCCACTGATTCCCAAGGAGAACCCGCATGAAAGTTGAATTGCTAACGTGCGCGCTGGGCGCGCAGATCAGTGACATTCGCCTGTCCGAAGCCGCCACCAATGACGACATGGCCGGTGAGCTGAATGAGTTGCTGCTCAAGCACAAGGTGCTGTTCTTCCGCGATCAGGACATGACCGACGCCCAGCACGCCGGTGTGGCGCGCCTGTTCGGTGAACTGGAAGATCACCCGCTGGCGAACAGCGCCGATGGCGAGCCGGGGATCATCCACATCTGGAAATCGCCCGAAAGCCCGCCTGAACGCTATGAAAACAGCTGGCATCACGATGCCACCTGGCGTGAAATTCCGCCGATGGGCGCGGTGCTGCGCTGTGTCGAATGCCCGCCAGTCGGCGGCGACACGATGTGGGCCAATATGGAACTCGCCTACGATCGCCTGCCTGACTACATCAAGGACGACATTGCAGATCTGCGCGCCCGGCACAGTATGGAGTCCGTGTTCATGGCTGCCAAGCCGATCGATGAGCGGCTGGCGATGAAGGATCGATTCCCTGACCCGGAACACCCGGTCGTGCGCACCCACCCCGTGACTGGCCGAAAATCGCTGATGCTGGGCGCTTTTGCCACGCATTTCACCAATCATCACACGGCCAAGCGGGTCCGTTTCGGTCAGGATGCATCGCCGGGCCGAAACGACCTGATGAACTACCTGCTCTCGCAGACGAACATTCCTGAATATCAGTTGCGCTGGCGCTGGACGCCCGGATCGGTGGCGATCTGGGATAACCGCTGCACCCAGCACTACGCGGTGATGGACTACCCGCCGTGCATTCGCCGGATGAACCGCGCGACCATCATGGGCGATCGCCCGTTCTGACTACCAAGACAAGAAACACTCTGAGGAGAGCCAGGCATGACTTTCTATTCCGACACCATTGGCACCGCCTACATTGAGGTTGAAGACCTGCCGTGGGTGCCATTCCTGCCCTATTCGGACCAGATCCACATCAAGCTGATCAAGCTGAACCCGATCAACGGCGAATGGACCTCACTGCTGCGCACGCCAGCCGGAATGGAGCTGCCCAAGCACCACCACGCCGGAACCGTCCACGTCTATACCGTGCAGGGCTGCTGGCGGTACAAGGAACATGACTGGATCGCGAAGCCGGGCAGCTTCGTCTATGAAACCGCCGCGTCTGTCCACACTCCGGTGGCCGAACCCGGCGAGGATGTGATCACGCTCAACATCGTGGTTGGCGACTGGAACGTACTGGACGAAAACGACAACATTCTTGCGGTTGAAAACTGGAAATCGATGCTCAAGCGCTATTCCGATTACTGCGCGGCCGAAGGCATCGCGCCGGTCGATATCACCAGCTTCAACGGCAACTGAGGGACAGGCGATGCCAGCCGTAACGCATCATTTCGCCGATCTGGACGCGGTCCGCCTGCACTATGTGACGGCGGGTACGGGCGAACCGGTCGTGTTACTGCACGGCTGGCCGCAGACCTGGTTCATGTGGCGCGACGCGATCCCTCTGCTGGCACCGCATTTTTCCCTGATCGCGCCTGACATGCGCGGCCTGGGCGATAGCGCACGGCCCGGGGAAGGCTATGACAAGCTGACCGTGGCGCGCGATATTGCCGAGCTGATGACCCGGCTGGGGCACGACCGCTTTCGGGTTGTCGCACATGACTGGGGCGGGCCAGTAGCCTTCGCGTTGGCCGCCCAGTTCCCTGAGCGGGTCACCGCGATGGCAATCTTCGATGCGCCGGTGCTGGGCGATGGTGGCCCGATCGAGCATCATGGCCGCTGGCACTTCGGCTTCCATGCGCTGCCGGAATTGCCCGAAGCCCTGACAGCCGGGCGTGAGGACACCTATCTGCGTTTCTTCTACCGCTTTGGCGGGGCGGCGCCCGATGCGATCAGCGAAGAAGCGCAGGCCGAATACGTCCGGGCCTATTCCCAGCCGGGCGCAATGACCGCAGGGTTCAATTACTACCGTGCCGTGCCGCAGGACATCGCCGACAACACGGCGTTCCGCGAAGCGGGCCGCAAGTTGGCGATGCCGATCCTCGTCTATGGCGGCGATCCTGCCACGCGCGGGCGCGGGACAACCGCGCTCGAAAGCTGGGCGCGGGTGGCGGACATTGTCTCCGGCGGCGTGGCCGAGAATTGCGGGCACTGGATCCCGGAAGAGCGGCCCGATTTCGTTGCCGACGAAGTCATGCGCTTTTTCGGTCTGGCTCGATAGCACCATGCGCAACGTCAACGATCCCGCCGCCTTCGCGCACCACATGGTCGAGGCGGACGGACTTGCGATCCACTATGTCGATGAAGGGGTCGGGCCGCTGGTCATCCTGCTGCACGGCTTCCCCTACACCTGGTTCGAATGGCGCCACCAGATCGCCGCGCTGACGCAGGCCGGGTTTCGGGTCGTCGCCCCGGACATTCGCGGCTTCGGCCAGAGCGGAAAGCCGGACCGGATCGAGGACTACACCATCCTGCACAGCGCGAGCGATGTCGTGGCGCTGCTTGCCGCCTTGGGCGAGGACCGCGCGGTGCTGGTCGGACACGACCTCGGCGCGTGGGTCGCCGCTGCGGCCGCGCGCATGCGGCCCGATCTGTTCCCGGCCCTGGCCCTTGTCAGCACGGTCGTCGGCCCGCGCGAACCGCAGCGACCAAGCGCGGGCTGGGCCAAGCTGGCCGAGCAGACGGGCGGGCGTTTCTGTCATCACTACTTTCAGCAACCGGGCCTCGCCGAAGCGCAGATCGACGCTGATGTCGCTCGCCGGTGTCGCGAACTATCTGAGCGCGGGCGGGGAATAGGTCGCGACCAGCGTCTCATCGCCTGCGCCATTGACCGGCAATCATTGACACGCGGCGGTGCGAGGCTGTCGTTCGAGCGGACGCCCGGCAGCCTCGCCGGTCGGCTGTCCGTTCTCGATCGCGATCTGGCCATTGACGATCACGGCGATCATGCCGGTGCCGAACCGTGCCGGGTGGGTATAGTCCGCGCGGGGAGCGAAGCGGACCGGGTCGAACACCACGACATCGGCTAAATTGCCGCTGCGCAGTTCGCCCCGGCCGGCAAGGTCGAACATCCGCGCCGTGCGGATGGTGCTGGAAGCAATGAAGGTACGAAGGTCGATCACCCCGCGCTCGCTCACATAGGTCGCATACTTGCGCGAGAACGAGGCGTAATAGCGCGGGTGTCCCTGCGAGGCATCGCTGCTGGTGACGACCCAGTCCCGCTGCATGAAGGCCGCGATGTCACCTTCGTCCTGGTTGAACGAGGCGATGCTGACTTCCGCGACCTTGAGCAGGTCGATCGTCGCCGAGACCGGATCGACCGAGCGTTCCCGCGCCAGTTCAGCGAGTGTCTTGCCCTGCGCCCAGCCGGGACCAACGGTGATCAGGATGGCCTCTGCTCCGCCCCGGCGGCGCAGGTTTTCCGCCGCTTCTGAGCGTAGCCTGGCCGACAGTTGCGCATCCGCGAACCGGCTGAGCATGGCAGCGCGTCCACCATCCTGCGCCCAGCGCGGGATCAGCGCGGCAGACAGGCCCGTGCCCGATGCCGCCCATGGATACTGGTCGGCGGTGATCACCTGCCCCTTGGCGCGGGCGGCCTCGATCCGCGCTATCACCTGGGGGGCCTTGCCCTGCACATCGACGCCCAGCGCCTTGATATGGGCGATATGGACGGGAATCTTCGCCTCCTGGCCGATCGCGATCGCTTCATCGACCGCCCCCAGCAAGCCGATCGAATAGCTGGATTCGTCGCGCAAATGGCTGTCGTAGACCCCGCCTGCCGCCGCTGCGACCCTGGCCAGGCTGATCACTTCATCCTGCCGCGCGAAGCTTTGCGGCGCATAGAACAGGCCCGTCGAAAGACCCAGCGCGCCCTGGCACATGGCTGCCGCGACGAGCCCCTGCATCCGGGCCAGCTCGGGCGCATCGGGCGCACGCTGGGCATTGCCGATCACGGCGGTGCGCACAGCCCCGAACCCGACATAGGTGGCATAGTTGATCCCGGTATCGCGGCTGCGGTCGAGGGTCTGGGCAACATCCGCGCTGCCATATCCGTCGACGCCAATGAACGCGGTGGTCACCCCCTGGGTCAGGAACGGCAAGACCAGCCGCGCCACCGGATTATCCGAGCGCAGTGCGCTATCCGCATGGGTGTGCGGATCGATGAACCCCGGCGCCACGATCATCCCGCTGGCATCGATCGACCGCGCCGCGCTGCCGGCAGCCCTGGGGCCAACATAGGCGATGCGATCGCCTTTGACGGCAACGTCGCCGACAAAGGGCGGAGCATCGCCGGTATAGACGGTGCCGCCACGGATCAGGACGTCAAAGTCCGCCGGACCTGCGGCCGGTGGAGCGTCCGCACCGCTGGTCGAAGCAAGGGCCAGGACGGGCAGAGCAATGCCCCAAGCAATCGATCGAATGCGCATCGTTCCCCCTGCCGGCCTTCAGTTCGGGAACCTATCGCATCCATGCGCCGCTCGGGGCAATCGCCGGATGGCGGATTGCGACGTCCCGCCGCCGCGACGCACGATGGACATCACCTGAAATCGCCGCATTCGCGACACAGTCCATAACCCAACGCTATGCTTGCGTCACAAATTTGTAACGTGAGTGACTATCGCCGCGACACATTTGCTGCAAAATAGTCTCACTCGCGAACCAACCGGTCGTGAATCAGGGGGGAATAGCGAATGAAAATGTCCGCCACAGCCATGCGTGCAGTGCTGCTTGCAGGCGCATCCACCTTCATCGCAGTCCCGCAAGTGGCCCTTGCCCAGACCGCCGGGTCATATCCGCCGGGCGCCGAAGATGCCGGGCAGAACCGGGAAATCACGGTCGTCGGCAGCCGGATCGAAAGCGCCAAGATCGCCGGCGCGCTGCCGGTTACCGTGGTTGGCGAAGATCGCATTGCCGCCAACGGCAGCGTTTCGGGCGACGATCTGTTTCGCTCGATCCCGCAGGCCGGTGACGTCCAGTTCCAGGAATCGCGGACGACCGGCAACCTCAACGACGCGCGCGGCGACAATGCGTCGATCAACCTGCGCAGCGTCGGCACCGGCAACACGCTGGTCCTGGTCAACGGCCGCCGGATGATCCTGACCCCCGGCACCCAGACCGAGAATTTCGTGCCGGTGCAGACCGCCAACACCAACTCCATCCCGGTCGGCGCGATCCGGCGGATGGAAGTGCTGCGCGACGGCGCGGCAGCGATCTATGGCGCGGATGCGGTGGCGGGCGTGGTCAACGTCGTGCTCGACGATCGCTACACCGGGCTCAAGTTCGACGGGCGCTATGGCTTTGCCGATGGCACGAGCGAAACGACGATTGCCGGCAAGGCCGGGGTCAAGACCAAGTCGGGCGGGCATTTCATGCTGTTCGGCAGCTACACCCACCGCACCCCGCTATTCGCCAGCGAACGCCCGTTCTCGGCCAGCGAAAACCACATGCCTGCACTGGTCGGTACGCCGTGGGAAGGCGACACAGGGTTCGACAACCGCTCGACCTCGTCGCCGTGGGGCAGCTTTACCACCATCCCGGTGACGACCGTGCGCCAGGGCACGGCGACGCTGACCAGTTCGGGCGTGTTCCACATCGAACCCACGTCCAACACGGCGGCAGGCTGTTCCAGCACCGTGATCAACGGCAACCTGTGTCTGCGGTCCGGCACGATCACCGGCGCGACCGACCGCGTGCTGCGCTATGACGAGAACCCGGATCGCACGATCCGCGGCGGGCTGGACCGAATCAACCTGTTCGGCACCTTCAAGCAGGATCTGGGCGGGATCGAGCTGTTCGGCGAAGCCGGCTATTACCATGCCAAGCTGGAAGGGCAGCGCGAACAATCGGCGCCGATTTCCAGCGCCGTGATCTCGATCCCGGCGAACAATTACTGGAACCCGTTCGGGCCGACCACCATAGACGGGGTGGCCAATCCCAACCGGCTGGCCGGCCTGACCGGCGTGCCGACCACGGGCCTGCCGCTGCGCATTACCACTTACCGCCCGGTCGATACCGGGCCGCGCGTGTTCCAGGTGACGGACAACATGGTGCGCGGCTTGCTGGGCCTGCGCGGCAGCTTTGGCAACTTCAAGTGGGAAAGCGCCGCGACCTATTCCTGGGCGAAGACCGACGACTTCACCAAGAACGCGATCAGCAACACGCTGTTCCAGCAGGCGCTGGCGCGGTCGACACCCGATGCCTACAACCCGTTCAACGGCGGCACCCAGACCAGCTATTCGCTGGGCGATGCCACGGCCAATTCGGCGGCAACGATCAATTCCTTCCTGGTCGGGGTGCACCGCATCGGCAAGACCTCGCTCGCGACCTGGGACGCGCGCATTTCCAACCCCTCGCTGCTGCAGCTGCCGGGCGGCGGGGTCGGCTTTGCCAGCGGCGTGGAACTGCGCCGCGAAACCTACCAGGATGACCGCGATGCGCGGCTTGACGGGACGATCACCTACAAGGACATCGTCACCGGCATCACTTATGGCACCGACATCATGGGGGCCAGCCCGGCGCCCGACGTGAAGGCCCACCGTACCGTGGCGGCGGCCTTCATCGAACTGGCCGTGCCGGTGATTTCCGATGACATGAACGTGCCGCTGATCCAGTCGCTCGACCTGCAACTGGCGGCGCGCGACGAGCATTATTCGGATTTCGGCAACGTGCTGAAGCCCAAGGTGGCCGGCGTCTGGTCGGTATTCGACGCGCTGAAGTTCCGCTCGTCCTGGTCGCAAAGCTACCGTGCGCCCAACCTGGCGCAGTTCTACAGCGCCGGGACGCAGGTGGCCAACACCCGGACCGACTGGGCGCAGTGCCGGATCAACGCAACCACCTGCACCGGGGTGAGCACGCTGGAAGTGCGTTCGGGCAACCAGAACCTGAAGCCCGAAGATGCCGAAACGATTTCAGCCGGGGTGGTGTTCCAGCCGCACCGCAACGTCACTCTGACGGTCGATTACTGGGCGCTCAATGAAATGGGCGTGATCGGCCTGCAAGGGGCGCAGAACCAGATCCTGTTCGACTATCTTGAACGGCTGAGCGGCCGGACCAACGCCAACGTGGTTCGTCTCGCCCCGGTCGGCACGCAGGTGGTCGGCGACATTTCCTACGTCAAGGATGACTATTTCAATCTTGGCCCGCGCAAGCTGCGCGGGATCGACTTTGCGCTGAGCCTCGAAACCGGCAAGACGCCGCTGGGCCGCTTCAGCTTCGATCTGGTCGCATCCAAGCTGATCAAGTGGGAACAATCCGCCTCGGACCTCCAGGCCACGCTGATCGCGGCCAATGCCGCGGGCAAGCTGGGCACCGGGATCAACATCACCCAGGCCGGGGACCAGGTCCGGCAGAACGGCAACCCGCAGTGGCGCCTGAACGGTAACATGACGTGGCGCGCCGGCGGGTTCAGCGCGGGCGTGCAGGTCAACTATGTCGGTTCGGTCTTCGATACCGGCACGGCGCTGGTCAACGGGTCGTTCTATGAAGTGCCGAGCTTCACCACGGTGGGCGGCTACGTGCAGTACCGCGTGCCCAAGGACGCCGGAGCGCTGGCCGGCACCCGCTTCAAGGTCGGTGCGCGTAACCTGTTCGACAAGGCGCCGCCGCTGACCTCGTCGAACTATGGCTTCAACGGTGCGCTGGCCGATCCGACCGGGCGGTTCATCTACTTCGAACTGTCGAAGGAATTTTGACCTGCATCTGGCCGCATGGGCTAGCCCGCGATAGGCTGCCCCCATGCGGCTGAGGCAGATCGAGATTTTCCACGCGGTTTACGCCAACGGTTCGATCAGTTCGGCGGCGCGGGCGCTCAACGTCTCGCAGCCGGCGGTCAGCAAGGTTTTGCGCCATACCGAGAGCCAGCTGGGCATCCGGCTGTTCGATCTGGTGCGCGGCCGCCTGGTGCCAACCGACGAGGCCCACGCCCTGTTCCGCGAGGTCGACGAGGTGTTTCACCGCGTCACATCGTTGCAGCAGACCGCCAACAACCTGCGCAATTCCGGTGCCGGGCACTTGCGCATCGGCATCGTCCCGGCACTCGGTCTGGAAGTGCTGCCCCAGGCGATTGCCGACTTCCGCTTGCGCAATCCGGAAGTCACTTTCGACCTCAAGACCATTCACCACAGCGACGTGCTGCGGTCACTCTACGAGCGGGAATGCGACATCGCCTTCGGCTATGATCCCCCTGCCCATCCCCGCCTGACCCTGCGCAAGCTGGCCACCGGCAAGCTGGTGCTGATCGCCCCGCGCGGCCGGTTCGACAAGCACCGAGACAGCATGGCCATGACCGACCTTGCCGGCTGCGAGTTGATCGGCGTGTCGAGCAGCGGACCGATCGGCGCGATCGTCGCGGCGGCCCACGCCGGTGCGCAGGTCGAATTGCGCGAAGTCGCGGCGGTCGATACCTATTACGTCGCCGCCGCGCTGGTGCGCAAAGGGTCCGGCGTGGCGATCGTCGATGAGTTCACCGCCCGGGCGACGGCCACCCCGCAGATCGAGGTCATCCCGCTTGCCCCGCCGCTGGAATTCGGGGTCCACGCCGCCTGGCTCGAGGATCGCCCGCTGTCGAAACTGGCGAGCCGCCTGGTCGACCAGGTCAAGGCCGTGTTGCGCGCGGACGTGCAGCGGCCGCTGCGGGCATAACCGCAAGCTATGGGCAGGACCCAACTTGGCTTGGCGCCCTGCCTTGTCACGATCGGCCCGCCGCCTAGTCTGGCGCGATGCACATGACACGGTCCAACCATGGCGAAATGGCATGCCAGGCGGCGCGAGGCCCGGCGCGCTCGGCGATCGTGATCGGCGCCGGCGTGGTCGGCCTGGCGAGCGCCTATGCCCTGGCCCGCCGGGGCCTGGCCGTGACAGTGATCGAGAGCCGCGCGGCGCCGGGCTGCGAAGCCTCGTTCGCGAACGGCGCGCAGCTCAGCTATGCCTACAGCGATGCGCTGGCCAGTCCGGCCTTGCTGCGCCACGTGCCGGCGGTGCTGCTGGGGCTCGATCCGGCGGTTCGCTTCAAACCGTCACTCGATCCCGATCACCTGGGCTGGTTGCTGCGGTTCCTGCGCAACACCAGCGCGAGCCGGTTCATGGCCAACACCCTGGAGGCCCTGCGGCTGGGGCTGGAATCGCAGGCCGCGCTGCATGCGCTGCTGGAGCGCCACCCGCTTGATTTCAGCCATGCGGCCGCGGGCAAGGTGCACCTTCACGCCAACGCCGAAAGCCTGGCCGCGGCGCGCCAGGTGGTGGCCGCCAAAGCCGCGCTGGGCGCCCGGCAGGAGGTGCTGACCCCGGCCGAAGCCGTGCAGCTGGAACCCGCGCTGGCCGGCCATGGTCCCTTCGCCGGGGCCATCTACACTCCCGGCGACGAAGTGGGCGATCCGCACCGGTTCTGCGCCAAACTGGCCGCGCTGCTGGCGGCGGACTATGGGACAGTGCTGCGCCTGGGCACCACGGTGCAGGACCTGGGCGAGGAACGCGGCGAAGCCTGGGTGCGGACCAGCACGGGCGAGCGGATCGCGGCGGACCAGATCGTCATCTGCGCAGGCATCGGCGCGGCTGGGCTGGCGCGGCGGTTCGGCCTGCGCGGCGTGCTGATGCCGATCAAGGGCTATTCGTTCACCGCGCCGGCCGGCCCGGCCGAACTGCGCGTCAGCGTGACCGATGTCGCGCGCAAGATCGTGCTGTGCCGCCTGGGCGACAAGGTTCGCGTCGCGGGCCTGGCGGAAATCGGCGCGAGGTCGGCCGCGGTGGATCCAGCGGCTCTTGAACGCCTGCGACAGGGCGCGCAGGCCAGCTTGCCCGGCGTGGCGGATTATGACCGGATCGGCCCCGGCTGGGCAGGAATCAGGCCGATGACGGCCAACTGCCTGCCGCGGATCGAACGGGTATCGGCGCGCTGTGCGGTCAACATCGGCCATGGCATGCTGGGCTGGACCCATGCGATGGGCTCCGCCGAACGGCTGGCCAAAGTGATAATGGAGAAGGTTGCGTGATGCAGGGACTGTTCGGGATCATGCGCAAGGCCATGCTGGGCATCGGCCTGGCGGCCATGCTGGCCTCGCCGCTGGCCGCGCAGAAGAAGCAGTTGCTCGAATACCCCAGCATCCATTCCCCGGTGGTCGGGGAAAAGGGCATGGTGGTTTCGCAGAACGCCATCGCCAGCCGGGTCGGCGCGGACATGATCCGGCGCGGCGGCAACGCCGTGGACGCGGCGGTGGCGATGGGCTTTGCCCTGGCGGTGACGCTACCGCGCGCCGGCAATATCGGCGGCGACGGGTTCATGCTGGTCCATGACAGCCAGAGCGGGCAGGACATCTTCTTCGATTTCCGCTCGGTCGCGCCCAAGGCGGCGACCCTGCCCATGTTCCTCGACAACCAGGGCAAGGAAGCCGACGTGGCAAGCCGGGGCTATATCGCGCCATCGGTGCCGGGCACGGTCGCGGGCCTGTTCATGGCGCACAAGCGCTTTGGCAAGTTGCCCTGGGCGCAAGTGGTGGCCCCGGCGATTGCCCTGGCGCGCGACGGCGTGGCGCTGACGCCGGATGAAGCCTTCGTGTTCAGCTGGGGCAAGGACCGTCTGTCGACCAGCAAGGCGGCGCGCAGCGCCTATTACAAGCCGGATGGGTCGCTGTACCGCGCAGGCGAAGTGTTGAAACAGCCTGACCTTGCCTGGACGCTTGGCCAGATTGCGAAACGCGGGGCGGACGGGTTCTACAAGGGCCCGGTCGCGGAAAAGTTTGCCGCCGACATGAAGGCGAACGGCGGGATCATCACGCTGCAGGACCTGGCCGATTACCGGGCGGTTGAGCGCAAACCGCTGCGCGGCACTTATCGCGGGCTGGACATCGTCACCGCGCCGCCGGCCAGCGCGGGCGGGGCCACTCTGCTCAACATGCTCAACATCCTGGAAAATTTCGACCTCAAGAGCAGCGGGCTGGGTTCGGCCAGGACCCTGCACCTGCTCTCGGAAACGATGAAGCTGGGCTATGCCGATCGTTACAAGGTGCTGGGCGACACCGATTTCGCCAAGGTCCCGCTGTCCGGCTTCATCTCCAAATCCTATGCGCAGGAGCGGGCCAGGTTGATCGATCCGGACAAGGCAAAACCCGCCGAAGCACTGGGCGCCGGCGATCCCTGGCGGTTCGAAAGCCCGTCGACCACGCATTTTTCGGTAGCGGACGCGAATGGCATGGTGGTGTCCACCACCTACACGCTGGGCGCGGACTTTGGCTCGGGCGTGATGATTGCCGGCACCGGCATCCTGCTCAACAACCAGATGAACAACTTCAGCCACGTCCAGGCGGCCAAGGCCCTGGCCGAGGGCAAGCCGCTGCCGCCCAATGCGATGGCGCCGGGCAAGCGGATGCTGTCCACCATGATGCCGACCATCGTGATGAAGGACGGCAAGCCCTGGCTGATTACCGGAACGCCCGGCGGCAGCACCATTATCGACACCGTGCTGCAGGTGATCGTCAACGTCGTCGATTTCAAGCTGAACGTCGAGGAGGCGACCCACCAGCCGCGCATCTTCCAGGACGCCAGCGACAAGCTGCGGGTGGAGCCCAATTTCAACCCCGACACGGTCCGGCTGCTCAGCGCGATGGGCCATCCGATCACTTCGGACGAGACCATGGGCAGCGCCCAGTCGATCCTGATCGACGGCGGACTTTATCTCGGCGCGGCAGATCCGCGCCGGCCCGGCGCACTGGCAGTCGCGCCGTGAACTGTTCGGGATAGCGGCCGCAGGCGGCCAGCCGGCGGGGTTGCTATGCCCCCCGGCCGTCAGCGTGACTGCGCCGCAGCGCCAGCTTGGGCACCTGCTGCCCATCGCCCAGCGCTGCGCCGCGCCCGGATAGCGACGGGTTGATCATGAAGTAGCGGTGCAGGTTGAACGGCTGTTCGGCGCTGGCAATGCGGTGGTAGCTGCCATCGGCCTCAAGCGCCCAGCTCTGCTCGCTGTCGAGCAGGTTGGCCATCATCACCTGGTCAAGCACCTGGTCATGCACCGTGGCATTTTCGATCGGGACCAGCACTTCGACCCGCCGGTCGAAATTGCGCGACATGCCATCGGCCGAGGAAATGAACACCCGCGCCTTGCGGTTGGGCAGAACGGCGCCGTTGGCAAAAGCCCAGATCCGGCTGTGTTCAAGGAACCGGCCGATGCTCGACTTGACCGTGATGTGTTCCGACATCCCCGCGACCCCGGGCTTGAGGCAGCAGATCCCCCGCACCACCAGGTTGATTTCCACCCCCGCCGCGCTGGCGGCATAAAGCTGTTCGATCAGGTCGGGATCGGTCAGCGAATTAAGCTTGGCCCAGATCGCCGCGGGCTTGCACGCCTGCGCGTTCAATCGTTCCTGTTCGATGCAGCCATACAGCCGGGCGCGCAGCGTGAGCGGCGAGATCGACAGCAATTCGGTCTGCTTGGGTTCGACATAGCCGGTGATGAAGTTGAACAGCTTGGCTGCATCGCGCCCGGCGCGCGGATCGGCGGTAAAGAAGCTGAGATCGGTATAGATCCGCGCGGTCAGCGGATGATAGTTGCCGGTGCCGAAATGGCAGTAGGTGCGATAGCCGTCGCCTTCGCGGCGGACCACCATCGACACCTTGGCATGGGTCTTCCAGTCAACGAAGCCATAGATCACCTGGACCCCGGCGCGTTCGAGCTGGCTGGCCCAGAGCAGGTTCTGTTCCTCGTCGAACCGGGCCTTGAGTTCGACCACTGCCGTGACCGACTTGCCCGCTTCGGCCGCGGCGATCAGCGCCGCGACCACGGCCGATTGCTTGCCGGCGCGGTATAGCGTCTGCTTGATCGAGACGACGTCGGGATCCTCGGCCGCCTGGCGCAGGAAATCGACCACCACCTCGAAGCTTTCGTAGGGGTGGTGGATGATGATGTCCTTTTCGCGGATCGCGGAAAAGCAGTCCCCATCGTGTTCCAGGATGCGTTCCGGATAGCGCGGGCTGTATGGCGGGAACTTCAGGTCGGGCCGGTCCTCCTCGACGATCGCGGCCAGGCCGCCGAACCCGATCAGGCCGGAGGTGTGCATCACCAGGGCGCGGTCCAGCGCCAGCTGGCGGCGCAGCAGCTCTTCCACGGCGGGATCGAACCTCCCCTGCATCTGCAGCACCACCACCGAGCCGCGCCGCCGGCGCTGGATTGCGGTGCGGAAGTAGCGGACCAGGTCCTCGGCATCCTCCTCGATCTCGAGGTCGCTGTCGCGCAGCACGCGGAACACGCCGTGCCCCTGGATGGTGAAACCGGGAAACAGCAGATCGGCGGCAAAGTGCAGCAGGTCCTCGATGCTGACATAGCAGGCGCCATTGCCGGGAATGCGCACGAAGCGCGGCAGCGCCTGTGGGATCAGGACCATTTCCATGATCGCGGTCAGGTCCGCATCGCGGCGCAGCGCGAACATCACACCGATGCCCTGGTTGGCAATGAAGGGAAACGGGTGGGCCGGATCGATCGCCTGCGGCGTGATGATCGGCAGGATGTGTTCGGCCACGTAATCGCGCAGCCATTCGCGCTGGGCCTCATCCAGGTCGTTGTCCAGCTGCGCGCCGGCAATCACGCGGATGCCGGCTTCGGCCAGCAGGCGGCGCAGGTCCTGCCAGGCCGTTTGCTGAGCCTGGTCAAGCCTGAGCACCGCTTCGTTGATCGCGGCCAGTTGCTGGGACGGGGTCAGCCCATCGATCGAGGTCTGCTCGATCCGGCGCTTGGCCTGCCCGACCAGCCCGGCGAACCGGACCATCAGGAATTCATCAAGGTTGCTGCCCGAGATCGACAGGAACCGAAGCCGTTCAAGCAGGGGATAGTGGGGATTGTCGGCCTCGGCCAGCACGCGCTGGTTGAAGGCCAGCCAGCTCAGCTCGCGGTTGAAGTACCGCGAGGCAAGCTGCGCCGGCGAATGATTACCGACATATACCGTTGTCTCGCCCATTGTCCCCGCCTGCCCGATCACGCCCGCTGCGGTTGACGGTCAATGTTACAGCCATGTGACGCTGCGCGCCAGATCGCGGCTCGGTGCCTGCTGTCAATGCCGTGTCGCGCCGGTGTCGACAGAGCATCAGGCGAATCGCACCGGGCTGTAACATGCACCCCGTAACCGCCCCCCGAACCAAACCTGAATGGGGGTCCAATGCGTAACTTGATTGCCGTCCTGCTTGCTTCTTCCGCCCTGCTGCCGCACGCGGCGCTGGCCGCCGAACCCGCTGCCGGGGCCGATGCCGCCGAGGCTTCGGGCGAAGCCGAAATCGTCGTGCTGGGCCGCGGCGAAACCAAGCAGGTCCAGGAAGTGGGCCAACGCGACATCGCGGTGATGCTGCCCGGCACCAGCCCGATCCGCGCGATCGAGAAGCTGCCCAGCGTCAACGTCCAGTCGGCCGATGCCTTCGGCAACTACGAATGGTCGACCCGCGTCACCATCCGCAGCTTCAACCAGAACCAGCTGGGCTTCAATTTCGACGGCATTCCGCTGGGCGACATGACCTATGGCAACCACAACGGCCTGCACATCAGCCGCGTGATCAGCCCGGAAAACATCGGCTCGGTCCGCGTTACCCAGGGCGCCGGCGCGCTGGGCACGCAATCGACCAACAATCTGGGCGGCACAGTCGAAACCTTCTCGATCGATCCGCTCGACCGGCTGGGCGGCCAGGCCAGCGGCACCTATGGCAGCGACAACACGATGCGCGGCTTCGTGCGCCTGAATGCCGGCAGCGCGGATGGCCTGCGCGGCTTCGTGTCCTATGGCTACGGCGCGACCGACAAGTATCGCGGGCACGGCACCCAGGACCAGCACATGATCAACGCCAAGGCGGTGCTGCCGCTGGGCGAAGCGGTGCTGGACGGCTGGTTCAGCTATTCCGACCGGCGCGAGCAGGACTACCAGGACATGTCGCTCGAGATGCTGGGCCGGCTGGGCTATGGCTGGGACAACATCGCCGACGATTACGCGCTGGCGATCCGCATTGCCGACATCGGCAACAACCGCGGCGAAACCGGCGCACCGATTTCGAATGCGGCGGCCGGCACGGTCTATCCGGGCAACATCAAGACGGTTGACGATGCCTATTACGACGCTTCGGGCCTGCGCAAGGACACCGTTGCCGCGATCGGGCTGAAGGCACCGCTGGGCGAAGGGCTGGATATGGCGCTGCGCGCCTATTACCACCACAACCGCGGCATGGGCCTGTGGGCCACGCCCTATGTCCCCAGCCCCAACGGCGTGCCGATCTCGATCCGCACCACCGAATACAAGATCGATCGCGGCGGGCTGTTCGGCCGGATCAACTGGAAGCGCGGCATCAACACCCTGTCGGTTGGTGGCTGGTATGAAACCAACCAGTTCAACCAGGCGCGCCGCTTCTATGGCCTCGACAGCCGGACCAATCCGGGCCGCTCGTTCCGCCGCTATCCGACGAACCCGTTCTTCACCCAGTGGGAATTCGATTTCGACACCGAGACGCTGCAGTACTTCGTCGAGGACCGGATCGACCTGGGCAAGCTCAAGCTCAACCTGGGCTGGAAGGGTTTCCAGGTAAAGAACAAGGCCACCGCCGTCGTTTCGTCCAGCTTCCCGCAGGGCAAGATCGACGCGACCGACTGGTTCCAGCCGACCGTGGGCCTGAACCTGGCGCTGGGCGGCAACACGGAAATGTTCGCCAGCTTCTCGCAGGCGACCCGCGCGTTCGCTTCGGCCACCACCACCGGGCCGTTCTCGACCAACCAGACCGGGTTCAACGGGATCCTCGGCACGCTGAAGCCGGAATCCTCGGACACCTATGAACTGGGAGCGCGCTACAACAGCCCGGTGTTCAACGGCGTGATCGGCGCCTACCTGGTCAACTTCCACGACCGCCTGCTGTCGGCCGCCAGCGGCCCCAGCATCGTCGGCAGCCCCTCGGTGCTGCAGAACGTCGGCGCGGTGCGCTCGATCGGGTTCGAAGCGGTTGGCGATCTCAAACTGGGTGGCGGCTTCGGCCTGTTCGCGTCCTACAGCTACACCGATGCGACGTATCGCAACGACGTGTACAACCTGTCGGGCACGCTGCTGGCTGCGATCAAGGGCAAGACGGTGGTCGATGCGCCCAAGCACATGCTGCGCGGCGAACTGAGCTACGATCGCGGGGCGTTGTTCGGCCGGATCGGCGTCAACTACATGTCGAAGCGCTACTTCACCTATACCAACGACCAGTCGGTGCCGGGCCGGGCGATCGTCGACGCGTCGATCGGCTACCGCCTGACCGACACGATCGAAGTGCAGCTCAACGCCACGAACCTGCTGGACAAGCGCTACCTGGGCACGATCAACTCGGGCGGCACCGGCAACAGCGGGGATCGCCAGACCCTGCTGGTGGCCGCGCCGCAGCAGTTCTTCGCCACGCTCAAGGTGGGCTTCTGAACCTGACTTAGGGTCCCTCCCTGAAAGGGGTGGTCGCCAGGTCGCGGCCACCCCCTTCCTTTCGGCCCGGACCCGAACCATGCCATACCATCTCCAGCTTCCGCCCACAGGATCGCATGATGACCAGCCATTTGCCCGTTTCCCGCCGCACCACCCTGGCCGCACTGTCGGCCACGGCTGCCCTCGCGGCCTTGCCTGCGCGCGGCGCAACGCTGGTTGATCCGGTGTTTCGCCACGGCGTGGCCAGCGGCGATCCCGATGCCACCAGCGTGGTGCTGTGGACGCGGGTAACGGCCTCCGCTCCGGTCGAGGTGACCTGGGAAGTGGCGAGCGACGCGCGGTTCGCGCGGATCGTGCGCAGCGGCACCTTTGCCACCGGCCCGGACCGCGATTTCACCGTCAAGCCGCTGGCCGAAGGGCTGGCGCCGGGCGGGCGCTATTTCTATCGCTTCCGGCTGGGCGGCGCGGTATCGCCGGTGGGCCAGACCCGCACCTTGCCGGTCGGCGCGCTTGACCGGCTGGGCATCGCACTCGCCTCGTGCTCCAACTATGCCTTCGGCTACTTCACGGCCTACGGCGCAATCGCGCGCGATCCGGCGGTCGATTTCGTGCTGCACACCGGCGACTACATCTACGAATATGGCGCCGATGGCTGGGGCGGCGACATTTCCCGGCGGCTCGGCCGGGTCCACCAGCCCGCGCACGAGATCGTCTCGCTGGCAGATTACCGGACCCGCCATGCCCAGTACAAGACCGACGCCGGCGCCCAGGCGATGCACGCGGCCAAGCCCCTGCTGGCCTGCTGGGACGATCACGAAAGCGCCAACAATCCGTGGACCGGCGGGGCGCAGAACCACCAGCCGGACAAGGAAGGTGATTGGGCCGCGCGCCGCGCCGCCTCGATCCAGGCCTATTTCGAATGGATGCCGGTGCGCGAGCCGGTGCCCGGGCGCAGTCGGATGCAGTTCTGGCGGACCTGGGCGTTCGGCGATCTGGCCACCCTGTCCACGCTGGAAACGCGCCACACCGCGCGGGCGCTCCAGATCGATTACGAACCCTACCGCAAGACGATCGCCAGCTTCGCCGATGCCGCCGCGATGGAGCGCGACGCGATCGGCGCGCCGGGCCGCACCATGCTCGCCCCCGAGCTTGAAGCGGACCTGGCCCAGGCCTGGGCGCGTTCGCGCGAACTGGGCCAGCCGTGGCGGCTGATCGGCAATCCCATGCCGATCGCCCGCACCCGCGTGCCGGATGTGGTCGCGCTGGGGCTGATCCCCGATCCGGCCAAGCAGGCCAAACCACTGCCCGCCGCGCAGGACCTGGCCTGGAAGGGCAAGTGGAACCTGCCGTTCTACACCGACACCTGGGACGGCTATGAATGGGCGCGCGAACGGCTGTATGCCCAGGCGCGCAGCGCCGGGGTCAGCGACCTGATCTTCCTGACCGGCGACAGCCACAGCTTCTGGGCCAATCGCCTGGCCGATGCCAGCGGGCAGCCGATGGGGATCGAACTGGGCACCGCCGGGATCTCCTCGCCGGGCGATTTCGTGGAAAGCGGGTTCGATCCGGCCACCGCGCGCCGGCTCGACGCGGCGCTGGCCGAGCACAACCCCGAAGTGCTGTGGACCGACAACCTGCACCAGGGCTTCGTGCGGCTGGAATTGCGGCGCGATGCGGCCCGCGCGACGTTCGTGGCGGTGGACACGGTGCTGCGACCGCAAGCCGGTACGTCCGTGCTCAGCCAGTGGCGGATCAACCGGTCAGGAACCACCCTGGCGCTGGACCGCCTCGGCTGAGCTTGTCCACCTGCCGGCGCGGTCGGCTTCCGCGAAGTCCTTGCCGCCGGGAAACGCGCCGGATCAGCATTGGCACAAAACAGGAAAGGGGCTCCGAACCATGGTCCGGAGCCCCTGCCCTGTCAGAATACCCTGTTCAGAACTTGATCGCCAGCGTGGCTCCGAATTCGCGGGGATTGGTCACGTTCACGCTCCGGTAGCCGGAATCGTAGGTGCCCCCGCCAACCCCGGCAAGGATCGAGTTGATCGCCCAGGTGCCAAGCGAGATGTTGGTGATCCGCTGCTGGTTCAGCAGGTTGCGGGCGAATGCCGTGATCGACCACTTGTCATCCGGCCCGCGCACCCCGACGAAGGCATTGAGCTGGGTGCGCGACTGGTAGTCGTACTGCACCGTCTGCGAGAAGAACCCGGGCCGGTATGACAGCATCGCCGCGACATAGGGGGTCAGCGATCCGGTCGGGAAGCGGATTTCGGTGTTCGCGGTCAGGCCGAAGTCGGGGGTGTCGGAAATGCGCCCGTTGCTGGTGCAATAGCTGACATTGCCGGTCCCGGTGACCTTGGGCGCGCCGTTCTGGTTGGGCGTGCCGGTGCCCGCATAGTCATTGCAGGGCAGCAGCGCGTTCTTGTAGCGCGCCCGGGCGTAGGACGCGCTCAGGCCGAAGTCCCAGTTTTCGGTCGCGCGCCCGTCGATCGAGGCTTCGATGCCCTTCACTTCGGCATCGCCGTTGTAGTTGAAGCCGAAGATGCCCTGCCCTTGCGGATCGGCGGCCGATTTCCAGTAGATCTGTTCGAAGCGGCGGATATAGCCGTCGAACTTCTGGTAGAAGCCAGCCACGCTGTAGTTGATCCGGCCGGCCAGCTTGCCCTTCAACCCCAGTTCGAAGGCATCGGTCTTTTCCGGCTGGGTGCGGACCAGGTCCGCCGTGATGCCCTGCGGCAGCGATACCCCGGTGGTCGGGGCGCGGTAGGAATGGCCGTAGGCAGCGTAGACCGTCAGGTCCGGCGACAGATCGTAGCTGATGTTGGCGCCGCCGGTCCAAGGCTTGGTGGTGGTATTCTGCAGGTTGGCCGGGATCACCTCGTTCGGTCCGCTGTTCTGGAAACCGGTGGTGGTGATCTGGGTGGTCTGGATATTCTTGCGCACCGAATAGCGCAGGCCCGCCTCGATCCGCAGCGGACCGCTGTTATAGCGCAGGTTGCCCGCGAACGACCAGGTGCTGGTGCGCACCGGCACCACCACGTGGACGAACAGCGGCAACTTGTTCGGCACGGTAATGAACGATCCGCCCGGCCCCAGCGGCGCTTTCACAAAGCCGGCTGGATCGGTGTTGTAGACGAACAGGTCGTTCGACATGTCGTTAAGGACATCGCCGGTGCGATTGTAGTGGAATGCGCTGACGCTCCAGCCCAGGCCTTCCTTGTTGTTCGAATAGAGGCGCAGTTCCTGCGTGTCGAACTTGCTCGGCACCTCGACATGGCTGGCCTGGTTGTAGCCCGGGACAGAGTTGCCGAAATCCTGGTCGCGGTCGGTCACCACCTTGCTGTACTGGTGCGCGCCAACGAACGACAGGGTGGCTGGCCCCAGGTCATAGTCGGCCGAAAGGTTGACGATATGGGTGCGGTTGCGGATGCGGTAGCCACCGTCGGTCACCGCGGCATAGGCATCAGCCGCCAGGGGCGGCCCCGAACGTACCGCCGTATTGGTGGCGAAGGGACCGCCGCCGAACGAGGGGGGCAGGAAGATTTGCGGCGTGCCGAACAGTTCGGCATAGACGCGCTGCGGCGTGTTCCCCGTTCCGACCACCTGCTGGAACGACTTGGCGTCCGAATAGAGATACTGGTAGCTGAGATAGGCCGAGAAATCGGCGTTCGGCTTGAACCCCAGTGTAATCCGGCCGCTGCTGGTGTTGTTGCGGCCGCGCTCGCCCCCCTGCGTCAGGTTGCGCACGTGGTTGACCCGGTTGCCGTCATACAGGCCCGCAACGCGCACCGACAGGGTATCGGACAAGGGCAGGGTCATCCCGCCCTGCACGTTCACGCCGGCACGGTCGGTAAAGCTGGCCTGGGCATAACCGTCGATACCGTCGAACCCGGGCTTGCGGGTGGCGATGGTGATCGATCCGGCCGGGGCGGACAGCCCGCGCAGCAGGCCCTGCGGCCCGCGCAGCACTTCGATCTGGGCGATGTCATACATCGCGGTGTAGACCGTCTGCGCATCGGCCGGCACTTCGTTATAATAGACCTCGACCGCTGGGCTGGTGCCCTGGTCAGGGTCGAACGAGATGCCGCGCAGCGTGGTGGTGTTCTTGCGCGGATCGTTGTTGTTCAGGTCAAGCCCAGGCGCCAGCTGGGCGATGTCCTTGACGTCGAACAGGTTCAGCTTCTCGATCTGTTCACCGCTGGCGACGTTCACCTGCATGGCCACGTCCTGCAGGCTGCGGGCATCGCGGGTTGCCGTCACGATGATATCGGTATCGTCGCTGCTCGCGGGGTCGCCCTCGGCGGCCAAGGCAGCCCCGCCCCATGCCAGCGCCGAAGCGCCGCATGCCAGCACGGCCAGACGGTGAAGCGTAACAAGGCGCATGATCAATCCTCCCCGAATTGCAGTTCAAACCAGTCTTGTTCGGACCTGTTCAACCGGCGCCTGGCGATGCGGGCAGGGCATCGGTCCCGCGCGCACGCGGCCCGATGCAGCCATCCTCTCCTCCACGCGAGTCCCGGCAACCGGACCGCTTATTAGTTAGTGGATACTTACACATAACGTTCCCTCGGTCAACGGGCGAGGGCAAGAAAGCGGCAGCGTGCAGGTTTGCGCCGTCCGGGGCCTTGAGCTTCCGGGAAACTTATGTAAGTCTTTACTCACAACTTGAGTCGGGAGTACCGGATGTCAGCGAATCTTGATCCAGCCGCGCAGTTGCCCCTGCCGGATTCGGCAGAACTGGGCAGGGCGCTGGCCGAGGCGAACGTGCCGACGCTGCTGGCGGTCTACGTCCACCTGTCGGGCGATGCGGCCATGCTCGATCGCTTTGCGCCGCACATCCGTCCGGTCTTCGCGCCCGAGCCGACCGCCATTCCCCCCGAGTTGGCGGACGAATTGCGCGCCAGGCTGCGCGACGTGCTGATCGGCCGCGCGCCCCTTGCCGGCAAGGCGCCCGACGATGTGCTGTTCCAGCGGATCATGAGCGTGATGGTGGGCGAGCCGGTGGAGCGCGAATTCATCGAACTGGCCTTCGACCAGTGCGGCTTCCGCCCGTGGATCGACCGTTCGCAGGTAGTCGGCCGCGCCCCCCGCCCTGCCGGGTTCAAGGTGCTGGTGATCGGCGCCGGGATGACCGGCATGGCCGCCGCGACCAAGCTGGCCGAGGCCGGTTACGACTATGTGGTGATCGAAAAGAACCCCGAGGTCGGCGGCACCTGGTACGAAAACCGCTATCCCGGTGTCGGGGTCGATACGCCCAGCCATTTCTACAGCTTCAGCTGGGAAATCTGGCCCGACTGGCAGCACTATCACCCGCAGGGCGCCGACATGCAGCGCTACATGGTCGAAGTGGCCGACAAGTACGACCTGCGCCGCAAGGTCCGGTTCGATACCACGGTCGAAACGCTGGTCTATGACGAGAAGACGAGCACCTGGCGGGTCACCGTGCGCGGCAAGGATGGCACGGCCGAGGAGCTGGTGGTCAACGCCGTGATCAACGGGCACGGCCCGGTCAACCGCTTCAAATGGCCCGACATCCCGGGTCTGGCTGACTTCAATGGCCCGGTGGTCCACACCGCTGCCTGGCCCGAGGACCTTGACCTTGCGGGCAAGCGCGTTGCCGTGATTGGCACCGCCGCCAGCGCGGCCCAGCTGGTTGGCGCGATCGCGCCCGAAGTTGCGGCGCTCAACGTCTATCAGCGCACGCCGCACTGGGTGATCTTCAACCCCGAGATCGCGCACGCGGTGGACGAAGGGATGAAGTGGGCGCTCAAGCACATTCCCACTTTCAAGGAATGGTTCCGCTTCAAGGTCTACTGGGCAGCGGCCGACGGGCTGTTCGCCAACGTGCTGCAGGACCCGGCCTGGGCCGGCAACGATCTGGCCGTGTCCGAACTCAACGAGATGACGCGCCAGTATGCCTTGTCCTACATGCAGCAGAAGTTCGCCCAGCGGCCCGACCTGATCGCCAAGCTGACCCCCGATTTCCCGATCTTTTCCAAGCGGATCGTGCTCGACAACGGGTGGTTCGACGCGCTGCTGCGGCCCAATGTCCACCTGGAGAACCAGGGCATCGCGCGAATCCTGCCGAACGGGATCGAGGCGAAGGACGGCTCGGTGTTCGAATGCGACATAATCGTCTGCGCCACCGGCTTCAATGTGGCGAAGATGCTGGGCAACCTGACGGTCAAGGGCGTGGGCGGGCGCGATCTCGGCGCGGAATGGGGCGAGGAGGACGCGCGCTCCTACATGGGGATGTGCATTCCCGGTTATCCCAACTACTTCCACACCGTCGGCCCCAACAGCGCGCCCAACCATGCCGCCGGCCAGAACCTGATCTCGGAATGCCAGGTCAACTGGATCATCGAAGCGCTCGACCGGGTCACGGAAGGCAAGGCGAAGGCCTTCGAAGTGACACAGCAGGCCTACGATGACTGGAACCGCAAGGTCGAGGCGCGGATGCCGCAGATGATCTGGTCGCACCCGCGCGCCAGCAGCTACTATATGAACAGCAAGCGCCGCATCTTCCTGTCCTGGCCGTGGCGCCTGGTCGATTTCTTCAACGAAACCCGAGCCCCGGCGGAAGGCAGCTACCTGCTCCATCGCTGAAGCCCGGTCCGGCGGGACGCCATTCCCCTCCTTGTCCCGCCGGTCCTTTTCCTGACGTCAATCGACCAAGTCGCGGACCGCCTCGTTCAGCACGGGGGGCTGCTGGCTGCGGAAGAATTCGATCCGGCTTTCCAGCGCGGGCATCGACATTTCGGGCTGAGTGTGGATCCAGAACCGCCCTTCGGCGATCTGGTCAAGGATCAGCGCGCAGCCTTCGGCCAGATCCATGCCGTATTCGCGCATCATTTCGAACATCTTGCGGCGATGGCCTGCGGCGGAGGGCGGTTCGCCCGCGCCTGCGCTTTCCTCGAAGATGCTGGTCTTGAGCATGCCCGGCAGGACCGAGCAGACGTGGATCGGTGCCTGCTTGAGCTGCATTTCGAGATAGAGGCATTCGCTGAACGACTGCACCGCGTGCTTGGTCATGATGTAGGCGGTCTGGCACGGCATCACGCTGAGCGCGCCCATCGACGCCAGGTTGGCGATCCACGCCTGTTGGCCGCTGGCCAGCATCTGCGGGGCAAAGGCGCGCACACCGTGGACCACGCCGTGGATATTGATGTTGAGCGTGGCGTCCCAGCGTTCGGCCGGGATTTCCCAGGTGTAGCCGATCGTCTCGATCCCGGCGTTGTTGACCAGCAGGCGGACGTCGCCGTGGCGGGCGTGGACCGTTTCGGCCAGCCGGTCGAGCTCTTCGGCGCGCGAGACATCGACCCGCAGCGCATCAGCCGTGCCCCCGGCAGCAACGATTTCGCCTGCGACGGCTTGGGCGCGGGCAAGGTCGATGTCGGTGACCACCACGGTCATGCCCAGTTCGCCGGCGCGGCGCGCCAGCCCCGCGCCGATCCCGGCCCCTGCGCCGGTGATCACCGCAACCCCGGACGCGAACAGTTCAGCAGCACCGGGCATCTCAACTCTCCAGATGGCGTTTGAGGAAGGCGGCGGCATCCTGCAGCACGGCGCGCGCGCCGGGCAGGAAGCCGACCCACGAGGCAAAGCCGTGGACCATGCCGGGATAGCGTTTCACTTCCACCTCGACCCCGGCGGCGGCCACTTTCGCGCCGAACAGCTCGGCATCATCGCGCGAGGGATCGCATTCAGCCGTGCCAACGAAGGTCGGCGGCAGCCCGGCGTGGCTGGCGGCGCGCACCGGAGCGGCCTGGGGATCGTGCTGCTCGCGCGCGGGATCGCTCAGGTATTGTTCGTAGAACCAGTTGATGTCGTGCTGCTTGAGGATCGGGCCATCGGCATATTCCCGGGCCGAAGCGGTCTGCTCGGACGGGTAGTTGCACGAACCATAGATGTTCACCAGCGCACGCAGCGCCGGACCGCCTCGGTCCCGCGCCCGTAGTGCGGCGGCGGCAACCAGGTTGCCCCCGGCGCTGTCGCCCGCCAAGGCCAGCCGGTCGGCCCGGCCGCCAATCTCGGCAGCATGGGCCGCGACCCATTCCAGCGCGGCAAAGGTATCGTCGGGCGCGGCGGGGAACGGGTGCTCGGGAGCCAGCCGGTAATCGACCGACACCACCACCACGCCACTCCAGCTACAGAGCGCGCGGGCGATCATGTCCTGCGTATCAAGGTCGCCGACCACATAGCCGCCGCCGTGGCAATAGACCACCATCGGGAACGGTCCGGTGCCTTCAGGCGTGTAAACCCGCAGGGCCAGCGGCCCGCCCGGCCCGGCGATGGTGCGGTCGGCAATTTCCGCAACCGGCGCGTCCTCTGCCCGCGGCAGCATGACCGAACTGTCGCGCACGGCCTGGCGCAGGGCGGCAAGGTCCATGCCGCGCACCCCCGGCCAGGGCGGCGCGGCGGCAAGCATGGCTTCGATTTGCGGATCTACGGGCATGATCGGGCCTCGCTCAGCTCAGCGCGGCTTCGCCCAGCGCGGCGAAGCTGTGGCACAGGGTCACGTTGACGATCCAGTCCGGGCATTCCGGATCGAACCAGCGGTCGATCAGCGCCCAGTGGTAGGGGTGCAGCATGTAGGGGCCCATCAGCCCGCCGATGTCGGCATATTCCTGTTCCCAGACATGGGTCCACTTGAGGTCCCCGCCGCTTTCGAGCGCGCGGCTGAAGCGCCAGTTGCGGATCGCCGGGATATACTTGGGCATGAGCACCATTTCGGCTTCGAACTGGTCCAGCCGGGCTTCGGCCTGCGGCCGGTCGGCGCACAGCAGCAGGCCGCGCCACACGCCGTCCGCCAGCCCGGGTGCGGCAGCGCCGCCCTGCCCGCGTTCGAAGCAGGCCCAGTTGCAGCGGGTCGCCCCGGCCTCGGCCAGCGCGGCGTCGATCGCGGGGCGCGCGGCGCGGTAGGTTGCCTCGTCGGTATAGCTGAAGCGCGCGGCCAGATCGCCGCCGTTGAAATTGCCTTCCATCACCGGGGCAGCCGAGCCGCCCAGCGCCTTGAGGCTGGCGGCAAGCCCGGCGCGGGCCGGTTCGGACAGGTCGATCAGGCAGACCAGATCAAACATGGCTGATCCCCTCCACATCGGCTTCGGCCGCGCCGAAATAGCGGGCCCGCTGCGCAATCAGGCCATCCGCCTGCTGCCAGAACTCCGCAACCGCGGGGTCATAGCGCGATTGCACGCCCTGCCCCCACCAGCCTGGCGCGCCTTGCACGGTCCAGGTGATCAGCAGGCGGTTGGACAATTCGTCGAGCCACATCGGCGGCGCAACGATTTCGCGGTCCAGCACCATGCCGCGCGCCCTCGCGCCTGGCGCATAGGCGCTGCGATAGAGTTCGAGCAATTCGCGCCCCTTGCCGGGCGCGGCGACGATATCGTCGACGATGTAGATGGTCTGGTCCATGGCGCTCACAATCCGTCGTGGCTGGTGGCAGGATGGGAATAGATCGGCAATTCGGCCGGGGGCAGTAACTGCGTGCCGTCGAGGCTGTAGACCGGCAGCGACAGCGCGTGCGGGAAATGCATCGAGAAGGCGACCAGCCCGGTGCGCTCGGCCGCGGGCAGGTGGCACATCGCCAGCACGGTTTCGGCGAGATAGGCCACGTCCTCGCACGGATAGTCCGCCGGGATGAGCGCTTCGGCGCCGGGGGTGCGGATTGCCGTGCTGGGGCCGACCGCGTTGACCGCGATGTTCGCATCGACCATTTCTGCCGCCAATCCCTGGGTCATGCGGTGCAGCGCCGCCTTGACCGAGGCGTAGATCACGTCGCCGCCCTGCTTGGCATAGTCGAGATAGGGCCGCACCGGCGGATAGGCGGTGATCGAACCGACGTTGACGATCCACCCCGCCCCGCCCTTGCGCATGTGCCGGATCGCGTCCTGCGCCAGGCGGAACGGCACCCGGACATAGTGTTCGACCGTCCGGTCGAAGGTGTCCAGCGTCATGTCCTCAACCCGGGCATAGTCGGCAAAGCCCGCGTTGTTGACCAGGACGTCGAGCCCCCCGGCCAGGTCCGCCGCGCGGTCGACCAGGCTGTCGCGCTGGGCCGGATCTTCGAGGTCCGCGGCCAGCGCCAGCGCCTTGCCGCCAGCCGCCTCGATCAGCGCCACGGTTTCCGCCAGGGTGCCGGGCACGACCTGATCCTGGCCAAACCGCTTGCCCGATGCCGGCGCCGTGGCCGACCGCCCGGTGACCACCACCGTCGCCCCCGCGCTGGCCAGCCGCTGCGCAATTGCGCGGCCGATGCCGCGGCTGCTGCCGGTGACCAGCGCGACCTTGCCCGCCAGTTTGCGATCCTTGTCCACTGCCTGCCTCCCCTTGCCCGAATCTTGTCGGGCCAACTAATGAGTGTTTACTTACTTCAATAGGAGAGTTAGGCTTGGTGTCAATCAACAGCAAGACCCGTGGGGAGTGATTCCGGTGATGAAAGCAATGGTGCTTGACCGTTTCGGCGGTCCTGAAGTGCTGCACTTGGCCGAGATCGAGCGCCCAGTGGCCACGCAGGGGCAGGTTGTGGTCCAGGTCGGCTATGCCAGCGTCAACCCGGCCGACTGGAAAAGCCGCGAAGGCTGGCTGGCGCAGTATTTCCAGTACCAGTTCCCCTTCGTGGTCGGCTTTGACGCGGCAGGCGTGGTGGCAGAGGTGGGCGAAGGGGTAACCGGCCTGAACGTGGGTGACCGGGTGGTCACGCCCGGCAACCAGGGCCTGGGCGAGCGCGGATCCTATGCCGAATATGTTCGCAGCGCGGCCGAACGGGTGATCCCCCTGCCCGACAGCGTCACGCTGCAACAGGCCGCGACCCTGCCCACCGCCGGGATGACCGCATGGAAGGCTGTGCTGGACCTGGGCCAGGCCGGGCCGGGCAAGCGCGTGGTGGTGAACGGCGGTGCGGGCGGCACCGGCAGCTTCGCGGTCCAGCTGGCGAAAATGGCCGGGGCCGAAGTCGCCGCAACCTGCTCGCCGCGCAATTTCGACTATGTCCGCGCACTGGGTGCAGATCACGTGATCGACTACCGCGCCGGCGGCGTGGTCGAGGCGATCCGCGCTTGGGCGCCGGACGGGGTGGACCTGATCGTCGATACGGTCGGTCAGGGTACGTTCGTTGATACGATCGAAACGCTGAAGCGCGGCGGGATCATCTGCCCGATCGGCACGCTGATCGCGGATGAAACACCCTATGATCCGGCCCGGGCCGCTGCGGCGGAAGTGACCGTGATCCCGACCGTGTCCGATTTCGAAAGTCAGCCGCGCCAGCTCGCCGGGCTGGTCGAAGCGCTGGCCGCCGGGCGGATCCGCGCGCCCGAAATCACCGTCATGCCGCTGGACCAGGCCGGCGAGGCGCAGCGGCTGGTCGCCGCCGGGCACGTGCGCGGCAAGATCCTGCTTGAAATCAATCCCACGCTCGAAAGGTAAGCCATGGACATCGACCTGCTCGCCAAGTTCCGGCCCGTCGCCGCCCCCCAGATCATCGAAGACGCCTACAGCGCCGACCAGTTCGAACGGATGGTCGCAGTGATCAACCGCGAAGGGCCGTGGACGCTGATCCTGGCCCAGCACTTCAAGACGCCCGAGGAAGTGATCGCCACCACCTCCGGCTCGGTGCCGGAAGGGTTCAAGCCGACCTGGGACATGTTCCTCTCGCCCGTGTTCCGCGGCTATTTCGCGAAGGGTTCGACCAGCCTCTATCCCGAGCTTGAGGACTGCTTCTTCAACAAGCGGTTCCTTGACCTGGCGCGGGGCTACTGGGGCGCGAAATATGCCCAGCCGGAATCGATGCTGTTCAACCTGCAGGGCCCCTGCCCGATGGGCGGGATGCCGCATATCGACGGCACCCGGTTCCGCGGGGTCGACATGGACAACACCCCGCCCTGGCTGCTCAACACCATGTGCAAGTCCACGCTGTTCAAGCCCTGGCAGGCCAAGAAGGCGCAGGTCATCGCCTGGTATTACAAGGGCAGCGTCGGCGGCGGCTTCCATTACTGGCCCGAAGGCCCCGGCAACCCCTACCAGACCATCGAGGCGCCGATGTGGGGCCGCGCGGTGGTGGTCGAAAACGAGATGATGTACCACACCGCCCAGGCCAACGGACCCGAGGCGATGCGCCGCCCGGCCGGGCTGGACATCACCTCGACCATCGAGACCGATCCGGACCATGCCGGCGGCTGGCGGATCATGACCGAAGGCCAGGTGATCCAGCAGATTCCGGCGATCGAATCGCGCTACCTGTTCCACTGGAACGCCCAGGTGTTCATGGATCTGGACGAACTCAAGGTCACGCTCGACCACAAGGACGACCTGACCCACGAACGCGTGTTCGACGTGTTCATCGCCGACCTGCGCCAGCGCGGGATCACGTTCGAGGTGCCGAGCGATCCGATGTATGACCCCGCCTTCATCGGCCTGCTGACCCGGACCTACGATCACGGCTTCCCCACCCACATGCCGACCGAGCCGCTGACCCCGCTCGCAGCCTGACCCGGAGGTGAGTGACGGGGCGATGAAGTAAGTGCTTCACCGCCCCGCCATCGCTGCGAATATAAGCGCCCAGGCGTTGACGTGAGTGTTCACGCGCGTAAGTGAGCGCTTATCATGACGAAGAAGCGCATCCCCGGCAGCGAGCGCCGCGACCTCATCCTGGCGGCGGCCCGACGGGTCTTTTCCGTCCAGGGCTATCATGGCGCCAAGACGCTGCAGATCGCGCGCGAGGCCGGGGTGTCCGAAGCGCTGGTCTATCGCCACTACCCGTCCAAGCTGGCGCTCTACCGCGCGGTGCTGCGCCAGATCTTTCGCGAACAGGACCAGAATTACGCGCAGGTCGGCGTGATGGAAGCCAGCACCAGGGGGCTGGTCACCGCGCTGCACCGCTATTTCCGCAGCATCGTGCTCGACCCGCACGGGCCGGGCCAGGCCGGCTACCGGCTGACGCTCGCCAGCCTGGCGGGCGATGGCTATTTCGCCAGCCTGATCTATCGCCGGGCGCAGCGCCGCTCGATGCGCCAGATCGAAGCCGCCCACGCCGCCGCCCGCGCTGCTGGCGACCTGGTGGGCGAACCGATCAAGATCGAGAACGTCAACATGTTCGTCGAACACATCGGGACGATGATGAATTCGATCGAACTGCTCGACCCGGCCTCGCGCCCCTATGCCGACGATGGCGAGGCGCTGGTGCGCCAGGCGCTGTGGTTCTGCTGCCGCGGGCTGGGGCTGACCGACGCGGCGATCGCCCGCAACCTTGCGGACTGACGATCAGCCGGCGGCAGCGCCGGTCATTTCCACCACTTCGCAGATGTGCCCTTCGGGATCGAGGATGAAGGCCACCCTGACCCCGAAATCGGGCACTTCGTGGATTGGCTGGGGCACGCTGCCGCCGTGCGCCAGCGCCCGCGCGCAAGCGGCATCAAGGTCGGTGGTGATGAAGCCCTGCACCGCCTCGCCCGTGGCGGGCGGATTGCCATCGGTATAGCTGATCAGGGTCAGCGAAGGGCCGCCCGGATAGCTGGCCATATAGCCGATTTCCTCGATCGGTCGGCCCAGCATTTCATCGGCGTGGCGGAACAGCGGGATCACCCCCAGCACCGCTTCATAGAACCGCCCCATCGCCTCCAGATCGCGGACAAAGGTCTTGGCGAAGGCATAGGTCATGCCGTGGTTCGATCCGGTCGGGCGTTCCTGGGTCATCGGGGTATCCTTGGTTTCGAGGGGGAAAGAAGGAATCAGCGCCGGTCCCAGCGCAGGCGCAGGCTGGTAAAGCCCATCACCGAACCGCCGAACACCGAGCCGGCAGGCTGGTCCGGGTCGAGTTCGAACGGCGGGATGCGGCGCAGCCATTCCTGCAACGCCACCATGACCTCGCGCTTGGCAAGGTGCGAGCCGACGCAGCGATGCGGCCCCACCCCGAAAGTGACGTGAACGTTGACCGCGCGATCAAGGTCGATCGTCTGCGGATCGGCGAACACGCGGGGATCGCGGTTGGCCACGGTGTTGGGCAGCACCACGCGGTCGTTGCGGCGCAGCTGGACGCCGCGAAATTCGCAGTCATGCGTCACCCGGCGGAACAGGTTGGACACCGCGTTGATCCGCATCAGTTCCTCGATCGCGCGCAGGAACGCGTCGGGATCGTCCAGCTGGTCCCGGAAATGCTGCTGCGCCGCCGGCGTCGTCGCCAGGTAACGCCAGATATAGGCCAGGGTGTTGGTCACCGTGTCGAGCCCGGCAACGAACAGCAGGAACCCGCAATTGAGCACGTCGGTCCAGTCGTGCGGCTCGCCCGCCTCGTTGCGCGCGGTGACAATCGCAGAGGCGATGTCATCGCCCGGATTGGCCTGCTTGTCGCGGAACAACTGGTCCAGCACGGCGTAGATGGCCGTGATGTTGCCTGCCCGCGCGGCCGGGTCGGTCGAGCGGAAGAAGGTGTTGGCCAGCGCGAGGAATTCATCCAGCCGGGATTCCGGCAGGCCGAACAGGTAGAGGAACGTGCCGGTGGGAAAGCGTTCGGCAAAGTCACCAATGAAATCGCAGTGGCCCCGCTCCGCCAGCGGCTCGATCAGCTGGTCCGCGCGGCGGCGCAGTTCATCGGTCATCCCGCGCACCGCAATCGGCGTGAACATCGGCGCCAGCAGGCGGCGGAAGGTGTTGTGTGCGGGCGGATCGACGGCCTGCGGCTGGACTACGGGAAACGGCTCGATCGGCGGAACCGGGGTCTGGTAGGTCGAGAAGATGCTGTAATCGCGGTAGGCCTCGACGATGTCGGCATAGTCGAGGAACACCCAGTGCCCGCCATTGCGAGGGGTGTAGAAAATCTCCGGCACACCGCGCCGGACCAGATCGTGCCAGATTTCGGCAGGATCGCCGACACCTGGCGGGATATGGAAGAAATCGAACTCGACCATCCGTTCGGGTGCAACGTGATCGGGCGGCGGCGGCTGGAACTGCAGGGTCATGCCCCGCCCTTTCCGTCTCCCGCCACCCGCAGCGCGCCTTCGGGGCAATTGCGCACGGCGAGGCGCACTTTGTCCTCCAGCCCTGGCGGGACCTGCGGATCGGCGATCACGCACTTGCCTTCAATCGCATCAGTCGCGAACACTTCGGGGCAGATGTCCTCGCAGCGGGCATGACCCTGGCAACGGGAAATGTCGACCAGCACTCTCACCGCCTGCTCCCATCCTTGCCGGGCAAGGATCGCCCGTTCTTGTAAGTTGACACTTACATGCCGGACGACCACTCACAAGCGGGAATTGCCAGCTGCGCGTCGTTCGGGCGCGATGCGTGAAAAATGGCGCAACGGGATAGGAACGATGGGGCAAACACGCGGCGATTTCGTGATAGGACAGGCCGGACTTTCAGGAGACATTGCATGAGCCGCCAGCTCGAAGCCATGGTCTGCCACGCCCCGGGCCAGCCCATGCGGCGCGAACTGGTGACACTGCGCGATCCCCGCGCCGACGAGGTGGTGATCGAGATCATGGCCAGCGGGCTGTGCCACAGCGACCTGCACCAGCTGGACGGCAGCAGCGCGCCTTTCCCCTTTCCGGTGATCGTGGGCCACGAAGGCGCCGGGATCGTTCGTGAAGTGGGCAGCGCGGTAACCAGCGTGGCGGTGGGTGATCATGCGATCCCGCTGACGATTGGCGAATGCGGCACCTGCGGCAATTGCCGCTCGGGCCAGACCAACCTGTGCGAGGCTTTCCTGGCAACGCTGGGCCAGCCGCAGGACTGCTTCACGCTGAACGGCCAGCCGGTATCGACCTATTCGGGGGTCGGCAGCCTGGCCCGGTTTGTGCTGGTCAAGGAGAGCAATGTCGCGAAAATCCGCCGCGACGTGCCGTTCGAGCTGGCCTGCCTGATCGGCTGCGCGGTGGCGACCGGGGTTGGCGCCGTGACCCATACCGCCCGGGTCCAGCCGGGACAGAGCGTGGCCATATTCGGGCTGGGCGGGATTGGCCTCAACGTGGTGCAAGGCGCGCGGCTGGCGGGCGCCCGCCAGATCATCGGGCTGGATACCAACCCGCAGCGCGGCGCGCAGGCCCGGCCATTCGGCCTGACCCATTTCATCGATCCTTCAACCTGCCCCGATCCCATCGCCGCGATCCAGCAGCTGTCCGGCGGCGGGGTCGATCACGCCTTCGAGTGCGTGGGCCATGCCGAACTGATGCGCCAGGCGCTGGCGGCGACGCGGGTCGGCTGCGGGTGCTGCACCGTGCTGGGTGTGCCGCCGGACGGCGTGGCCATGCCGGTTGACACCTTCGCCCTTCAGCTGGGCCGCACGGTCAAGGGATCGTTCCTGGGCAACATGAAGACCCGCAGCGAGCTGCCCGGCCTGCTTGACCTGTTTGCCGCCGGGCAGCTGGACCTGGCCAGCCTGGCGAGCCACCGCCTGCCCTTCGCCCAGGCGAACGAAGGCTTTGCCCTGATGCAGAGCGGGGATGCGCTGCGCGTCGTCCTGCGGTTCGATTGACCGGCCGGTCAGGCCCGCTCACCAGCCGTCAATAGCGGGAGTGGTTTCGCCATTATCCAGAGCGCCCGGCGCAGGTCCGCGTTTGCGAGCCGCCGCGCCGCCGCAATTGCTGACCAGCACGTTCAGCGCCTCCCAGACTGCGGATCTTGCCGCGCCGTCAGGGATCAGCAGCCTGGCCTTGTCCTGCCCAACCCATGACGCATGAAAACGGACCGCCTGCGGCTCCAGTTCCAGCTCGTCCACGTCGCTCCAGTAGACCGTCATGTGGTCCGCCGCCGAGGTCCACCCGGCCAGCCTGGTCGCCTTGATCGCGGCGAAGTCGGTCATGCAGCCACTGGACTGGCGGATCCCGGTGACCGGCCGGACCATGACGCGGGCGCCATCATCGGTCCCGTTAAACAGCGTGATCGCGCCCGACAGCGCCAGCCGGTTGATCTGGGCATGGGCTTCTTCGCTGGATTGCACGGCGGACACCCTGATCGGCACTTCGGCCTGAGCCGCGAAGGCCCCGCCGATGCCCAGCAGGGACGCGGGAAGCACTGCAAACACACGCCGAATCAACTTTGTCCTCCAGGGCTGCGAACCTGCCCGAGGTTCAATCACCCCTGACGATGGCGATCAAGTGATTAGCGCGCTGCGGCGGCCAGCAGGCGGGTCTGTTCCGCCTGGCTGCGATAGAGGAAATCGGCGGGCAGGCCCAGGCGCACCGCCGCCTGGCAGGGCGGGCTGGACAGGTCCTTGTGGCGATCCGCCAGCCGCCCGGCGAGGCGCAGTGCCAGCCGGTCGACCCGGCCCAGGTCATAGCGGCGGCCCAGTTGCAGCCGCTCGCGCACATGCTCGGGCAGTAGCGACACGGCCGCGCGGGCCACGGCCCGGTGCAGGAAGCGCGGGATGCTGGGCGCGGCCTTGCCGGATTCGATGATGTCGAGGAATTCGAAGATGATCGGGTGCGGTTCGAACCGGGGTTCCAGTTCTTCGAGCATGGCCATGAAATCGGCCACCGATTGCGGCGTGCGGCGCGCACCGAATTCGCGGCCGATCGCGGCGCTATCGCGCAGGAAGCGGTTCTGCTCGGCCAGGGGCAGCGGCGCGACGAAGCGGTGATAGGCGGTCAGGAAACCATAGGACGCCGTCGCCGCGACCCAATCGAGCAGGGCCGGATCGAGCGCACGGTACTTTTCGCCAGCCGGGGTTTCGCCCTTCACCTTGCCGTGCATGCGGTTGACCATGCCGATCACCGCGCGCGCCTGGCTGGCCGGGCCATAGCAGGCCAGCAGGGCGACCGTGCCGGTCCGGCGCGAACGCCCGATCGGATCGGCCTTGTAGGTCGAATGATCCCACACCCCGCTGCGGATGCGCGGATCGGCGAATTCCAGCAGCACTGCCGCAATCCCGCCGATCCCCAGCGCGATCTGGTTCTTGTAGATCCGCCACTGCAGGGAATCAGGGGCAAGCAAGGCCGTTTCGCCCGCGGGACTGGCGAAATTGATCGTCTGACCCTGGTAGCTATCCTGCATTGCCGCCCCCTGTTCCGGTTTTAGAAGTCGAAGCCGAGCGTCACGCCATAGGTGCGCGGCGGGTTCGGGAACCGCACCACGACGTTGGCGTTGCTGGCCACGGCCGACCAGTAGTACTTGTCGAACAGGTTCTTCGCCCAGATCGACGCGGACCAGCCGCTGGCACTGCGCACCCCCAGGCTGGCATTGGCCACGGCATAGGCATCGATCTTGTAGAGCGCGAGGTTCTCGAAGATCGTGTTCGACTTGCTCTGATAGCGCAGGCTGAACGCGCCGGTCAGATCCAGGTTGTCCGTCACCGGGGTATCGTAGACCAGGGTCATGCTGGCCTGGAACTTCGGGCTATAGATGAATTCGGAGCCATCGAAATTCTGCGGCTGGCCGGCGGCATTGGTGCCGTTGTAGCTGTTGATCCGGGTCTTCAGCCACAGCGCGTTGCCGGTCAGCGTCACGCCCTTGACCGGGCGCAGCACCAGTTCGCCTTCAACCCCGTAGGCTTCCGACTTCGGGACGTTGTCGAGCCGCGACAGCGCGGTGTAGATCGGATCGGCAAAGTAGGTGCTGATCTGCTTGTCGCGGTAGTCATAGTAGAACCCCGAAACATTCGCCTGGACCTTGCGATCGGCCAGGCTGGCCTTCACGCCCACTTCGTAGGCGGTCAGCTTTTCCTGGGTCACCGGCGCATTCTGGCGGGCCAGGTTCGCGGCGTTGATCGGCGTTGTCCCCGACTTGTACCCGCGCGAGACCGAGGCATAGACCAGCGTGTCGTCGCTGGGCGTCCAGTCGAGCGCGAAGCGCCAGGCGACGTTGTTTTCATCCAGCACCGATTGGACTTCGCCGAAAGTGCCGGTGGCCGGGTTGAAGGTGTTGCACTGGCCCTGCACGATCGGCGCCGCGAACACGCCATAGGTCTGGTAGTAGAGCGCGCGGTTCACCACGTTGACGTTGGGCAGCATGTTGCCGTTGGTATCGCGCGAGCAGCCGTTGTAGCGCTGGCGATCCTCGGTGTAGCGGACCCCGGCCGTCAGCTTGAGCTGGTCGGTCAGCTGCGCGTCGGCATTGCCGAACAGGCTCCACGTGCGGGTGCGGATGCGGCCGTAATCCTCGTACGAACGGAAAGACTGCGCCATCTGCGTGGCGGTGTAGCCGCCCGAATTGAACGGCGTGGCCAGCAGGGTGGAACCGAAGTAGCGGATCAGGCCGACGTTGGCGTTCTGCCCCAGCATGGTGCGGTTGGCGTCGATGATCCGGTCGTTGGCATAGTAGCCACCGACCAGCCAGTTGACCTTGCCCGCCTCGCCTTCGACGTGAACTTCCTGGGTGAAGCTCTTGATCCGCCCGTCGGTCTTCTGCAGCAGCACTTCAAACGGGGCGCCGCTCCAGTCGGACAGGGCATCGCGCTTGAAATCGTTGTAGCTGGTCAGCGAAACCAGCTTGGCGGCATCGCCCAGTTCCTGGTCCCAGCGCAGCTTCAGACCCCAGAACCGGTTATTTTCGGCCAGCGGTCCCTTCATCCCCAGGCCCGTGCCGATGTCAGCCGAGCGGGCGGCTTCGCCCGCCCAGTCAGCCTGGGTGGCCTTGGTCGGGAAATTGCCGGCGATGTAGCTCCCCAGCCCCGGCGCGTTGAACAGGCGCGACAGGCTGGTGCCGGTCACCGGATCGGTCGCCGGGGTAAAGCCGATGCCCTGCCCGGCCACCGTATCCGAACGGTTGCGCCACCAGAACGCCGAAACGTCGAAATGGGTGCCTTCGGCCGGATCGAGCGCAAGCGCGCCGCGCACGCCCAGCTTGTCGACCTTGCCCTGCCGGTCGCCGCGTGAATTGCTGACCTGCCAGCCCTTGTCCGATTGTTCGCTGCGCACCGCGATGCGCGCCGCGATGCCTTCGCCCAGCGGGCCAGACAGGTGCCCGCCCAGGTTCCAGGTCTTGTAGTTGCCGAAGTCGGCCGAGACCGAGCCTTCGAACTGGTTGGTCGGCTTGGCGGTGATGAAGTTGATCAGGCCGGCGGTGGTGTTGCGGCCATAGAGCGTGCCCTGCGGCCCCTTCAGCACTTCGACGCGTTCCAGGTCCATCACCGGCCCGGTGTTCATGATCGGGTAGGCATAGGCCACTTCATCAACATAGGTGCCGACGGTCGAGGTCGCCGAAAGGTTGATCGTGTTGAACCCGATCCCGCGCAGGGTATAGGTCGGCACGCCCTGGTAGCTTTGCGAAACGGTGAAGCTGGGGGCCACCGCGGTCAGGTCGCGCACGTCGGTCACGCGCAGGTTTTCCAGCGTTTCCCCGCTGACCGCCTGCACCGCCATGCCGACATCGTTGAGCGATTCCGCGCGGCGCTGGGCAGTCACGATGATTTCGCCTTCCGGGGCCTGCGCCTCGGGCGCGTCGGCTGCCTCTGCCGCGCTGACCGGCAGCGCCAGGAACAGGCTGCTGGTGGTGCCCAGCAGCAATGCCATGCGAATTGCCTTCATTATCCAACCTCCCTTGTTATGCTCCGGTACGGAGCGCGCACGCGGCGACGCCCCGGACCAGGCTTGGGTTGAATGGACGCAATTCGTGGCGTAGCGGCAACCTGTCACCTGTGGCAGGTAGATCGGGAAGGGATCTGAAACTGGACGATCATCGCGCACGTTGCTGGGCCCAGCTACCCGCGCTGGTCAGCGCCGTCCACGCGCTGGGCGAAGCGATCGGTCTGCCGTTCATCGCCGCCCAGGCCGATCTGGGCGACCCCCAGCCCATGGCGGACGAGGCCGGGCGCCCCTATGCCGAAACCACCTTCCGCTGGATCGATCCCGGCCACCGTTACTGGCTGGACCGTTCGCTGGCGCTGCACGCCCCGCTGCTGACCGCCGCACGGCTGATGGCCGAGCCGTTCTTCTATACGCAAGGGCGGCTGGCAACCTGGCGCGACACCGGCCTGCTGAGCGGGATCGACTGCCGCGGCTTGCTGGCCCACCCGATGCTGGGCGATGCGATCATCACGCCGGTCCACCTGCCGCGCGGGCTGGTCGGCGCGCTGGTGTGGTGTTCCAGCGAGGCGATCGGGGTGGAACGGGTCTTTGCCGAACAGGCCGAACACATGCAGGCGCTCGCCACCCGGCTGGTCGCCACCCACAACGAGGCGCGCGGACGGCCGCGCAACGCCACCGTGCCGCAAACCCTGACCCGGCGCGAAGTGCAGTGCCTGCGCTGGGCCGCCGCCGGCAAGACCGACAGCGAAATCGGCATCATCCTCGACGTGTCGGTCTCGACCGTACGGTTCCACTTGCGCAATGCCGCGGCCAAGCTGGGCGCAACGGGCCGCGCCCAGTCGATCCAGCTGGCCGCGGGGCTGGGCTATGTCGGGGCGGGCGCCGCCTGACCCCCCTGTTCCATCGCCGGGTTCAGCACGTCAAAGCGCTGGTCCGCGCCAACCAGCTTGCCGCCGATCAGCATCGCATATCCGCCATGGTCATCCTCTACGATCCGGTTTTGCCGAGAACTTGCACAGATCGGCGCGGGGTCCATCAAGGGGCAAGCATGGGCGAGATGGGCCGCAGAAGGGGGCAACGCGACAGGTGCGCACCTGTCCCGAATTGGTAAAGTCGCACCACGCGCCATGGACTGCTTGCAATTATGCGGGTTTATCCCTTGTATGGCGCAGTCGCGGCGCTGCTGCTGTGGATCACTTGCAGGGGTTGGTGGCGGGGCATGGTGCGAATTCGGGACCGGTACGAGTACGATCCGGCAAAGGACCTGCTGGGCAAGGGCGGCTTCGCGCGCGTGTTCCGCGCGCACGACACCCTGCTCAACCGCGAGGTGGCGCTGAAGGTCTTCAGCCAGTCGGGCAACGACCAGTATTCGGTGCTGTCCGAAATCCGCAAGGCGATCCAGCTCGAACATCCCAACCTGCTGCGCTATTACGACGTGGTCCTGCTGGAACAGGCCAACGCGCTGGGCGAAACAGAAGAACTCCAGATCGGCGTGATGGAATATGCCAACGCCGGCGACCTCAAGGGCTTTGCCCGCGCCAATCCCGGCTCGCCGCTGCTGCCCAAGTTCCTGCGCCAGGTGCTGCACGGGCTGGAATACCTGCACGCCCACGGGATCATCCACCGCGATCTCAAGGCGCAGAACATCCTGCTGGTTGAACGCAACGGCGAATTGACCGCCAAGATTTCCGACTTCGGGATCAGCAAGAACCTGGCCAGCGGGGATACCCGCAGTTCGTCGATGCTGGTCGGGACCATCGAATATATGGCGCCCGAACAGTTCAACCCCAAGAAGTTCGGGGTCAACGGCAAGATCCAGTCGAACGTCGACCTGTGGGGCTACGGCGTCATGGTCCACGAGCTGCTGACCGACGCAACCCCGTTCGGCAAGCGCGGGGCCGATACCACCGCCGAACAGATCATGTCGGCGATCCTGGCGCCCGAATTGCCGGCCGAGATCGACAGCCTGTCGGAACCCTACCGCACGGTGGTCAAGCGCTGCCTGGTCGCCAATGCCAAGGACCGCATCCAGAAGGCGTCGGAACTGCTCGGCTTCTTTGGCGAACCGGGCTTCGAAGCCTTCGCCCCCGGGGCACGCTCCCCCGCGCCGGAAGACACCCAGCCGATCGCACGCCCACCAGTGGCTGACGATGCCACCCAGTTCATCGCCCCGGCCGGCGGCGGCAGCGGCGGGGCCGACGATGGCACCGCGTTCTATTCCGCCAACGTGCCGCCCCCGCCCGAAGCCGGCACCGGCCCGATCTTCATCAAGAGCGTCGACGAAGCGGAATTTGCCGCGCCTGACGAAGGCCCTGCAAAGTCCGGCCTGCCCAAGTGGCTGCTGCCGGCTGGCCTGATCGTGGCCGCGCTGATCGCGATCGGCCTGTGGCTGGGCGGCGGAGGCGGCGATGGTCCGCAAGCCGTGCCAACCGACCTCGCCAGCGAAAGCAGCGGTTCCGCGCTGGATGCGGCCAAGCCGGACAAGACCGACAAGACCGACAAGACCGACAAGACCGACAAGGCCAAGCCGAAACCGGAAGCGGAACCGGTCAAGGCCGTCGCCGCGCCCGAGAAGGAAAAGGCCAAGGTCTGCCGCGAAGTCTGCACCGATGTCGAACAGCCGGTGCAAGGCGGCCGTTCGCGCACTGCCAGCGTTTCGGCGGGTGAAATCTCGTACCCGTCCAGCGGCTCGATCCCGCAGGGCAAGGCCGCCGATGCGGCGCGGCGGGCCTGCGGATCGGGTTCGATGGTCAGCTATTCGGCGGTGCCCGATGGCCAGTGCGGCGGCAACATCTGCTTCGCCCGGGTCAGCGCGTCCTGCTCTTACACGGACGGCCCGACCTCGCGGACGGTCCGGCAGTGCAAGCAGGTCTGCAACTGATGGCAAGCCTGGATCAAGCGGCCTGATCTGAAGGAGCTTCGGCGATGAGCCTGACCGAGCAGCTGGAAGAAGCGAAAACGCTGCTCGCGGCGCTCAACGCGATCCAGGACGACATCACCGCGTTCAAGAGCGCCGAATTGCAGGGCGAATTCGCGACGCGCTTTGTCGCGATCAAGCGCAACCTGACCCTGACCCGGCAGGAAGCCTTCACCGCCGAACGCGCCAAGACCGACGTGGCGCAGGACGCGGCCGAAATCACCGGGTTTTCCGAGCGCGCCACCGCCGCGCTGACCGAAATCACCGGCACGGCCGAACGCGCCCAGCAGGAACGCGCCGAGGCCGAGGCCAAGTCGCAGGCCGCGCTGCAGGATGCCCAGGCCACCGAAAAGGCCAAGCAGGACGCCGCCAGCGATGCCCTGGCCGCCGAAAAATCGCGCACCGACGCCCAGCAGGATCAACTGGCGTCCGAACGCGCCCGGCTGGATGCCGAGGCCGATGCCCAGGCCGCCGACAAATCGCGCCAGGATGCCGAAGCCGATGCCCAGGCCAGCGAAAAGGCCCGGCTGGACGCCGAACAGGACGCCCAGGCCGCGGACAAGGCCCGCCAGGATGCCGAAGCCGACGCCCAGGCCGCCGAAAAGGCCCGCCAGGACGCCGAAGCTGACGCCCAGACCGCCGAAAAGGCCCGCCAGGACGCCCTGGCCGATGCGCAAGGCGCGGACAAGGCCCGCGCCAATGCCGCCGGCGATGCCCAGGCCACGGACAAGGCCCGCCAGGGTGCCGATGCCGACGCCCGGGCCGCAGAAACGGCCCGCCAGGCCGCAGCCAGCGATGCCCAGTCCACCGACAGGGCGCGGCAGGCGGCAGAGCAGGACGCCCAGGGTGCGGAAAAGGCCAAGCAGGCCGCCGAAAGCGACGCCCGCGCCGCCGAAAAGGCCAAGCAGGACGCCGAAGGCGATGCCAAGGCGGCCGAAAAGGCCAAGCAGGACGCCCAGCAGGATGCCGAAGCTGCCGAAAAGGCCAAGCAGAACGCCCAGCAGGATGCCCAGGCCGCCGACAAGGCCATGCAGGATGCCCAGCAGAATGCCCAGGCCGCCGACAAGGCCAGGCTGCAGGCCCTGCAAAGCGCGCAGGCTTCGGAAAAGTCCGCCCGCGATGCCGAAGGCGATGCCCAGGCGGCGGATCGGTCGCGCAGCGCCGCCGAAACCGACGCACAGGTCGCCGCGCAGCAATCGGCCAAGGCCCAGGCGGCCCATGCCGAAGCGGAACAACTCGCAATGAAGGCCGCCGCCAAGGCCAAGGAAGCGGCCAGCCACTCCGAAACCGCCAAGACCGAGATGAACGAGGCCAAGGCGGCCAGCGACAAGGCGGAAGCATCGCGCGCGGTCGCGGCCGAAGCATCGGACAAGGCCAAGCAGGAGGCCGAGGAAACCCTGCAGGCCGCCGAAAAGGCGCGGCAGGAAGTGCGCGAAGCCATCCAGGCCGCGCAGCGCGCCGCCGACAACCGGTTCGAAGCAACGGTTGCCTCGCAGAAGGCCGCGATGCACCAATGGGAAGCCGAAGTGGCGATGGGCAAGGCCCGGGATGCCATGCAGCGCGCCGAAAAATGCGCGAGCGAGGCCGAGGAGGCAGAAGCCCAGGCCAACGCAAATTCCAAGGAAGCCGAGAGCCAGGAACGCGCGGCAGGCGAATCCAAGGCCCAGGCCGGACAGGCGGAAACCCAGGCCACCTCCAGCGCGGACGAAGCGCGCGGCTATGTCGAGCCGGCGCACCGCACGCTGGAGGAGATCGAGGACCTGCACAGCGATGCGCAGGACCTGGCCGACGAAGCCGCCGACGCGGTGATGGAAGCCAGTTCGCACGCGATGGAAGCAGGCATGGACGAACTCGACGCCTGTTCGGCAGCGGACATGACGGAAAGCACCATGGACATGGTCCGCGAGGAACGGCGGCGGCGCGATTACGGCGGCGGCGGCGGCGGCATGGACTACATCCAGTAATGACGCGTCCTGCGGCCCGATCAGGCGGCAGCGTGGTGGAGCAATGAATGGCAGACCCCGATCCAACTGAAATCCTGCGCCAGCTTCAGGAAATCCTGGCTGAAGCCGAAACGGTCAAGCAGCGGATCCTGGCCGAACTGCCGGTGCTCGACCAGACGCTGTCGCAATTCGAAACCGAGGCGGAACTGCTTGCCGCCTTGATGCAGGATTCCAATTCCAGCGTGGAGCAGGCCAAGCAGGCCGCGCTCGATGCGCGCCAGGACGCCTCGGAAACCGAGCGGCTGAAAAGCGGCGCGATGCGCGAATACCAGGAAATCGAAGCCGCCAGCGAACGCGCCAATGCCCAGCTGACCGAGGCGACCACCGCCGCCACCCAGGCGCAGGAAGCCGCCGCCCAGGCCGAAAAGGCCCGCCAGGATGCCGAGGCCGACGCCCAGGCAACCGAGAAATCGAAACAGGACGCCGACGCCGACGCCCAGGCAACGGAAAAGGCCAAGCAGGACGCCGAAAGCGACGCCCAGGCCGCCGAAAAGTCCAAGACCGACGCCGCGCAGGACGCCCAGGCAACCGAAAAGGCCCGGCAGGACGCCGAAGCCGACGCCCAGGCCGCCGAAAAAGCCAAGACCGACGCCCAGCAGGACGCTCAGGCCGCCGAAAAGGCCAAGACCGACGCCCAGCAGGACGCCCAGGCCGCGGAAAAGGCCAAGAGCGACGCCCAGCAGGATGCCCAGGCCACTGAAAAGGCCAGGCAGGACGCCGAAAGCGACGCCCAGGCCACCGAAAAGGCCAAGGTCGACGCCGAAAGCGATGCCCAGGCCAGCGAAAAGGCCAAGCAGGACGCCGAAGCCGATGCCCAGGCCAGCGAAAAGGCCAGGCAGGACGCCGAAAGCGACGCCCAGGCTGCCGAAAAGGCCAAGCAGGACGCGGAAGCAGACGCCCAGGCCGCCGAAAAGGCCAAACAGGACGCCGAAGCAGACGCCCAGGCCGCCGAAAAGGCCAAACAGGACGCGGAACAAGACGCCCAGGCCGCCGAAAAGGCCAAGCAGGACGCGGAAGCAGACGCCCAGGCCACCGAAAAGGCCAAGCAGGAGGCGGAAGCAGACACGAAGGCCGCCGAAAAGGCCAGGCAGGACGCGGAAGCAGACGCCCAGGCCGCCGAAAAGGCCAAGCAGGCCGCTGAAGCCGACGCCAAGGCGGCCGAAAAAGCCAAGCAGGACGCCGAACAGGATGCCAAGGCCGCCGAACAGGCGGCCAACAAGGCCACCACCGAAGCCAACGAGGCCGAACAGTTCAGCCAGAAGGCCCAGGCCAAGGCGAACGAGGCCGAAGTGGCCGCCGAAACCGCCGCGAGCGAAGCGCGCGAGGCGCGCGAAGCGAGCGAGAAGGCATCCACCGAAGCCAAGGAAGCCCAGGCCGCCGCCGAAAAGGCGCGCGAGGAAATGAACGAGGCCCAGGCCGCCAGCGAACGCGCGAAGAACGCGCTGCGCGAGGCCGAACAGGCCTCCGAGGAAGCCAAGGTCCACGAAAAGCAGGCCGAAACCTACGCCAACGAGGCCAAGAAGGAAGCGCAGGAAGCCCAGGCCGCCGCAGAAAAGGCCCAGCGCGACGCGCAGCAGGCCGATGAATGCGCCGCCAAGGCCTGCCAGAAGGCGACCGAGGCCGAAGCATCCGCCCGGCAGGCCGCCGAGTTCGAAAAGCAGGCCAAGGTTGCCGCCGACACCGCCGACCGCCACGAACAGGACGCCAAGGAATATGCCGACCAGGCCCGCGACCGGGCGATCGAGGCGGGCCGCGCCCGCGACGATGTGCTTTCGACCAAGCACGACGCCGAACGCCTGCTCGACGAAATGAAGAAGCTGGCCGACCAGGTGACCGAGGCCGTGTCCGATGCCAAGGGCTATGCCGACGAAGCCTCGAAATCCGCCGATGCCGCCGAGCGCTGCGCCGAACGGGCCAGCAACATGCTGGGTGGCGGTTGACCATCGCGGCGCGGGATGACCGGCACTAAGCCATTGCACCGGCTGACCGCCACGTGCAGCATGACAGGGTAAAGAAGACGAATGTTGTCGGATCGGGGCTTATGAATATTCTGGATCTGCTTGAACTCGACGCCACTGCGTCCGAGCCGCAGCTGGTTGAGCGCGCGCGCGAAAAGCAGCGCTATTTCGCCAACCTGGCCAAGACCGCCCCGACGCGGATGCTGGCCGATGTCTATGCCCGCCGCCTGGCCGAAATCGAGACGTTCCTGGCCGCGCGCGGCCAGGACGGCGCCGCCCCGGACCGCGCGCGCCCGGCAGAGCGCCCCGCCGCATCACCGCGCGCCGCAGCGGCTGGGCTGGAATGCTATCTTGAAGCCGTGGGCGGCCCCGCCCCGCGCCGCATCCCCTTGCAGACCGGGCTCAACATCATCGGCCGCGAACCGCGCCAGATGGGCAATCCGATCGTGCTGGACGACAATTTCGTCAGCAAGAATCACGCGGTGATCGAAGTGGTGCCCGGCCCGCCGCCCAGCGTGCATCTGTTCGACATCGGCGAAACCGGGGCCAAGCCCAGCACCAACGGGGTGTTCGTGGGCGATGCGCCGGGCCGGATCACCGGCCGCGTCGCGCTGAACGGGGGCGAGCGGCTGCGTTTTGGCGATTGCCGCTTCGTATTCCACCTCAGCGCGGGCAACGCCCCGGCGCCGCGCGCGGCGGCGGCGGCGAGCGATGACGAATTCAACCGCACCGTGATCATCAAGGCGCCTTACAAATGAGCGTGGCAGTATTGCGCGACGCGCTGGAAGGGGCGCAGCGGGAACTGGGCGCATCATCGCGCGCAGGGTTCTTCGACGTCGCGCTGCAGGCGCTGCGCAAGATCGACGGGCATGGCGCGGGCACCAGCGAAGTGCACCTTTCGCCGGGCGCGGCCCACCTCGCCAGCGGCCTGCCAGCCGTACTGGGCGCGCAGGTGCGGATCGTGACCACGGCGGCCAGCAGCACCCTGTCGGACGACGTGATCCTGCCCGCCGCCGCCGCGGCGGTGCTGACGCTGGCGGAATGCGCCGCCCTGCCCGATGCCGTCCGCCAGGTCACCCAGGGGCAAAGCGCCCCGGCCCGCGCGCTGTTCGTGCTGTGCGAGGCGGCCGAAGCCGAAGCGGCGGAAAAGCCGGTGCGCGACCTGGCCCGCTCCACCCGCCTGACCGTCAAGACGCCCAGCCCGGCCGAGGCGGCAGACGCGATCAAGGCATGGCTCAACGAGGTCCTGCCCGAAGCGCAGCGCGCCGCGACCGAGGCATCGCTGGGGCGGATCGGCAGCTATGCCCGCCAGATCGTGGCCGACGAGCTGAAATCGCTGGAACTGCGCAAGCAACTGCTGAGCGACGATGCCGCAGCGCGGCGCCGGATTGGCGGCGGCCCGGGCGGCGGGTCCGACCTGAACGGGCGGATCCGCAACATCCTGCAACGCAACCTGCAGGACGCTGAGCGCGCCTTCAAGACCAAGTACGACGAGCTCAACCGCGTCAAGAAAGGCGAATTCCAGATCCTGGCCGAACGCCTGTCGGGCGCGCTGGATGCCGATCACATGCGGCTGATCGAGCTGGCCTCGAAGACGGAAACCACCGAAACCGAGATCGAGGAGCAGTTCACCGATGACTTCGTGGCCCGCCTGCGCAAGCAGATGCAGGACAAGATGGCCGACGACGTCAGCTTCATCAAGGAAGCCAGCGATCTGTCGATCAACCAGATCAACGGGCTGCTGACCGCCGAAGGCTATGCCCCGATCAATCCCAAGGCGCTGCACGCCCCGCCGCTCAACCCCGGCCTGGTGCTGGAATCCCATTTCCACATCCAGCGCAAGTTCAACGGGGAAGTGACCAAGGACGGGCCGATGCAGTATTTCATCGCCCTGCGTGACTATACCGGGATGATCATGGTGCTGGTCGGGATCCTCGCCCCGCTGACCCTGGTCGCCACTTCGCCCGACGCGCCCGAAGGCAGCCTGCTGGCCTTCATCAACGAGATCGCGCCGGTGGTGAAACGGTTCCGGTCCTACCTGACCTTCCTTACCGCGATCCTGGTGGCGGTGATGCTGGTCTATGGCTTCATCGACCTGCGCCGCCGCATCCCGGCCAAGCGGATCGAGGAGCGCGAGCGCGACCTGCGCAAGGCGCGCGAATCGCTCGACAACGAGGGACGCCGCATGTTCAACGACAGCGCCCGCGACTGGGTGGGCCAGATCAGCGCCCACGTGCGCGAGCTGATCCCCGCGATCAACGCCGAAATCGAACATTCGGTCCGCGCCAGGTCGCAGAACCAGGCCGAAGCGATGGAAGAACAGCGCCGCCGCCTGGCCGTGGAACAGGCCAGCGTCGAAACCCGGCTCAAGGGGGTTACCCTGCTCGAACGCAAGTTCGACATGTTGGCCAAGCGGTGAGCGGCGCCATGCAGCTGCGCATCTGGTCGCACACCGATATCGGTAACACCCGGTCCGAAAACCAGGACTGCGTCTATGCCAACGCGCCGCTGGGGCTGGCGATCCTGGCCGATGGCATGGGCGGGCACAACGGCGGCGAAGTGGCCAGCCAGCGCACCGTGTTCGGCGTGGCCGAACTGCTGGAGGACCAGCTGGCCGGCGAGATTGCCGACAGCGCCGCCCTGTCCGGCCTGATCGACGGCGCGATCCGCGAACAGAACCGCCGCCTGTTCGGCCAGGCCCAGGACGATCCGCGCCTGCACGGCATGGGCTGCACCCTGGTCGTGGTGGTGATCCGCCAAGGCCGCGCGCTGATTGCCAACATCGGGGATTCGCGCGCCTATCTGTTCCGCGATGGACGGCTGGTGCAGATCACCACCGATCACAGCCTGGTCCAGGCCCAGATCGACAGCGGCCTGATCACCGCGGAGGAAGCGGCGGAAAGCAACGCCAGGAACATGCTGACCCGCGCGGTCGGCGTGACCGCCGATGTGAAGCCCGATTTCTTCGAGGCGCGCCTGCAACCGGGCGACTGGCTGATGACCTGCAGCGACGGGATGCTGCAATGCCATCGCCCGGCCGAATTGCAGGCCGAAATGGCCAAGGCCGTGTGCCGCGACGATCCGGCGCGCTACCTGGTTGAACTGGCGGTTGCGGCCGGCAGCACGGACAACGTGTCGGTGCAGGTGCTGGCGGTATGAACAGGGGAGACGGCAAGACGGTGTCGGGGCAGGACGGGCAGGCATGAAGATCGGGATTGATCTGGGATCATCGAGCACGCTGGCCGCGTTCATCGGGGTGGAAGGCGATCCCATCCTGGTGCCTGACGCGGCCGATCCGCGCAGCCAGGCCACCCCCAGCCGGGTACTGCTGCACGGCGACCGGGCGCTGATCGGCAGCTTTGCGGAAAAGCTCGGTCACGAAAACCCCGGCGCCACGCTGGTGTCCAACTTCAAGCGCCATTTCGGCACCAGCCACGTGCTGGCCCGGCTGGGCGAGGAGCCGCTCTACAGCGAGATGTTTGCCGCCCTGCTGCTCAAGAAGGTGCGCGGCGATGTTGAAATCTACACCGGGCAGGCGGTCGATTCCTGCGTGCTGACGGTGCCCGCCCACTTTACCGACCAGCAGCGCCGGGCGCTGCTATCGGCCGCGGACATCGCCGGGATCGAGGTGATCGCCCTGCTGGACGAACCGATCGCGGCGGCCCTGCAGTTCACCAACCGGCACGTGCTGAACGATGAAGAGATCGTGGTGATCTATGACATCGGCGGCGGCACGTTCGACCTGTCGGTGCTGACCTGCACTGGTGATCAGGTGCATATCCTGGCCAAGTCCGGGCTGACGGACCTGGGCGGCTACGATTTCGACCGGATCATCGAACAGCGCTTTCGTGACGATTTCCGCGCCGCCTTCAGCACCGCCCCCAGACCGGGCGCGCTGAACGACGAGCGGATCGCCGCGCTGGCCGAAGCGACCAAGATCGCGCTGGGCCAGACCGGCGCGCGCTGGCCGGCCAACGATACCTATGTCGACGGAAGGTTCCTGCGCTGGACGCTGGATCCGGCGGACTATGACCAGCGCGCCGAAACCCTGCTGAAGCGCAGTGAGCTGGTGGTGCAGCGCACCCTGCGCGGGCTGGGGCTGGAACTGGGCGATGTGCAGCGCTTCGTGCTGATCGGCGGGGCCTGCCGCAACCGGCAGGTGCGCGATTTCTGGCGGGCGCGGCTCGATCCGGAACGCACCAGCCTGGCCGAGGACCAGCCCCTGGCCAGCGTGGCGATGGGCGCGGCGCTTTATGCCCACAGCTTTGCCCGCGGCGACGGCGGCGGCGCGCAGTTCGTCTCCAACGTTCGCATGTCGAGCGTGACCGGCTACAACATCGGCATCCAGGAGGAAGCCGGGCAGGCGTTCGAACGGGTGATCGACAAGAACATGGCCCTGCCCGCATCGGGTTCCGCGCTGGTCCGCCCCGCCCAGGGCGGCGCGGCCGGCTTTGCCGCGCGGATCTGCCAGTATCTCGACGATGCCACACTGCTCGATCCGGTCGGCCGGATCGCGATCCAGCCCAAGCACCTGGTCGGGCGCGACATGATCGAAATCGTGGTCCGCTATAACCAGGATGGTACGCTGGGCGTGAAAGTGGTGGACGCCGCCAGCCAGGCGGTGGTCCCCTTCGCGTTCGAGGACCTGACCGGGGGCGGGCGCGACCTGGAACGGCAGCGCAAGGCCCTGGCGGGGCTGCGCATCAACACGATGGACGTCTGACACAGGGGGAATGACGACAATGGCAACAATCCGTATCGCAAGCGGCCTGCTGGCCCTGGCTGGCCTTGCCGCGACATCGGCCGCACAGGCGCAGAACGTGGTTTACGAAGGCGATTGCAACCGCGCGCGGATCGTCCAGGCGGAAAGCACGATCGACACGCTGATGCCCTTCACACGCTACAAGGGCACCCAGGTGATCAATTCGACGGACCTGGACAAGGGGACCTGCGTGGTCGACGACATGATCGTGTTCGAACTGGTCCAGACCTCGCGCTCGTCCAGCGCGGTGGTATTTTCAACCCGGCGCAACGATGTCGGGATCGGCACCGGCGCGGGCGGGTGCATGGCTCCGTCGCGTTATACCACCGACGTAACCGGAACGGTTACTTTCGAAACCAAGCTGGAGACCAAGGACCAGCTTTGCGAACTGTACATTTCCGCCAAGTGGAAGGACACGATGAGCGACTTCGTCAACCGGGTCATCCCGCTGGCGGGGGGCGCGTTCGTGCTGGCGCAAGGCGCGCCGACCGCCAAGTTCAAGGCCTCGCCAATGGGGTTCGTTGGCCTGCCCTGACCGCACAGCTCGGCGTTCTGACGGCGGCGGTCAGCTCTCCAGCTCGACGTCCCAGTAAAGCCAGTCGCGCCAGGTTTCGTGCAGGTGGTTCGGGGGAAAGCCCCGGCCGCGTTCCTGCAATTGCCAGTTGGTCGGGCGGATCGGCTGGACCAGCAGCGGCATTCCGGCCTGTTTTGGCGTGCGCCCGCCCTTCTTCAGGTTGCACGGTGCGCAGGCCGTGGCGACGTTTTCCCAGCTGGTCTGCCCGCCCAGCCGGCGCGGCACCACGTGATCGAAGGTCAGCTGGTGCGGGCTGCCGCAATACTGGCAGGTGAACCGATCGCGCAGGAACAGGTTGAAGCGGGTGAAGGCCGGAAACTCGCTGGGTTTCACATACTGGCGCAGCGCGATGACCGAAGGGATCGCCATCGACCAGGTGGGCGAATGGACCTCGCGGTCATAGGTGGCGACGATGTCGACCCGTTCGAGGAACACCGCCTTGATCGCGGTCTGCCACGGCCAGACACTGAGCGGATAGTAGCTGAGCGGGGTATAATCCGCGTTCAGGACCAGCGCAGGACAATCGGACAGGTGACGGAGGGGGTCCTCCTCTGCGCTGCGGAACCGGGCCGCGCGCTCGATCAGCTCCGCCTTGAGCATGACCTCTTGTTGCAGGCCGATATGACGGTTCGGCGACAATCCATGGCCGCATGGAACAACGCCGCAGCGCCCGCGTCAAGACTTGCGCCGGGGCGCAATCCACAGGATGCATGGGCGCGATGATCCGCACCCGCTTTGCCCCCAGCCCCAATGGCCTGCTCCACCTGGGCCATGCCCATGCGGCGATCGTCGCGCACGACCTGGCGCGGGAGCGCGGCGGCGAATTCGCGGTGCGGATCGAGGACATTGATGGCACCCGCAGCCGGGCGGACCTGGTGCCGGAAATACTGGCGGACCTCGAATGGCTGGGGCTGGCCTGGGACGGGCCGGTGGTGTTCCAGTCGGAACGGCTGGCGAGCTACGCCGCGGCGGGGGAGCGGCTCAAGGCCATGGGGCTGCTCTATCCCTGCACCTGCACCCGCGCGCAAGTGGCTGAACAGGCACGCGAATTCGGGCCGGACGGACCGATATATCCCGGCACCTGCCGGGGCCGCAGCGCCCCGCCGGACGCGCCGGTCGCCTGGCGGCTCGACATGGCCCGCGCGGCCCAGCAGGCCGGACCGCTCGAATGGCTGGACGAGCTCGCCGGGCCGCAGGTCTGCCGGCCCGAGCAGTTTGGCGACGTGGTGCTGCTGCGCAAGGAGGCCCCGGCGAGCTACCACCTGGCCGCCACGCTCGACGATGCGGCGGACGGGATCACGCTGGTCACGCGCGGGCTGGACCTGTTTGCCGCCAGCCACATCCACCGCTTGCTCCAGGCGCTGCTCGGCCTGCCGGTGCCGGTCTGGCACCACCACCTGCTGCTCCTCGAGGCGGACGGGCGCAAGCTGGCCAAGCGCCGCGGCTCCCCCGCCCTCGCCGACCTGCGCCGCGCCGGGGAAGACGGGCCCGCTCTCGCCGCCGCCTTGCGCGCCGGGCGGCTGCCCACTGGCCTTTCATTCGGCAAGGGCGTAGGGTGAGCCCCATGAACATGTTCCTGATCCCTGTCCTGGTCATCGCCATGGCCATGGTCCTCGTCAGCCTGGGCCGCGGCATCTCCGCCTTCATGCAAAGCACCCGCGAGGACCTTGAACGCGGCGACGCCACCGGCCCGAGCGAAATGCAGCTCAAGCAGAACAAGATGATGATGGCCCGCATCCTGTGGCAGGGCGCCGCGGTGATGGTGGTGGCCATGCTGCTGTTCGCCAGCCGGTGATCCCATGGTCAAGCTGAACAAGATCTACACCCGCACGGGTGACGATGGCACGACCGGACTGGTCGATGGTTCGCGTTGTCCCAAGCATGCCGCGCGGATGGAAGCGATCGGCGCGGTCGATGAGGCGAACAGCGCGCTAGGTGTGGTGGTGTCCGCGCTAGATACGTTTGAGCACCGCGCTGCGCTGGTTCGGATCCAGAACGATCTGTTCGACCTGGGCGCCGATCTGGCCACCCCGGGAGAGGACTTTACCCCCGGGGAAATGACCCTGCGGATCGTGCCCGAACAGGCCGCCTGGCTGGAGGCGGAGATCGACCGGGTCAACGCCCCGCTGCCGCCGCTGACCAGCTTTATCCTGCCCGGGGGCAATCCCGCCGCGGCCCACACCCACGTGGCCCGCGCCACCACCCGCCGCGCCGAACGCGCGATGACCGCGCTGGCCGCGCAGGAACCCGTCAATCCGGCGGCCCTGGCCTATATCAACCGTCTGTCCGACTACCTGTTCGTGCTGGCCCGTGCCCTGAACATCGCGGCGGGCAGCGAAGTCCTGTGGGTGCCGGGCCAGAATCGCTAGCCAAGCGCGGTTTCCCCCGCTAGTCAGCCTCGCGTTTGCTGCAAGTGCGAAGGGAATGGGACATGCGGACAGTGGCGGTTATCGGCGCGGGCCAGATGGGTTCGGGTATCACCCAGCAGGTGGCCCAGTGCGGCATGAAGGTTCTGCTGTCCGACATCGACGTGGCCCTGGCGGAAAAGGCCAAGGCCAATATCGACAAGGCGCTGACCCGCCTGGTTTCCCGCGAAAAGCTGACTCCGGCCGAAGCCGAGGCCACCCTGGCGCGCATCACCCCGGTGGGTGACTATGCCCTGTTCACCGAAGCCGACCTGATCATCGAGGCGGCGACCGAGAAGGAAGAAATCAAGCGCAAGATCTTCGAAGCGGCCGGCAAGGTGCTGCGCGAGGACGCGATCATGGCGTCGAACACCAGTTCGATCCCGATCACCCGCATGGCGACCAGCTCGCCCGATCCCAAGCGCTTCATCGGCCTGCACTTTTTCAATCCCGTTCCGGTGATGGGCCTGATCGAGGTGATCCCGGGCCTCGCGACCGGCGCCGATACTGTGGCCCGCACGCGCGCCTTCGCGGAAAGCCTGGGCAAGCAGGTCGTCCAGGCCGAGGACGAGCCGGGCTTCGTCGTCAACCGCATCCTGCTGCCGATGATCAACGAGGCCGTGTTCGTGCTGGGCCAGGGCACTGCCAGCATCGCCGATATCGACAAGGGCTGCCGCCTTGGCCTCAACCATCCGATGGGGCCTCTGGAACTGGCGGATTTCGTCGGGCTCGACACCTGCCTCGACATCGTCAAGGTGCTTTACAACACCACCGGCGACAGCAAGTATCGCCCTGCCCCGCTGCTGGTCAAATACGTCGAAGCCGGATGGCTGGGCCGCAAGACCGGTCGTGGCTTCTACGACTACACCGGTGATGCCCCAGTGCCGACGCGTTGACGGCAGGCGATTGACGATACGCGCGGTTGGGTTAGATACCGCGTTTCGAAATGCCGAATATGTGGGGCGCACGGACATGAGCGAGGATGCTGCGGCCCAGGCCGAGCAAAAGTCGGAGCGGCGCAAGCGGCGGCGCAAGCAGCAATCCGGCTGGCAATCGCCCGGAATCGGGCGGCTGATCCTTGCCAGCATGACGATCCTGCTGCTGGCGGTCGCACTTTACACGACCCATCGCTTCCGCATCGCCTCCTTGATGATGGGGCCGTTGATGATCGACGCCCCGCGCGAGGAGGTGATCTACCTGCGCGGCCAGCCAGCCGCGCGGCTGGATAATGACATGCGCTGGCAATACAACGAAGGGGGCGACCTCAAGACGACTGTCCAGTTCAACGCTGCGGGCAGGACGGAAACAATCAGCTGCTCCGGCCCCGGCGTGGGCAGCGTGGGCTGTCCGGATGTGCTCGGCATTGGCCTGGGCACAGACGAGGATACCCTTCTCAACCGGCTGGGCCCACCGACCCGGCAGAACTACATTCCGGGCGGAAAGCTCATGGTTTACGCCGATCTGGGCGTGACCTTCACCATGATGGAATATCGCGTCACGGGCATCACCAAAGTGCAGCGCAGCGGCAAATTGAACTTCCTGCCCCGCGTGGCCTGGTACCTGTTACCCTGAAGCAGCGGCAGGGATGCGGCCGCGCTTGAGGTCGAGCAGGTACCAGCCCAGCTGGACTGCCAGGACCCACACCGCCGCACGCGCCGAAAATCCGCCCAGGGTTTGCTTGAGCAGCACGTCCAGCAGCAGAACGGCAAATGCCGCAGAAAAATGTGCGGCGCGCAGTCCGTTCGCGTTTCCGGGAAACAGCCCCACCCGCAACATGATCCGGCTTGCACCATAGCACGCGGCCAGAATCCCGATGACTAATGAAAACACCATGCCGCGATGCTAGCCTTGCTTCGCCGCACGGGCAAGAACGGCCTTGTATTCGGCCATCGCTTCGCGCTGTAGGCGCTGCAATTCGCTACGGACTCCCTGATCGCGCAGCAGGGGCAGCCCCTTGTTGCGGACTACCGTGACCAGGCTGTGCCACGCCTGCCCCCAGCGCCGCAATTTGACATGGCGGCGCAGCGCGTGGACCGCCACGATCGTGGGCATGATCGCATCCGCCCGCAGCCCAAGCTGGGTTCGCAGCGCATGGTAAGTGGCGGGATCTTCGTCAAACAGGTCAATCCCGGTTTCGCGCCGGATCCGATAGGCGACGCAGTTCATTACGTGCGAGGTCGCCTGTTCGCGCGAGTTGACCCGCGAAATGCCGCCCAGATGCTGGCGGTAGAGCAGCAGCACTTCAGGGATTGCCATGAATTTCCAGCTATCCAGCACCCGCAGCCAGAACTCGTGGTCTTCACACGAAGGACTGTCGCGATAGCCGCCGGTCTGGGCGAGCGAGCTGCGGCGGATCATCACGGTCGGATTGATGATCGGCTTGCCGGGGACTTCATCCGTCAGAACGGCCCGATAATCATCCTGCGTGCCAGGCGTCGCCATGATGATCCGGCTGCCCTTGCCTGAATCGTCGATGATCCGCGCCGAGGCGTGCACCATATCGACATCCGGATTGGCGTCGAGCAAGGCTGACTGCTTGGCCAGGCGTCCCGGCAAGCAGACATCATCCGAATCCATCCGCGCGATATAGTCACCCCGAACCGAGGCGAAGCCAAGGTTCAGAGCGTTCACCAGCCCGTGGTTGGTGTTGCGGACAATCCGCAGGCGCGGGTCGCGGCAGGCTTCAAGGATGGCGACTGTACCATCGGTGCTGCCGTCATCGACCGCGACGAACTCAAAATCCACGCCCTCTTGAGAAAGGACGCTGTCCAGCGCTTCCTGCAGGAACTTTTCGCCGTTGCGGACAGCCATCATCACGGAAATCTTAGGCGCGCTGCCCATTATCGTCCCTCACGCTCCAAACCGGCGCTGCACCAGGTCTTGCCACTGGAATGCCAGCACGATCACCGGCGCTGCGGCGATCACCGGCCAGGCCACCCGAAACAGCAGGCCCGCAGTATCAACATGCGGCGCAATCGCAGCATAGGCGAGGACCGCAAGCGGAAAGTGGAAAGCATAGATGCCAAAACTGGCCGCGTTCAGCCGTTGCAGCGCCGGCGGCAGCTGCACCAGGCGCCTGACCGGCAGATCGCTGTTAAGCGCGTGCAACCAAAGGCACCCGCTGATCCCGCAGGCCATGATCCCCAGGTTGACCGGAAGGCGATTGGCGGCAACGAACAGGCCAAGCCCCAGCAGCAGTTCAAACCAGGCCTGCCTGCGCCCGGCCGGCTTGATCCAGCGAACCAACGCGCAGCTCAGCCAGCAGGCCAGCACCAGCAACCAGGCCTGCGCAAACGCGAGGCCCAGCGCGATGATCACCAGGGCCAACGCCAGACCCGTGCGCCGCCCGCGGCGCAGGGCTTCGGCCAGCAAGGCGCCAATGCAATAGAACTGGACGATATAGCCCAGCGTCCACAACGGTCCATTCGTGCCGAACGCGTCGGACCAGGTTGGCTGCAATGACAGCAGATTGCCCAGCCCCGTGCGCCAGTTAAGCGCCGCCACCGCATCATAAACGCCAAAGCGGCGATAGAACGGTTCAGCCCCAAGCCCCCAGATTCCGGCGGCATCGCAGACCAGCGTCAGGACCAACGCGGCGACCAGGGTGGGATAGATGCGCTTCAACCGCCCCAGCAGGAACGCCCCGATCGGCTCGGCCCCCGCAACCTTGAGCGCTGTTGCGAGCAGGCGCGGCACCAGGAAATAACCGCTGATGCAGACAAAGACGAATGCCGCCTGCGATCCGAATCTGGAAACAAGGCGAAACAGCCCAACGTAGACATCTGCTGCCCGCCCGAAATCAAGATCGGGGAACCGTGGGTAAGCGATCATCGCATAGTGCCCCAGCAGCACCTGCCCAACCAGCGCAAGGCGCAGCATATCGATCCTGCTCGATCCGGCGGCGGACAATGGATGCGCCGGGCGATAGGGCATGGCTCAGGCTCCCGATTCTGGAGATGGGCGGTCCTTGGGCTCGAACACATCAGTGCCGCCAAACATCCGGCTGCGCAGTTGCCTGATCAGGATGCGTGCCTCGGCGGAATTGGGCCAATGCCAGGGGTTGCGCCGACGCATCGACCGCTCCGCCTCATCCCCCGGGCGGCGCGGGGCGATGCCGCCCGGATCGATATTGAACGCTGCCGCATCGGCGCTGGCCGGATCGATCGGCACGGTGCGCTTCTGGAGGTGGATATACAGGTATTCCTCGGTGCGCCGCTCATCCGCAGCGATGAATTCTCGATAGATTCGCCCGTCCTGCCAGTAGAAGGCCTGGATCCGGTGGTTTGGCAGATGCGGCAACCGCCGCATCTGCCGGAACGAGGGGTGAATGTCCGCGATCAAGGCCGAATTGGCAAACCAGCCGCGATCGGGCGCCCTGAACACCTGATTGATGCCCCAGTGTTCATCCATGCCGAAATTGACCGGATCGGTCAGGATGTCGCGCCAGCCGCGCGGCTGGCGCACGGCGCGAAACGCCTGGCGCGTGCGATCGTCATTGCGCAGGAACCGCAAGTGCCCTTCGGACAGGATCATGTCGTAACGACCAAGGCGCTGGTCCAGCAATGGCGCAAGGTCCCCGAACAGGACATCAAGATCGCAATATCCCCAATAGTCATAGCGATCGAGTTCTGGCACCAGAGACCAGAACAACGATTTGAAATCATTCAGCTTGTACGGCGACGTCAAGGCCACCTCAAACCCCAGCAGCGCGCTCCAGTGCTCGGCTAGCGCAGCCAGCGTGGCATGCTGGAACCGGACGTTCGCGGGAAGACCTTCGGGCTCGGCCTGGTCGCTCACGATCAGGAAATCGACCTGCGGATTATGCGCGGCCGTCCTGATCCACAACGGCATCAGGCTTGGCAGCGGCCCCATGTAGGCGCAGATGACCAGGGCTTTCATTGCCGGGCATCTAGCAGGCGGCGCAGCATGGCATCGTAACGCTCACCATAGGCCTGCCACGAAAGGTTCGCGAGGCGCTCGGGCGGGACCGCGATTGGCCCGGCTGCGGCGGCGGCCGCGATCGCCTTGATCTGCCCCCGCACTGCGGCGTGGAACGCTGCGCTCTCCCCGGCGGGGAATACGGCCACGAATTCACTGCCAACCATGTCAGCCAGGTCAGGGCCGCCACTGGCGTCGCTGGCCACCACATGCATCCCGCTGGCCAGCGCCTCGGCCATGACCATGCCGAATCCATCGTCGCGACTTGGGAACAGGAACAGGTGCCTGTCCCGCATTAGTTCAGCCAACCGGGCTTGCGGCTGATGGCCGACCGACTTGAAGCGGGGATGCTCCAGCAGCGGCAGATCGCCGACCGTGCCGACATGGAGCAGGTCGAGGTCGGGCTCTGCCTCAAGCAAGGCAGCGAACTGATCGCAGCCTTTGCGCCGCGACCAAACCCCAGCGTAAAGGGCCCTAACCGGCAGGACAGGCGCTGCGGCAGGACTGGCAAATCGCGCCAGATCCACCCCTAGCGGCATCAGCTCCAGGCGTCGAGGGTCAGTCCCGTTATCAACGAAGGTGCGCAGCGCAAACCTGGATGGAACCACAATCCGGCTGGCGGCGGCATAGCTGGCGTGTTCCCGCGCCACATAGACAGCGCCGGGGGGGGCCTGGCCACTCGCCGCAGCGACCAAGCGTTGATAGTCAATATGGCTCGAGCCGCGTTCGATCAGCACCAGCGCCCCGTCACCCCTGGCCTTGGCGGCCGATTCCACTGCGATCGCCGACAGGCCAACAAACACCTCGCCCGAACGCATCGTGCGCGCGATCCGGCGGTCCACTTTCGCAAACAGCCATTCGCGCAAACCCTGAAGCGGCACACCGCGCAGCAACGCCAGACCCGACCAGGGTAGCAGGGCCGAAAAATGCGAGACCGTCGCATGATCAGGCAAACCGTACTGGCGGGTCTTCCAGCGCGGCAAATAGGAATGAAATTCCACATCCCAGCCCCGTTCCAGCAATTCCAGCGCGAGATGGCGCAGATGAAAAGCTGTCGAAGCTGCAAAGACTATGCGCATGCTTCGCACTTGCCGCATTCGCTGCTGCATTGCAATCAGTCTGCTTTGGTGTCATCTGCCTGCCGATAGGCTTCCACCAACTTGCGTGCCCCATGCGAAACCGGGTGCACGTCAGGCACTTGGACATAGTGTTACCAGCTAATGCACAATTTGATTGGTCTTTTGCTGATCGCCACGTGCCTGGGCTGGGTCGTGTGGGCCTTGCGCAATCCAGGTCCCGTCGCCTTGTTCATGGCGGTGGGTGCAATCTTCACCATCGGCTACTACGGCTTGCCGATCCTGCTGATCGAACGATCGACCCTCCGATTTCTGCCGGCTTACGAACTAGCCACCACGATCGGGATGTCGGCATTGTATTTCGTCATGCTTTCGGTTGGTGTCATTATCGTGATGCGCCGGAAGTGGGGTCAGAAATCCGAGTTTGCCTTTGGCCCGCTTGATCGCATTCTGGAAGACCACTGGTGGCCAGTCACCATCATCGCGAATCTTGCGTGCTTGTATTATCTGGCGACCGCCAGCCAGACGATCTATCAATTTGAAAGTTATGACGCCTTTGTTGCCAGCCGTTCAGTATGGTCAAGCATCATCGCGTTCTTTTCTACCCTGCTGCAGGCATTCACCGCCCTCAACTTCGTCAAGGCCATGCAAAATGGCCAGAAAGTCAGGATCGCAGTGGCCGGCGCCGGCGTGGTCGCGCAGCTTGCACTGTCTGCAATGGGCGCGCACAGAACGCTCTTTATTGCCCCTTTCCTGTTCGTGATCGCCTCAATGGTGATGTTGCGGCAGAATCGCATGGCCGGCATTACCCTGCTGGTCGCCATTGCCGCCCTGCTCGCCTACAGTCCGTTTGCAGTGATGCTGCGCTCCGGCAGCTGGAATGGCACGCAGGACGTCGTGGCCGAAAATTTCAGCTACAGCGAAGATCCGATTGACGAAATGCTTCAATCGATCGTCGACAGAGGCGATATTCTGCAATCAAATTCAATCCTGAAGGCGCATACTGACGCCAACGGCGTTGTGGGCTGGCAGTATTACTATTCCGTTCTGGTTCTCCCGGTTCCGCGTTTTCTATATCCGAACAAGCCCTTCGTTCTTTCAGACACGGGCGACATGAACGGCGAGGCGTCGATTTTGGCGTGGCATCTTGCCGTGTCCTCAGCACCAGGGAGCCTGACCGCGTTTGGTGCGATCGTCGCGTACCGGGAGGGTGGCTGGATCTGGCTCACCATTAACGGTTTACTCAACGGCATGCTGATGGCCTACTTGCTCACCCTGATGTCGCGCGGGCAATATCTTAGCCAAGCCTTTTACATCCTTGGATTCTTTAACTGGGCCGTGCGCAAAGTGCCGCCAAGCCTGATGGAAACCATGGCCGTTGTCATGACCTATCTGCCGGTCATCATCGTCCTGGCCTTGGTTGGACAGCTCCTTGCTGGCCAAGGGCGCGGCCTGCGACGCAAGAGCGAGAACAAGATCAGTCAAGCCCCTGCCGCAACCGCGAGCTGACGGACTTGCTGCGACGGCTTCTTGCTGCGGGGTGGGGGCAGCTTGTCGCGGGCCTGCTCACTTTCCTGTCCTTGCGGCTGTTCAGCGACCTGCTGGGCCCCAGCGATTTCGGCGTGGCGATGCTGGCCATGGGGGCGGTGTCGCTGCTTGACGGGATCTCTTCGGCGGCATTTGCACAAGTCCTGGGACTGGCGATGCGGGACAACGCCGAACGGCAAGAGCGACTGCGCATCGCCTTTGGCCTCAGTCGGTATTTCAGACGCTGGCTCGCAGGATTGTGCGGTGCCGGCGTCATCCTGAGCGCATGGTGGTTTGGCTGGAAGGAAGCCGGGTGGCTGGCCGCCGCCTCGCTTGTCTTCGTTGCCAGCGAAGGACCGCGAGTGACTGGTCAGACAGCAGCGATGCTTGATCGACGCTTCACGCTTCTTTCCAGCTGGAGCGCACTGGACGCGCTGTCCACTCTCGGGGTTTCGCTGGCTGCAATCTGGTTGACGGCTGGCAATCCAGTTGCCGTGCCGCTCGGTATGCTGCTCGGCCGCAGCCTGGTAACCGCGCTGATGATCCTGATTGCGATCGGCGGTCCTGACAACTGGCAAGCCGATGCCCAGGCAGCCAGGCTGGAACTGCCCCGCGCGCTCCAGCTGGGTTGGTCGGTGGCGGTCATGGCACCACTGGGATGGCTTGGGCTGTTCGCCGATCGATATATCATCAACGCAACCACCGGCATCGTTGCAGCGGGCGTAATTGCAGCCTTGGCCGGGGCCGTGACCCGGCCCTTTTCGATCACGTCGGCCGCCCTGACCAATGTCTTTCGCCCCGAGTTGCTCGATGCGGTGGCAGGACGCAAAGGTCGCTTTGCCCACCCGCTGCGGAATTGGCTGCTTGCTGCGGCGCTGATCGGTCTTGCCGGAACGGCGGCATTCGCACTGATCGGCAATGCCTTCGCCGCATTCATCATCAAGTTCCCCACGCCGGGCATTGATCGAGGACTGATCCTGGTCCTGCTGTCTGTCAGTCAGCTGTTTGTGCTGATGACGCATGCGGTCGACAATGAGCTATTGGCGCATGGCATGGGCAAGACCTTGTTGGCCACGCAGATCGGCGTCATGGTTCTGGGGCTGCCGATTATCGTAATAGGCGCGCAGCAAGCCGGCGCCGAGGGGGCGGCAGCCGGCCGCATCGTCAACGAATTACTGAAGCTCATGGCCGTTTGCATGGTTCTGGCGCTCCGGCGCCGTGGCCAGGCCAGCATGAAATCGAGGCAAGGTGTATGAGAGTTCTGCATATCATCGCTTCAGTTGACCCCGAAGACGGCGGGCCAATCGAGGGAATCAAGAAACTCGACGAAATCTTGCACCTCAACGGGATCGATACCGAGCTGCTGACGCTTGATCATGCCGAGGCGGACTGTGTGAAGGACTACGTGGGGATCGTGCACGCCAAAGGCCGCCTCGCCCCGGCCGGGACAGGTCTGTTCGCCCGGCTGCGCAGGTGGGCCCGCCAATCTCCGGAAGCCGTCGACTGGGCGAGGTCGCACATCGCGGACTATGACGCCGCAGTGGTACATGGATTGTGGAACTATTCCACCCGCGTCGCCGCGTTGGCGCTCGGCCGGGGCAATACGCCCTATGTCGTCTACTCGCACGGCATGCTCGATCCCTGGTTCCGCCGCCAATACCCGCTGAAGCACCTGGCCAAGCAGATCCTGTGGTTCTTCAACGAGGGCCCGCTGCTGCGCCGCGCGAACCGAATGCTGTTCACCTGCGAACAGGAACGCATGCTCGCCCGGCAGACCTTCTGGCCCTATCAGGCCAATGAACAGGTCGTGGCCTTTGGGGCGAGCGGGCCGCTGCCGTTCGACCCAAGCCAGGAAGCGGAATTCCGTGCCCTGCTACCTGCTCTCGGCAACAGGAATTACCTCCTTTTCCTGAGCCGTATTCACGAAAAGAAGGGCTGCGACCTGCTGGTCAAGGCGTTTGCAGCCATTGCTGACGAGGCTCCCGAACTCGACTTGGTGATTGCCGGACCGGACAGGACCGGCCTGCGTCCCCTGCTGGAGGGACTGGCCCGACAAGGCGGTGTCGCCCACCGCATTCACTGGCCAGGGATGATCACTGGCGCAGCGAAATATGGCGCACTGCGCGGGGCAGAGGCATTTGTCCTGCCTTCACATCAGGAAAATTTCGGCATTGCGGTGGCCGAGGCGCTGGCCTGCGCCAAGCCTGTCCTGATCAGCGACCAGGTCAACATCTTTCGAGAAATCGCCGAAGCCCGGGCTGGCTTTACCGAGACTGACTCGGTCGAAGGCACAATAAACCTGCTGCGACGCTGGCTGAAGACCGACACTGCAGAGCGAGCTGAGATGGGCCGCCGGGCTGAGGCACTTTATCATGATCGTTTCACCGTTGAGGCAGCAGCCCGCGATCTTTGTGACGTCCTCCACGAAATAACCAAAAAATAATTCAACTTTCCTACAGATAACCATTTTGGTTATCCGATCGCTCCCCCAAGTGGAGACGATTCATGACCGATACCCGATTCCCCGGCAGCTATGCCGGCATCAAGAGTTTGGCCTTCGGACGCGAAGGACAGGCCGCACAGCCCGTCGACCAGGCCAGCCCGCTGCCGGTAAGGACCATCGGCAAGCCCCGCCCGACCTTCCGGAGCGGCGTGATCGGCTTTGTGCCGGTCGCCAATGCCACCGACATTGCCTGCGTGATGCCCACCTTCTATGGCCGCGTCGGCCTTATCGAACAGATCACGATCAGCGGCACCGCCACTTCCCCGGCAGTGCTCGACGTGCTGATCCAGCGATCGCCGAACGGCGGCGGCGGGACCAGCGCGATCCAGCCCACTGCCAGGCTTGATCAGCGTGATCGCTCTTCTACGCTCAGCTTCTACACATTCTCCGCCAACCGCACGTCGGGCGGCAACGGCATCGATGCGACGCGTCCGGTGCTCGCTTCGGCCAAGCTTTACCTGGGAACCCCCAGCGTCCCGAGCCAGCCGCTGACGTTCCGTTTCGAAGGTGCCAAGCGACCAACCCTGCGTGATCTGAGCGAATGGCTGGTGATCAACCTCAACGGCCAGGCCATTCCCACCGGCACGCAGCTCGACATGTTTGTCGAGTGGACCGAAGACGCGCTCCCTCCGGTCCAGTTTACTGGCGATAGCACCACGTCGAATGCGCTCACGCTGTGGGACCAGTTCGGCACCTCGGGCATTGTAACGGCTGGCGCGAATATCGCCAATTCCGGTTCCAACGGCGCGCGGTTGATCGATGCCCTGCTCAACCTCAATGGCATCATCTTTCCTTTGGTTGGCCCCAACGGAATTCTCAGCCGCCTGAACGGTATGCCGGGGGTGCTGGTGTTTTGCTATGGCATCAATGACATGCGCCAAGGCGCGACCAGCCGCGCCGAACTGATCGCGATGATCGACGCCGCCATCTTTGCCACATTGAATGGGACCACCGCTGGCGCAACCTACACTTCGCCAATGGGGGCCGGAACAGCGTTTACCTGGCCGACCACCATCCCCGCCAACCCCGATTGCAAGATCATCCTGTGGGGGCCGAACAGCCTGACCAGCGACGGCAACGGTTCGAACTTCGTTACTCTGACTGGCCGATTTGCGGCAATGACCCTGCCCCAGGCCGCACAGACGATCACCGATGATCTCTATGCAGCCTACGATGCTTTCGCTGGCGATCCGCGGGTCTTCCGAGTTGTCCAGAAGCAGGATGTCTTTGGCCGCTTGGTCCAAACGGTAGCGGGCTCGGGGCTGATGACCGACATTCTGCACCCCAACGCCCGCGGGCAGGTGCTGTCTGCCCGCCAGATCCTGCCCCATCTGCACGATGCGGTCGCTGCCACGCTACCCCTGCATCTCTGATCCTCCGGCTTCGGCTCCGCCCGGCCGGTAGCCATCCCCGCTACTCCGACCACCACCGTCCCGCCATAGACTGGCGGGACGGCCCAGAACCGTTCCTGCAATAACGAGGTAGATAAATGGCCAGTCCCATTCCCAACGCCTACGTCCAATTCATCGACAACCGCGGCAACCCGCTTTCCAACGGCACCGTCAACTATTACGTCCCCGGCACGACCACGCCAAAGCAGACCTGGCGCGATCCGGGGTTGACCGTGACCAACGCCAATCCGGTCGTCCTGGACAGCAATGGCCGCGCCCCCATCTTTGGGACAGGCTCCTATCGCCAGCAGGTCAAGGCAGCCAACGGCACGGTCATCTTCGATGGCACCACCAGCCTGAATGATGGCTACCTGCCACTGGCCACCGAATTGTACGGCATGACCTTCGACGATCAGGTCCAGATCGTCAGGACCGGCGGCTTCGCCACGCATGGCAAAGGCGGGGCGAATTATGTCAGAATGGCAGCCGCGCCGTCGACCGGCGAGCAGCAGGCCGGGCTGAACCGCTGGCTGTTCCGATCGAACGCCAATACTGTCTGGTGGCGTCTTGCCGAGGATGAACCGACCGACCTGATGTTTGGCGTGACGGCAAGCGCCAGCGCCAGCAGCGCCAACGGCCTGCTGACCATTACTGGTCCGGACGACACCATCGCTTTGCAGGCCGCGTTCCATTATCTGACCTATTTTGCGCAAGGGTCGGGGCGTCGCCTACGTATGCCGGCAGGCCTGCGCCGGATCACCAACACCCTGCATCTGGGCTATGGCGACAAGTACATGGAATGGCAGATCGACGGCGACTCCATGTATGGTTTCAACTACAACAGCGGCTATTCCAGCGGGATCCTGGCCGACTTCAACGATCGTCCGGCGATCAACATCCAGGCCGCCCGGATGGCCCGCCTCTCGGGTATCGCGATCTATGGTGTGAACCATGCGTGGCTGGTCGCCAACGAGCAGACCATGGCCGATCGCGCACCTTTGGCAAACTGGCGCGGACCGCAGATGCAGGCGGCAACGGTTGACACCCGTTACGCACCCTACTGCGCGATCGCCGTGGACGGCTATTCTGGAACGCGCCATGCCAATTCCAGCTATCCCAATGTCGACTATCCGGCCTGGACCCAAATCGTCGGCCAGTATGACAAGGGAGCGTCGTCCAACATCGAATTCCGGGACGTGACCGGCGAAGGGTTCGAAGTCGGGATTGCCGTGCAGCCCAACCTGATGCCGACGGCTTCGAACGGCGACTTCATGCATTTTACCTCATGCAACCTGGGTCTGAATCTCGTCGGCGCCTCGATTTCGCATTCTGATGCGCGGGTGGTCTGCTTCGATCGCGCCAAGCTGCATGGCTGCCGCACGGCATTTGACAGCGTGACCTATGGCAGTGGCACCGGCAACTTGGCCGCCAGTTTCGCCAACTGCAGCTTCGATCGGGTCTACCGCATTCTGAACGTCGATCTGGGCATTTCGGTGCAGCCTTTTGCCCCGGCCATGGTGTTCACGAACGTCTACGCTGAAGGAATCTACTCGCTGGGTACGGTTCGCACCAGCACCGCTACCGGCCGTCCCGGCGCGATCCGGTTTATCGGGGGCGAACTCGGCTTCGGGCTGCGCAGTGGCGAATTCGTCCCCAACGACTATCTCGACGGCCGCGCCGAAGTCATAGCGCGGTTCGAAGACGTGTCGTTCCATGGTACGTTCGGCATCATGCGTATCAACTGTGACGTTGAGGAGTTTTCCGGTTCGTTCCCGGCACTGTCCTATCAGGCCGTCGACCAGACGACCCTTGGCGGGCGCCGCGCAGCCAGCGTGCTGTGCGGGATCGATGCGCCGCAGATCCGCAGCGCCTCGGTCAACCCGTTTGTCACCTTCGGCCTGGACAACTCCGCCAACTTCACCGCGCGTTGCCGCTCGCATGGCTTCGACCTTACCGTTGGCGGGACAGCCAGCGGGGCCTATATTCCGTTGTTCGTCCGCTCGATTGGCTATGGCAACTTCCAAGAGCCCATCGCCGCGGCACCGGAAGAAGTGCTGGATCGCGCGACCTATCCCCTGACCAGCGTTACCCAGGCCGGGGTCGAATGGACCTTCAGCGTCAGCGGTGCTTTCCTGTCCGACCCGGCCAATCCGGCCTGCTGCATCGGTGCGGGCGATATCGTCCGGGACGAAGGCGCTGGGACCCTGTTCTATGTCAAGACGGCAAGCTTCGCAGGATCCGGTCAGACCCTCAGCATCACACTGACCCTTCGGCAATTGACGGCAATCCGCAGCAGCGACGGTATCACCTGGCAATCGAACGCAATCCTGTCCGCCAACCAGGGGGCCATGCGCTTCCGCTGTGCCCGGCGCGTGGTTGCCGGGGCCAAGCGGCGGCTGGCAATGAATACTGTTGCTGGTTCGTCCACCGTTTCACTGGTCGCGATCGGACCGGAAACCTTCGCCGGGGATGATCTGGGCAGCGGAGTGCGGACGCTGGCCGTCGGTGACTATCTGGTGCCATCCGATCGCGGGGCTGCCAGCCTGGACAACTCGGTCTTTGCGAAAGGCAGGATTACCGCGCTGCCGACCAGCGGCGGGGTGCCGACCGGCTCGGTCACCTTCGACAGTACGGCGCGGCGCAACGGGCTCTATCCCACGCCCCTGTTCATCAAGGCTGGTTGATCGCGGAGAGACATTTCTGGCGTGACAAGTTCGCGGCAGCCATGCACGAAGCGCGCATGGCTGCCGCATCCCCTCTGTCCATTCTGCCCATTACTGCTGTCATCCTCACCCACAACGAGGGTATGCACATTGCGCGCGCCATTGCCTCGCTGGATTTTGTCGAACGCGTGGTCGTGGTTGACTCCGGCTCTAGCGATAACACCATCGATCTGGCGCGAGCGGCCGGGGCGGACATCTACCATCATCCATTCATTAACCATGCCGATCAGTTCCAATGGGCGCTGGAAAATACTGGCATCGTCTCGGAATGGACGCTCAGGCTCGATGCCGACGAGATCATCGAAGCAGATCTCGCCGCCCGCCTCCGCGCGGAATTGCCGCAACTTCCCAAGCACATCAGCGGGATCAACTTCAAGCGCAAGCACGTTTTCATGGGCCGCTGGGTACGGCATGGCGGCCGCTTTCCGCTGGTTCTGCTCAGGTTGTGGCGGACTGGCCAAGGCCGGATCGAAGCGCGCTGGATGGATGAACACATGCTGGTCGAATCCGGCGAGACAATTACCATCGACGGTGGCTTCGCCGATGTGAACCTGAACGACAGCCTGTTCTTTACCGACAAGCACAATCGCTATGCAACTCGGGAAGCGCTGGATGTCCTGCTTGCCAAGTATGGCCTGGCCGAAGTCGACGAAGCGATGAAGCAGGGTCAGGCAGCCCACGATGCAAGCACCAAGCGGCGGATCAAGGAACGGATCTACAATCGACTGCCGTTTGGATTGGGTCCGCTACTTTACTTTCTTTGGCGCTTCATCTTTCAACTTGGTTTTCTTGATGGGCGCGAGGGGCGCATCTATCACGTGCTGCAAGGCTTCTGGTATCGGTTCCTGGTCGATGTCCGCAAGCTGGAGTTCGAGCGGGCAATGCAGGGGGCAGTCTCGACCGATGACCGGCTGGCGCGGCTCAGTGCAGCGAGCGGCTATTCGATCGAGATCCTGTCAGGTTCGGCGGTGCGCAGTTCGCGCGGACCGATCGCCTTGCAGGGATTGCCGGAATAGATTGTCCAGGCCGCAAGTGACTGGAACGCACAGCCCCGCGCGCCCAGCACCGCACCTTCGCCGATTTCCACTCCGGGACCGACAAAAGCCTCGGCCGCGATCCAGGCTTGCGGGCCAATCGTGATGGGCCGGGCGTAAAGCTGGAACTGCGGATCGCGGTGGTCATGCGTTCCGGCGCACAGATGGGCGCGCTGCGAAATGATCGTCCGCGCCCCAATCCGGATCGGCGCCATCGCATAACACTCCACCCCGGGGCCCAGCGTAGCGCCCTCGCCTATTTCCAGGTTGGAGGGCAACCAGATCCGCGCCGAGCCATAAACCGTCGCGCCGCGTCCAATCCGGGCACCGAACAGCCTGAGCAGCACGAGCCGCAGGGGATTGAATTGCCGGGGAGTCCAGCGCGCAAACAGCAGCCAGGCAATCATGAACGCCAGCCGGGTCAGCCGGTTGCGGAGCGAAAACGTCGGCCCGCCCTCGAGCGTACCCGCTTCCTTGGCATCAAGGACGGTCATGCCATTATCGCCCTGCCCCGGTCAGGGGATTCAGTGTAACCCTGCTGAAGCGGATTTCACCGGCTTCGCGCGGGGCTCGCAGCACCAGCAGCTGCGGGCTGCAGCCATCCGGAACCTGGATATCAAGCGCGTATCCGCCCGCCCCATCACTGGTGGCCCTGGCACCAACGGCAAGGTCGGTGCCGTTGAGGCACAGCAGCGAGGCAGCTCGCCGTAATTGCGCAGCGTCCTGTTCGGCCTCGGCCGACCAGGCGAGGCGCACCGCGCCAACCGGAGCGAAAACGCGCTGCTGCGCAACGATCGCGTCCCCAGGATTTTCGTTGCGAACGATCAGCTGGCCCCCGCCCAGGTTGGCGCTGACACCGCCTGTGCCTGGCAGGTTCCATTCGAACGGCAGATCGCGGTTGCGCTGGGGCTGGCTGAAATCGGGATTATGCACCAGGCCCTGCGCTGCGCCGCGGCAGACCAGTTGCCACAACTGCGCTGCCTCAACGTAGCGCGACTGGCTATAGGCCAGATCCGTGATCGCATCGGCGACCGTCCCGCAGTCGGTCTGCTTGCCTCCGGCCTTCGCGCCTTGCAGCAGATTGAGCCGCACCGCGAACAGGTCTGGTGAAAGCCTGGAGGCTCCCTTGGCGTAAAGCGCCAGCCAATTAGGCCCCTGCGCAAGATACCTTGCCAATTGCGCCCGGCCAGCAGGCGAGGACTCGAGGAGTTGGAGGACTTCCTCGCTTTGCGGCAATCCGGGGGCAAAGCGCATCAGGGCATTGAGATGCCGGGCAGTCATTTCCTGGTCAGACAGGGACACACCCGCTGTCACCCAATAGGCCTGGGTAGACAGGTCCCGCCAGCCAAGTTGCCTCGACACCTGGAAAGCGCTGTAGGCCTTGGCCGATTGATCACTGCGCAGCAGTGCCGCCCCGAGCATCGAAACCGCACCTGCCTCGGATGGCGCGGCCAGCACCGCTCGTGAAGCCAGCAGAACCGCCTGTTCATGGCGGCCCGCAGTGAGCTCGGCGGAGGCATCGCGCGGCAAGGACAGTGCAGCAAACTGACGCGGGATTACCCGGGTTTGGGCATGGGTCGTCGCCCAGCGATCAAGTCCGTTACCCAGCGCCGCGACGCCATACAGCAAGGCCGCGCCGATCAACAGCAGCCTTGTCGCGGCTGGCTGCATCAGGCCTCTTCCCGCTCACGCCCCGGCAGCTTGGACCGCAACTTGTCCAGCACGGCAGAGCGCTTGCCCCGATGCTCGCCGCCGTCATAGGCGTAGTAGTCATAGCCGTAGCCGTAATAGTAGGTGTAGCTCGACGCATGGGTGGCATCGAACTTGGTCAGCGCCACACCGATCACCCGGCCCCGCGCCAGTCGCAGGCGCCGCAAGGTGCCCTTCAGCACGCCGCGCCGGTTGCGATCGGATTCGAGCACCAACAACGTCCCATCGACCAGCGACGACATCAGCGGCGCGTCCGCAAGACCCAGGATCGGCGGACTGTCGAGTACGACGATGTCATACCGCGCCCGCGCATCTTCGAGCAGCGCGAGCATCCGCGGTGATGCAAGCAATTCGGTCGGGCTGGGCGGGATCGGCCCCGAAGTCAGGATGGAGAGATTTTCGAACTCGGTGGTCCGGATCGAATCGCCCAAGGTCGTTTGCCCGACCAGCACGGTGCTGAGGCCAAACTCGTTATCAACCTGGAACTGGCGGTGCGTCGACGGACGGCGCATGTCGACGTCGACCAGCAGGACCTTGCGCCCAAGCTTGGCGAAACCGCGCGCGAGGGCGAGACTGGTGGTCGACTTCCCTTCGGAGGCCGATGCGCTGGTCACCAGCAACAGGTGCGGTGCGCCATTGGGGGTCGAAAAGCCAATCGAGCCACGCAACGAATTGTAGGCTTCCGAAAGCGAGGATTTGGGATCGGCCAGTTGTTCGAACGGATCGCGATTGAACAGCTTGGGAATGATCCCGAGGACCGGCAGCGAGAGCTTGTGCTCCACATCTTCCGGCACGCGGACTGCATCGTCGAGTTGCAGCCGGACAAACAGCAAGGTTGCCGTGATCACCAGGCCGACAAAGATCGCATAGGCCAGGTTCACCACCAGGTTGGGCGAGGATGCCCCGCGCGGAACCGAAGCCCGGTCGATCAGCGAGATGTTGCTGCTGGCGATCCCTGCAGCAGCGGTCAGTTCCTTGTAGCGCTGCAACAGGCCGTCATAGAGCGTGCGGCTGGTGTCCGCCTCGCGAGCGAGTATCGCGTAGCGCACGCTGAGGTCCTGCTCGTTGAGTGTCTCGGACTTGAGCCGCTCAACCTTGCTGTTGATTTCCTGCTCCGCGGCAAGGGCAGTCTGGTATTCCTGGCGAACCGAATTGCGCACGCCAGCAATCACTGCGTTGAGTTGCTGGTTGATCACATCGAGCTGCGCCTGCAGCTTGATGACATTGGGATGCTCGTCGAGATGGCGGCTACGTTCCTCACGCAGGTTGGCTTCAACCTCGGTCCGCTTGACCAGCAGACTTTGTACCGAAGAGTTCGACAGCACCTGCTGCGAGTTGAGCGCGGCTTCACCCGAAACAGACCGCCATTTGGCCTCCGCCTGAATCCGCGCGGCATGCGCCGAATTCGCGGCAGAATTGAGCTGCATCAGGCTTGAGGTGGTCACGGACGCTTCGCCGCCAGTCGACTGGCCATCCGAATCAACCGAACGGGCCCGGATCAGGCCGGCTGAACGAGCATAGGCATTCAGGTCACGCTCAGCTGTTTCAAGACGTTGCTTGGCCGTTTCGAGCTGCTGGGCGACGAATTGGCGGGCATAGTCCGAACTTTCGAACTTGCGCTGCAGGTTGGCCCGGATGAACTCCTCGGCATAGGCATTGGCCATGTCGGCGGACATCTGCGGATCGGCGGTCGTCACGGCGATGGTCGCCACGCGCGTCTGCCGCGGCAATGTCACCGACATCCGCGAGCGGACCAGCATGATTGTGTTTTCCTCCAGCGCCTTGCGATCTGTCGGCCCAACGTCAGAGACGCCGACGGCACGCCGGAATTGCGGATTTCCGTACAACTTCAGCCGGTCGGCCACGCGCTTGGCCAGGGCCCGGCTTTTCAGGACATCGAGCTGGGTGTTGAGGAAGCGGTCCACGTCGAACGAGGCCGACTGGGCCTGGACGTCCTGCCCATTCTGCAAAATCTGGGCCGCCGCGTCATCGATCTGCACCGTAGTGTTGGCGGTGTAGAGCGGGGTCTGCAGCATGGTCCAGACCACGCCGAACACGATCGCCGCCACCATGATGCCGATGATCCACATCAGATAGGTCCGGACTACCGCGACGATCTGCCGCAGATCGAAGCCTTCGACTGCGGTATCGGTTGCCTCTTGCGCGATCCCAGGGATTTCAGTCGCTAGCGGAGCCTGAGCTGACATCGGAAATTCGCCTTCAGAACTGCGTGAATACGTTGAACAACGGAGCCATGGTCAGGATGTCCCTGAACGCGCCCTTGATCGCGGAGAAGCCGACCACAACGGTATCCCCGCCCATGATCTGCGGATCCGGGGCCTTGCCGGTGCGAATATCGCGAAGGTCGAAGATCGCACCAACGCGGTGGCCGTTGACTGTGCGGAACACTACGACCTCGTTCAGTTTGGCAACTCGGGTCGGACTCTTGGCTCGGGCCAGGGCTGACAACAGGGTATAGGTGCGGTCGATCGGGAAAACCCCCGGTTCATTCACCTGGCCTTCCACCGCAACCACCTGCTGCGAACGTTCGGCGACCCCCACGACGACCTTTGGATCGCGCAGGTATCGGGCAGCGAGGCGCGCAGCAATAACCTGGCTCAGTTCAGTCGCGCTGCGCCCCTGGGCAGCGACTTCGCCAATGAGGGGCAACTGGATCATGCCACTTTCATCGACGATGACCTTTTCCACCGACAGGTCCTCTTCCTGGAAGACGCTGACGCTGATCGCATCGCCGGGCGAAATCCGGTACAGCGGCTCGGGCGCCGACAAGTCCGGAGCCGGAATGACTTCGTAGGCGGCCTTGCCCTTCGGCAGGACCGATTCGGCCAGAGCAGACGGGGCCATTGCCGACAGGCCGCACAGAAACACGAAACCTGCCAAGGCAACTCGACGCAAGGCTGTACCGATCGCTGTCACACCTAACCTCTATCTGCCAGAAACGGCCAAACGGCCATCAGGCACGTTCGCAACCGGGAAAAGCACGGCCACTGCCACTGCAAGCAGGCAAGACAACGACATGCTGCGGAGCGGATAGTCGCCGAGCGAATGCAATGCAATCAACAGAATTGTCGCGAATCCGAACAGAATCTGCTCGTGTCTCGGTTCGCTGTCCGCTTGCGCTCGCCAAAGCTGCGGCAGTCGCGCCAGGATCAGGACTGCGGCCACGACCAGCGCGACCCAGCCGATAATCCCAGCTTCCAAAGTAAATTCCAGCCAGTCGTTATGAGCCCGAACCGGCATCGACGTATCGACATGCTGCAATTGCTCGCTGGCGATGAAAACCGGTTGAAAACTGCCCAAACCGCTACCGACCGGCCAGTGCTTGGCAACCGCAATGGCGGTGTCCTCCCACAACATGGCACGACCGACGTCATCTTGCACGTAGCGGGTCGCAACCCGGGCAATTGCAGGAATCTGCAAGGCCGCCAAAACGACAGCACCTGCCAGGGCCAGTGCACCAAACCCTGCGGCTGGACGAATTCTGCGCCCCCGAGGCCAGGCCATCGACAGCGCAAAGATACTGGCGATCGGCAGCAACAGCAGGCCACCGCGCGATCCGGTCAAGACCAGGGCAACGAGCAGCAATGGCGCCACCAGCAGCAGCCCCAGTCGCCACCCCCGCAATCCGTCTTCCCGGCGGCGTTGGCCCGGCACAGTGCGCGACATGCCCGCCCAGCATGCCGCAGCAGCCAGCAAGGCAATCAACAGGACGTCGGCTTCGGCATTGCGATTGGCCTGGAACCCGGTGAGCCAGGTCAGATGCGTTTCCGCTTGCAACCGCCAGAAGCGCCCTTCACCATCCGCCAATTGCAGTGCACCGAGGATTGCGGATGCCACGCCGCCCGCAACAATCACCCCCAGCACCCGCTGGCGGCCTTCACTGTCAAGACGGCTGGTCCAGATCATCAGCACCACCGGGGGAATCATCGCGAGCAGCGATGCCAAGGTCCGCGACGGGGTCATTGTCCAGGGCATCCACCTGTGACCAGCACCGACCAGTTCAAGCGCCTGACGCTCAACCTCGCGGCCCGGCAGCGCCTGCCACATTGATGGCGGCAACGGAACCAGTTGGAGGAGCGGAATCGCAAGGACCAGAAGTGCCAGTAGATAGACGTGCCAGTACACGGGCGGCGCGATCACTTGCGCGCGCGAGACCAGCCCGGCCAGCGCCCAGGCGATCACCACGCCCGCGAACACGAGTTGCAGCAGCAATTCCCAGCCCGGCGACGGCGATCCGCCACCGCCCAGCACAATGGCGGCAGCAAGCACCACCATGGCCGGTAGCGATCGGACCGTTGATGAACGCAACACGCCCCCCAGCATCCACTCATCCACAGTGATCGTGGCCGACCAGGCAGTGCTCGACCACGCGGTTCGAGCAGCCCCTGGCCATCAAAGACAAAGGCCCGCGCCGATCAAGCGCGGGCCCTGAAAGGTCGGCAAAACGCGGACAACGTCAGGCTTACGGGCTGTCGTTACCGCCCGCCGCAGCGGCCAGCCCGGCTGCCGCAGCCGCCGCACCGCCAGCAACGAGACCGCCACTACCGATGCCGCCGCCCTGCTGCTGCACAGCCGGAGGTGCGTTCGAACAATCGCGCGACTGAAGGAGAGCAGCCAGCTGCGTCGCCACCGACTGAGTCGGGTTGGGCGCCAGCTTCACATAGCACACGCACTTGCCGCTCGACTGGACCGCACGGGTCACGTCAAAAATGCCAGTGCCACCGGTCTTGAGCTGAACAACTTCGCACTGATTGGCCCCACCGGACTGTCCGACGCCAACGCCAGCACCACCGCCGTTCGCGGCAGAAGCGGTGATTGAACCACCAACAAACATCAGTGCCGCCGATATGGCGAGCGCCTTGGCGCTACGAATCATGAATTCCTCCTAGGGTCGAGGTTGTCTACGCATTAGTATTATTACCTAACCCTTTGCTGCAAAGCAACGGCATTATTGGATTATGGCAATAGCCGAAGCGCCTAGATCATCCCGCCCGATCAATAGGCTCGATCGTGCACGACGACCCAAATCGTTGAAAACAGGATGCGAATATCACGCAGGATGGTCCAGCCCTCAACATACTCCAGATCAGCCTGTAGACGATCGATCAGGTCGCCTTCGCTGTCGGTTGTGCCCCGAAATCCTCGAATTTGCGCCAGACCGCTCATCCCGGGCTTCAAGGCGTGGCGCTGCCAATAACGAGAATCGACTTCCCAGAAGAGCTTCGCACCCGCCTGCGAGGCCAGCGCGTGGGGCCGCGGCCCTACCAGGCTCATTTCGCCCTTCAAAACATTAAGCAATTGCGGCAATTCATCGATCGAAGTTTTGCGCAGGAAACGACCTATCCGTGTCACACGGTCGTCATCGCGGCGAGTAGATTGCGCACCAGCGGAATCGGTGGAGGCCTGGCGCATCGAACGAAACTTGTAGATCGAGAAGAACTGGTTGTTGCGGCCAACCCGGCGCTGCAGGAACAGTGCCGGTCCGCCATCTTCGAGGTGGATAAACGCCGCAATGACCAGAAGGGGGAGACTCAGTACCAGCAAGGCCGGAATGGTGATCGCCAGGTCCAGTCCACGCTTCATCACCCGGCTACGCAGGCCCAGCGGCCCGGAGGCGACCACAAGCGTGCCAACGCCTTCGGCGCGGCTGGCCCCCAGGATGCCAAGTTCTTGAACTTCACTATCGACGATTTCACCGCGCATCTGCCCGCCCTTGAGGACCATCGCCCAGGCCCAGCGGCGCTCCGGCGGACAAGAAACGATCACCCGGTCCATGTTACGAATGACGGTCGCCAAGCGGTCCAGGCCGTGGGGATCATCAAGCCGCGGGGTAATCCCGGCCGATGCGGCACTGATCCGCAAACAATCCGGCAGGTCGACCGAGGGTCCGCCATCGTCGATTACCAGGAGGTTGATCGCACGCGGCCCAACGCTGCGCAGGATATGCATGCTGACATTCAGCCGGAGCCAGATCAGCAGAAACGAAGCGGTGACAAAGCCGCTGCCAAAGCCCAAACGCGAGACAAACAGGCTGGAGCGCGCGACGAAGAGCACCACGATCAACAGGATTACCGCAAGCCCCATAGCCAGCAAGGCCCGCTGCAGGCCCAGCGGTGGCGAAACCAGCGAACCGACCGAATAGGTCTGGTTCAACAGGGCGACGGTCCAGAACAGCGGCAGCAACAATTGCCCCGCATCCCACACGGCAGGATCGAATGGATTGCCGAGATAAAGATAGCCGAACAGCAGAGCGGCCCCATCGCCCAGCAACTGGAGCAAATACAGCCGCAGCCTGCGCCGCTCGAGCGATGGCGCGAGCGCAAGTTGCCGATCTGCAATTTCAGGCTGTACCGAAGTGGCCATAACCCCCGCGCCAAACGTATCCAGACGCGACCCCGGTGTAATCACCTAACAACAAAGCGCTTTGGGAGAAATGGTTAATTGCGTTTCATTGCGGCACGGGTGATTTCGGACAATCCCTGGGCCAGCAGCAATTCCGCCTGCTGGCTATTGCCCAGCAAGGCGCGGTGCAAGGCGACCAGGCGGTCGACCAGGCGGGCCAGGCGCGGCCCGCGCCAACGCCGCAACTGGTCGTGCAGGTCGCGCTTATCCTTCCAGAAGATCCGGCGCGCGGCCGATTCGCTTTCGATCAGGGCGTTGATGTCGCCGCGCGGGCCGACCTTGGCCGCCAGCATTGCCAGCTGCGCCGCGCGGCGCTCGATCGCCAGCAGCACGCCCACCGGATTCAGGCCGAGCTCGCGCATGCGGCGCAGTTCTTGCGGCAGCTTGCCCGCCTCGCCGCTCAGCACAGCGTTGACGATCGGCGAGAGTCCGTCCTCCTCGGTCCGCGCGCCGATCGCATCGAGCGCGGCGGCATCGGCGGTGCGCGGCGCCTGGGGGCTGGCATCGAGATAGAGCGCGAGCTTGTTCACCTCTGACTGCGCCAGGCGCAGGTCGAACGACACGCCCCGCGCGATCCGTTCGGCCAGGTCCCCGGTCAGCCGCACCCCGGCGGCATCGGCCATGCCGCGCACCATGTCGCTCATTTGCCTGAGGTCTGGCGGATAGAACATCGCCACGACGGCGTCGGGCCGATTGGCCAGCAGCTTGGCGGTGCGCGACTTGTCGGTCGCGCCGCTGGCGACGATCAGCACTGGGCAAGCCTCGGCCTCGCCGCCGAGCAGGATCTCGACCGCGTCATGCGCCTCGTCGCCCTGAGCGCGGACATAGATGTGGCGCTTGTCCCCGAACAGCGAGGTCGAGCGCGCCTCGTCGCCCAACCGTACCGGATCGCGGCGAAGGTCGCCGCCCGACAGTTCGACCCGTTCCCCCGCATCGGGCAGGAGGGCAAGGATCTGCTGTGCCGCGTCAGCCGCGCCGGCCTCGTCAGGCCCGCAGAAGAAGAACACGCCAGCCTCACGCGCAAAGCGCTGCGCCTGGCCGCGAAAATCCTTCTGGGTGGCCTTCACTGCACCTTGGCCGGGGCGGCACGCAGCTGCAGCGCGACGCGGGTGACAATCCGGTCCGCCACTTCGCGCGACAGGTTTTCCAGCGCCGTCCGCTCGGCCGCGATGGTGGCGTATTCAGAGCTGACCACATCGATCCCGGCATCGGACCCGGCGGTGGCATCGAGCACGATTGCCCCGCTGGCCAAATCGACCAGCTGATAGCGCGCGCGCAGCGTCCGCCGTTCGCGCCCGATGGTATCGTCCGACAACAGGCCCAGGCCTTCGAGCTTGTCATCCAGCCGCACGTCGAGCTGATAGCGCGCGGCGGCGCCGTGCCCGCCTGCGCCCAGCCGGTCGACCAGCGCGTTGCGGACCAGCCAGCCGGCCTTGCCCTCGATCGCCGGCACCTCGACCGCGCCCAGCCCCTGCGCGACGGCGCCATTGCCGCCGCCGGCATACATCGGCTGGAGCCCGCAGGCCGCGAGCGCAAAGGGCAGCAGCAGGATGCCGAGCCGCTTCATGCCACCAGGTTGACCAGCCGGTCGGGCACCACGATCACCTTCTTGATTGCCTTGCCATCCAGCGCACGCTGGACCTTCTCGCTGGCCAGTGCAAGCGCCTCAAGCTCCTCGCGGGGCAGGCCCTTGGGCACGGTCACGGTGTCGCGCAGCTTGCCCAGCACCTGGATCGCCACGGTCACCTCGTCCTCGACCAGCAGCGCGGGATCGACCGGGGGCCAGGCCGCATCGGCGACCAGCCCCTCGCCTCCCATCGCAGCCCAGGCCTCCTCGGCCAGGTGCGGCATCATCGGCGCGACCAGCAGCAACAGGGTGCGGATCGCGGCGCTGCGGCTGGCCGACGGTGCGGCCTTGTCGATCACGCCGGTCAATTCGTAGATCCGCGCGACGGCCTTGTTGAAGCCCAGCGCGGCAATGTCCTCGCCGATGGCGTGGACGGTCTGGTCACGCTTGCGGTCGAGCGCCTTGTCCTCGCCGGTAGCGGCGGGATCGTATTGCCCGAACAAGCGCCACAACCGCTGGACGAAGCGGGCACAGCCTTCGATCCCGGCCTCGGACCAGGGCAGGTCGCGTTCCGGCGGGCTGTCGGACAGCATGAACCAGCGCACGGCGTCGGCGCCGTAAGTCGCGATGATGTCGTCCGGATCGACGACGTTCTTCTTCGACTTCGACATCTTGATGACGCGGCCCACTTCGACCGGCTGGCCATCTGCCTTGAGCGTCGCCGCATCGGCTCCGCGCTCGACCTCGGCCGGGCTGAAGTAGATCGGCTGGCCGTTGGCCGGGTCAATCCGCGAATAGGTCTGGTGCGTCACCATCCCTTGCGTGAACAGGCTGGCGAAGGGCTCCTTCACGTCGATCAGGCCGATGTGCGCCAGGGCGCGGGTCCAGAACCGGGCGTAGAGCAAGTGCAGGATCGCATGTTCGATCCCGCCGATGTACTGTTCAACCGGCAGCCACTTGCGGATGACTTCGGGATCGAACGGCCGGTCGCCCGGCTGGCTGGCAAAGCGCAGGAAATACCACGAACTGTCGACGAAAGTGTCGAGCGTGTCGGTTTCGCGCACTGCCGGCTTGCCGCACCTGGGGCAATCGACGTGTTTCCAGCTGGGATGGCGCAGCAGCGGATTGCCGGGCGTATCGAAGCTGACATCCTCGGGCAGGGTCACCGGCAGCTGGTCCTTGGGAACCGGCACCACGCCGCAGGCATCGCAGTGGATGAACGGGATCGGCGTGCCCCAGTAACGCTGGCGCGACACGCCCCAGTCGCGCAGGCGGAACTGGGTTTCGGCCTGGCCCCAGCCATCGTGCTGCGCCTTGGCAATGATCGCGGCCTTGGCCTCCTCGACGCTCATCCCGTCGAGCCATTCGGAATTCACGATGCGGCCCGGGCCGGTATAGGCCTCGTCACCGACGAAAACCGGGTCGGTCTCGTCGCCATCGGCGACCACGCGGGTCACCGGCAATTCGTACTTGCGGGCAAAATCGAGGTCACGCTGGTCATGCGCCGGGCAGCCGAACACCGCCCCGGTGCCATAGTCCATCAGCACGAAGTTGGCGACGTAGACCGGCAGGTGCCAGCTCTTCTTGAGCGGATGCTCAACCGAATAGCCGGTGTTGAAGCCCTTCTTTTCCGCCGTTTCCAGTTCGGCCGCGGTGGTGCCGCCCTGCTTGCATTCGGCGATGAAGGCCTGCAGCTCCGGCAGGTTTTCGGCCATGGCCTGGGCAAAGGGATGGTCCGCGGCGATCGCGACAAAGCTTGCGCCGAACAGCGTATCGGGCCGGGTGGTGAACACCTCGATCCCGTCCTCGCTGTCGACGAAGCGGAATTTCGCGCGCAGGCCCTGGCTCTTGCCGATCCAGTTTTCCTGCATCAGCTTGACCTTGTCCGGCCAATTCTTGAGCTCGCCCAGGCCCGCGAGCAGTTCTTCCGCGAACTGGGTGATCCTGAGGAACCACTGGTTCAGCTTGCGCTTTTCAACCAGCGCGCCGCTGCGCCAGCCGCGTCCGTCGATCACCTGTTCGTTGGCCAGCACCGTCATGTCGACGGGATCCCAGTTGACCGCCGATTCCTTGCGGTAGACCAGCCCGGCTTCGTAAAGATCCAGGAACAGCGCCTGTTCCTGGCCGTAATAGTCCGGCTCGCAGGTCGCGATCTCGCGGCTCCAGTCGAGCGCGAAGCCGAGGCGCTTGAGCTGCGCCTTCATGTTGGCGATATTGTCGCGGGTCCAGCCGCCGGGGTGGACGCCCTTTTCCATCGCCGCGTTTTCCGCCGGCATACCGAAGGCGTCCCAGCCCATCGGGTGCAGCACTTCATAGCCCTGCATCCGCTTGGCCCGGGCCAGCACGTCGCCCATGGTGTAGTTGCGGACGTGGCCGATGTGGATGCGCCCGGACGGGTAGGGGAACATCTCCAGCACGTAACTGCGCGGGCGGGCCGAATTGTCATCGGCCTTGAAGCTTTCGCGGGCGTCCCATTCGCGCTGCCAGCGCGGATCGGCGCTGGACGGATCGAAGCGTTCACTAGTCATGAACGCCCCTCTAGCGGGTCAGGCGCGCTTGTCGAGACTGCCGTTGGCCGGCAAGTCCCCTACTTCACCGCGCTGTTGCGCAGATCGCGGGCCTTGGTCAGGATCACGTCTTCCAGCTTCTGGACAGTGGCGGCCTGGACCGGAGCGTCCTGCCACACGCCGTTCTGCGACACCTGGCGGCTGGCGGCGACACGCAGGGCATCGGCACGCAGGTCCTGGTCGAGAATGGTGACGGTGACCTTCATCCGTTCGCCGGGATTGTTCGGGTTGGCGTACCAGTCCGTCACGATCACGCCGCCGTTCGAATCGGTCTGGAGCAGCGGCATGAAGCTGAGCGCTTCGAGGCTGGCGCGCCACAGATAGCTGTTCACGCCGATGGTGGTGACGCGCGATGCGGCAAGCTGCGCCTTCGACGCCTTCTTCCCGCCGCCGCAGCTGACCAGCGCCAGGGCGGCCATGGCCACCAGGCCGACCCGGCCCAGCGTGCGGAAATTCGGGGTGCGCTTGGTCATGCTGGCAGTCATCGCTTCAATCCGGATCCCTTTGGTTCGGCAGTCTCTATAGCCGAGGCGGGCCGCGCGGCAAGTGCGCTCGGTCCTGCCGTCCACTAGCACGTCCACGCCGTGAATGCCCGCTGAACGACCGTTAAGCTGCTATTCAACGGCTGCGCTGCAGTTTGCACTTGGATTCGCGCGGCAAACGCGGGACAATCGGGGCACGATGAGCGGCATGCAGACAACCGGGCGGAACAGGCGGCGCGGCGGCGGAACGCCGGCGATGCTGCTCGCCTGCGCGGTCGGCCTGCTCGCCCTGCCCAGCGCAGTGCTGGCACTGGCCAACCGGATCGACCCGCGCCCGCTGGACGGCGACGTGGCCAGCGAACGCAGCAGCTTCCAGTCCGCCATGGTCGATCCGCGGCTGGCCCGGTCGATCACCGTGCGCGCGCTGTCCAAGGGGCAGTTGTTCCGCTTTACCCCGGCGGCTTCGCCCAACCGGCTCGACCGTTCGGTGACCGTGGCTGTCCGCTTTGACCAGAACCACCCGATCGTGGTGCGCGGGCCAATGCAGGGCGGCGATGGCAACGGCCTGCGGATCGCCCCCACCGCCTACAGCCTGGGCGCGGCGCGCGGCTATCAAAGCTTCGCGAAAAGCGGCGTGACCGAAATCCGCAAGGTCGACATGCCCGACCTCGCCAGTTTCCAGCCGTCGCGCGGCGCGGTCGACGATCCGTCGCGCTTCGCCCCGCGCATCGCGCTTGACGAACGGCAGAAGGCCGGGCGTTCGCCCCGCACGTTCGAGCAGAACGACCAGATGGTCGACCTTGGCGGGACCTATCGTCTGACCCGCAACATCAACGTCACCGCCGGCGTGCGGGTGACTTCGGACCGCGACCGTTTGAAGCCGCTGAGCGAAAGCCGGCAGGACAACCAGGCCGTCTACGTCGGTACCCAGTTCAAGTTCTGAACCGGGCCGATCGCCCCCGCATTTACGTATGCAAGCCGCTTGCCGCCCCGGGCGGCGCTGCATAAGCTCGCCTTTTTTCGGATTCCGGCTCGAGGGAAAGGGCGATCATGGCAAGAGTGGCAATCGTTACCGGCGGCACCCGCGGCATTGGCGAGGCGATCTGCAGGCGGCTGCAAAAGCAGGGCCATATCGTAATCGCCAACTATGCCGGGAACGAGGAAAAGGCCCGCGCCTTCACCCAGGAGACCGGCATTCCCGCGATCCGCTGGGACGTGGGCGACCACGAGGCCTGCATCCACAATTGCAACGACATCGCCGCCGAATTCGGCCCGATCGACATTGTCATCAACAACGCCGGCGTGACGCGCGACGGGGTGCTCCACAAGATGAGCTTCGATGACTGGAACGAGGTCATGCGGATCAACCTGGGCGGCTGCTTCAACATGGCCAAGGCGACCTTCCCCGGGATGCGCGAGCGCGGCTGGGGGCGGATCGTCAACATCGGCTCGATCAACGGCCAGGCCGGTCAGTACGGCCAGGTCAACTACGCCGCCGCGAAGAGCGGCATCCACGGCTTTACCAAGGCTTTGGCGCAGGAAGGGGCGAAGTTCGGGGTGACGGTCAACGCGATCGCGCCGGGCTATATCGATACCGACATGGTCGCGGCGGTGCCCGCGCCGGTGCTGGAAAAGATCATCGCCAAGATCCCGGTCGGCAGGCTGGGCCACGCCGAGGAAATCGCCCGCGGGGTGGCCTTCCTGACCAGCGAGAACGGCGGGTTCATGACCGGCTCGACGATGAGCATCAACGGCGGCCAGCACATGTATTGAGGCCGATTCGCCCCCCGGTGCGCAGTACGGCGCACAAGGGGGGCACCACGGCGCACAAAGGGCGCACCAGGCGCTGCAAACCGCGCAAACGGGCGGTTTCAGGCGGCTGAGAAGTGCCTGAAATTCCTATGTTATGTTTATTTTACAATAACTTACTGCAATCCGCCGCCCCGCGCGGAGGGGTCCCGCCATGTCAAGCCTTGCTTATTGCCGATCCGGCCCTTGTAGGAAAGCGCGGGCGAAGTCCGCCCGGCCCGGCTGGCAGGCCATGCTGTTCGCACTCTGCCCGGACCGTATTGCCCGCCGCCCCACAGTTCCCCTAGTCTCGCGGCCATGACCACCCCGTTCCACCCGCCCGTCAAGCGTTCGGTCGAAATCGCCGGGCACAAGACCTCGATCAGCCTCGAGCCGCTGTTCTGGGAATTGCTCAAGCAGGCCGCCCAGGCCGAGGGGCTGCCGATCAACGCGCTGGTGGCGCGGATCGATGCGGAACGGATCCGCGCGCCGGTCCCGCCGGGGCTGGCCGGCGCGGTGCGGGTCTGGCTGGTCGGCTGGCTGGCGGCCCGGCTGGCCCCGCCGGTCAATTGACCGAAACGCGGTAAGTCACGGCAAAGGCGGTTCCGGTCGGCAGGCTGGAGCGGATTATGCTGATGGTTCCGGCTGAATAGCTGGCCCCCACCGGGTCGCTTTCATCGGTGCCGGTGGCGTTGTCATCCTCGAGCGTGGCGGCACTGGCGCAGTCGGCGCCGCTGAGCAGGCTGCCCGGCACATAGCTGAGCATCGCGGGCAAGCTATCGGTGGCGATCACCGTGCTGGCGCTGGCCGTGCCGGAATTGCCGATGGTCACGCAGTAACGCAGCGTGGCGCCGGGAATGGCCTTCCAGTTGGCGCTTTCCACCCCATTCGAGACCACGGTCATGGTCTTGGCCACGCTGATCACCGCGGCATCGACCGTGAACGTGGCTTCGTCGATGTTCCACCAGTTGGCCATGACCAGGGCGTTGGGCTGGCCATTGCGGTGGACCAGCCCGTTATAGGCCGCCCCCAGCGTGCTGGTGCTGGCACCGCGCGCCTGGACGCGCACGGTCCACGGCCCGGAACTGCCGGCGTTGAGCGGGATGGTATAGGTCGGATTGGCGCTGTCCGAGCCGTTATTGGTCCAGACCGCGTCGTTGGCGGTCACATCGCCGTGGGTGCCATCGTTAAACAGCTTGATCCCGCTGGCCACCGTGGTGCCCGCTGCGTTGATGATTTCGGCGGTGACCGGATTGGTCGCGGCGGTGGGCTTGGCATCGACCACGGCGCGCAAGGTCAGCGTCTGCCCCGGCGGCTGCGATCCGGCCGGGCTGCTGGCCGCCACGCCAAACCCCTGGGCCGCGCCCAGCGTGCCGGTTACCACCGACCATTCGATATCGTCGATGTGGAACCAGGTGCGATAGGACAGCACGTGATCGGTGCCGATCGCCAGGGTCACCGTCTGCCCGGCAAAGGCGGCCAGCGAATAGGTCCGGCTCCACCAGCGTTCCGAGCGCGGGCTGACCGTCATCCCGTTCATGTGGGTGCCGTTATAAGTTGTATCCCAGCCGTTGTACTGGCCATAACCGGCCGTGGTGTCGGAAACCGGGTTGCCCCCGATGTTGGGCGAATTGGGATAGGTGGTGTACAGCCCCAGGCTGTTGCCCACCAGCACGGTTTCCGCGCCGCCGGCCGGGGTCAGGGTGATGTGCAGGTTATCAAACCCTTCGGAATCCCAGCCTTCATTGCGCCAGTTGAGCACCAGGTTGCCGGGATTGCTGGCCGGCACGGTAAAGGTGCGGGTCAGCATGGTGGCGTTGACCCCGCCGGTCACTTCGTTGTTGCTGCGCGAACCCAGCAGGTAGGAATAGCCGCCAGTGCGGGGCGAACCATCGGTGGTATAGGGGTTGTTGAGCGGTCCGCCATCCGAAGTCACGCTGACGCTTTCGCTGGGCCGGACCTGCAGATCGTAATTGCTGTCCAGCCGGGTCGCGCTGGCCCATCCGGCGGGCAATTGCGTGCCGGCGCTGCTGTGTTCGAAGTTGCCGTTGATCGGGGTCTGCGGGTTGGCCGCCTTGGTGCCATTGGCGATGACATCGAAATAGACCTGATAGGTCTGCGCGCCGCCATCCTCGACGATCCAGCGCACTTCGCCGCGGCTGGCATTGCTGTCGGTCGCCCCGGCATAGATGCTGTCGTTGTATTCCTGGATGGTCGCCAACGCGCCGCCCGGGCGCACCACCCGGATCGAATTGACATCCAGCGTGCCGGAAATGCCCAGCTGGGTCATCAGCGCGGCAAAATCGATATCGACCTTGGCCGTGGAGTTGACCGTGCTGGTCGATGGCAGGGTAACCGGCACGCGGTAATGCCAGTCCGATCCGCTGCCCACGCCGTCGGGATCCCACCACGCCGGCGCGCTGCGCTGGGCTGCTCCGGCGCGGTCAAGCACCAGGAACAGCATTGCCGCCACGCACAGCACGGCGGCCACAAAGCGCAGCCAGCGAAACATGCCAGCCGAATAATATGGTTAATCAAACCAGTGGGTTATGCCGCCCCCTCGGACAATCCCCTATGCCCCGGATCAATCCCCGCCGACGCGTTCGATCTGCGCGCCGACCAGCGCCAGCTTCTCCTCAAGCCGTTCATAGCCACGGTCGAGGTGGTAGAGGCGGTGGACCTGGGTTTCCCCTTCGGCGGCCAGCCCCGCGATCACCAGGCTCATCGAGGCGCGCAGGTCGGTGGCCATCACTTCGGCCCCGTGCAGCTTCTTCACCCCGTGGACCACGGCGGTGCGGCCCTTGGTTTCGATATGCGCGCCCATGCGGTTGAGTTCGGGCACGTGCATGTAGCGGTTCTCGAAGATCGTCTCGGTCAGCACCGAGCTGCCTTCGGCCAGGCACAGCATGGCCATCAGCTGCGCCTGCATGTCGGTGGCAAAGCCGGGATAGGGCGCGGTCGACAGCGTCACCGCCTTGAGCGGGCCCTGCGCCGCGACATAGAGCCCGCCCGGACGCGGCTCGACGAAAACATTGGCATCGCGCAGCGCCTGGACGGTCGCGTCCATTTCCTCGACCACGGCGTGCTTCAGGAACACGTCGCCCCCGGTGATCGCGGCGGCGCAGGCATAGGAGCCGGCCTCGATCCGGTCGCTCATCACCCGGTAGGTCGCGCCGTGCAGGCGCGGGACGCCGTGGATCGTCAGGTCGCTGGTGCCGATCCCCTCGATCTCGGCGCCCATCGCCACCAGGAGGTTGCACAGATCGACGATTTCCGGTTCGCGCGCGGCATTGTGCAGCACCGTCTTGCCGGTGCACAGCACGGCGGCCATCAGCGCATTCTCGGTCGCCCCGACCGAGACCACCGGGAAGGCATAGCGCCCGCCGGGCAGACCGCCATCGGGCGCAATCGCCTTGACGTAACCGGCGGCCAGTTCGATCGTCGCGCCCATCGCTTCCAGCACTTTCAGGTGCAGGTCGATCGGGCGGTTGCCGATTGCGCAGCCACCGGGCAGCGACACGGTCGCCTCGCCCATGCGGGCCAGCATCGGCCCCAGCACCAGGATCGAGGCGCGCATCTTGCGCACCAACTCGTAGGGCGCGACCGAGCTGGTGATGCGGGTCGCCTCAAGGGTCATCACCCGGCCGAAATCTTCGGGCCGGCTGCCGGCGATGCTGGTCGACACGCCGAACTGGTTCATCAGGTGCTGGAAGCCGTCGATATCGGCCAGGCGCGGCAGGTTGCGCAGGGTCAGCGGCTCGTCAGTCAGGAGCGCGCAGGGCAGCAGGGTCAGTGCCGCGTTCTTGGCGCCGGAAATCGGGATGGTGCCGGACAGCTTTCGGCCGCCCTGGATGATGATTTTGTCCATGCCATCGATTTAGACGGATTTGCCGGGGCGGCAAGCTTCGTGCATCCCTATGCACAGACTGGTTGCAACACGGCGCGCCACGCGGTTTAACACGGCTGCAATCTGAACGAGGTAACTGCCTGAGCATGACCGACAACGCACCCCGCAAGCCGATCCGCAAAGCCGTGTTTCCCGTTGCGGGAATGGGGACGCGGTTTCTCCCCGCGACCAAGGCGATTCCCAAGGAAATGCTGCCGGTGATCGACCGCCCGCTGATCCAGTACGCGGTGGACGAGGCGCGCGAGGCCGGGATCGACCAGCTGATCTTCGTCACCGGGCGCGGCAAGACCGCGATCGTCGAACATTTCGACCATGCGTTCGAGCTGGAAACGACGATGAAGGATCGGGAAAAGTCGCTCGAAATCCTCGAACCCACGCGGATCCAGCCGGGCAACCTGGTGGCCGTGCGCCAGCAGGTGCCGCTGGGGCTGGGCCACGCGATCTGGTGCGCCCGCACGGTCGTGGGGGATGAACCCTTCGCGATCTTCCTGCCGGACGAATTGATGATCGCCAACAAGGGCTCGACCGGCTGCATGAAGCAGATGGTCGAAGCCTATAACGAGGTGGGCGGCAACCTGATCTCGGTGCTGGAAGTGCCGGAGGAGGACGTGTCCTCCTATGGCGTGATTGCCCCCGGGGCGAAGCACGGCGCGCTGACCGAAGTGACCGGGCTGGTCGAAAAGCCCCGGCGCGAGGATGCCCCGTCGAACCTGATCATCTCGGGCCGCTATATCCTCCAGCCAGAAGTGATGCGGGTGCTGGAAGGGCAGGAAAAGGGCGCGGGCGGCGAAATCCAGCTGACCGACGCAATGGCGCAGATGATCGGCAGCCAGCCGTTCCACGCCGTGACCTTTGCCGGCAAGCGCTATGACTGCGGCAGCAAGACCGGCATGGTCGAAGCGACCCTGGCCCTGGCGCTGGAGCGGGAGGACATGGCCGACGAAGTGCGCGCCATCGCCAGGCGGCTGCTGGAGGCAAGCTGACCCCTTGCCCCGCGGCATCTCCCCTCTAAGGTAGCCAAAACGACTGCCGGAGAGGAACAGATGGCCGCGCTCGAATATGTCGTCAGCGAACACATCGCGACGATCACGCTCAACCGTCCGGAACGGATGAACACCATCAGCCGCGAGATGCTGGACGAGCTGTGCGTGGTGCTGACCCGCGCCAACGAGGATGCGGACGTGCGGGTGATCGTGCTGACGGGCACGGGCCGCGCGTTCTGCGCCGGGCTCGACCTCAACGAAGCGGCCAGCGGCACCGGAATCGGCACCGGCGGCAGCTTTGCCGCGACGCTGGACCTGCGCAACACCCCGCCAACCGTGCTGCACGCAATCGACAAGCCGGTGATCTGCGCGCTCAACGGTTCGGCGGCGGGCTATGGCATGGACCTGGCGCTGGGCTGCGACATCCGCATCATGGCGCAAGAAGCCAAGCTGGCCGCCGCCTTCGTCAAGCGCGGGATCGTGCCCGAAAGCGGCGGCACCTGGTTCCTGCCCCGGATGATCGGCTGGGCCAAGGCGAGCGAGATCATCTTCACCGGCCGCACCCTGTCGGCCGCCGAATGCCTGGCCGAAGGACTGGCCAACACCGTCGTCCCTGCCGGCCAGGTCCAGGCCGAAGCGCGCCGCATGGCCGCCGAAATCGCCGCCAACGCGCCGCTTGCGGTCACCTCGGCCAAGCGGATGATGCGCATGGGACTGGAGGAGACCTTCCAGACCCACGTCCAGCACGTCTACCTGCAACTGCTGCCGCTGTTTGCCAGCCAGGATTTCCAGGAAGGGATCAGGAGTTTCCTGGAAAAGCGCCCGGCGCAGTTCACCGGATCGTAGCCCCCCTCCCCCGCGCGTCAGGCCGCGATGCGCAGCGGCAGGGTCTTGAGGCCGCCGACGAAGGTGCTTTTTGCGCGGCGCGGCTGGCCCGCCAGTTCGACGCTGCCGATCCGGTCGAGCAGGGCTTCGAACAGCAGCCGCATTTCCAGCCGCGCGAGGTGCAGGCCCAGGCACTGGTGGGCGCCCGCGCCGAAGGCGAGGTGGCGGGTCTGGTCGCGGGTCACGTCGAACTTGCGCGGGTTGTCGAACTGCGCCGGATCGTGGTTGGCGGCGACATAGTTGATCATCAGCCAGTCGCCCTTGGCCACCTTCACGCCCGAAATCTCGACGTCTTGCGCCGCCATGCGCATGAAGTGCTGCACCGGCGTGGTCCAGCGGATCGCTTCCTCGACGATGTTCGGCAGCAGGCTGCGGTCGGCCTTGACCTTGGCGAACTGGTCGGGATCGCGGGCCAGCGCCAGCATCGCCCCGGCGGTGGAAGCGCTGGTGGTATCGTGCCCGGCGCTGGCGGTGATGATGTAGTAGCCGGCCAGGTCACGCGGGGACAGCGGCGCGCCATCGACCACCGCATTGGCCAGGATCGTGGCGACGTCACCCGTCGGATTGGCACGGCGCTGCGCGGCCAGCTGTTCGAAATAGGCTTCGAAATCGGCCACCGCGCCGAACACGATCTGGGTAATCTGTTCGGGCGTCAGGTTGGCCATGCCCGACTTGTTGAGTTCCTCGTCCTGCCCGCCGAACATCTGCTGGGTGAGGAACAGCATCCGGCCTTCGTCTTCCTCGGGCACGCCGAGGATCTGCATGACGACGTGCAGCGGATAGGGCGCGGCGACTTCCTTGACGAAGTCGACGTCGGTGCCGGCGGCGACCAGCCGGTCGGCGGTCTTCGCGGCCAGCGCGCGGATATCCGCCTCGATGCTGCGCAGGTTCTTGGGCATGAACCAGTCCTGCGTCAGGCGCCGCAGCTTGGGATGCTTGGGCGCGTCAAGCGCGACCAGCGAACTGACCAGGTTGGGGCTTTCATCGCCCTGCTGGGCGGTGATGTGCCGGGCGAACTGTTCGCCCTGGCGGTTGGTGAAGACCACCGGGCGCGGCGCGTTGAGGAAGGTGGTGTTGTCCTTCGAAATGCGCATCACGTCGTCATAGCGGGTGATCAGCCAGAACGGCTCGTGATCGTCATCGCCCGATTCGATCCGCAGCACGGGCGTTTCGGCCCGGATCTGGTCGAACAGGTCCAGCAGCGGATCCCAGTCCGCATAGCTTTGCGGATCGATCACGGCCTTCGCCACCGCGGGCGAAGCGACAGGTGCGGTCATCAATGGCTCTCCCGGGTATGCTTGTTCTGGTTGTCAGGCGGGGGCGTCAGCCCCCAGCCTGGGCCTGTTCATAGGCGGCTTTGTATTCATCGCGCAGCAGCCGCTTGTAGAGCTTGCCGGTCGCTTCGCGCGGCAGCTGTTCGCGAAAGTCGATCTGGCGCGGCATCTTCACCCGGCTGAGCTGCGGGGCAAGGTAGGCGTGCAGTTCCTCGGCCAGCTCGGGCCCGGCATCGCCCATGTCGAGTGGCTGGACCACCGCTACCACGCGTTCGCCCATGTCCGGATCGGGCGCGCCGATCACCGCCGCGTCGGCCACCTTGGGGTGCAGCACCAAAAGGTTCTCGATCTCCTGCGGATAGATGTTCACCCCGCCGGAAATGATCATGAAGCTCTTGCGGTCGGTCAGGAAGACATAGCCATCCTCGTCCTGGATGCCGACATCGCCCAGGCTGGTCCAGCCGTGCTTGTTGCGGCTTTCGGCGGTCTTGACCGGGTCGTTGTGGTATTCGAACGGCTTGGCGGTCAGGTCGGTCGGCTCGAAGAAGATCTGCCCTTCGGTGCCGCGGGGCACTTCATCGCCGTTCTCGTCGCAGACGCGGACGATCCCGGTCAGCGCGCGGCCGACCGAACCGGGGCGCTGGAGCCATTCGGGGCTGGAAATGAAGGTAAAGCCGTTGCCTTCGGTCCCGGCGTAGTATTCGAACAGGACCGGGCCCCACCAGTCGATCATCGCGTGCTTGACCGGCACCGGGCACGGCGCGGCGGCGTGGATCGCGCACTTCAGGGTGGACGTGTCGTACTTGCGGCGCACTTCCTCGTCCAGCTTGAGCATCCGGACGAAATGGGTCGGCACCCACTGGCTGTCGGTCACCTTGTGGCGCTCGATCGCGGCGAGCGCGTCTTCGGGATCGAACTTTTCCATCACCACCACGGTCCCGCCGATCTTGTGCACAGTCATCGACCAGCGCAGCGGCGCGGCGTGATAGAGCGGCGCGGGCGAAAGGTAGACCGCGTCTTCCTTGATCCCGAAAGCCATGCGGGCGAGGTCCGCCAGCGAATTGTTCTGCGCGATCGACGGATCGTCGGGCAGCGGGATCTTGACCCCCTTGGGCCGGCCGGTGGTGCCGGACGAATAGAGCATGTCCACCCCGGCGCGTTCATCGGCAATCGGCGTGGTCGGCATGGCATCGAGCGCGGCCTGCGCCGAGCCTGCGCCATCGACGCCAAAGCGCAGCTGCGGCACGCCGGGCATCAGGCTGGCCACTTCGTCCATCACCGGGGCAAGGTAGGCCGAAGTGAACAGCAGCTTGGCGCCGCTATCCTCCAGGATATAGGCCACTTCCGGCGCGGTCAGGCGGCTGGAAATGCAGACATAGTGCACGCCCGAGCGCTGCGCGCCCCAGGCCAGCGCAAAATAGGCCGGGTGGTTTTCCAGGCAGATCGCCACCGTATCGCCCACACCGATGCCCTGGCTGCGGATCAGCTGGGCAACCTGGTTGGAACGGGCATCAAGTTCGCCAAAGGTGATGACCTGGCCGCTGCCGGCCATGATGATCGCGGGCTTGGCGGGATTGGCCTGGGCGTGGACTGAAGGATGCATCGCAGAATCACTCTCCATGGGCGGCTCTTCCGCCGCTTTGCGAATGGTTTAACCGATCGGTTAAATGATGCAATGGGGAAGGCGGCTGGCCGCGCGGAAATGCGCGCCGGATCGAGGCCCCGCCATAACAGAAAAGGGCGACGGTCGCCCGTCGCCCTTTTCCCAGCGTCCTCTCCGAAGCTGAAGCCCCGCTCCGGGACTTCCGCCCGGATGCGCGGAAGAAACCCTGTCTTACTTCGAACCGCCCAGCTGCACACCTTCGGCGGCTTCGCGGGCCAGATCGCCCTGCATGTAGGGAACCGGGCTGACCGCGGTGCCAGCGATCCGCACTTCATAGTGCAGGTGCGGCCCGGTCGAACGGCCGGTCGAACCGACGTAACCAATCACGTCGCCCTTGCGCACGGCCTGGCCGGCAGCAACGTTGAGGCGCGACATGTGGCCATAGCGGGTCTGGATGTTGCCGCCGTGTTCAAGGCTGACGAACAGGCCGTAGCTGGAGAACCAGTCGGCCTTGCTGACAACGCCATCGGCGGTGGCGCGGATCGGGGTGCCGATCGGCTGCGCCAGGTCAATGCCCTTGTGCGCGCGGCGGCCACCCAGCACCGGGTGCCAGCGCATGCCGAAGCTGCTGGTCAGCGCGGCGCCATCGACCGGGTTGATCGAAGGGATCGCAACCTTGCTGGGCATGGTGATGGTGGTGATGGTCGCGGCCGGGGCCAGCGGGGTGGTGATCAGGCCGGCGACCGGCGACTTGGCGGTGGTCATCACCGGAGTGATCATCGCGCCGTTGCGGCTATCGAGCGACTTCCAGCTGGCGAACAGGCGGCGGAATTCTTCATCGCTGCCCTGGGTCGCCTTCGCGGCGCGGGCTTCGCGCAGCGGGGCGGTGATGTCCGCATTGGCGGACGCGCTGTTGGCCAGGGCAAGATTGGGGAAGGCCAGGCTGGCGGCAGCAACGGCAAGGCCGGCGACCGAACGGAACTTGGCAAAAAGCGCGATAGCGACCACAAAAAACCCTTGTCTCAGCGTCCCGGACCGGGCGGACCGGAACGTGCGAACCCTAACTTTTGAGATGGTCGGACCCCCCGCCGTCTCGTTGATGGCGGTTTGCCGGGCGCGGGATCAATGCGCAACCCCGGCATAGAATTCGCGCGGTAAACCGGCTTCACCGCGCGCCGAGTCGTTGAACGGTGGCTTAACGGCCCCTCTGAAGTGCCGCGTAACTAGCGATTTCCACAGGGATTCCGCGGATTCGCCGCGTGCGGCGCAAACTGCGGTGAAATGCGTTGAACCGAAACGAACGTGGCGAATTTCATCGTCAAGGATTCGTTGCAGGATGCGCGCGCCGGTCTCATCGCCGCTGGCGCGCACCCGTTCCAGCGTGAAGGGCGTGACATCCAGCCCGCGCGCTTCGAGCACCATGGGCACCACCGCCAGGCGAGCGGCAACATCGTGGCTGGTCTCGCGCGCGGCGTCCCACAGCCCGCCGTGCGCGGGCAGCGCGCCATAGTGGCTGCCCAGCGTGCGCAGCCGCCGCGCGAGCAGCGCGAAATGCATCGCCTCGTCCGCCGCGACGTCAAGGAAATCCGAGACGAACTGCGGCCCCATCTGCGCCCCGAAGCGCCCCGCCATATCGAGCGCGAGGTCGATCGCGACGAATTCGATATGCGCCAGCGCGTGCCACAGCGCGATCCGCCCGCGTTCCGACCCGCCCTTGCCGCGCTTGGGCATCCGGTTGGGCGGGAGCAACTCGGGCACGTGCGGACGCGCCGGCTCGTCCGGCATGGCGGAATCGAACGCGAAGGCCAGCCTTCCGGCGGCCCAGTCGCGCGCGACTTGCCGCGCGGCAAAGGCCTTGGCGGTGGGATCGGCAGTCAGCAGCGCGGCGCGGATCGCCGCGGAAACCGAAGTCACAGCGCCTTCGCCGCCTCCAGCACCTCGGCCGCGTGGCCCTTGACCTTCACCTTGTCCCAGACCCGCGCGATCGTGCCGTCCGGGCCGACCAGCAGCGTGGTACGGACCATGCCCATGTAAGTGCGGCCGTAGTTCTGCTTTTCGGTCCAGATCCCCAGCGCGTCGGACAGGCCGCCCTCTTGCGCATCCGTCGCGAGCGGTGCCTTGAGGCCGTGCTTGGCGGCGAATTTCTGGTGGCGCGCCGGGCTGTCCTTGCTGATCCCGAGGAGCGCGGTGCCGGCCGCTGCGAAATCATCGGCCAGGGCCGAAAAATCCAGGTTTTCCGTGGTGCAACCGGGAGTATCGTCCTTGGGATAGAAGAACAGCACCAGCTTGCGTCCGGCGAAATCGGACGGCTTCACCACGCTGCCATCGGGCGCGGTCAGGGCGATGTCGGGCAGCTTGTCACCCACGGATGCGGACTTGCTCATGGCCTCAGATCTCCAGTGTTTCGCCAAAGGTTGCCGCCCAGGCCCGCGCCACGGCGGCGCGCGATTCGGCAAGGGCAGAGGTCAGCGCGTCCCAATCGCCGCATTGGCAGGCCTTGGCAAGCACCGCGCGGGCCGCGGGCGGCGGCTCCTGCGCATCAGGGGCGAGCAGCCGCGCGGCGATCAGGAACCGGCCCAGCATGCCGTGGGCGGCCTGCACATCGCCCGGCAGCAGCCCCGCCTCGGCCAGCTGTGCCACCGCCGCGCCCATCGAGGGATTGAGGCCCTGATGATCGCGCAGCTGCAGGTAGTGGGTGATGAATTCGATATCGACCAGCCCGCCGCGCGCCAGCTTCACATCAAGCGCGCCCCTGGCCGGCTTGTGCCGGGCCATGGTGGAGCGCATCTCGTGCACGTCGGCGCGCAGTTTTTCCGCATCGCGCGGCATCGTCAGCACCTGCCGAACGATCCCTTCGAGCCGGGCGCGCCCCGCCCCTGGCCCGAAAAGCACGCGGCTGCGGGCCAGCGCCATGTGTTCCCAGGTCCACGCGCTTTCGCGCTGGTAACGTTCGAAACTGTCGAGGCTGACCGCGATCGGCCCCTGCTCGCCCGAGGGCCGCAGACGGGTATCGACTTCATACAGCGCGCCTTCGGCCGTCGGGACTGACAGCGCCGCGATCACCCGCTGCGCCAGCCGGTTGAAATAGAGCGTCGCGCCAAGCGGCCGCGCCCCGTCGCTGTCCGCCGCGTGATCGCCGGTGAACAGGAACACCAGGTCGAGGTCCGAGGCATGGGTCAGCACCCCGCCGCCAAGCCGGCCATAGCCCATCACCATCAGCTGCCCGCCCGGCACCTTGCCGTGGGCGCGTTCGAATTCCGCCGTGGCGGCGCGGGCCAGCACATCGAGCGCGGCTTCGGCCACCCGGCTCAGCGCCTGGCCGATTTCCATCGGGTCGCGCGCCCCTTCGATCAGCTGGACCCCCAGGGCAAAGCGCCGTTCGCTGACCTTGCGGCGGACGTGGTCGAGCATGTGCTGGTAATCGCCGTCCACCTCGCCCGAGGCGAATTCGGCGGCCAGTTCGGCGACGCTGCCGGGCAGGTCGAACGCCGAAGCATCGATCAGCGGATCGAGCAGGTCCGCCCGCCGCGCCAGGGCATCGGCCAAGGGCGGGGCGAGGCTGAGGATCCGGGCCAGCAGTTCGAGCAGCGCCGGGCGCGCTTCAAGCAGGCGGAACAGGTTGACCGCGCTGGGCAGGTTGGCCAGCAGCTGTTCCCAGCGCAGCAGCGCCCGGTCCGGCTCGGGCGCCTTGGCCAGCGCGGTGAGCAGCGGCAGCTGGATCGCGTCATAGGCGGCGCGCGCCGCTTCGCTGCGCAGCGCCCGCAGCTTGCCATCGCGCCAGCCGGAGATCCGCTGCGACAGGTCGGCCGGATCGGCAAAGCCGAGCCGCGCCAGTTCCGCTTCCAGCGCCTCGCCCCCGCGCGCGACGACGGTGACCGCTGTGTCTCCTTCCCCGGCGTGCTGGGCGATCAGCCGGTCATAGCGCAGGCCAACCGCTTCGGTGATCGTTTCCAGTTCGGCCACCAGCGCCGCGCCATCGGGCAGGCCATCGAGCCGCGCCACGTTGTCGAGCGCGGCCGGATCATCGGGCAGCGAATGGGTCTGCTGGTCAGCGACCATCTGCAGGCGGTGTTCGACCTGGCGCAGCCGGTCATAGCTTTCGCCCAGCAGCACGGCATCGGCGGGGTCGATCAGCCCCGCTTCGGCCAGCGCATCGAGGCTGGCGCGCGTGCCGCGCAGGCGGATCGACGGGTGGCGTCCGCCGTGGATCAGCTGGTGGGTCTGGGCAAAGAATTCGACCTCGCGGATGCCGCCGCGCCCCTGTTTCAGGTTGAAGCCGGGGCCGGGCCGCGCCGGGCCGGAATGGTTGGCACGGATCCGCTGGGTCAGCCGCCCGATCTCGGCAATCGCGCCGAAATCCAGGCTTTTGCGCCACACGAAGGGGCGGATCCAGGCGAGGAACTGTTCCCCCGCCGCGACATCGCCGGCACAGGCGCGGGCGCGGATAAAGGCGGCGCGTTCCCACGCCAGGGCCGAGCTTTCATAATGGCTCAGCGCCGCGTCGATCGGGATCGCCAGCGGGCTGACCTCGCTCGCCGGGCGCAGCCGCAGGTCAACGCGAAAGACATAGCCGTCCTCGGTCTTGTGGCTCATCAGTTCCATCAGCGTGCGGGCAACACGCTGCGCCGCCTCGCCCGGCTCGTCGCGTTCGCGGCGGGGCAGGGTCTGCGGATCGTAGAGCAGGATCGGGTCGATGTCGGACGAATAGTTCAGTTCCTGCGCCCCGTGCTTGCCCAGCGCCAGGGCAAGGAAGCCCTGGCTGGGCGCATCGGGCACGCGGCGGTGGATCGCCTCGGCAATCGCGGCATCCAGCGCGCGGTCGGCAAAGGCGGACAGTTCCCCTGTGACAGTCAGCAGCGGGAACGCGCCCGCAAGGTCGCCCACGGCAAGCGCCACGGCCAGGGCCAGCTTTTCGCGCCGCAGCGCGCGGCCGACATCGCCAGCATCCGCCCCGGCCGCCTTGGCCCAGGCCAGCGCGCCCGCGCCATCGCCCGCGCGAAGCAGCAATTCCAATGCCGGCAGCTTGTCCAGCCCATGGGCAAGGAACGGCGCGTGCGCCCGCGCGCGCTCGATTGCTGCGGTCCAGTCGTAACTCATGCAATACCTGCCCTGCCTGCCTCCGGTCGGCCAATCAAGTCATTCGTCGATTGCCGCCCTTGATAGGCCTGCCCCGCTCTGCCAAGCGGCGGCAATGACGCAAATCAACGAGGTCCGTCCCGTGAAGCACAGCCTGCCGTTCATCGCTCTTGCCCTTGCCCTGTCCGCTCCGGCTGTTGCCAAGCCGGTGCCGGTGCCCAATGTGGCGCCGGTGGCGCTCAACCAGCAGGGGCTGGAAGACATGGTCCGCACCCTTTCGTCCGACGCGTTCGAAGGGCGCGCGCCCAGCACGGCGGGCGAGGACAAGACGGTTGCCTACCTGATCGACCGGTTCAAGGCCGCCGGCCTGCAGCCCGGCAACAAGGGCAGCTGGACCCAGGACGTGCCGACCGTGGAAATCACCGCGCAGAACATGGCGGGCCTGGCCGTGACCGGCGGCAAGCAGACCATGCTGTTCGCACCGGGCAAGGATTTCGTCGCCGGCTCCTACCGCGCCACCGCCAGCACCGACATCCGCGACGCAGAACTGGTCTTCGTCGGCTATGGCATCAATGCCCCGGAACTGGGCTGGAACGACTATGCCGGGATCGACATGAAGGGGAAGATCGCGGTCATCCTGGTCAACGACCCGGATTATGAAACCCCCACCGAACAGGGCCTGTTCAAGGGCCGCCGGATGACCTGGTACGGCCGCTGGCCCTACAAGTTCGAGGAAGCCGCCCGGCAGGGCGCGGCCGGGGCCTTGATCGTGCATGACACTTTCCCTGCCGCCTATGGCTGGAACGTGGTCGAATCGAGCTGGACCGGCGCGCAATACTTCGTCCAGAAGCCGAACGACGCGATGGACCAGACCCAGGCCAACGGCTGGATCCAGAACGATGTGGCAAAGCAGATCCTGGCCGCCGCCGGGCAGGACCTGGCCACGCTGAGCGCGGCGGCCAAACAGAAGGGTTTCAAGCCCGTGCCGCTGGGGCTGAAGGCCAGCCTGAAGTTCGACAACCAGATCCGCAAGGGCCAGAGCCGCAACGTGATCGGCATCCTGCCGGGCAAGAAGCGGCCGGATGAATATGTGCTCTACTCTGCACACTGGGACCACCTGGGGCGGTGCAAGGCCGATGCCCACGGCGACGACATCTGCAACGGCGCGGTCGACAATGCCACCGGCACCGCGCTGCTCGCCGGCCTGGCCGAAGCCAACGTCAAGGCCGGGGCGGCCGACCGCAGCCAGGTGTTCCTGGCGGTGACGCTGGAGGAATCGGGCCTGCTGGGCAGCGAATTCTATGCCCAGAACCCGGTCTATCCGCTGAACAGGACCGTCGGCGGGGTCAACATGGACGCGATTGCGCCCGGCAGTCCGGCGCGCGACGTGCAGGTGACCGGCGGCGACAAGAGCGAGCTGACCCGCTACCTCAAGGCGGCGATGGGGGCGATGAAGCTGTACGAAACGCCCGAAGACCACGTCGAGCGCGGGCACTATTACCGCAGCGACCATTTCAGCATGGCCAAGCGCGGCGTGCCGATGTTCGCGGTGGGCCGCGGCAGCGACTGGGTGCCGGGCGGCAAGGCCGCGGCCGAAGCGGTGGCGGGCAAGTACGTCAAGAACGACTACCACCAGCCGAGCGACCAGTTCGACGGCAAGTGGGACTGGTCGGGCATCCTGCAGGAAGGCGAACTCTATTACCGCCTTGGCCGTTCGCTGGCGATGACCACCGACTGGCCGAACTGGCATCCGGGCGACGAATTCCGCGCCATCCGCGACCAGAGCCGCGCCGAACTGCGCAAGGCGGGCAAGTAAGCCGATGACCGCGCCCGCGCTGGCCATGCCGCCCGAATGGCACCCGCAGCAATGGCTGTGGGTGGGCTTTCCGCACGACCCGGTTGAATGGCCGGGCTTCCTGGGGCGGGCGCAGGAACAGATCGCCCGGTTCGCCAGCGCCGTGGCCGACAGCGGCCAGCCGGTGCGGTTGATCGTGCGCGACGAGGCCAACGCGGCGCGCGCCCGCGCGCTCTGTTCGGCTGCGGTAACGCTCGAAGTGCGGCGCTATGGCGATGTCTGGCTGCGCGATACCGGGCCGCTGGTGGTGCAGGACGGCGCGCGGCAGGTCGCCCGGCGGTTCGGCTTCAACGGCTGGGGCGGCAAGTATCTGATGGACGGAGACGAGGAAATCGGCGCGCAGCTGGCGATGAGCGCGGGCCTGCCGGTCGAGACCTGCGACTGGATCCTGGAAGGCGGCGCGCTGGATGGTGACGGCACCGGGCTGGTCGCAACGACCGAGCAATGCCTGCTCAACCCCAACCGCAATCCGCAGCTAACCCGCGCCGATCTGGAAGCGCGGCTGGCGCGCGACCTGGGCTATGACCGCGTGCTGTGGCTGGGCGACGGGCTGATCAACGATCATACCGATGGCCATGTCGACAACCTGGCCCGGTTCGTCGCCCCGAACGTGCTGGCCCTGCCCCGCGCGACCGGCGCGGACGATCCCAACGCCGCGATCTATGCCGATGCCAGGGCGCGGGCCGAAGCATTCGGCGTGACGGTGCGCGAAGTCCCCTCGCCCGGCCGGGTCGAGACTGACGGGCGGATCGAGCCGGCCAGCTACATGAACTTCGCGATCACCTCGAAGCTGGTCGTGGTCCCGACCTATGGCACCCGGTACGACGCCGATGGCGTCGCTGCGATTGCCGACCTGTTCCCCGACCGCGAAGTGGTGGGCATTCTGGCCGATGCCGTGCTGGCCGGCGGCGGCAGCTTCCACTGCGCCAGCCAGCAGATGCCGGTGCTCTAGACCCTTCCATTTCAGGTCACCCCGGACTTGATCCGGGGTGACGGCGGTATGGGGGGTGGGCGATTGACTCCCGCCCCCGGTCGATATAGTTTCAATTGCAACTTTATTGACCGGGAGATCCTGGGCCGATGGCCGACCTGTTCGACAATCCGCTGGGCCTTGATGGCTTTGAATTCATCGAATTCTGCGCGCCCGAAAAGGGCCTGCTGGAGCTGGTCTTCGCGGCGATGGGCTTTACCCTTATCGCGCAGCACCGGTCCAAGGACGTGCAGCTGTGGCGCCAGGGCGGGATCAACCTGATCGCCAATTACGAACCGCGCAGCCCGGCCGCCTGGTTCGCCGCCGAACACGGCGCGTCGTGCTGCGGCATGGGCTGGCGGGTAAAGGACGCGGCCAAGGCGTACAAGCTGGCGCTGGAACGCGGGGCCGAGCCGGTTGAAAGCCGCACCGGGGTGATGGAACTGCGCCTGCCCGCAATCCGGGGGATCGGCGGTTCGATCATCTACCTGATCGACCGCTATCAGGGCCAGGAACACGGCGACCTGTCGATCTACGACATCGACTTCGTCTACCTGCCGGGGGTGGACCGCCACCCGCTGGGCGCGGGGTTCCACACCATCGATCACCTGACCCACAACGTCTATGGCGGGCGCATGGCGCACTGGGCCGCGTTCTATGAACGGATCGCGGGTTTTCGCGAAATCCGCTATTTCGACATCAAGGGTGAATATACCGGCCTGACCAGCAAGGCGATGACCGCGCCCGACGGCAAGATCCGCATTCCCCTGAACGAGGAAGGCCGCTCTGGCGGCGGGCAGATCGAGGAATTCCTGCGCCAGTACAACGGCGAAGGGATCCAGCACATCGCCTTTGCCTGTGACGACCTGATCGGCGCCTGGGACCGGCTGAAGGCGCTGGGCACTCCGTTCATGACCGCCCCGCCCGCGACCTATTACGAAATGCTGGACGAGCGCCTGCCCGGCCACGGCGAACCGGTGGATGAGCTGCAAAAGCGCGGCATCCTGCTCGACGGATCGACCACGGCGGGCGATCCGCGCCTGCTGCTCCAGATCTTTTCGGAAACGCTTGTAGGCCCGGTCTTCTTCGAATTCATCCAGCGCAAGAAGGACGAAGGCTTCGGCGAAGGTAATTTCACCGCGCTGTTCGAAAGCATGGAGCGCGACCAGCTGCGGCGCGGGGCCTTGCAGGTGGAAGGCGCGGCGCAGTGACCGCCCCATCGCTCAAGCGCATCCACCACGTCGCCTATCGCTGCCGCGACGCGAAGGAAACGGTGGAATGGTACGGCCGCGTGCTGGGCATGACCTATACCACCGCCTTTGCCGAGGACACCGTCCCCTCCACCGGCGAGGACGATCCCTACATGCACGTGTTCCTCGATTGCGGCGGGGGCAATGTGCTGGCCTTTTTCGAGCTGCCCCAGCAGCCCGAGATGGGCCGCGATCCCAATACCCCGGCCTGGGTCCAGCACCTTGCCTTCGAAGTGGCCGACGAGGCCGCGCTGCTCGCCGCCAAGGCCCATATCGAGGCCCAGGGGATCGACGTGCTGGGGCCGACCTATCACGGCATTTTCCGCTCGATCTACTTCTTCGATCCCAACGGTCACCGGCTGGAACTGGCCTGCAACATCGGCACGGCCGCGCAATATACCAAGCTGCGCGAACTGGCCCCCGCCATGCTTGACGAATGGAGCCGGACCAGGCGCGCCCCGCGCCACGCCGCCTGGCTGCACGAGGACCCGGCCGAACGCGGGACAAGCTGAACCGCCGACCGGCTTCGACGAACGACTGGCATTTGGGGCTTCCCCTGTCCGGCCAACTGGCTAAAGCGGCTGGCGTGGGGAATCGTCACTATCTGGGGGGGCTGACTGGTCTGGCGCTGGCGCTGGCGCCGCAGCTTGCCCATGCCCAGCGCGCCTCGGAAAACGCGACCACGCAGTCCAGCGACGCGTTCGGCCGCTCGGTTGGCAGCGAAAAGACCGGGCTCTACAACAGCGATTACGTGCGCGGGTTCGATCCGGTCGATGCCGGCAACGTGCGGCTGGAAGGGCTCTATTTCGACCAGGTTGACCGCGTTTCGACCCGGCTGGTCGATAGCAACACGATCCGCGTCGGCCCGGCCACGCTGCGCTATCCGTTTCCCGCCCCCACCGGCCTGGTCGACTATGCGCTGACCCAGCCCCACGGCAAGCCGATCTATTCGCTGAACCTGGAACAGGGCTCCAGCTCGGCGCGCGGGCTGGGCGGATCGTTCGAATTCAAGCAGCCGCTGGACGGCGAACGGCTGGGCATTTCCGGCGGTTTCGGCTGGCGCAACGCCCAGCGCTACGAAGGCGGCCAGACCCGTTATCGCACAGTCGGCGGCACCCTGGCCTGGCGGCCCCGGGCCGATACCCAGGTGCTGCTGTTCGCCGGCGATTTCATCTATCGCAGCGACGAGGCGACCCCGACGATCTATCCGCAAGGCGCCGCCCTGCCGCCGCAGGTCAAGCGCGGGCTGGACCGCTCGCAAGCCTGGGCCGGGCGCAACCAGGACATCTGGACCGCCGGCGCGGTGGTCAAGGCCCCGCTGGCCGGTATGCGGGTGGAAGCCGGGCTGTTCTACAGTCTGCGCGACCAGACCAGCGTCTATGCCGACATCCTGGCCGGAACCCGCGCCGATGGATCGGTCACCAGCCGCCGCATCGTTGCCGATGGCAACAACCGCGACGGTTCGCTGTCCGGCGAAGCGCGGCTGGTCAAGCAGTGGCAGACCGGCAGCTTCAGCCATCAGCTGACCGCATCGGTGCGCGGCCGCAAGCGCGACCGCCGGTTCGGCGGCAGCCAGACCCTGCCGCTTGGCCCCAGTTCCGCGCTGCTGCCCGATCCGCGGCCCGAGCCGGTCCATGTCATCGGCCCCAAGAGCCAGGACCGCGTCCGCCAGCTGACCTATGGCCTGGCCTGGTCGGTGGTGTCGCGCCACGGCTACAGCCTGGATGCCGGGGTTTCGACCAGCACCTACCGCAAGCGCATCGACTTTGCCGATCCGGCGCTGGCCGATCCGGTCACGCGCGACCGGCCGCTGCTGTTCAACCTGGGCGGCTCGGTCAACCTGACGCGCGATGTCCTGGTCTATGCCGGGATCAGCCACGGGCAGGAAGAAGCGCTGATTGCCCCGGACGTGGCCAGCAACCGCGCCGAAGCGCCCGCCGCGATCCACACCCGCCAGGTCGAGGCCGGAGTGAAATATGCGATCACCCCGCGCCTGACGCTGATTGCCGGCGGCTTTCGGATCACCAAGCCTTACTACAACCTCGATCCGGCGCTGCGCTATCGCCAGCTTGGCACGCTGCGCAACCAGGGGCTTGAACTGTCGTTGACCGGGCAGCTGGCGCCGGGGCTGACCCTGGTCGGCGGGACCATGCTGCTCGATCCGCGCATTTCGGGCGAGGCGGTCGACAGCCACCTGATCGGCCTGCGCCCGGTTGGCCAGATCCGCCGCCGCAGCGCCGCCAACATCGACTGGCGGATGCAGGGCGGCCACGGCCCGCTCAGCTTCGATGTCGCGCTGGAAAGCCTCTCGCGCCGGGTCGGCAACGCGGCCAACACGCTGTATGCCCCGCCGCGCACCACGGTGAACCTGGGCGCGCGCTATCGCTTCAAGCTGGCGGGGGGCGACTGGTTGCTGCGCCCGGTGCTGCTGAACGCGTTCAACAATTATGGCTGGCAGGTCAGCACCAGCGGCGGCTTTACTTATACCAGTCCGCGCACTTTCACCCTGCAACTGGCGGCCGATTTCTAGATCGGCGGATCGCTATACCGGGCGGACCAGCGCGGTGGTGTGCTTCATCCGCTCCATCGAGAAGCTGGAACTGACGTCGGCCAGGTCCGGCACGGCGGCGATCAGGCGGCGATAGATCCGGTCGTAATGGGCGATGTCGCGCACCGCCAGCTTGAGCAGGTAGTCGACATCGCCGGCCATGCGGTGGCATTCGATCACCTCGTCGATCCGGTCCACCCCGCGCTGGAACGCTTCGAGCCATTCGGGATCGTGCCGCTGGGTGCGGATCGCGACGAACACCGTGGTCGCCAGCCCCAGCCGCGCCGGATCGACAAGCGCCACCCGCCGCGCGATCACCCCGCTGTCCTCCAGCCGCTTGATCCGCCGCCAGCAGGCATTGCTGGACAGACCAACGCGTTCGCCCACTTCGTGCACCGGGATCGCGGCATCGGCCTGCAAGACCCCCAGGATGGCCCAGTCAATCGAATCCAGTTGCGCGATTTGATCATTCATTGGGACAGATTAACCGCACTTTGTGAAAATGGCTAGAAATCAGGTGATGATTTCGCACCGCAGCGCTCATATCCTTGCATGCAACAAGGAGCTTTCACCGATGTCATTGACCAAGCTGTTCACCGAGCATCCCGCCAGCGTTGACGAGAGCTATGGCGAGCACCTGGCCATGGCCACGGGGTTTGGCGTGCGGATGATCCTGGGCGGGATCGCCTGCCTGATCCACGGCCTGCTGCCGTTCCTGTTCGTCAAGACCGGCAGCCGCCAGATCGGCGCGCTGCACGATATCATGGTGGTGAACCGCAACCGCAAGCAGGCGCGGGTGCAGCTGCCCGCCGGGCTTGATTTTGTAATCTGAACACCCCTCCCCCGCCCCCGCCCGGGGGAGGCAGGGGCCGGCCACGCGCCTGTGGGTCGCGTTTACGGGCAGGCTGGCCGGCCCCTACACCACCTTGATCAGCCCTTGAGCCGCGCGGTTTCCGATGCGGTGCTGGCCGGGCCGGTGTTGCGGCTGGTCAGCCCGAACACGCGCGGGTTGCGGTCGAACGGCTCCGGATCGCCGGGCCGCGGCTGATAGCCGAACAGCGGGCTCATCCCCGGAATGCGGCCCAGCCCGCCGAACAGATCGAACCCGCGGTCGATCCAGTCGCGCAGCGGCTCGTCATCGGTCATCGGCGGCACGTCGGCGCAGCTGGCGCACCACAGGAACACCGCCAGCGCGCGGTAATCGGCATAGTTCGGCGCATCCCCGCCCAGCCACTTGCGGTCGCGCAGCAGGGTGCGCAGCGGTTCCAGCTCGGGCAGGACCTTGCCGAATACGTCCTCGCGGCCCTTGGCCAGGTCCTCGCACGGCGCGCCCCACATGTTGAGGCGGCTTTCGGTGATGTAGGCCAGATCCTCCGGCTTGCAGCGGTCGCGGTACTGCACGGCATAGCAGCGCACCCACGGCCCCACCGCCGTCTTCCACAGCCACCCTTCCAGGAATTCGATCAGCGGCTTCATCGCCGGATCGGGAATCAGCGTCGGCCGGTCGGGGTACTTGGCGTCGAGGTATTCGGCGATCAGCCAGCTATCCAGCACCCATTCGCCATCGTCCTGGATCGCGGGCAGGCGTTCGCTGCGCCCGCCGGTGCGCTCCATGATTCCGGTGAACCCGCCATCGACCACGTCGAGATCGAACCCCTTGTGCTTCAGGGCATATTTGGTCGCCCAGACGAACGGGCTGGTGGTCGCCCCGCTGGCGTGTTGCAGGTCATAGAAGGTGATGCGGTTATCCTTGGCCATTGGCAGATCCTCTCTTTTTCCGGCCATCACGCGGGGCTTGCGTCCGATCCGGTTTGGCGCAAGAATAGGCGTAATAACTTACAATTTCCAGAGAGGATGGTAGGCCCCGATTCTCCGCATGGAATCGGCGGATGCGGGGCCCGCCATGCTCTCCGGCAAGCTGTGACAACACAACGGGAGAGTGAGACATGGCCCAGAATCCGGGACCGCCGAGCACCTATGCCGAAATCGTCGACGTACCGTTCGCCCAGCGCGAACTGGTCCAGCGCCACAGCCCCGGCGGGCGCTATATCGACGCGCTGACCGATGTGGACAGCCCATGGGTGCCATTTGGCGACAATGCCGCGATCAAGCACCTGGCCTTCGACGTGCGGCAGAACCTGTTTACGAACATCCTGTGGGTGAAAGGCCCCGGCGCGGTCGGCACCCACCTGCACCGCGGCACGATCACCATGGTCTGCCTCGAAGGATCGGTGCGCTACCTGGAGTATGACTGGGTCGCAACGCCGGGCGGGCTGATCCTGGAAGTGCCGGGCGAAAGTCACACCCTGGTCACCGAACACCCCCAGGGCTGCAAGCTGTTCGGCTGGATGCAGGGGCCGATCGAATTCTACAATTCCGACGCCAGCTTCGCGTTCACCGCCGACGTGTGGTGGTTCATGGAACACTACGAAAACCACTGCAAGGAACACGGGATTCCGATCAATCCCAAGCTCTATCTCTGACCGGGAGGGCGCGCCCATGTATCTCAGGAACGCGTGGTATGTTGCCGCCTGGTCGCACGAGCTGGGCGATGAACTGATCACCCGCACCATCTGCGACCAGCCGGTGCTGCTCTACCGCAAGGAGAATGGCGATGCGGTGGCGATCGGCAACCTGTGCCCGCACCGCTTCGCGCCGCTGCACATGGGCCGCAAGGTGGGCGACACGGTGCAGTGCATGTATCACGGCATGGTGTTTGGCGAGAGCGGGGCCTGCGTGCTCAACCCGCATCGCGGCGGGGTGATTTCCCCGGCGATGCGGGTGCCCGCCTATCCGCTGATCGAACGCCACGGCGCGATCTGGCTGTGGACCGGCGAGGCGGAGGCGGCGGACGAAGCGCTGCTGCCCGATTACAGCTGCTATTCCGCGCCGGGTTTCGCGGTGATCCGCGGGGTCATGGACGTGGCCGCCAATTACGAGCTGATCAGCGACAACCTGCTTGACCTGACCCACGCCGATTTCCTCCACGAAGGCACCCTGTCGAGCGAGGCGATCACGATCAGCAAGCTGGAAACGCTGGAAGCGGGATCGACCGTCTGGGCCAACCGCTGGTGCCCCAATGGCGATGCGGCGCCGGTCTGGGGCCAGCTGATGGAAAGCCAGCTGGGGATGAAGGCCACCGATCCGGTCGATCACTGGCTCTACATGCGCTGGGACGCGCCGGGGCACCTGCTGCTGGACGTGGGGATCACCCCGCCCGGCCTGCCCCGTGACAAGGGCGCCTGGGTGTTCACCGGCCATCACCTGACCCCGGTCAGCAAGGATCGCACGCTCTATTACTGGACGGTGGTGCGCAACCACGGGCTGGACGATCCGGCGGTGGAAGCCTTCTGGCAGGGTTCGATCGACTATGCCTTTGCCGTGCAGGACAAGCCGATGATCGAGGCGCAGCAGGCCGCGCTTGGCGGGCGGCACATCGACGAGCTGCGCCCGGTCGGCATCCCGGCCGACGTCGCCGGGGCCAAGGCGCGGCGGATGCTGGCCCGGCTGATCGCGGGCGAAGCACGCGGCGAACGCGCCCGGCCGGGTTCGGAAAGGCTGGACGCCCTGCTCGCCCGTCATGCGGCCAGTGCCGATCCGGTGCTGCCGGTGGTATGAAGGCACTCGGCCTGCTGGGCATTGCCGGGCTGCCGGTAACGCAGACCATCGGCTTGATGCGGTGCCCGCAGGCTTCGCCGCGCGGCAGCACCGCGCAGTGCCAGGTGCCCGTCGCGCCCTGACGGCGCCTTTGGCCAAGGGACGCAAAAAAGGGGTTTCGGGATTGCTCCCGAAACCCCTTTTTGTTGGCAGGCAACCAGCGCCCTTGCGGGCGCTGGCCCGGCTTACTTGTCGCCCAGCGCCTTGTCCTCGTTGGCGCGCTTGATCAGGTACTGGCGGATGTTCTCGACGTCATCGACGCTCAGCGCCGACTTGAACGAGACCATGCCCTTGGGATTGTCGCCGTGCATCAGCACGCCGTCGATCACCACCGCGCGGATCCCTTCGGGGGCGTTGATGTACTGCGAGCGGCGCAGGTCGGGGTTGAGCGTGCCCGGCAGCGCGGCATCGCCGTGGCAGACCGAGCAGTAGCGGGCGAACTTGTCGGCCCCGACGGCGACCTGTTCCGGCTTGCCGGTGAAGGGCGGCGGATCCAGCGGCAACTGGTTCAGCGCCTTCATCGCGGGCAGCTGGCCCTTGGCGCCCAGCTTGAACACCAGCAGGCGGCTGATGTTGTAGTGCCCGGCGCTCTTGCGGGCGACGACGCCGGTGGCGACGTCCCACACGCCGCCCCAGCCGGCCATGACGGCGACATACTGTTCGCCATCGACCAGGTAGGTCATCGGTGCGGCGATCACCCCGGTCTGGGTCGGGAACGACCACAGCTTCTGGCCCTTGTCGGCGCTGTAGGCGGCGAAATAGCCATCGGCATTGCCCTGGAACACCAGGTTGCCCGCGGTCGACAGCGTGCCGCCGTTCCACGGCCCGGTGAAGGTCACCCGCCAGGCTTCCTTCTGCTTGACCGGATCCCAGGCGATCAGCGCGCCGGTGGTGGCGGCCTTGGCCCCTTCGCGCACGGCCTTGTCGGCGGGAGCAGCGGTCAGCGCGCCGTCCATCCCGGTCTGGAAGCCGATGTCGGTCGGCTTCCAGTCCTTGGCCGCGGCATATGGCATGGCGGCCAGGTTGGCGGGGATATAGACCAGGCCGGTCTGCTGGCTGAAGCTCATCGGCTGCCAGCTGTGCGCACCGGCCGCGCCCGGCAGGGCGAGGAACGGCTTGCCGGTCTTTTCATACTTGGCGTCCGGGTTGATCTGCGCCCGCCCGGTCTTGGGATCGATCCCGGTGGTCCAGGTCTGCTGGGCAAAGCTGCCGGCGCTGATGAACTGGCCCGTCTTGGCATCGAGCATGTAGAAATAGCCGTTCTTCGGCGCATGCAGCACCACGCGGCGCTTCTGCCCGTTCACGTCCAGGTCGGCGGCGGTGATCTGCGCGTTGGAATCGAAGTCCCAGCGATCTTCCGGGGTTTCCTGGAAGTGCCACTTGTATTCGCCGGTATCGGCATCCACCGCGACGATCGAGCTGGTGTAAAGGCTGTCGCCCTCGCGGCCGTTGGCGGCCGGGTTCCACGGCTCGGCGTTGCCGGTGCCGAAATATACCAGGTTGGTCGCGGGATCATAGGTGATCGAATCCCACACGGTGCCGCCACCGCCCAGTTCCCACCACTTGGAATTGCCCCAGGTCTTGGCGGCTTCTTCCATCGCCTTGTTTTCGAACCCGTCGGCCGGGTTGCCCGGCACGGTGTGGAACTTCCACAGTTCCTTGCCGGTCTGCGCATCATAGGCGGCGAGATAGCCGCGCGCCTTGTATTCCGAGCCGCCCGAGCCGAGCAGGATCTTGCCCTTGGCCACGCGCGGCGCGCCGGTGATGGTATAGTCCTTCTGGTTGGGCACCACGGTCTTTTCGAACACGACCTTGCCGGTCTTCTGTTCGAGCGCGACCAGCCGCCCGTCGAGCGTGCCGACATAGACCTTGTCGCCATACAGCGCGACGCCGCGGTTCACCGCGTCGCAGCAGGCGCGAACCAGCGTGTCGCGCGGGACCTTGGGATCATAGGACCACTTGAGTTCGCCGGTCTTGGCGTCGAACGCCTTGACCATCGACCAGGCGGTGGAAACATACAGCACACCGTCGTGCATCAGCGGGGTGGCTTCCTGCCCGCGCGCGGTTTCCAGGTCGTGGCTCCACGCCAGGCCCAGTTCACCCACGTTCTGGTCGCTGATCTTGGTCAGCGGCGAAAAGCGCTGTTCGCCGTAATCGCGGCCATAGGTCAGCCATTCCCCTTCCGGGGCAGAGGCGATCATCGCGTCGGTCACCCCTTCGGTTACCGGCGCGGAGGCCTGCTTGCCGCAGGCGGCCAGCGGCAACAAGGCAATCGCAACGAGCAGCTTCAATCGCATTTCGGGTCCCTCTCCTAATTCCCCCCGCCCCGGCTGTGCCGCCGAAGTCGAATCAATTCACCATCCGGTCGCTGCCGCCCCAGTAGGGGGCCCGCAGCGCCTTCTTGTCCATCTTGCCCGCAGCAGTTCGCGGAATCGAGTCTATAAATGCAACTGTTTTTGGCGCCTTGACCCCGCCCAGGCGATTTTTCGCATGGATTATGACCTGTTCTGCGCTGATCCCCTCGCCCACGACCACGGCGTGAACCTGTTCACCCCACTTTTCGTGCGGCACGCCGAACACGCAGCATTCGCGCACCTCGGGCAATTCGGTGATCGCCGCCTCGACCTCGGCGGTGAAGACGTTGAAGCCGCCGGTCACCACCATGTCCTTCTTGCGGTCGACGATATAGAGGTAGCCGTCCTTGTCGAACTTGCCGACATCGCCGGTGTGGTGCCAGCCGAACTTGCGGACTTCGGCTGTTTCCTCGGGCTTTTCGAAGTAGGAGTGCGAGACCAGCACGCCGCGCGCGCAGATTTCGCCGGCTTCGCCCAGCGGCACCTGCCGGCCATCGTCGTCCAGCAGCGCGACCTTGATCGAACGGGTGACCTTGCCGCAACTCGCCAGCTTTTCCGGCGCTTCGCGGGCAAAGCGGGCGACGTCTTCGGGCGGGAACCAGGCGACGATCATCGGGCATTCGACCTGGCCGTAGCTTTGGCACATGCACGGCCCGAACACGTCAACCGCCTGGCGCAGCTTTTCCGGGCTGCACGGGCTGCCGACCAGGATGAAGATCTTCAGGCTGGAATAGTCGTGATTGCCGATCTCGGGCGAGGCGAGCAGCTGGTAGAGCGCGGTCGGCGGCAGGTACATGTGGGTGACCTTGTATTGCTCGATCGCCCGCAGCACCTCCTCGGCGTCGAAGCCGGGCAGGATCACCTGGGTCGCCCCCAGGCTCAGCGTCGACAGCGCGATCGGTCCCGCCGCATGGGTGATCGGCGCGGAGACCAGCGCTACGGGCGCGTCGGTGCGCCCGCCCATCGCGTCGGCCGCGGTTTCGATCATCGTCCCCCAACCCAGGTTGGTGACGTTCGCGCCCTTGCTCGGCCCGGTGGTGCCGCCGGTGGGGAAAATCCCGACCATGTCCATCATGTTGCCGAAGGCATCGATTTCCGGTTCGACGAAATCGGCGGCGCTTACCCCGGCCATGAACTGTTCAAGGCCGGGATCGTCGCCGCACGGCTGGTCCAGGCAGACAAAGTGGTTGAGCGTGGGGCACAGCGCGCGCAGCTGCGCGACTTCTTCGGCCTTGCTCGAATGGTAGAACATCCACTGGCAGCGCACGTAGTTGATGTAGCCCGCGTTGGCGTCGATCGCGTTGCGGGTGTTGACCGGGATCCACTTGCCGTTGGCGCGCCACATCGCCAGCAGCACGACCAGCAGCATCCCGTCGTTCGGGCCGTAGAGCCCCAGCAGGTCCTGGTTCTGAAAGCCCCCGCGCTGCAGGGCGGCCGCGATCCGCTCGCTCAGTTCCTTGACCTCGGCAAAGGTCAGTTTCAGGCCGCTGGCGGTATCGATGATCGCCAGACGGCTGGGGTCACGGTCGTGACCGCGGTCGAAATAGTCGATGGAACGCATGGCTTATCCCCAGCGGTTGATTTCCGGGCCGGGCGCCCAGGAGGTTTCAGGAGTGGTGGTCGTGGCGCGCGCCAGCGCGGCCTGGACGGACGGGCGCGCCCGCACCCGGCCGAGCCAGGCATTGGCGCGGTCCTTGCCGGCAAAGGCGTGGGGGGCCAGTTCGGCCATGCCGGCCAGCCAGCCATAGGTTTCGAAATCGGCCAGGGTCAGCGCCCCCATCAGCCAGTCGCGCCCATCGGCCAGTTGCTGTTCCACCATGTCGACCGCCTCGGTGACATGGCGCAGCGAATCCGTCACCTGATCTTCGGGGAAGTCACCCCGGCGCACCATGTCCCAGCGCGCGGCAAGGTCCGCGCTGGCCACCGCGGGCGTGCCCAGCTTGCCCGCGCTGTGGGCGCGGCAGCCCAGGAACGCGGCGGCCGGCGCGCAGCGTTCGGTCACGCGGCGGCACCACATCAGCATCTGCCAGTGGGCATAGGGCTCCTCGGGCTGAAGCGTCTGCCGCCCGCTTTCGTCAAGGAACTGGGCGATGAACACGCTCTCGGTCATCGCCTCGCCGTCCACCACCAGCACCGGGCCTTCGCCTTCGACGCCCATGTCGCGCGCGGTCGCATCGCTCAGGCCCGGCAAGGCGTGACGCTCACCCGCCAGCAGGTCGATCGGGCGGCAGTCCGCTTCCACCCCGCTTTCGGCCAGCGCGGCCAGCACGGCCAGCGAGGGGCCATTGGGTTCCCCGTGGTAAAGGATCATCTGCATCTCAGCGCACTCCGCTCGCAATGCCTTCGCTTTCGTCGCGCGGCGGGATGTAGTCCTGCTCGAGGATTTCGACCCGGCTGGCCATCGGCGTGCGGCCCAGCTTCCAGCATTCGCGGGTGGCCGGGCGGCGATAGATCGCGCGCAGCCAGCGCATGATGTTGGGCGTCACCTCGTCATTGGCGAGGTGCGGCTGGCTGAGCGGCATGGCATAGGCCAGGTTGAAGCCGTTGACGTCGGCGAGACTGTACTGGTCCGAAGCAAGCCATTCGCGCTTGCCCAGTTCGGCTTCGAGCATCTGGATGCCCACGCCGATGCGGCGGCCGCTTTCGGCCATTTCCGCTTCGCTGAACAGGCCGAACACGGCCTTGCGCCAGGCGGTCTGCCGTTCGGGCAGCGGAATGCGGGCGATCTGCGCCTCGATCTTATCCTGCCCGTGGGCTTTCAGTGCATTGGGTCCGACGAAGAACTTCCACCCGAACATCGAAAAGCTGGGGGCCAGCCACTGGTCCATGAATTTCATCCACCAGCGGATCCGCCAGCGGTCGCGCGCATCGGCGGGCATCAGGTCCGGCCCGGCGAACTGTTCGTTGACGTATTCCATGATCGCGGTCGATTCGACCAGGACCCGCGTTCCCCACGGGCCGCGGTGCGTCATCGCCGGGATTGTCCCCTGCGGGTTGATCGCCAGGTATTCCGGGCGGTGCTGATCGAAATTCAGCATGTCGATGTAATGGCTGTCGAACGCCACGCCCTTTTCCATCAGGGCCAGCATCGGCTTGCCCGAATTGGCGTTCGGCTCCCAGTGATAGAGGGTGACGTCAGCCATCCCGATACTCTCCCATTTTGTATGTCTTGCATACTAAAACAGGAGAGAGGGAGGTCAAGCGCTAAAGCGGTCTTGCCGCCATCGACCAGCGGATCAGGCCGCCGCTGCGCCGTTCGGCGGTGACGCGATAGCCCTGGCGATAAAGCTCGCGGCGCAGCGCGACGTAGTCGCTCCAGCAGGTCAGCCCTTCGATCCCGCGCCCCTGCGGCAACCCGGCGCGCAGGGTGGCGAAGCGCTGGCCGTGTTCCTCCGCGATGTCCAGCGCCTGTCCGCCCGCCGTGCGGGCGAAGGCGAGCGATTCGGGCAGGCGGCCATCATAGACCACCAGCCCGGCGCCCCTGAGCGCCGCCGCGCCGACCGGCACGGCCACGGCAAAGCCCGATACGGCCCCCGCCATGAGCACCCCGCGCCGGGTCACGCCGCCGCTCACTTCGCCCTCCCCAGATAGATGGCCACCGCGTCCAGCTCGGCATCGGTCAGGTCAACCCTGGTCTGCGGCGGCATGGCGTTCTTGCCCATGCGCACCACCTGCTTGACGTAATCCGCCGTCAGGTCAGCGCGGTTGGCAAGCAGGCCCTTCTCCGGCGTTTCGCCCGCCATCATACGCTGCTTGGTCAGCAGGTTGGTGCCCATGCCGCCAGTCAGGTGGCAATAGCCGCAGTGATATTCGAACAGGGTCTTGCCATCGCCACCCGCCAGGCGGTTGCCGGTGGGCGCCTCGGGCCGCATCTGGTAGGGCGGCGGCGGGGGCGGCCCCTTGCCGGCCTGGGCCGGGGCGGCGGGGGCCTGATCCTGCTGCGAACAGGCGGCGAGCAGCGCCATGGCAGCCACGACAGACAAGTGCTTCATGCCCGGCCCTCCTTCGCAGAATCACGATAGGCGCTGGGCCAGATCCCCTGCTTGCCCGGGGCGATGATGCCGTTGGGATCGAGCGCGTCCTTCACCTTTTCGGTGAAGCGGCGCAGCGCGTTCTGGTTGAAATCGAAGGTATCGGCCACCCGGTCCATCCAGCCCAGGTGCGTGCGGTATTCGCCGTAGCCGGCCTTGGCGGTCTCCTCGATCAGGGCATTGAACAGCTGCTTGATCGTCTCGATCTGCTGCGGCTGGTCACGGTCGAACATCAGCATGTTGACGTTGTTGGCAAAGCGCCCGCCGATCGTGAAGCTGGCGTAGAAATCGACATCGAAACTGTCGATGATCTTGCGGCTGCGCTGCATCTGTTCGGCCACGTGCTTGCCGGTGGCCGGGACAACGGGCGAAAAGCCCATGTGCGCCCCGCGCCCGCCGATCCAGTCCGACATCTGCAGCGGCACGGCGCTGGGAATGCCCATGGTGGTTTCATAGGCGTTGATCGGATCGCCGGTGTGCCACCAGTGCTCGGCCGCCCGCGCTTTCAGGTTCCGGGCCATCGCTGCCTTGATGATCTCGGCCTTGGCCTTGACCACCGGTTCTTCGCCATAGAGCCGCAGCGCGACCTGCCAGTAGCCCAGCTTGTGCTCTTTCAGCAGTTCCTGCACGCGCCATTCGGGGATCGCCGATGGCTTGTCCCAGAAATCCTTGCGCTGGCCCTTCAGCACCATCTTGCCCAGCCAGCTGGGGATGAACACGTTCTGATCGATCAGCCCGGAAATCTTCAAGGGGGCGATGGTATCGACCACCCAGCTGACGTCTTCGGCATTGGGAATGTCGAACACCAGTTCCAGGCTGCTTTCCGGGGCCGGTTGCAGCCAGACCCCGGCCTTGGTCACCACCCCCAGGTTCGACTGGGTGAAGGCCAGGTCGAAGGTCGGGCCATAGCTCATCGGGAACAGATGCCAGGCGGGGTTGTCCTTCATCGCACCCATGCCGGTGCGGACCAGATCGCCATCGGGCAGCACCGCCTCGATCCCGCACAGGTTGCGGGCGTGGAGGCCGTAGGGGGTATAGCCGATCCCGTGTTCCAGCGCGTTGCCGATCACGCTGCCCCAGGCATTGCCCGGCACGCTCATCCACAAGGGCAGCTTCCTGCGCTGGATTTCCTCGTAAAGGTCGAAGAACCCGACGCCGGGTTCGACCACGCAGTAGGCCAGCTTCTCGTCCAGCTCGAGGATCCTGTTCATCCGGCCAAGATCCAGCACCACGCTGCCCGCCATGCGCGGCGCGGCGGTGCCGTAACCCAGGTTCTTGCCCCGCGCGACCGGCCAGAGCGGCACCTTATGCTCATTCGCAAGGCGGACGATGGCCTGCACTTCCTCGACCGAGGCTGGGGCAACCGCGGCGCCGGCGGGCCATTGCTCCTGCGGCCCCGGCGCATAGGCATCGGCATAGGCATCGCGGTCGGCGTCGCTCGCCATGACCCAGTCCTTGCCGACAACCCCGGCCATGGCCTGCATCGCCGCATCGAACTGCTGCGGGCTGACGCGCGGCGGTGTGACGAGTTTCACGCTCTCCCCCTCCTGCTCATTTTATAACAATTGTTATTATGGAAGCACGGATGGCGCGCCGCGTCAACGGCTCACGTCAGGTAATAGTAGCGCACGTAGTTCCCGTCTGGCTTGCGCTCGCCCACGCCGATCCAGACGTGGCGGGTGAGCCATTCGTACTTGCCGCGCGGCGCTTCGAAGGTCGGCTGGGCGCGCAGGTAGTATTCGGCGTGGGGCACCGCCTCGCCGCCCTCGAACGCCCACTTGCGCAGCTTGCCCATGGTGTCCGGCTCGCGCCCCCACAGGTAGCCCTTGTTCTGCATGTAGATCGTCACGCCGTCGTCGGTTTCCAGCATGTAGCGGGCGTCGAACACGGCGGTGTCGTCGGGCCGGAAATGGGCATAGTCGCCGCCCGATCCGGGCACGGCCACTCCCTTCATCTTCGGCCCGTCGATCTCACCCCGGTCGACATAGACCCCGCTGCGCCAGCCGCCACCTGGGATGTCGGGGACAATGCTGGTGCGGGTAAACCACAGGCGGATCGCAAAGCCGAATTCGAGGTTCGGCATGTCCATGGTGGAAATCATCGGCATCGTCCTCAGTAGTTCGACAGGATCGCCAGGCTCGGCGCGTCGAGCGGCAGGCCGGCCTTGACCTTGGCCAGTTCCTCAGCCCGGGTCTTGCCCTGCAGGTCGATCAGGTAGGCGTGGATCGCATCGACCTCTGCCGGTTTCAGAGCGTCGTCCCAGCGCGGCATCCCATTCGGCACCAGGGCCCCGTCCAGCACGACCCTGCGGAACGCATCGTGGGTGCCGGGCTGCATCCGCCGCAGGTCCGGGGTGATCGAGCGGTGCTGGTTGGAATGGCAGATCGCGCAGTTGCCAAAGAACAGCGCCTGGCCCTGGGCAATGGTCGCCGGGGTAACACCGGGCAACTGCGCGGGCGGGGGCGGCGCGACTTCCAGTTTCGGCAGCAGCGGCGGCAGCCGCACCGGGCCGCCATCCAGCTTGAACACCAGCAGCCGCCCGGCATTGCCGCGCTGGTAAGCGGCGGCATAGGGCGGGACATAGGGAAACCCGCCCCCGCCCCAGGCCGCCATCACCGCGACATATTGCACGCCGTTCACGGCATAGGTCATCGGCGCGGCCAGGATCGAGCTGCCGGTTTCGATGCTTTTGAGCACCTTGCCGGTCTTCGTCTCGCGCACCACCAGCTGCCCGGCCAGCGTGCCGTGGATCAGCAGGCCCGTCCGCGTGGTCAGCACCCCGCCCCGGTCCTGCCAGCCCTGCATAGGCACGGCCCAGACGGTCTTGCCGGTCAGCGGATCGATCGCCCGCATTTCGGTCCCGCCGGGGTTCTTCAGCACCTCCTGCCAGGCTGGCAGCGCCTTGACCTGCGCCTGCACCGGCGGCGGCAGAGTGGCCATGGCGGCCTGCAACTGGGGCGTGAAGATCAGCGCGGCGGCGGTGTTCAGGCCCTTGGGCTTGTATGGCTTTTCGCCCGGCGGCACGAACATCAGGTTGCCCATGTCCTGCACCGAGCCGAAGTAGAGACCGGTGACCGGATCGAAGCTCGCCGGGAACCAGTTGCGCGCGCCGGGCGTGGCGGGAAAGATGATCTTGGGCGCGCGGCTGAAATCGGCTGCGGCGCGGTCGATCTCCGGCTCGCCGGTTGCCAGGTTGACGCCCTTGGCCCAGTTGACCCGGACCAGCTTGCTGGCGCGCAGCAGTTTGCCGTCGCGCCGGTCGATCACATAGAGGAACCCGTTCTTGGGCGCGTGGAGCACCACCGGGCGCTCCTCGCCATCGACTTTCAGCCGGGTCAGGATCATCGGCGCGGTGGCATCATAGTCCCACTGGTCCTGCGGGCTTTCCTGGTAATGCCACTTCAGCCGCCCGGTCTTCGCATCGATCGCGACGATCGAGCTGACGAACAGGTTGTTGCCCCCGCTGGGGGACCGGATTTCAAGGCTATAGGGCTCGCCATTGCCGGTGCCGACCAGCACCAGGCCGGTTTCGGGGTCATAGTTGATCGCGTCCCACGGCCCGCCGCCCGCGCCCATGTCCCAGCGGCTGCGCGGATCCCAGGTCTTGACCGCCATGTCCAGTTCGGGGTTGTCCTGCGGTCCCAGCGCCGGATCGCGCGGGACCACGTGGAAGCGCCACTTGAACCTGCCGGTGGCAAGGTCCCATGCGGACACATCGCCGCGCGCGTCATAGTCCGCGCCGCCGTTGCCGATCACCACCACGCCGCCGGCTACTTCCGGCGCGCCGGTGCTGTTGCCGCCGCGCGTGCGGTCCTCGATCGTGTCGGCCTTCCACACCACCGCGCCGCTCCTGGCATCAAGCGCATAGAGCCAGCCATCGAGCGCGGCGACATAGACCTTGGCCCCGCCCTTCCCATCTGGCGCCACCGCGACGCCGCGATTGGCCATGTCGCAGCACACCGTGCGGTTGACCTGCATGTCGACCTGCGGTTCGAACGCCCACAGCTGCTTGCCGCTGGCCGCATCGAAAGCCCAGACCCGGCCCGCCGGGCCGCTGGTATACATCACCCCGCCCGTCACCACCGGGGTCGCTTCCAGCACGCGGTTGGTGCCCAGCTGCGCCTCCCACGCCAGCCCCAGCCGCGCGACATTGCCGGGCGTGATCTGGGTCAGGGCGGAATGGCGGGTCTTGCCGGCATCGCCGCCCGGGTTGGTCCATTCCCCGGCCGCGACCTCCTGCTGCGGCGGGGCGAGCTCGCGGGGGCCGCAGGCCGCCAGCAGCAGCGCGGCGATCAGGGAAAAGCGGCGGATCATTGCCCGTCCCAGCAGCTTTTCATGTGATAGGGCACGGTGATGAAATTCGCCTCGATCTGGCGGATCATGCCGGCTTCGATCCGGAACAGTTCGGCCAGATAGAAGCTGTGCGGATAGCGCACCGGACTTTGCACCGTGCGCCCGTCGGTCAGCTGGTATTCCTTGATCCGCCCGCAATGGTCGATGAAGCCGAAGGCCATGACGATCCCGCGCTCCTCGTCAACCAGCGGAAAGCGGCGGCCGCGCAGCCGGTCGTCATAGCGGTAGTTGCCCATGCGGAACTGCTCCTCGCAGCCCAGCGCGGCCACCGGGACGACATAGGCGAATTCGGGATTGCGGGTGGTCTGCACGCCGTTTTCCACCCGGTCGCATTCCGGGTGGAATTTCGTGCGGATCGTCCCGTCATTCTGCTGGAGCGTGCTGAAATAGCCATCGGCCAGCGCGATCATCTCGTCCCTTGGGGTCGGCACCTGGGCCAGCGAGTTCATGATGGGCTTGTCCCAGTAGCGCGGGTTGAGGAACTTGATCCCGCTGTCCGACTGGCGCACGACGATGCTTTCCGCCTCGGCAATCGCGCCGTCCCCGGCCACTTTCAGCCGCAGGGCAAAGGCCGATTCCTCGGTGTGCTCGTGCGTCACGCCAAAGAACCCGACCTGGCCGGTGCGGGTATCGGCAAATCGCAGATCATAATCCCCCAGCCGGTCGATCGTGCCCCACAGGCCGTCGCCCGCTTCGAGTTCAACGTTGTTTTCGCTGGTTTTCGCGCCTTGCGCCCAGCTTACGCGGTGGGGATCGCGCGCCTGCAGCGCGGCGAGGTAATCGTCGAGGACGCCATATAGTTGTGCCCGGTCCATCTGCTCTCCCCAGCGGGCTTTACGCCCTTTGCGGCTTCAGGCATATCTTACCAATTGTTATAAAGACAAGAGGGAGAATGGGATGACCCGCACGGCGGAGGAACAGGCCAACCTCGACCTGGTGCTGGCGATGTACCGCGACGTGCTGATGCCGATGGATAGGGTCAGGCCCCTTACAGGATGAAGTGGTCCCCCGCCCCGCGCACGGTGATATCGCCGATCGACACGCCCCACGGCTGGTCGATCGCGTAGAGCACCGCATCCGCAATGTGTTCGGGCGCCAGGCTGGCATAGTCGATGTTCGCGGGGTCGAGCCGCTCGGCCGGGAAGGTGCCGTCCTGCATACCCGCAACCATTTCGCCGAACAGGGCGACGTTCTGGCCGAGGATGCCGACGCTGGCCGCCGGATTGATCACCGTGCCCGACAGGCCGGTGGCGGGAACCCCGGTCGGTTTGACGATGGTCACCTTGATCTTGCCGCGCGTTTCCACCCGGAAGCTTTCCGACAGCAAATTCACCGCGCTCTTGCTGGCGCCATAGACTGCCGCGCCGACCACCGGGAAATTGCCATAGATCGAGCTGACGTTGACCACCTGCCCGCGCCCGGCTGCCATCATCGGATCGTGCGCGGCGATCATGCCGTTGAGCACGCCCTTGATATTGATGTCGATGCAGCGCTCCCACGCGTCATAGGCAGCGCCGTGGTCCGAAAAGAACGCCAGCGGCATGATCCCGGCGTTGTTGATCATCACGTCGATCCCGCCGAACGCATCCAGCGCCGCGCCAACCAGCGCCTTGACCTGATCGAGCCGGGTCACGTCCACCTGCACCGCCTGGGCCTTGCCCCCGGCAGCGCGGATTTCGGCGGCGACCGCCTCGGCGGCATCCAGGTTGATGTCGCCCAGCGTCACCTTGGCGCCGCGCGCCGCGGCCTTGCGGGCGACCAGGCTGCCAAAGCCGCCGCCCGCCCCGGTGATGACGATCGACTTGCCGGCCACGTGGTCAGTCATGCGGTAATTCCTCTCGTTCAGAGCGCTGCCGGCATCCCGTCCAGCAGCATGGTCTTGGTTTCAACATAGCCCCGCAGACCTTCGGGTCCACCCTCGCGGCCGACGCCGCTTTGCTTGAACCCGCCGAACGGCAGGCCAAAGTCCATGCGCAGCCCGTTCTGCCCGAACCCGCCAGTGCGGATACGGCGGCCGATGGCATAGGCGGCCTGCGGGTCCTGGGTCAGCACCGAACCGTTGAGGCCGTAGTTGCTTTCATTGGCGATGCGGATCGCATCCTCCTCGTCCTCGCAGGGGATCAGGCACAAGACGGGGCCAAAGATTTCCTCCTGCGCGATGCGGCTGGTGTTATCGACATTGGCGAACAGCGTCGGTTCGATGAAGTAGCCCTGGTTAAGGTGGCTGGGCCGTCCGCCGCCGCAGATCAGGTCGGCGGTCTGCTTGCCTTCCTCGATATACATTTCCACCCGCTCCAGCTGCCGCTTCATCGCCAGCGGCCCAAGCTGGGTCTGGGGATCGTCGGAATGGCCGATCACCACCCTGGCCATTTCGGCCTTGATCGCGGCGGCCAGTTCATCATGTCGGCGGCGCGGGACAATCGCGCGGCTGAGCATGGCGCAGACCTGCCCGGACAGGGTGTTGAGCGTGCCGGTGAGCAGCTTGGCCGCCGCCTCGGTCGGGAAATCGTCGCGCACGATCGCCGCGCTCTTGCCGCCCAGTTCCAGGGTGTAGCGCGCGATACGCTCACCGCAGACCTGGGCGATGCGCTTGCCCGCCAGGGTCGATCCGGTGAACGATACCTTGTCGACCCCGTGATTGCAGACGAGGTGATCGGCCGCCTCGCGGTGGCCGGGCACCAGGTTGACGACGCCGGGCGGCAGGCCCGCGGCTTCGGCGGCTTCGGCCAGAAAATAGGCTTCCAGCGGGGTTTCGGGGCTGGGCTTCATGATCACCGTGCAGCCGGTCAGCAGCGCATAGGCGACCTTGTTAGCCATGATCGCGAAGGGCCCGTTCCACGGCGCGATCGCGGCGACCACGCCAACGGGCTCGTGCACCACCAGCCCCACTTCGGCGCCCACGGTGGGGCGCTGCTCGACGAACTGGAAGGCTTCGGCATAGTCGGCGATCTGCCCCAGCGTCATCACCGCGCCGCCGTGCATCGGCCCGGCAAAGCTGGCGAGGCCGCCCATCTGCGCAGTCCAGGCGCGGGCGATTTCGGGCACGCGGGTTTCCAGATGGGCGACCATGCGGCGGAACGCGGCGATCCGCTCGGCCGGCGGGGTGCTGGGCCATGGGCCATGATCGAAGGCGGCGCGCGCGGCGGCAACGGCGGCGTCCATGTCGGCCGCGTCCGCTTCGGCGCAGCGGGCCACCACCTGTTCGGTGTTGGGCGAGACCATTTCCAGCATTCGGCCGCTGTGCGCGGGCACCCACTGGCCAGCGATATACAGCTTGTCGGGATGGGCGATATTCACGCCTTCAGGCAGCATCCGGTCATTCTCCCACTGGTTCACATTATAACAATTGTTAGCAGGGCTATCGTCGCGACGCGTGTCATGCAAAGGAAAACGGCACAGGAAAAGGGCGGCCGTTGCCGACCGCCCTTACGCCCCGTTCTAACGGGGGCGCCCCCCACCTGGTTAGCGGATTTTCCGCCTGTCAGATTGCCAATCAGAATTCCTTCTTGACCGTGACCGCCCATTCGCGCGGACGACCGACCTGCGAGTAGATCGTGCCCGAGAAGGACTGCACCGAGGCAAAGCGGAACGGGGTGTAGTACTTGTCGAACAGGTTCTGGACTTCGAGGCTGATCGACAGGTCCTCGCCTTCGTTGCGCCAGGTCAGACGCGCGTTGCCGAGCGTGTAGGCCTGGAAGTAGTCGATCGGGCCACCCGCGACGACGCGGCCGGCGCTGGTCTTGCCGGTGTAGGCGAGGTCGAAGCGCGGCGTGATCGAGCCGGCCGAACCCATGTCCGCCTTGTACTGGATGCCGAAGCTGTACTTCCAGTTGGGCGAGACGATCGGATCGGTGATCAGGATCGCATTGCCGACGCGGGCGTCGATGTTCGACCAGTGGCCATAGAGATGGCTGATCGAAGCGTCGATATCGAGGCCTTCGACCGGCGTGGCGGACATTTCGACTTCGAAGCCCTTGATCTTGCCGTCACCCGCGTTCTGGCGGGCGCCGCACGGCGCGTTCGAACCCAGCGAGGCGCAGCTGATCAGCGGCAGCTGGATCGCCTTGTAGTCGTTGATGAAGGCCGACAGGTTCAGCCGCAGGCGGCGGTCGAACAGATCGGTCTTGAGCCCGGCTTCGTAAGCGGTGACAGTTTCCGGACCGAACGAGCCGTTCAGCGCCTGGGCGGCGTCGAACGGACGCGCGGTCACGCCGCCGCCCTTGAAGCCGGTGCCGGCGGTGACATAGGCCAGCACCTGCGGCGAGAAGCGATAGTCGGCCGACAGGCGCCAGTCCCACTTGCTGCCGTCATAGGTGGCCACCACCCCATCCAGCGCGCCAAGGAAGATCGACTTCGAACCGTCGTAGTTCTTGCGCTTGAAGGTGTAGTCCTTGTGCTCGTCGGTATAGCGCAGGCCGCCGGTCAGGGTCAGGCCTTCCATCGGCCGGACGAAGACCGAGCCGAACAGCGCCTTCGAATCCGCCTTGACCGGGTCATCGCCCATGAACTGGAAGTTCAGCCCCGGCGCGATGTAGCGGATGTCCTGACGGGTGAAGTAGGTCGACTTCTGCTTGGAATAGAAGCCGCCCAGGGTCCAGTCGACCAGATCGCCGACCTTGCCGTTCAGGCGCAGTTCCTGGCTGAAGAACCAGAAGTCGAGATCGTTGTATCCGCCGGCGCCGAGGGCCGAGAACGGGGTATAATCATCGTCGGTGCCCCAGATCTGGCGATAGCGGCGAGAGGCCGTGATCGACTGGACGTTGAGGCTGTCCGACAGGGTAAAGGTGCCGTTGCCCGACACGCCCCAGCCATCGAACTTGGTGGTGTTGGGCATGAAGTAGCCCTGGCTCACCTGGCCGCCGGCGGGGAGATAGAAGCTGGCATAGTTGCAGAACTTGCCGCAGATCGCGTTGACCGTGGTCGCCTTGGTCGAGTTCGTCACCACTTCGGCCGCGTTGGTGCGGTTTTCATAGGTGTAGTCGGCGGTGACGGTGTAATCGATCGCGTCGTTCGGGTTGAAGCGCAGCGCGCCGCGGATGCCCGAATAGTTCACTTCACCGAACTTCGAGATCACGCAGTCCGAACCCGAGCTCGGCAGGCGCGACACGCCTTCCGGGTTGTTCGGCTTGGCGCAACCATAGTCAAGCTGGTCGACGTAGCCGTTCTGGTGCTTGTAGACGCCGGAAATGCGGGCGTAGAGCCCGTTGGCAAGGACGAAGTTGGCGCTCGAGCGGATTTCGGTCCGCTTGCGGCTGCCATAGGTGCCCTGCACCGTGGCCGAGTTTTCGTCGGTCGGCTTCTTCGAGAACAGCTTGATCGCGCCGCCGATGGCGTTGCGGCCGGTGTTGGTGCCCTGCGGGCCGCGCAGCACTTCGACGCGTTCAAGGTCAAGCAGGTCGAAGATCCCGCCGGTCAGCGTGGCATAGTAGACATCGTCGATGTACATGCCGACGCCCGGTTCATAGGCGGGGTTGAAGTCGAACTGACCAACGCCGCGGATCGAGGCGCCGAGCGAGGAACCATAGGCGCCGCCCATGGCGTTGAGCGTCACGTTCGGGGCCTGGCGGGCAATCTGCGACAGGTCGGTCTGGTTGCGGCTTTCGAGCAGGCCGGAATCGACCGCAGTGATCGACAGCGGCGTATCCTGGAGCTTCTGTTCGCGGAACTGCGCGGTCACGACGATTTCGCGCCCGGCGCCTTCCTCGTCGTTCGCCTTGTCCTGCGCCATGACCGGGGCGGCGACCCCCATCGCCAGCGCCGATGCGCCGAGCGCAAGGCCCGTGCGCCAGAAAACCGTCATGCCGGATTGCTTGGCCATCTTTCCCTCTCCTTGTGCTGACCTCTTCGGGTCACCTCGATTTAGTGAGTAAGACATACAATTTTCGCGATGGCAAGCCTTCCGTAACGGCGCTGCACATTTCCGCCGGGTGATGCAAAAAGGTCACGAATGTTATCAAGCCCGGCCACTGCGCCGCGTTTCGCCCCTTGCGTCGCCGCGCTGTCCGGCGGATAGGCTGGGCGCATGGATGCCCCCGCCACCCCTTCCGCCGATCGCCAGGACGACACGTTCGAGTTGCTGATTCGCCTGCTCAAGCTGGGCAGCTTCATCAACGCGCCGATGAAGGAAGGGGTCTGCGATCCATCGGGGATCAGCCAGATCGAGCTGAAAGTGCTGATGGCGCTGGCTGGCGAAGGCGCGCTGGCCGGGCATGACCTGGTCGAGATCATGGGCGTCCCGGCGATGAACGTCAGCCGCGCGCTGATGACCCTGCGCGAACGCGGCTGGATCGAGGACGCGCTCGATCCCGACAACCGCCGGCGCAAGCCCGTGCGGCTGAGCGCGGCGGGCGAAGCCGCCTATGCCGCCACCCTGCCCGCCGCGCAGCAGGTTGCCGCCGACCTGCTCAGCGGGTTGACCGCGCGCCAGCGCCGCGATTTCGCCGCGCTGGCCGACAAGGTGATCGGCAACATGACCGCCTGGATCCGCGCGCACCACGAAGGGGTGAAGCTGGGCTGACCCCGCGCGCCAAGGGGGCCGGGCGGCCTTACGGCCACTTCTGCTGCATCTTCTGAAAATGCTCGACCGCAAAGGCTGCGCCCAGCACCGGATGGGCGAAGCTCATGGTCACTTCCTGCCGTTCCGGCCAGGTCGGGCGCCATTCGCTCTCCGCCAAGATCACGTCCGGGCCGATGGGATTTTCGGGATAGCATTGCACCGCCGGTTGCAGGTGCGCCACGGTATGCGACCAGCCGGTTTCGTAATCGGCCTGCCACTGCATCATGTAGTTGAGCCGGCGGATCTTCCACACGCCGTCCTCGCGCACATAGTCGTTCTCATAGATGCCCGCTTCCCAGAACTGCTGCGGCATCCCTTCGGGCAGGGCGTCCTTGATCGCATCGTGCCAGCCGCCCGCCAGCACGCCGCGGAAGCGGCCCTTGGCGGTCCGGCGATCGGGGGCGATGGTGATGACGTCCTGCAACTGGAAATGGTCGAGCAGCAGGCCCTTGACCGGGCCGCGCCGGCCGCCGGTGAACAGGTTCTGGAACCAGGTGCCATACAGCCGCATGATCCCTTCGTGGCCGCGATATTCGCCCGAAAGGAACACCACCGCGCCGTCCTGGCTGAACAGGCCGGCCACTTCTTCGGGCCGGTTGTAGTCGATGTAATAACCATAGGCGTTCTGCAGGCGGCGGATTGCGTTGAGATCCTCCAGCTCATCGATGCGCGCTTCGAGCGCGGCAAGACGGGCTTCGACATCAGCCATTTTCGACTCTCCCATTAATTTGTATGCAATGCTAACAAAACGGCAACGTTTGGCGAGAGGGAAAAAGCAGATGAGCGAATGGGCAGGCCGGGTGGCTTTCATCAGCGGCGGGGTTTCCGGGCTGGGGCTGGGGATCGCCCAGGCGTTCAGCAACGCGGGGATGCGGCTGGCACTATCCTACCGCAACGAGGACTACCGCGCGCAGGCTGCCCGCTGGTTTGCCGAGCAGGGCCGCGAGGAACCGCTGTGGATCAGGCTCGACGTGCTGGACCGCGACGGCTGGGCCGCGGCGGCCGAGCAGGTCACGGCGCAGTTCGGCGAGGTGCACGTGCTGTGCAACAACGCAGGCGTCAGCGTGTTCGGCGATACGGCCGAGGCCAGCCATGCGGACTATGACTGGATCATGGGGGTTAATTTCGGCGGGGTGGCCAACGGCCTGGTTGCATTCCTGCCCAGGCTGAAAGCGGCCAGCGGGCGGCGCCACGTGGTCAACATCGCCAGCATGGCGGCCTACCTGTCCGGCCCGCAGGCGGGGATCTATACTGCCAGCAAGTTCGCGGTGCGCGGCCTGACCGAATCGCTGCGCTACAACCTGGTGCCCCACGGCATCGGCTGTTCGCTGGTCTGCCCGGCGCTGATCCGCACCAATGCCTGGGACAGCGCCTTTCGCCGCCCGGCCGAATTTGCCGACAGCGGCTTCGGTGCGGTCAACCGGGCGGAGCTGGAGCAATTCGGCACCGCCTTCCAGGCCGGGATGGACCCGCTGGAGGCCGGAACCAAGATCGTCGCGGGCATGACGCGCGGCGCGGGCCTGATCTTCACGCACCCCGAATTCGCCGAGGACTTCAAGGCGATCTACGCAGACAGCCTGGCCGCCCTGCCTGACGAGGCAGCCCCGCCCGAGCGGCTGGAAGTGGAACGCCTGCGCCGCGAGGCGAACCGGGCGGCACTGGCCGGCAAGGCAATCAGCATCAACGATCTGACCTAGACGCGGGGGCGAGGCCCGCTATCTTCCAGCCGGGGGAGAGAACGGAGATGCACGATGTGTGACGACTTTACCGCCGATCAGGAAGAAGCCGCCCTCGCCCGCACTGGCCTGAACCGCCGCGAATTCGCCGCGCTGGGTTCGGCCGCGCTGCTCGCCGCGTCCGGCCCCGCACTGGCCAAGGGCGGCCCGGCGCTGAAAGAAGCCACGGTCACCTTCAAGACCGAGGACGGCACGGCCGACGGCTTCTTCGTCCACCCGGCCAAGGGCAAGCATCCCGGCGTGATCCTGTGGCCCGACATTGCCGGGCTGCGCGATGCCTACAAGCAGATGGCGCGGCGGCTGGCGGGCGAAGGCTATGCCGTGCTGGTGCTGAACCACTATTACCGTTCCAGCCCCGCCCCGATCCTGAATTCCATCGCCGAATGGCGCACCCCCGAAGGCCAGGCCAAGCTGAAGCCGATGATCGCCGCGATCACCCCCGAAGGGACGATGCGCGATGCACGGGCCTGCGTGGCCTTCCTCGACGCGCAGAAGGCGGTGGATCGCAAGCGCGGGATCGGCACCCAGGGCTATTGCATGGGCGGCCCCTATACCGTGCGCGCGGCCTATGCCGTGCCCGGCCGGATCCGGGCGGCAGCCTCGTTCCACGGCGGCGGGCTGGTGACCGACCAGCCGGGCAGCCCGCACAGGCTGCTGGCCGCGACCAAGGCGAGCTACCTCATCGCCATCGCCCGCAACGACGATACCCGCGCGCCGGGCGAAAAGGACGTGCTGCGCGAAGCGGCCAGGGCCGCCGGCCGCCCGGCCGAGATCGAGGTCTACGCCGCCGACCACGGCTGGTGCACGCTGGACGCACCGATCTATGACAAGGCCGAGGCCGAGCGCGCCTGGGCCCGCCTGCTGGCGCTGTACAAGGGGCTTTAGATCAGGCCCACCAGAACGCCGTCGCGCGCATTTCGATGCTGATGCGCGGCGGCGCATCGCTGGGGGCCAGCGGATCGTCGAAGGCGACATGCGGCACGCAGTGCGCGCGGGCGGGATCGCTGTCATTGGTCTTGAACAGCACCGCCTCGTCCGCGGTCAGATCGGGATAGAAATACCAGCGGTGCGCGGGACTGTGGGCCGCAACCCAGCTTTCGAACGACCATTGTGGTGTTCCATCGACCGGATCGAAAATCGCCTCGGCCACGATCAGATCGGCCTCGGTAAAGCTGCGTGCTTCGCAAAAGGCCAGCGGCACGTCCTGCGGCGGCGGGGATAGCGCGCGCCACAGGTTGTAGGCGGCGCAGCGGGTGAAGGCCCGCCCCCCGGCCCCGCGCGCGGCAAACTGCGCGGCGGTCACGTCGTTGATGTCGACATGGGCAAAGCGCGCCGGGTGCGAATTGTCGCTGCTGCCGGCCTTGCCGCTCTTTTCGCTGAAGCGCAGGATGCCGGGGCTGGTGACCTGCACTTCATCCGCGCCGGTCAGATCCTTGATCAGCGCCGCCACTTCAGCGCGGTGGACCGCCTCCAGCGCCGCGCGGTCGGTCCAGTCGGTGATTGCGCTGCGGTGGCGGACCAGATGGAACCCCTCGCGGTCCACCTGGGCGTCGATTGCGCGGGCATCGTGCACCGGCATCGGGTGCAACGCCACCGGCACGCGGTCCTTCTCGTGCGCGTTGGCATAGTAACAGGGGCGGGTGCCATCCCGCTCGACATAGGCGATCAGCGCCTCGCGCATCATTCTCTCCATCCCCTCCCGGACTTGCCGCAAGGTTGCACCCGGCGCAGCCCTGGGACAAGCCCGGGAGGGGGCGGAAAAATCAGCTCAGCGCTTGACCTTGCTGGTGTCGAAAGTGCCAAGACCCGGCTTGAAGCTCTTCTCGTCAAGGAACTGACGGGTGGCTTCCTTGCGCGCTTCGACGCCGCCGAAGTTGTGCAGGGCTTCCTGCGCGCGGATCAGGTAATCCTCGGCATTGTCATAGGTCATTTCGGTCATCCGGCGCACGGCCCACTTGGTGGCGCGCAGCGCGTGGCTGTCCTTGGCTTTCAGCGCATTGGCCACTTCCAGCACGCGGGCGTGGAGCTGGTCCGCCGGGACCGCCTCGGTCACCAGGCCCTGGGCTTCGGCCTGCTTGCCGGTCAGGTTTTCGCCCATCATCGCATGGTACAGCGCCTTGCGCAGCGGCATCAGGTCGGCAACGACCTTGCTCGCGCCGCCGCCCGGCAGGATGCCCCAGTTGATTTCCGAAAGGCCGAACTGCGCGTCTTCCGCCGCAATCGCGATGTCGCAGGCGAACAGCGGGCCATAGCCGCCGCCAAAGCACCAGCCGTTGACCATGGCGATGGTCGGCTTTTCATACCAGCGCAGGCGTTCCCACCAGGCATAGGCTTCGCGCTGGCTCTTGCGGATCGCCCACAGGCCCTGCTCCTCGGTCTCGCGGAAATATTCCTTGAGGTCCATGCCGGCCGACCAGGCCTCGCCCTCGCCGGTCAGGACCAGCACCTTCACGTCGTCGCGGAATTCCAGTTCCTCGATCACGCGCTTCATCTGGCGGTTGAGCTTGGGGCTCATGCAGTTGCGCTTTTCCGGGCGGTTGAATTTGACCCAGGCGATGCCGTCCTCGATCGCGTAGGCAACGGTATCTTCTTCGGCGCGTTCGGTGCTCATGGTCGATCCTCTGCTTATGTCGCAATGTTGTTATGAGATATAACAAACCGAATTGCTATGCACAATAGCCATTGCTAGGCTGGGGCGATGAACGATCCGCTGCTCGATCTGCCCGGATATGCCCTGCGCCGTGCCGCCGGGGCGATGATGGCGGAATTCTCGCGCCGGCTGGAACCGCTGGGCCTGCGCTATGCCGATGTTTCGGCGCTGCTGCTGATCGGGGCCAATCCCACGCTGACCGCCAGCCAGCTGGGCCGGATGCTCGACATCCAGCGCGCCAACATGGTGCCCCTGCTGGGCCGGCTGACCGATGCCGGGCTGATCACCCGCCGCCCGCTTGATGGCAAGTCGCACGGCCTGCACCTGACCGCGGCGGGCGAGGCCAAGCTGGCCGAGGCGCGCCGGGTGATCGAACAGTTCGAAAGCTGGCTGATCGCCAAGATTCCGGCTGCGCACCGCGATCACCTCAAGCCCGCGCTCGATGCGCTGTGGCGCGACTAGGGTCAGGACCCATAAACCTCGAAGGTGCGGTTTATGGCGCCTGACCCTATGCCGCCGCACCGCACAGCATTTCGACGTTTTCCGCAATCATCTGCCGCACCGAACGCGGCGGGCGGCCAAGCAGGCGCTGCACATCACCTGAGCGGATTTCCAGGAACCCTTCGCGGATCGCCCGGCCAAAGCTGACCATGTCGTCGCTGTTCCACGGAATGCCCGACACATGCTGATCGTCGACCGGGCGGCGCGGAATGCGCATGGCGTCGAACATCGCATACTGCTGCTCGTCGCTGACAGGCACGTATTCCAGCGGCACTCCGGTCACCTCGGCCATCAACGCGGTCACTTCGGCAAAGGTCTGCAATTCGGGGCCGGTAATGTCATAGGTCTGCCCCGCATGGCCCTCGCCCGCCAGCACGGCGACCGCGCACAGCGCGCAGTCCTCGCGCCAGACCATCGCCTCGCGCCCCTCGCCGGCATTGCTGATCCACTGGCGGCTGGCCATCACCCCTGGGCCGGCCATGACGATCATCGCATCGGCATAATGCGCATCGCGCAGGAAGGTGAAGTTCAGGCCCGAGGCGCGGATCAGGCGTTCGGTCTCGATGTGATCGTGCCGCACTTCGGCCGGGTTGGCGGGGTCGTCGATGCCGATGAAGCTGGTATAGACCACGTGCCCCACCCCGGCCGCCCTGGCCGCGTCCACCGCCGCCTCGTGCTGCGCCACCCGCGCGCCGACGCGGGTGCCGGAAATCAGCAGCAGCCGCTCCGCCCCGGCAAGGGCGGCGACCATGCTGGCGGGATGGTCATAATCGCCATAGCGCGCTTCGCAGCCCTGCGCGGCCATGTCGGCCAGCTTGTCAGGCGTGCGGCTCATCAGGATCAGGTCGCGCGCCCGGCCCTGGTCGATCAGCGCCTGGGCGACGATCCGGCCATACTGGCCCGAGGCGCCGGTGATCGCGATCCGCGTCATACAGTGGTGGCGGCGTCAAGCTGGACCTGGGGCACCCACCAGCCATGGACCTGCGGACGCAGCCGCGTGGGGATGACGATCCGCGCGACCGGCCCCGCCGCAATCGCATCGCCATCCAGGATCCAGGCTTCATGGTGGAACTGGTTGTCCCCCACTTGGCTGTCGACAATCATGATCAGCCAGCCGGCATGGCCGGGCGTGGCGGATGGCACGTGGACCGGCTCGTTATAACCCGCCAATGGCGGCAGCGGCAGTGCCTGGCTCACCTGCGGCTCGGCCGATTGCATCCCGTCCAGCCGCACCAGCAGGTTGAAATCCACCCCCACCGGCCCGGCTGCCAGCGGCGGCCCCTGCAGATCGGGGTTCATCGTCAGCATCCAGCCGAAGTCATAGGGGCGGCCCTGGTTCGCCGCCGGGATCACCGGGAAATCGCCCGGTGGGCCGATCTCGCTCTCCTTGACCTCGCCCGCAGGGCCGCGCGGATCGACCGTCCAGCGGGTCAGCGCCCCCTTGATTTCCCACGGCTGGAGGAAAATCCCCGACGGCTCGCGGATGAAGGCGAAGGCGTTGGAGCTGTTGAGGCAGGCGTCGAAGTGAAGCAGCCCGGCCTCGTCCTCCCAGGCGTTCATCATGTGGTACGAATGGACGCCCCTGGGCCCCTTGAACCACTTGATCTCGGACACGTCGCCATAGCGCGGCATCACGCCCAGCCATGATTCCAGTTCCGGCTGATGGTGCCAGTGCTCACCCCCGGCTTTCAGCCGGTCAAGGTCCGCCGTGGTCGGATAGATCGGGAACAACGCGTAGTTCTGGCTGATCGTGAAGTCGTGCATCATCGCGCAGTAGGGCGCGTCGAACCATTGTTCGCTTTTCAGCGCGCCGTCCGCCCCGACCACGCAATAGGCGATCTTGGTGCTGGCCGGGCCATCGGCCTCATAGCCATAGAAGAACAGTTCGCCCGTGGCGGCATCGATCCGCACGTGGGCCGTCATCGTCTCGCTCTTGAGCAGGCCGCCAAAGTCGTAACTGCCGATCGTCTCCAACGTCAGCGGATCGACGCGGTAGGGGCGGCCATCTTCCTTGGCCATCAGCAGGCGACCGGCGTGCCAGACCGGGGTGGTGTTGGCCACCGTGCGGTCCACACCCGCCACGTCCGGATCGTCGGTCCAGGGATTGCGATACTTGCCGAAGCGCGCCCGCCCCAGTTCCCTTTCCGCCTTGTGGCGCGCGGTTTCCACGAACTTCATCGCAAAATCGACGCTGCCATCGGCATTGAACGACAGGCGGCTGACCATGCCATCGCCCGACAGGGTATGATCATCGGCGAACTTGGGCGGATAGGCCGGATCAGGCACCGCGCGATAGAAGCTGCCGCGCACCTCGGGCGGGATCGTGCCCTGCACTTCCAGCCCGGTCAGCGCCACTTCGCGCCCGACGGGTTCGTTCAGCCCGGTGAAATAGGGGGTTTGCGGAAAAGCGCCCATCATCCTCATCCTAACTATTGTTACCTTTTTCTAGCCGTTCCGGCACACGGCGCAAGCCAGAAAAAAGGGCCGCCGTCTGGATGACGGCGGCCCCAGGTTCAGGGTTATCGGGTGGTTCAGAAATCCTTTTTCAACGTCACCGCCCAGGTCCGCGGCATACCCGGCGCGCCCGAGACGGTGCGCGGGCTGGCGTACTGTTCGTAGAGCGAGGTCATGTAGTACTTGTTGAACAGGTTCTGCACTTCGACGCTGATCGACAGCGGGCTTTCGCTTTCCTGCTTCCAGGTCAGGCGGGCATTGCCCAGGAAGTAGCCGTTGATCCGGTTGCTGGCATAATAGGTGGCCAGCGGGCCAGAGATCGCGGGCACCGCGACGCTGTCGTAGTTGATCGCTTCGGTATAGATGTGGCTCTGGTACGAACCGTCGAAACGGGCCGACACGGTGCCGCCCATCACGTCCGGAATATCGTACTGCGCCCCGAAGCTGTACTTCCACTTCGGCGTGTAGGGCGTGACCATGTTGAGGGTCAGCGCTCCCAGCGAACCGTTGCCCGGGTTGAACGACTTGTACTTGAAGTCGATGTAGCTGAGCGCGCCGTCAAGCGTGAAGTTCTCGACCGGCTTGATCAGGGTTTCGACTTCGAAGCCCTTCACCTTTGCCTTGCCGATGTTGTTCGGCTGGAGGCAGGGCGAAATCGGGCAGGCCGACAGCGTCAGGATGATGTCCTTGTAGTCGTTGATGAAGGCCGAAACGTTCAGCCGCATGCGGCGGTCGAACAGGTCGGTCTTGATCCCGGCTTCATAGGAAATCAGCGTTTCCGGCGCGAAGGTCTTGATCTGGTTGTTGGGGCTGGACGGGCCGAAGAACGGCCGCGGGTTGACCCCGCCCGCGCGGTAGCCGGTGGCGACCTGGGCATAGGCCATCACTTCGGGGCTGAAGCGATAGTCCGCCGCAACGCGCCAGTCGAAGCGCTTGGATTCGAAGCTGGCCGACACGTTGTTCAGGCCCACCAGCAGGCAGTTCGGGGCATTGCCGATCCCGGTCGGGCCGGCGGTGGCCGCACCGAGGAAGAAGGCGCAGACGCCCGGCACGGTCATGTCCGGATTGCGGCGGAAGAAGGTGTAGTCCTTGCTGTCCCACGAATGGCGCAGGCCCGCGGTGATGTTGAAGTTCTCAACCGGGTGCAGCATGAAGTTGGCGAACAGCGCCTTGTTCGAAGCCGGCGTCGGATCGGGCCCGTGCATGAAGTCGATCCCGGCGTAGTTGAGATCGACCCGCGCGGTCAGCGTCCCGTCGCGCTTGAAGTAGAACCCGCCCAGGGTGAAGTCGAGCAGGTCGCCGACCTTGCCGTTCAGGCGCAGTTCCTGGCTCCACTGGTCGTTGACCAGGGTCTGGCGCAGTTGCTGGTTGGTGATCGGCGAGTTGTCGACATCCTGCGCCCAGTCGGACTTGTAGTGGCGCCAGGCGGTGATCGACTTGAGCTGCAGGCTGTCCGACAGGTCGATGTCGATCGTGCCCGACACGCCGTAATTGTCCAGCCACTGGTGCGGATCGAACGCGATCGGCTTGAACGGCGACTGGGTGGTTGCCGGGGTCTGGTCAAGGAAGGTTGAATAGCTGACGAACTTGCGGTTGTAGCCGGTCAGGGTGTCGCACGAATTCACGCCGTAGGGCACGAAGGCGCAGTTGCCGCGGATCGCGCTGCCATCGATCGAGCTGGGCAGCCAGGGCTGGCCGTTCGAATTGACCGAGGGGTTGTTGTAGTAGAGCAGCACCGAAGCGCCCGCTTCCGAACGGTCGCGGGTATAGTCGCCCGACACATTCACTTCGACGGTTTCGGTCGGCACCCAGCGCATCGACAGCTTGCCGGCGGAATAGGACTGGCCGCCCAGCGTGCCGAGCAGCGGGTTGCTGCCCGCGCCCATCGGCTTCACGCCCGAACCCGGATGGGTCAGGCCATAGTCCAGCCGCTTGACGTGGCCGTCGCGGCTCTTGGACACGCCGGCCACGCGCATGAACAGGTTGTCGGCCAGCGCCATGTCGGCATAGCCGCGCACTTCGACGCGGTTGTACGAACCATAGGCGACCTGGAGCGAGCCTTTGCCATTGCCCTTGGGCTTGGTCGAGAACAGCTTGATCGCGCCGCCGATGGCGTTGCGGCCCGACAGCGTGCCCTGCGGCCCGCGCAGCACTTCGACCCGGTCAAGGTCCATCAAGTCCAGCAGCGAGCCGGTCAGCGTCGGGATGTAGACATCGTCGACATAGATGCCGACGCCCGGTTCCAGCGCGAAGTTGAAGTCGGTCTGGCCGACGCCGCGGATGAAGGCGATCAGGCCCGAACCGTTCTGCTGGCCCTGCGGGGTCAGGGTGACGTTGGGGGCCTGCGCGGCGACCTGCTCGACGCTGGTCTGGCTGCGCGCTTCGAGCATTTCGGAATTCACCGCCGAAATCGCCAGCGGGGTATCCTGCAACTTCTGTTCGCGGAACTGAGCGGTGACCACGATTTCCGGGTTGCCGACCTTGTCCGATTCGTTCGATTCCTGCGCGGCGGCGGGGGCCGCGATCATGGCGAAAACCAGCGCTGACGCGCTGAACATCGCCGCATGACGAAGCTTGGTCATTGCCTTCATCCTCCCTCTGGTAAGGCCGGCTTGATTGTAAGCCTTACCTACTGAATATCACAGATGTGAAAAATTCAAAGGGGTGAATTGCGCTGCGTGCAGATTTTGCCGCCCCGCGCTCAGGCAAAATCCTCGGTATCGATGGTCGAGCGGATCGCTTCGCCATAGCGGTGGCCGGCAACCGTCTGCTGGTTGATCAACCCGTCCAGTTCGGCCGAAACCGAGGCGGGAATGTCCCAGTTCCAGCGCGCGATGTTTTCAGCGAGGTGCGCTTCGCTGGCGGTGCCGGGAATGGTCACCACGTGTTCGCCCCGGCTCAGCACCCAGGCCAGGCTGAGCTGCGCCGGGGTCACCCCTTCGCGCGCGGCGATGGCATTGAACGCATCGACCAGCGCCAGGTTCTTCGGCCAGTTTTCCGCGTTGAAGCGCGGCATGGTGTTGCGCAGGTCCTTGTCGGGCAGCGCGGCGACATCGCGCACCCCGTTCGCCAGCACCCCGCGCGCCACCGGCGAAAACGCCACAAAGGTGATGCCCAGTTCCCGGCAGGTGTCCAGCACGGCGATTTCGGGATTGCGGGTCCACAGCGAATATTCGGTCTGCAGCGCCGCAACCGGATGGACCGCATGGGCGCGGCGGATAGTGTCCGCCCTCATTTCCGACAGCCCGACCGAGCCGATCTTGCCTGCCTCCACCAGCTTCTTCATCGCCCCCATCGATTCCTCGATCGGCACGCTGAAATCGCGGCGGTGCATGTAGTAGAGGTCGATGTGATCGGTCTGCAGCCGGGCCAGCGATTCATCGACGCAGCGCAGAATCGCTTCCGGGCTGCAATCGACCGAACGGCGCGTGCCGTCGACCTTGATGCCCATCTTGGTCGCCAGGAAGAACTCCTTGCGGCGCCCCTTCAGCGCATTGCCGAGGCGCGTTTCATTGTGCCCCAGGCCATAGATGTTGGCGGTGTCGAGGTGGTTGTAGCCCAGGTCGAGCGCCCGGCCGAGCAGACGCTCGCCTTCTTCGTCGCTGGGCGGCGTGCCATAGGCCCAGGACAGCGACATGCACCCCAGGCCAACCGGGTTCACTTCGCGTCCGTTGATCCGCCGCATTCCGACCATGGGATAACCGCTCCTCTTATCGCGCAGCTTCCAGCTGCTGTTCCAGTTCGCCAAGCACCCTATAGCAGTCGAGCACCGAGGCGACAGAGGAATTGGGCTCGCGCCCTTCGCGAATGGCGGCAATGAATTCGCGGTCCTGCAGTTCGATCCCGTTCATGCTGACGTCCACCTTGCTGACGTCGATCGGTTCTTCCTTGCCGTTCACCAGATCGTCGTAACGCGCGATGTAGGTGGCATTGTCGCCGATGTAGCGGAAGAAAGTGCCCAGCGGCCCATCGTTGTTGAACGACAACGACAGGGTGCAGATCGCGCCGCTTTCGCTTTTCAGCTGGATCGACATGTCCATCGCGATGCCCAGCTCCGGGTGATGCGGCCCTTCGATGGCGTTCGCCTGGACGATCTTGCCCGCCTGGTAGGCAAACAGGTCCACCGTGTGCGCGGCGTGGTGCCACAACAAATGGTCGGTCCAGCTGCGCAGCTCGCCCTTGGCGTTGATGTTCTTGCGGCGGAAGAAATAGGTCTGGACGTCCATCTGCTGGATGTTCAGTTCGCCCGCCTTGATCCTGTTGTGGACGTACTGGTGCGACGGATTGAAGCGACGGGTGTGGCCGACCATGCAGACCAGCCCCGTTTCCTTCTGCTTGGCCAGCACGGCCTCGCTATCGGCCCAGCTGTCGGCCAGCGGGATTTCCACTTGGACATGCTTGCCCGCGTTCATGCAGGCGATCGCCTGGGCGGCGTGCATCTGGGTGGGGGTGCACAGGATCACCGCGTCGACATCGTCGCGCGCCAGGGCATCCTCAAGTTCGGTTGAGCTATGCTTCGCGCCGTACTTGGCGGCAACCGCGGCGGCCTGTTCGGCGGTGCGGCTGATGATCGAGACGATTTCGACGCCCGGGATGTTCTTCAGGCCGTCGAGGTGCTTTTCGCCAAAGGCGCCGGCGCCCGCGAGGGCAATGCGGATCGGCTGGGTCATGCTGCGGGCTCCAAAACGATGTGGCCAATGGCCGTGTTGCTGCACGGGATGTGGTAATGACGGTGCAGGCGCCTGACCTTCTTGCCGAGCGCGCCGCGCATGATCAGCCACATCACCATTTCGATGCCTTCGCTGCCGGTTTCGCGCAGGTATTCGATGTGCGGGATGTACCGCACCGCGTCATCGTCGCTTTCCAGCATGTCGAGGAACTTGTTGTCCCATTCGCGGTTGAGCAGCCCGGCGCGCGGGCCCTGGAGCTGGTGGCTCATGCCGCCGGTGCCCCAGATCTGCACGTTGAGGTCCTCGGGGAAGCTTTCCACCGCCCGCGCAATCGCCTCGCCCAGCGCCCAGCAGCGGTTGCCCGAGGGCACCGGATAGGTGACGACGTTGACCGCCAGCGGCACGACCTTGCACGGCCACTTTTCAGGCTTGCCGAACATCATGGAGAGCGGCACGGTCAGCCCGTGGTCGACGTCCATCTCGTTGATGATGGTCATGTCGAAATCGTCGAGGATCAGGCTCTGCGCGATGTGCCAGGCAAGGTCCGCATGGCCTTCGACGTCGGGCACCGGGCGCGGCCCCCAGCCTTCGTCGGCGCTCTTGTAATGCTCGCCGCAGCCGATCGCGAAAGTCGGGATGATGTTGGCGTCAAACGCGCTGGCGTGGTCGTTGTAGACCAGGATCACCACGTCGGGCTTTTGCTGGCGTTCCCATTCCCTGGTCCATTCGTACCCGGCGAAGATCGGGCCGAAATAGTCGTCCTGGGTCTTCCCCTGGTCAACCGCGACCCCCAGCAGGGGCACGTGGCTGGAGGCGACGCCGGCGGTAATGCGGGCCATCTCAATAGCCTCCCTTGATCGAGCGGTTGCCGATGGGGCTGCGGCCGCCCTTGTTCATCATCTCGCGGTATTCCGCGAAGGAATATTCGGTCATCGAGCTGACCGCCTCGGCAAAGCTCAGCCCATCGGTGCTGAACAGCTTGGCGAGGTAATAGACGTTGCCGCCCAGATCGAGCAGGCGGTTGTAATCGCGCGCCAGCAGGGCTTCCTTGGCCTCGTCCGACAGCTTCCATTCGTCGAGATAGGCTTTCTCGTCCGCCTTGAACCGCTCGCGGTTCTCGGCCTTCATCAGGCTCATCGCGAACTGGTTGATCCAGTACCCCTTGCGGGCACGCGCCGCGGTGAAGACGCGGGTGCCCGGAATGTCGTCGAATTCCGCAAGGTATTCGTGGATGTTCTGCTTTTCGGTCGGTGCTGTCACAGCCCCTTCTCCTTCAGCTGGGCATCAAGCCGCGGGAAGACCCGGCGGGCGTTGCCTTCGAAAATCGCGTGGCGTTCGGCATCCGAGATATCCAGCGCGTCGATGTAGCGCTTGGTATCATCGAAATAGTGTCCGGTCCGGGGATCGATCCCGCGCACCGCGCCGACCATTTCGCTGCCGAACAGGATGTTCTTGTTGTCGATCACGTCGGCCAGCAGGTTGATCCCCGGCTGGTGATAGACGCAGGTATCGAAGAACACGTTGTTCATCAGGTGGCTGGCGAGGTCCGGCTTCTTGAGCATGTCGGCCAGGCCCCGGTAGCGCCCCCAGTGATAGGGCACCGCGCCGCCGCCGTGCGGAATGATGAAGCGCAGGTTCGGGAAACGGCCGAACAGGTCGCCTTCCAGCAGTTGCATGAAGGCGATGGTATCGGCGGCGATGTAATAGGCGCCGGTGGCGTGCATCGCCGGGTTGCAGCTGCCCGAGACATGGATCATCGCCGGCACGTCCAGCTCGCACATCGCTTCGTAGAACGGGAACCAGTATTCGTCGGTCAGCGGCGGATGCTTGAAATGGCCGCCGCCCGGATCGGGATTGAGGTTGCAGCCGATGAAACCGTTGCCCACGCAGCGCCGCAGTTCCGCGATCGAGCTTGCCATGTCAGCCTCGGGGGACTGGGGCAACATGCAGACCCCGGCGAACACGTCCGGATAGAGGCCCACCACCCGCGCGATCAGATCGTTGCAGACCTGCGCCCACTTCACCGCGACCGACTGATCACCGACATGCGGGGCCATCGCGCTGGCGCGGGGGCTGAAGATCGTCATGTCCGCGCCGCGTTCCCTGATCAGGCGCAGCTGGTTGCTTTCGATCGTCTCGCGGATCTCGTCATCGGAGATTGCGGGATAGGGCGGGCACTCGGTCCCGGCCTTGAACGCCGCCTTCTGCGCCTCGCGCCATTCGTCGTGGGCCTTGGGCAGCACGGTATAGTGGCCGTGGCAGTCGATGATCATGCTTTTCCCTTTCCCGCCGCTGCACGCTGGCGCAGCACGGTGCCGCGCGTCATCACCGGGGCAACTCCCAGCGCCAGCAGCGTCTTGGCGCTTTCTTCCATTTCCGCCGCACGGCGCGCCCCGTGCGTGTGCATCCGTTCCAGGTTGTAGGCAGCGCGCGCCGCCCACGGCTGGCTCTTTTCGCTGGCGTCGAGCGAGGCCAGCACTTCGTCCGCCACGCCCGCCGCTTCGGCCGCCGCCATCATCTCGTCGGTCAGGGCCTCGATCCCCTTGACCATGACCGAGCGGATCATCTTGATCGCGCTGGCCCGGCCAACTTCGCTGCCGACCACGCGGACATTGGTGAACCCGGCGGCGCGCAACTTGCCCTCGGCCTCCTCGGCCCCGTCGCCCGCCAGCAGCAGGGGCACGGCCAGCCGCGCCGGATTGACCGGTGCCAGCACCGCCACATCAACATAGCGCCCACCTGCGGCTTCGACCGCCCGGGCCGCCGCGCGCTTGGTATCGGGGGCAACCGAATTGCAGTCGCACCACAGCGCACCCTGCGCCAGGAACGGGGCATAGTGCTGGGCCGCCGGCAGCGCCTGATCCGCCGTGACCAGCGACAGCACCATCGGCGCTCCGGCCAGCGCGGCCTCGGCGCTTTGCGCCGCGATCACCCCCACATCGCCCATGGCGGCGCGGCGGGAAGGCAGCAGGTCCCAGCCGCGCGCGCGGTGTCCCCACCCGGCGGCAGCGGCAAAGGTCGATCCGGCTTCACCGAATCCGATCAGGGCAAGCTCGCATTGCATCATTCCGGGCCATGCGCGCCGGGCCGGGCCATGCGCCAATCGAATGACCAATGCGGCTATCGTAATTTACGAATCAATCAATCAGCCAGCGAGCGCCCCACCTCGCGCAGCAGGCCGAGGAAGCCCGCCTGGGTCGGGGTGGGCCGCCAGCCGGCGCGGGTGGTGATGCCGATGGTGCGGGCGACCGGGACCGGGGTGGGCAGCGCGGCCAGCACCCCGGCCTTGAGTTCGACCGAGACCTGGTCGGGTGACAGCAAGGTCAGCCCGTCCCCCGCGAGCAGCAATTGCCGGATCATCATGGTCGAGCCGCATTCGATCCCGACATGCGGCACCGTGCGGCCCAGCGCCTGGACCATGTGTTCCCAATAGCGCCTCAGCGGCGTTTCGCGCCCCGGCAGGAACCAGGGATAGGCGAACATGGCTTCGGCCAGGTCCGGGCTGTCCAGCAGGGGATGCCCGGCGCGCATCACCAGCGCCGGGCGATCCTCGAACACGGCTTCCTGCGCCAGGTCATCGACCAGGGTCACTTCGCGCAAGGCCCCCAGCATCACGTCGATTTCGCCGTGGCGCAGCGGGCCGGCGAGTTCCGCGTGGCTGCCTTCGTGGACCACCACGTCCACCCCGGGCCATTCGGCCACGAACCGCGCGATCACTTCAGGCAGCCAGCGCGCGCGCGACAGCGGCATGGCGCCAACCGCGATCCGCCCGCCGGATTTTCCTTGCAATGCAGCCACTTCCGCCAGCCCGGCGCGCAATTCGGCCATGGCCAGGCCGAACCCGCGCGCGCGGCGTTCGCCCGCCGGGGTCAGCGCAAGGCTGCGCCCGCGCCGGTCGATCAGGCGCTGCCCCAGCGCAACCGACAGATCAGCCACCGCGCGGTGGAGCGAGGCCGGGGAGATTCCCGTCGCTTCGGCCGCCGCGGCATAGGACCCGGCGCGGACCACCGCCAGAAAGGCGCGCAGCTGCGTGCCGGTGACGCGCGGGCTGCCGATGTGGCGGATCGCTTCTTCGGCGCGGGGGGCCAGCAGCAGCGCCGGCTCGGTCGGGGTCATGCCCTGCGGCCCGCGCTGGAACAGGGTCACGCCCAGGCTCGCTTCCAGCCCGGTGATCGCCTGGGTGAGCGCGGGTTGAGACAGGTTGACCGCGCGCGCCGCGCGGCTGAGGCTGCCGTGGCGAACGGTTGCGGCCAGCGCGGCATAGTGGCGGATGTTGGGTGGCCGATCGGTCATTGCCCGGGTCGATTAGCAAATATTTATGACCGGCGCCAACTTCGCATTATGCGTTGGACGGCGCGGGCGCGCATGGCCCAGCGTGCTGACCTTGCGCGGAGAGAAATATGAGCGGGATCGTCGTCCAGAATATCGAGCGTGCCCCCCTAGACGTGATCGACGGCCTGGCCGCCTGCGGCGTCGCCACGGTGCACGAGGCGCAGGGCCGCACGGGTCTCCTCGCCAGCTATATGCGTCCGATCTATGCCGGCGCGCGGATCGCGGGCAGCGCGGTGACGATCAGTGCCCCTCCGGGCGACAACTGGATGGTCCATGTCGCGATCGAACAGCTGAAGGAAGGCGACGTGCTGGTGATCGCCCCGACCAGTCCGTGCGAAGACGGCTATTTCGGCGACCTGCTGGCCACCAGTGCGCAGGCGCGCGGCTGTCGGGGGCTGATCATCAACGCCGGCATCCGCGATGTGCGCGACCTGACCGAGATGCAGTTCCCGGTGTGGTCCAAGGCGGTGTTCGCGCAAGGCACGATCAAGGCCTCGCTCGGCAGCGTCAACGTGCCGGTGGTCTGCGCGGGCGCGCCGATCGAGGCGGGTGATGTGATCGTGGCCGACGATGACGGCGTCTGCGTGGTCAAGCGCGCCAAGGCGGCCGAAGTGCTGGCCGCCGCGCAGGCCCGCGAAGCCAACGAGGCCGACAAGCGCCGCCGCCTGGCTGCGGGCGAACTGGGCCTCGATATGTACAAGATGCGCGAAAAGCTGGCCGAAATGGGCCTGAAATATGTCTGACGGGCAGAGCGCGCCGTGCATGTGGATGCGCGGCGGCACGTCGAAGGGCGGCTATTTCCTCAAGGCCGACCTGCCCGCCGATGTGGCCGCGCGCGATGCCTTCCTGCTGCGGGTGATGGGCAGCCCCGACCCGGTCCAGATTGACGGGATGGGCGGCGCCGACCCGCTGACCAGCAAGGTCGCCGTGGTGAGCAAGAGCGCGCGCCCCGGGATCGATGTCGATTACCTGTTCCTGCAGGTCTTCGTCGACCAGGCGATCGTCACCGATGCGCAGAACTGCGGCAACATCCTGGCCGGCGTTGGCCCCTTCGCGATCGAGCGCGGGCTGGTGGAGCCGGCCGGCGATGAAACGCAGGTCGCGATCTACATGGAAAACACCGGGCAGGTCGCGGTGGCGACGGTCCAGACGCCGGGCGGCAAGGTCACCTATCGGGGCGATGCCGCGATTGACGGTGTGCCGGGCACCCATGCCCCGGTCCCCACCCTGTTCCGCGACACGGCGGGATCGAGCTGCGGCGCGCTGCTGCCCAGCGGCAATGCGGTGGACGTGGTGGGCGGCGTGCCGGTCACGCTGATCGACAACGGCATGCCCTGCGTGGTGATGAAGGCCCGGGACGTGGGCATCACCGGGTATGAAGACCGCGACTGGCTGGATGCGAACACCGAGCTGAAAGCCCGGATCGAGGCGATCCGGCTGGCAGTGGGCGAGACGATGAACCTGGGCGACGTGCGCGAAAAGAGCGTGCCCAAGATGATGCTGGTCGCCCCGCCGCGCGCTGGCGGCGCGGTCTGCGTGCGCAGCTTCATCCCGCACCGCGCCCACGCCACCATCGGCGTGCTGGGCGCGGTCAGCGTGGCCACCGCCTGCCTGATCCCAGGATCGCCGGCAGCCGAAGTGGCGGTGGTTCCGGACGGTCCCCGCAAGACGCTGTCGGTCGAACATCCGACCGGCGAATTGAGCTGCGTGCTGGAAGTGAACGATGCGGGCGAAGTCGTTTCGGCCGCGCTGCTGCGCACCGCGCGCAAGCTGATGGATGGAGTTGTGTTCGGATGACCGACCGTATCGTTTCCTGGCACCCCAGCCCGTCGAAACCGCTCTACGTCCCGCCCGTCGGCGCGATCGACGCGCATTGCCACGTGTTCGGACCCGCCGCGCAGTTCCCGTTCAGCGCCAAGGCCAAGTACCTGCCAGAGGATGCCGGGCCGGACATGCTGTTTGCCCTGCGCGACCACCTGGGGTTCGATCGCAACGTGATCGTCCAGGCCAGCTGCCACGGCACCGACAACGCGGCCACGCTGGACGCCATCGCCCGCTCGAACGGCAAGGCGCGCGGCGTGGCCGTGGTCGATCCGGCGATTTCCGAAGCGGAATTGCAGGCGCTGCACGAAGGCGGGATGCGCGGCATCCGTTTCAACTTCCTGAAGCGGCTGGTCGATGACGCGCCCAAGGACAAGTTCCTGGACGTGGCCCAGCGCCTGCCGCAGGGCTGGCACGTGGTGATCTATTTCGAGGCCGACATCCTCGAGGAACTGCGCCCGTTCGTGGACGCGATCCCGGTGCCGCTGGTGATCGACCACATGGGCCGCCCCGACGTAACCCAGGGCCCGGACGGGGCCGACATGAAGGCGTTCCGCAATTTCCTGAACAGCCGCGACGACATCTGGTTCAAGGCGACCTGCCCCGACCGCCTCGACGGCAATGGCGACCCGTGGGACATGTTCGCCGAAAGCGTCGCCCCGCTGGTCGCCGACTATCCCACCCGCTGCCTGTGGGGCACCGACTGGCCCCACCCCAACATGCAGGACGCGGTGCCCGATGACGGCCACCTGGTCGACATGATCCCCCGCATCGCCCCGACCGAGGAATTGCAGCGCCTGCTGCTGATCGACAATCCCGAGGCGCTGTACTGGGCGGATTGAGGGAGAGCGGGGCGGTGTTGCAAGGACAGGCCGGACGGCCTGTCCGCACACTCAAAAGATCGTATAGCCCCCGTCGATGACCAGGCTGTCGCCGGTATGGAACCGCGAGGCGTCTGACGCGAGGTAGACCGCGATGCCGGCGAAGTCTTCCGGCTCGCCCCAGCGGCGCATCGGCACCCGGCCGATCACCTTGTCGTTGAACTTGTCCCAGCTCTGCAATTCGGCGGTCATGTCCGAGCGGATCCAGCCGGGCAGCAGGGCATTGGCGCGGATGCCGTGGCGGGCATATTCCACCGCCAGCCCCCGGATCAGGCCGAGCACGGCGGTCTTGCTGGCGGCATAGGCCTCGTTCGCGGGAGCGCCGTCGATGGCCGAAGTGCTGGACGTGACCAGCAGCGACCCTCCCGGATCGCCCGCTGCGGCGCGGTCCAGCATGTGCCTGACCACTTCGCGAAAGGTCCAGAACACCGCGTCGAGATTGACGGTGGTGACCCGCCGCCAGCCTTCGGTGGTCTGCTGGTGGAACGGCGCGCCGCCGAACACTCCGGCATTGGCGGCGCAGAAATCGATCCGGCCCAGCCGCTCCACCGTTTCGGCTATCCCGGCGGCGATGGCGGCTTCGTCGCTCACGTCGATGGGCTGGATCAGCACCGTTGCGCCCAGGGCTTCCAGCCGGGCGCGGGCCTGTTCGTTCTTGACCGGATCGCGCCCCCAGATTGCCAGGCTGGCGCCGGCGGCGGCCAGCCCTTCGGCCATGCCCAGGCCAATCCCGCCATTGCCGCCGGTGATCAGCGCGACCTTGCCGGTCAGGTCAAACGGCGATGCGGGCATGGCGGGTCCTCTCTCTTGTCTTTTCCGACAGGAGCGTAACCCGCTGCGCGCCGGCCGGGCAAGCCCGCGCGGGCGCTATTTCTTGAGGTTCACCAGGGTCACCATTTCGTCGTAAACGGCGATCAGGTGGCTGTCGTACCACTGGTCGAGCACGCATTTGACCCGGCCGAAGAAGGCCGCGATCTCATCCAGGTTATAGGTGCCGGCAAAACCGGGGCCGGTTTCCGGGCCATAGGTGGACGGCGGCGTGATATCGAGCGCCTGCCCTTTCAGGTAGGCGACGATTTCATCGACATGCTGGCGCAGCGCGGCGCGGCGGTGATCGGCCTGCGCGCCGCGGGCGTGCTGCATTTCTTCCTTGGCCTTGTCCATCACGCCGGTCAGATAGGCGTAGACGCGGTCCATGTTCTCGCGCTTCAGCGCGATCATGGTGTCGATGTATTCCTTCTGCACGCGCAGCGCGGCCGTATCGGGATGTTCGGAGCCGTAGAAGCCCTGGCCCCACTTGACGGGATTTTCCTGGATCATGGCGCGGAAAACTACCGAAAAATGGTTGCTCCGGAGTTAAGCGGGGCAGGCGCGGCGGCTTGTCCGGTTTTGCTTGCCGGGGGCGGGCCAGACGTTAGACTTGGCGGCGGAATTGCAAAAGGATCAAGATCATGGCCGGCTTTCTGCTGACTTTGCTGCTGTTCGGCTTCGTGTTCCTGGCCATGGGCGTGCGCGTGGTGCGCCAGGGCTATGTCTACACGATCGAACGGCTGGGCAAGTTCACCCTGGCCGCCAACCCGGGGCTGCACCTGATCATCCCGTTCGTCGACCGGGTGGGCCACAAGGTCAACATGATGGAGCAGGTGCTGGACATTCCGGGCCAGGAAATCATCACCAAGGACAACGCGATGGTCGGGGTGGACGCGATCGTGTTCTTCCAGGTGCTGGACGCGGGCAAGGCCGCTTACGAGGTGTCGAACCTCTATGTCGCGATCATGCAGCTGACGACCACCAACCTGCGCACGGTGATGGGCTCCATGGACCTCGACGAAACCCTGTCGAAGCGCGACGAGATCAACGCCAAGCTGCTGATCGTGGTCGATCATGCCACCGCGCCGTGGGGGATCAAGCTGACCCGGGTGGAAATCAAGGACATCCGCCCGCCGGCCGACATTTCCAACGCCATGGCCCGCCAGATGAAGGCCGAACGCGAAAAGCGCGCCCAGATCCTGGAGGCCGAGGGCCTTAAAAGCGCCGAGATCCTGCGCGCCGAAGGGCAGAAGCAGGCGCAGATCCTGGAAGCCGAAGGACGCCGCGAAGCCGCCTTCCGCGATGCCGAAGCGCGCGAGCGCGCCGCCCAGGCCGAAGCCCAGGCAACCAAGGTGGTAAGCGAGGCGATTGCCGGTTCGGGCAGCCAGGCGCTCAACTACTTCGTGGCGCAGAAATATACCGAAGCGGTGGCCCAGTTCGCCAATTCGCCCAATGCCAAGACCATCCTGTTCCCGGTCGAGGCGACCCAGCTGATCGGCTCGGTCGGCGGGATCGGCGAACTGGTCAGGGACGCGCTGGGTTCGGGCGGGGAACGCAAGTGATGGACCAGCTGCTCGGCATCAACGCGCACTGGGGCTGGCTGGCGCTGGGGCTGCTGCTGGCGGTGGGCGAAATGGCGATCCCCGGCGTGTTCCTGATCTGGCTGGCCGGGGCGGCGATCGTCACCGGGCTGGTCAGCTGGGTCGTGCCGATCGGCCCGGCGCTGCAGATCGTCCTGTTCGTGGGGCTGGCGCTGGTTTCGGTCTTCATGGGGCGCAACTGGCTGCGCGCCAACCCGATCGAAAGCGCCGATCCCAAGATGAACGATCGCGGCGCGCGCGCCGTTGGCGAAACGGTGCTGGTGACCCAGGTGATTGAAGGCGGCAGCGGCCGGGTGCGGCTGGGCGACAGCGAATGGCTGGCGCGCGGCCCCGATGCGGAACCGGGTACCCGGATGCGGGTTGCCGGGCATGACGGCGCGGTGCTGCTTGTCGAGCACCTGCACTGACCCCATATCGCCCCGCGCAAGGGAGACACCGGACATGACCGACAAGCTGAACCTGACCGACGAGGAATGGCGCGAGCGCCTGAGCCCCGAGCAGTACCACGTGCTGCGCCAGCACGGCACCGAACGCGCCTTTACCGGCAAGTACGAAAGCAACAAGGCCGCCGGGGTCTACCGCTGCGCGGGCTGCGGCACGCCGCTGTTTTCGAGCGCGACCAAGTACAATTCGGGCTCTGGCTGGCCCAGCTATACCGACCCGCTCAACCCCGCCGCGGTCGAGGAGTTCCGCGACACCAGCCACGGCATGACCCGCACCGAAGTGCGCTGCGCGACCTGCGAAGGGCACCTCGGCCACGTGTTCCCCGACGGGCCGGGGCCGAATGGCCTGCGCTACTGCATCAACAGCGCCAGCCTGGACTTCGAGCCCGAGGAATAAGCGCGGTTCAGTAGTCCGGGTTGATCCGTTCGCGCACAGGGGTGCGCGGAAAGCTGCGCGCCTCGGTCCTGACGCGGGGGCCGGCGGTCCAGGCGGCGAGCAGCGCGTCGAGGTTCACCGCCATGTCGGCCCGCTCGCCCGCCGGGATCGCCTTGAAACTGCGCACCTGCTGGCGATAGCCTGCATACCACTGCGCGAATTCCGGCCAGCCGCTGGCCAGGGCATCCAGCTTCTGGCCCATCGCCTTGTAGAACACCACCAGCCGCCGCCAGCGGTGCTCGTCGAAATCGAAGCTGGCGTTGAACGCCTGCCCCGCTTCCAGCCCATAGCGCATCAACTGGCGCGAGCGTTCGGGCGGCATGGACAGGTTGAGCCCGCCTTCATCGGTATCAAGGTAGATGTGCACCACCCGTTCGCGCTGCCCGGCCAGCTGCGAGGTGAGCTGGTCCTGCCAGTCCTTGGCCGAATCCAGCACCTGCCAGCCGAAGGTGGCAAGGTCCTCGATCCGCTTGATCCGCCCCCCGGTGCCCTGCGCCGCACTGTCGGGCAGCGCCACCCGGCGGCGCACCCCGGCCGGATCCCAGTCGAGCGCATCACGGCTGAAGGCAAAGGTCGGGCGGCTGGGCAAAGGCGCGTCGAACAGGTGAACCGGAAAGTTGCTGGACAGCCCACCATCCGAAAAATGCGCCTTGCGCACCTGGCGGCTGGGCGGCGCGCCCAGGCTTTTGAGCACCTTGGGCAACTCGTGATCGTCGACATGCAGTTCCACCGTGGTGAACAGCACGGGGAAGGACAGGCTCATCCGCACCGCAACGATCACCGGCAGCGCGCTCTCGGCCGGGAACAGCAGGGTGCCGGGCTGCACTTTCCACGGCGCGCAGGTGGCGGTCAGGTGGTCCATCACCGCGGCGGGAAACAGCCGCGCCCAGCGCTCCGGCTCGAACCCGGCGGTGACCCCCAGCCGGGGCAGGGTGTGCGGGCGGCGCATCGACAGGTTGGTGGTGACCATCCGCAGTTCGATCGGCGTTTGGCCCTCCTTGCCCGCCAGGTCGCCAAAGGTCAGCGGGGCGCCGCGGGCTTCGTCGCCAAAGGCAATGTATTGCAGCGACGCGTGCAGCCAGTCGGTCAAGCCGGGGCCAGCGCTGCCCGGCTGGGTCGGTCCGGGGCAGAACCCGAACCCGTGCGTTTCGGCATCCCGCACCGCGCGGCGCAGCGGGCGGATCAGCCGGGTCAGCACCTGCCGCACCGCCAGGCCGACCAGCGCCGCGAATAGCGCCAGCAGCGCGGCGAGCACCACGCTCGCCAGCTCTCCGCCCAGCCACCACGCGAGCAGCGCCGCCCCTGCCCCGCAGGCCAGCGCGGCAAGCCCGGCATGGCGCCAGACATAGGCCGCCACGGCCCCCGCCCCGCGGCGCAGCGCCGCCACTTCGCGCGCCGCGTCGACCGCCGGGGCCAGCACCGGGTCGGGCTGGAACAGACCGGGGAGCAGCTCGGGCAGCGCGTCGCAGCGCTCCTGCAGGCGGACATAGCCCGCCGGATCGCCGCCGCGCCGCGCGAATTCCGCCGCCGCCGCAAAGGCAGCCGCAATCGCCCCGGCCGAAGTCCCGCCCAGCGAGCGAAGGCGGTGACGCGTCGCGATTTCCAGCACCGCATAGGGATAGACCACGCCCGAGGTGATCCCCCCCTTCATGATCATGTCGCATTCGGTCAGCCCATCGGCAGCGAATTGTTCGGGGGTATAGCGCGGCAATTCGGCCTGGTCGGACATGCGTAGTCTCCGTGGGGGCATCTGGACCATGGCAGACCCGCCCGGCTGTGATCCACCGCACAGCATGGCAATTTGCCCCATTAACCCCGGGTTACAATTGCCCTATGCACAGGAACGAAGAAGCGCGGACCGCACCGGGAAACCACCGCGCCAATGGGAATGATCGAGCCACATGGCACGCAATGACATCCGGCGCGCGGCGCCTGGCCGGCGTCAGCCGGAACCACCGCAGCGCTCGCGGCTCAGCCGGTTTATCCGCCACACCATGGTCTGGGGGCTGGGGCTGGCGCTGCTGGGCGCGCTGATCGTCGGCGTCGCGGTCGGCCTCGCCGCGCAGTCGCTGCCGAACTATGGCGAGCTCAAGTCAAGCCAGGCCGGGCAGATGATCGTGGTCCGCGCGCGCGACGGGTCGGAACTGGTCTCGCTTGGCCCCAGCTATGGCAAGTGGCTGAGCTACAACCAGATCCCGCAGGTGATGAAGGATGCAATGCTGTCCACCGAGGACCGCCGCTTCCGCAGCCACATCGGCATCGATCCGATCGGGATCGTGCGCAGCTTCTATGTCCGCGTGCAGGAAGGGCGCTGGAAGCAGGGCGGATCGACCATCACGCAGCAGCTTGCCCGCACGGTGTTCCTCAACAACGACCGCACGTGGAGCCGCAAGCTGCGCGAGATCGTGCTGGCCATGGCGATCGAGTGGAAGTTCTCGAAGGACCAGATCCTCGAACTCTATCTCAACAAGGTCTATTTCGGCGGCGGCGCCTATGGCGTGGACAGCGCCGCGCGCAAGTTCTTCGGCCATCCCGGGACCGAGCTGTCGCTGCCCGAGGCGGCGATCATCGCCGGGCTGGTCAAGGCACCGTCGCACTACAGCCCGACCGCCGATGCCGAGGCTGCCGTCGGCCGCGCCCAGGTGGTGCTGGGCTTGATGCAGGAAAACGGCGTGGTCGGCCCGGCCGATGCCGCCGCGGTCGATTTCAAGTCGATCAAGTTCGCTTCGGAAAAGGGCCAGAACTCGGTCCGCTACTTCACCGACTGGGCGCTGCCGCAGCTTGACATCCTGCTGGGCGAAGTGACCGACCCGATCGAGGTGTGGACCACGCTGGACGTGGGGATGCAGCGCGCCGCGACCGAAGCGGTGCAGAAGAACGTGCCCGCCGGGGCGCAGGGCGCGCTGGTCAGCATGGACCGCGACGGGGCGGTGCTGGCGATGGTCGGCGGGACCGACTATGTCACCACCAATTACAACCGCGCGGTCAACGCGGTTCGCCAGCCCGGTTCGGCGTGGAAGCTGTTCGTCTATCTCGCCGCGCTGGAAGCGGGCTATACCCCGTCCTCCGAAGTGGTCGACGAACCCGTCACGATCGACGGGTGGAGCCCGCGCAATTCGGGCGGGACCTTTGCCGGCAAGATCGATGTGCGCACCGCCTTCGCCTATTCCAAGAACACCGTCGCGGCGCAGCTGGGCAATGAAGTGGGCTTCAGCTCGGTCGCGGGGATGGCCCGCCGGTTCGGCATTACCACCCCGATTTCGACCGTGCCGTCGATGGTGCTGGGCACCAACGAAGTGCGGCTGATCGACCTGACCCGCGCCTTCGCCTCGGTTTCGGCCAAGGGGCAGGCGGTCGAACCCTATGGCATTACCAAGATCGCCACAACCGATGGCCGGGTGCTGTACCAGCGCCAGGCCAAGGGCGGGCAGATGCTGGTGCCGACCTATGTCGCCGCCGGGATCACCGACCTGCTGCAAAGCGCGGTCAGCATCGGCACCGGCCGCGCCGCGCAGATCGGCCGCCCGGTGGCCGGCAAGACCGGCACCACCACGTCGAACAAGGACGGCTGGTTCATGGGCTTTTCCAGCGGGATCACCACCGGGGTGTGGATGGGCCGCGACGATGACAAGCCGGTGCCCGGCCTGCAGGGCGGCTCGGCCCCGGCGCGGGCCTTTGCCAGCTTCATGAAGGTCGCCGTGGCCGGGCGTCCGGTGGAACAGTTCGATACCGCCGCCGTGCCCCCGGCCTGGCAGCTGGAACCCGATGACGAAGCCGCGCTGTCGGGCAACCCGAACGACTACAGCTATGTCGATGAACAGGGCAACCTGATCGACCCGCAGAACCCCGGCACTGCCGATGGCGGGCCGGAACTGGTCCCAGGGGAAGCCGCGCCGCCCGCCGCCAACCAGGACTTCCTCGACGAGGCGACCGGCCGCCGCCCCCGCGCCGAACCCAGCCCGGCCAAGTCGCCGCGCGCCGAACCTGGCGCGGCCAAACCGCCGCGCGCGGTTCCCCCGCCGCAGTAATAGGCGGCGCACCGCCAGTCCGGGCCGCAACGCAAACGGGGCTCCGTTCCACCCGGAACGGAGCCCCGCTTCGTTGGGCCAGGGCCCGGCTTTGTCAGCGCAGGCGGATCGGCAGGTAGGCCGCCGGCTGGCCGCGCCGCTGGACTTGCAGCAGCACCGCGTTGCGGCCGTCCGCCTTGGCCTGGCGGATCACCGCTTCCAGCTCGCTGACAGTGGTGACCGGGCGGTAATTCGCGCTCAGAACCAGGTCGCCGCGCTGGAGGCCCTTGGTCCCGGCATCGGACGAGCCATCGACCACGGTAATCACCAGCCCGCGCGTGCCATCGGGCATCCCGATCTGGCGCGCGATCTGCGGGTTGAGCGGCAGGACCGACAGGCCCAGCGTCTTTTCGGCCAGCCCTTCGCCCTGGCGCTGCGGGTTGCGATTGTACTGATCGTCATCCGGCGCGGCGGGGTTGAAGCTCTGCTGTGCCAGCTCGTCGTCGCTGGGCCGCTTGCCGACCGTGGCCGTCACGGTCATCGCCTTGCCGTTGCGGATCAGTTCGATCGGGATGCGCTTGCCCGGCGCCGTGTTGGCGACGATGTAGGACAGCGTCTGGTCGGGCGAAACGGCCTTGCCGTCGACCTTGACCACGATGTCACCCGGCTGGATCCCGGCGTTGGCAGCGGCCTGACCGGGCTGCACGGTCTGGACCAGTTCGCCGCGGTTGTGCGCCAGGCCGAGCGAATCCGCGACGTCCTCGGTCACCGGCTGGATCTGCACGCCAAGGTAGCCGCGATCGATCGACTGGCCCTTGATCAGCTTGTCGACAATCGGCGCGGCGGTTTCCGCCGGGATGGCAAAGCCGATCCCGACCGACCCGCCCGTGGGCGAGAAGATCGCGTTGTTGATGCCGATCACCTGGCCTTTCATGTCGAACATCGGGCCGCCCGAGTTGCCCCGGTTGATCGAGGCATCGGTCTGGATGTAGCGATCATAGGCGCTGCCCGAGCCGGTGCTGCGCGAAATCGCCGAAACGATCCCCGAAGTGACCGTGCCGCCCAGGCCGAACGGGTTGCCGATGGCGATCACCCAGTCGCCGACGCGGGCCGAACGGCTGTCGCCGAACTTGACGAAGGGCAGCGGCTTGCCCGCACTGATCTTCAGCACCGCCAGGTCCGACGGGGCATCGCGGCCGATCAGCTTGGCGGGATATTCGCTGCCGTCGGGCATGGTCACGGTGATCGATTCGACCTGGCCCTGACCATCGGCGGTGATCACGTGGTTGTTGGTCACCACATAGCCATCGGCCGAAATCACGAAGCCCGAACCAAGCGACTGCGCCTCTCGCGTGGCCGATCCGCCACCCCCGCCGAACAGGTCCTCGAACGGGGTCCCGGCAAACGGGTTGGCATTGGCCACCTTGACCTTCTGCCGGGTGGAAATGTTGACCACCGCCGGCTGCAACTGCTGGGTCAGGTCGGCGAAGCTGGCCGGGGCCCCGGCGCGCGGGACCACGTTCTGCATCTGCTGGGCATCGTTCTGCGCCACTTGCGCCCCGGCGGGAAGGCCGGTCGCCAGCGAGGCAACGGCCCCGCCCAGCAGCAGCGCACTGGTCACTCCATAGGCGTATCGCACGTGTCGTGTTTCCTCTTGCTTGTTCGTTCCTGCGCCAGCCCCTGCATGCGGATTCACGCCGCCGCGCCTGAACGGAAATTGAATGGCCTATTTCCCCCTGAACTGGCGAAGATATTCGCTGTCCGGAGACAGCACGATCGTGGTGCCATCCTTGTTCGCAGGGTTGGCAAAGACCGCCTCATAACTCTTCATCGCGCGCCAGAAATCGTAGAACGCCGGGTCCTGGCCATAGCTTTGCGCATAGATCTGGGCGGCGCGGACCTTGGCGTCGGCGATGATCGCCTGGGTCTCGGCCGAGCCGCGCGACTGTTCGAGCGAGGCGCGCTGTTCGCGGTCGAGCTGCATCCGCGCCAGGGCGGCCTGCAGGCCCGGTTCGGGCAGCGTCGCGGCGGCGATGCGCAGATCGATCACCTGCGCGCCGTAAGCCCGCGCCTTGGCATCAAGCGCCGCGCGCAACCGCGCCGTTGCCCCGCCAGCGCCGGGGGCCAGCAGCGTATTGGCGCTGTGCGCGCCCAGTTCCTCGCGCAGCAAGGCGGGCAGGATCGCTTTCAGCTGATCGACCAGCTTGTCCTGGCCGCCCACCGTGCTGACCAGCCTGACCGGGGCGAACACCCGGTAAGTGGTGTCGATATCGAGGTTGAGGACCTGTTCGTCATTGCTGCGAACCTGTTCGGCCGCGCTGGTGAAACGCTGCAGGTTGCGGTCCACCCAGACGATCCGTTCGACGAAGGGGATGCGCCATTCCAGTCCCGCCCCGCTCTGCCCGCCGGGGCGGAAGGCGTTGATCACGCGGTCGGGCTGGCCCATGCGCAGCACCACCGCCTGGCGGGTTTCGGGAACCATGACCACGCTGGCCAGGCCCAGCGCGCCGACCAGCGCGGCCGCGAACAGCGGCATCCGCCAGGCGGCAAGACGGGCGGCCACGGTCACTTCTTCACCGCCGGTTCAGCGGCAACGGCGCGCGCCGCAGGCAGCGGGACCGTGGCGCTGACGCCCGATCCGACCACCACCTTCTGGTTGTTGCCCAGCACCTTTTCCATCGTCTCGTAATACATCCGCTGCCGGGTCACGCCGGGGGCCGCCTTGTATTCGCCATAAGCCTTGTCGAATTCGGCGGTCTCGACCTCGGCCTTGGTCAGGGTCTGTTCGGCGAACTTGCGCGCGGTATCCTGGTCCTTGCGCGCTTCCTCGCGCACTTCGGCCACGCGGCGGAAAGCATCGGCCAGCCGCGCGGGCGGATCGGCGCGGACCACTTCCACGCCTTCGACCGCCACGCCCAGGCCATAGGCATCGAGCACCGCCTGAAGCCGCCGGCGCACCCGGTCCTGCAAGGCGCCCTGCTGGGTCCCATCCCACAGCGCGTCGAACGGCACTTCGGCAACGGCGGCGCGCATCTGCGCTTCGCCCAGCCGCCGCAGGGTCTGCTCCGGATCGGCCGCGCCGTAGCTGAACGCCTTCAGATCGCGCACCTTCCAGCGCAGTTGCCAGGCCAGGTTGACCAGGAACTGGTCGCGGGTCAGCAGCGTGGCTTCGCCGCCCTTGGCCGGAAAGCCCATCTGCGCGATTTCGGCGGTCTTGTGCACGCTGACCTGCTGCACCGGCCAGGGCAAGGTCACGGTCAGCCCCGGACCGACCGTGCGGGCATAGCGCCCCGCCGTGGTGACGAGGCCCTGTTCACCTTCGTCCAGCACGTGGACCGATGTGGCCGCCAGCGCGCCCAGCACCAGCGCCGCGGCCAGCGGCGCGGCCAGCCGCGCCAGGCCCGGCCCCGGTCCGGCCGCATCCGGCCCGCCGCCCATGCGCCGCCGCCGGTCACGACCACGAAAGATATCGTCGATCCCGGCCGAACGGCGCGCCTGTGCCTCGTCCTCGGGTGACTTCCAGGGATTGTGCGGCTGGGCCGCGCCTTCCTTGTCTGGCGCGGGTGCGGGATCGCTCGCGGCAGACCCGGCGTCACCGCCTCCGCGCCACGGGTTCCGGCCCGCGTCCATACCCAGCCTGCTGCCCCGGCCGGGGCTGCGAATTCCTCTCATGTCAGGCACTATAGGTATGGTGTTCCCACAAAAACAGTGCCCCCCTGCGCTTTTTCCCTGCTAGGGCGCGCTGACCAACCCCGAGGAGCCTGACCGTGACTGCCGGACCCGATGCCGATACCCTGAAGCCCCTGTTGCCGCCGCTGGCCCAGCAGCGCCTGCAATCGCTGCGCCTGACCGATGGCGTGGCCGTGCTGGTGCTCGATGTCGGGGGCCTCGACAGCGTCGAGCGTGAGCGGCTCGAAGCGGCGGTCAAGGATGCGCTGGCCGGCGCGCCGGGGGTGAGTGAAGTGCGCGTGGCGATGACGGCCGACAAGCCGCGCCGCCGGATCATCGCCGTCGGATCTGGCAAGGGCGGCGTGGGCAAGTCCACCGTATCGACCAACCTGGCGATCGCGCTGGCGCGGATGGGCCGCAAGGTCGGCCTGGTCGATGCCGATATCTATGGCCCCAGCCAGCCGCGCCTGCTCGGCACCGAAGGGATCAAGCCGAAGGCGCGCGGCGACAAGCTGATCCCCGTGCCGACCCGGTGGGGCGTGCCGGTGCTGTCGATGGGCCAGCTGATCGAGGCGGGCAAGGCGATCGCCTGGCGCGGGCCGATGGCCAGCAATGCGCTGGGCCAGCTGGTCGATGCCGATTGGGGCGATATCGATACCCTGGTGGTCGACCTGCCGCCGGGCACCGGCGACGTGCAGCTGACCATGCTGCAACGCCACAAGCCCACCGGCGCGGTGATCGTGTCCACTCCGCAGGACCTGGCGCTGATCGACGCGGCTCGCGCGCTGCAACTGTTCGATGTCGGCCAGGTGCCGGTGGTCGGTATTGTCGAGAACATGGCCGGCTACATGTGCCCGCACTGCGGCGAGGTGAGCGATCCCTTCGGCCAGGGCGGCGCGGAAGCCACCGCCAAGACGCTGGGCCACGCCTTCCTGGGCCGCATTCCGCTGGATATCGCGATCCGCCAGCAAAGCGATGCCGGCACCCCGCCCGCCGCCGGCGATGGCCCGCAGGCCGAAGCCTTCGCCACTCTGGCGCGGCGCGTTGCAGCCTGGCTCGACAACCAGTAAGCCCTGCTCCATGCGGATTTCGCGGCGCGGATTTGTGCTTGGCACCGGGGCGGCTGGCGGCCTGCTGGTCGCCTGGGCGCTGACCCCGCGCCGCTTCCCCCCGCCGCTGGCGGCTGGCCCCGATGAAGTGCTGTTCGATGCCTGGCTGAAGATCGGCAAGGACGGCGTGGTCAGCGTCGCCGTGCCCGAAGTGGAAATGGGCCAGGGCATTTCCACCCTGATCCCGCAGATCGTCGCTTACGAGCTGGGGGCCGACTGGCGCCAGGTCGCGGTGGAACCCGCACCGGTCAGCGGGGCCTATGCCAATGCGCCGCTGGCGGCGCACTGGGCGCAGCTGTGGATGCCGCTGCTGCCGGGGCTGGCGGACGAACCAGGCAGCCTGCTCGCCCGCCGCTTTGCCGAACGCGAAGCCTTCGTCACCAGCGCCGATGGCACGTCGCTCACCGCGCACGAGGAACCGGCCCGGATCGCCGCCGCCAGCGCCCGCGCGATGCTGGCCATGGCTGCGGCCGATCGCTGGGACGTGGCCTGGGAAGAGTGCGACGCGCAGGCCGGCTTCGTGGTGCATGACCGCAAGAAGCTGTCCTTCGCCCAGCTGGTCGAGGATGCGGCCGGCTATACCCCGCCCCGCCCCGCCGCCGTGCGGGTGGAACCGATGGCAGAGCGCGCGGCGGAGTTTCCGCCCGGCGCGCCGCTGCGCTATCCCCGGCTCGACCTGCCGGCCAAGGTCGATGGCAGCCATGCCTTTGCCGCCGACGTGCGCCTGCCCGACATGCTCCACGCCGCGATCCGCCACGGCCCGGTGGGCGATAGCCGGCTGGGCGGCTATGACACCCACCAGGCCAAGGCCGTCCAGGGACTGGTCAAGCTGGTCAACGGCGATAACTGGCTGGCCGCCGTGGCGAATGACTGGTGGGCCGCCGAACGCGCCCTGTCGCTGATCGCGCCGCGCTTTGCCGCGCAAGGCCGCGCGGAAAGCGCGAAGATCGATGCCGCGCTGCGCGAAGCGCTGCATTACGGCACGGCCACCCGGATTGCCGAGCGCGGCGATCCGGACAAGTGGCTGTCGGACAAGTTCGAACACGTCGCCCATTATGCCGTGGCTCCGGCGATCCACGCCACGCTGGAAACCGCCAGCGCAACCGCCCGGTTCCAGGACGGCAAGCTGGAACTGTGGGCCGCCAGCCAGGCCCCGCAGGCCGCCCGGCGCAAGGCGGCGGCCGCGCTGGGCATCGCGGTGGAGCGCGTCGTGCTCTACCCCATGCCCGCCGGGGGCAGCTTTGACCGGCGGCTGGAAAGCGATCACCTCGCCGAAGCGGCGCTGATCGCGCGCGAGTTGGGACGCCCGGTGCAACTTACCTGGTCGCGCTGGCAGGAGCAGGTGGCGGGCCTGCCGCGCACCCCGCTCCATGCCGTGCTGGCCGCGCGCACCGCGCCGGACGGCTCGCTCACCGCGCTCAAGCTGCGGGTCGCCATGCCGGCCACCGCGCGGGAATTCGGCCAGCGGCTGTTTGCGAACCAGCCGCCGCAGGATGCCTTGGCGGCGCAGGACCAGGGCGATCCGCTCGCCATGGCCGGGATGGTCCCGCCCTATGGCATTGCCAACCTGGTGGTCGAACACGTCCCCGCCGCGATTGGCCTGCCGACCGGGCGGATGCGCGGCAACAGCCATGCGCTGGCCTGCTTCCTGATCGAAACCTTCATCGACGAATTGGCCGAGCGCGCCGGGCGCGAGCCACTGTCCTACCGCATCGCCATGCTGGGCGGCGACATCAAGCTGGCGCAGTGCCTGCAACGCGCCGCCAGCCTGGCGGAATGGAACGGCGGCGCGGGCGGCAGCGGCCAGGGGCTGGCGATCCACCACATGGCTGTCGCCGGGCGCGAGGGGCGGATCGCGGTGATCGCCAGCGCCCGCCATGACGAACGCGGCATCCGCGTCGACAAGCTGACCGCCGTGGCCGACATCGGCCGGATCGTGAACGTCGACATTGCCCGCCAGCAGATCGAGGGCGGGCTGCTGTTCGGGCTGGGACTGGCGACCGGATCGACCAGCGCCTTTGGCGACGGCCTGCCGCTGACCGGACGGCTGGGCATGATGGGCCTGCCCCTTTTGACAGATTGCCCCGAGATCGAGGTCGACTTTATCGACAGCGCCGAACCGCCGTTCGATCCGGGCGAACTGGGCACGATTGCCGCCCCGCCCGCGATTGCCAACGCGCTCCATTCCGCCGGCGGCGCGCGCCTGCACGCCCTGCCGCTGACCAGCGAGGCCCAATGACCCTGCCTGCCAATCACCCGCCTGTCGCCCGCCCCCGGGTGGGCGTGCTGCTGGTCAACCTGGGCACGCCCGATGCGCCCACTCCCGCGGCGGTGCGGCGCTATCTCAAGGAATTCCTGTGGGACCGGCGCGTGGTGGAAATCCCGCGCGGGGTGTGGTGGCCGATCCTCAACCTGATCATCCTGAATACCCGGCCGCGCAAGTCGGCCCATGCCTATGCCCAGGTCTGGGGGCCGGACGGATCGCCGCTCGCCGCGATCACCAAGGGCCAGGCCGAAGCGCTGCAGGCCCGGCTTGGTGACAGCGTGATGGTGCGCTGGGCAATGCGCTATGGCAATCCGGCGCTGGGCGCCGAGGTGCAGGCGATGAAGGACGCCGGGTGCGAACGCATCCTGGTTGCCCCGCTCTATCCGCAGTATTCGGGCGCGACCACGGCTTCGGCGCTGGATGCGCTGGGCGCGCGGCTGGCCGCAATGCGCTGGCAGCCGGCGCTTCGCACCCTGCCCCCCTATTACGACGATCCGGCCCATATCGAAGCGCTGCGCGCCGATACGGCGCGGCAATTGCGCGCGCTCGATTTCGTGCCCGAAGTGCTGCTGCTGTCGTTCCACGGCATGCCCGAACGCACCCTGCACCTGGGCGATCCCTATCACTGCCAGTGCCGCAAGACGGCGCGCCTGCTGGCCGAGGCACTGGCCGCCGAATTCCCTGCCCTCAGGGTAGAGGTCAGCTTCCAGTCGCGCTTTGGCCGGGCCAAGTGGCTGGAACCGGCAACCGATGCGGTGCTGACCGCCGAAGCGCAGCGCGGCACCCGCCGCCTGGCGATTGCCGCGCCGGGCTTTTCCGCCGATTGCCTTGAAACGCGCGAGGAACTGGCGATCCGCGGACACGAACAGTTCACCGATGCGGGCGGGACCCATTTTGCCGCGCTCGATTGCCTCAACACATCCGATGCGGGCATGGCCATGCTGGAAGACCTGGTGCGGCGCGAACTGTCGGGTTGGCTGGCCTAGGGGCCTGACCCTAGCCCTTCCACTCCCGCCGTTCCTCTGCCTGGCGCAGCACTTCATAAGCCAGTTGCAGGGCCTGGAACGCCTTGGCCGCCGCCTCGTCGCCGGGGCGAACGTCGGGGTGGACTTCCTTGGCCTTGGTCCGCCAGGCCTTGCGAATCTCTTCGAATTCGGCGTCGGATTCCAGCCCAAGCACTTCCAGCGCGCGCAATTCGTCGCGGCTGCGGCTGCCGTCGCCCGACATGGCCCAGCCGTAATGCGCGCTTTCCTGATAGCCTTCGTGGCTCTGCCGCTCGCTTTTCTCGCGCTCGGCCGCTTCTTCGGCGTCAAGTCCGGCGAAATAGTCCCAGCCCTGGTTGTATTCCGCCGCGTGGCGCTGGCAGAACATCCAGCGGTCCGGGCTGTTCGGGCTTTTCGGCGCGGGGCAATTGCCCGGCTCGGTGCAGCCGTGGCGATCGCACAGGCGGATGCGCGCGGCTTCGCGCGCGCCTTCATAGCCGCGCCAGCGCGGGAAACCCCAATCGTTCGAACGGCCAGAGCGCCTCATCCCGCCGCGATAATCCGAAGCCCTATGCGGGCGCAAGCGGAAGCGCGCATGAAGCAAAATTTAGGTTTCAACATGCAATGTTGCATTGCAATAGGATCAAGCCGCCCCCATATGCCAACCAGCAAGTGCAAGGAACCGAACCGATGAGCCGTCAGCTCAAGCTTTCCGCGACCCTTTCCGTGCTGGCCATGGCCCTGTTCGCGCTGGCCGGCGGCCAGATGGCCAGCGAACCGCTGGGCCTGGTCCAGCCGCACGTCGGCGCCTCTGCCGTCATGCCTGCGCTGCCCGCGCTGGGTGACCTGTTGCCGTCGCTGCAATAAGCGCCGCGCCGATGGGGGGCGGACTGCCCTCGCACCGGCCCGCCATCAATCGATCGTGATCGTCACCGCCCGGCGGTTCTTCGACCAGCTTGCCTCGTCCGAGCCAAGCGCGATCGGGTGTTCCTTGCCCTGGCTGATCGTCGAAATACGGCTGGCGTCGATTCCCAGGCTGACCAGGTAGTTCTTGGCCGCATTGGCGCGACGTTCGCCCAGCGCCAGGTTGTATTCGCGGGTGCCGCGTTCGTCGCAGTGCCCCTCGATCGTCGCCTTCTTGCCGGGATACTTGGCCAGCCACTGCGCCTGCGCAGCCAGCGCGGCCTGGTCGGCAGCGTCGATGTTGTACTTGTCGGTATCGAAATAGATCGTGTCCTGACCCATCATCTGGGCCACGAAATCGGCCTGGGTGCCGGGCACCGGCCCCTGCACGCCGCCGCCGCCGCTGGTGTCAGTGGACACGGCATTGCCCGGATCGGGCGGCAGGATCTTGGGCGCCTTGGGCGCGCAGGCGGCCAGCGCGGCCGCCCCGGTCAGCAGCAGGGCCAGGGTGCGCATGCGGGGCTTGGTCATCGGCGGTCTCCTTTACAGCGAATTACGGGTCAATCGGGGGGCAGAGTCAACCGCCATCACGGACGAAGCGGACCCCAGGCGGGGTCGGAGCCATCGACCGGGGTATCGAGCTTGCGTTCGTTGCGCCCGGTCAGGTCAACCTGCCAGATCCCGGTCTTGCCGCTGCCGCGCGCGGTGCGGAAGAACTGGATGATCCGGCCGTTGGGTGCCCAGGTCGGCGCTTCATCCTGCCAGCTGTCGGTCAGATAGCGCATTTCCCCGCCGGACGGGCTCATCACCCCGATGCGCAGGTTGCCGGCAATGTGGGTAAAGGCGATCTGATCGCCGCGCGGGCTCCATTCCGGCGTGGCGCTGCGCCCACCGAAGAAGCTGATCCGCTTCTGGTCGGTGCCATCGGCGTTCATCACATAGACCTGCTGGCTGCCCGACCGGTCGCTTTCGAACACGATCCGGCTGCCATCGGGGCTGAACGATCCGCCGATGTCGATCCCGGGGCTGTCGGTCAGCTTGATGCTGGCCCCGCCGGCGCTGGGCAGCTTGTAGATGTCGGTATTGCCGGCAATCGCCATCGAATAGAGCACCCACTTGCCATCGGGCGACCAGCGCGGGGCAAACACGGGGTTCTGGCTCGACAGCAGCAGGCGCTGGGTGTTGGTTTCCAGGTTGTAGATGTAGATCCGCGGCTGGCCGTTGAAATAGCTGAGATACAGGATCGACTTGTAGTCCGGCGAATAGCGCGGGGTCAGCGCCGTGGCCTGGCCGGTGGTCAGATAGCGGTGGTTGGCCCCGTCCGAATCCATGATTGCCAGCCGCTTCATCCGCCGGTCCTTGGGGCCGGTTTCGGCGATATAGGCAATGCGACTGTCGAAGAACGGGCTTTCACCCGACAGGCGGGAATAGACCATGTCGGCGCACTTGTGCGCGGCGCGGCGCCAGTCGCCGGGGGCAACGGTCCAGCCCGCCTTGGCAAGCTGCTGGCCCAGCGCCACGTCGTAAAGGTAGCAGCCGACCGTGACCTGCCCGTCAGCCCCGGCGCGGACATAGCCCTGCACCAGCATTTCCGCGCTGCGCGAACGCCAGCCGGCATAGGCCGGGGCCTGCACTTCGGCAAAGGCGGGGCGCGGCAGGGCATCGGGGCCGACCGGCTTGAAGAGGCCGTTGTTCTTGAGGTCGGCCGTGATGACGGCGGCCACGCTGTAGCCCAGCGCCGCGGTGCTGCCCGCGCTGGCCTGGGTCGGCACATCGGCATCGGTGGCAAAGGCGGGGATGGCAATGCCCAGGTCCTGCCAGTCGCTTTCGTCGGAAACCGCGCCCGACAGCCCCGCATCGGCGGCGGGAGCAGCGGGCGGCGGCGCGGGCGCGGGACTTGGCGCGGCCTGCTGCGCGGCCAGCGGGGCGGCCAGAACCAGGGCCAGGGCGGTCAGAACGGGCAACTTCATTGCGACAATCTCCGGTCGAAGCGGAATTCGGCGATCCGCTTCCAGGCGGGGTAATATTCGGACGGCAGGTCGAACGGCGCGGCCAGCCGCACCGCGCGCACGGCCTGTTCGGCATGGCGCTGGGCCTGGGCGCGGTTGGCATCGGTGATCCCGTCCTGGCGCACCACCCGGGGGCTGCCGGCCAGCGTGCCATCGGGGTTGAGATCCCAAGCCAGGATCGTGACCAGCTTTTCCGCTTCCATCCCCTGCGGCGCGACCCATTTGGGCTTGAGCTGGCGCGAGATCGCCCCGGCCAGCGCCGAACGCACCGCCGGGCCGATCGTGGCAGCAGGCGGATTTTGAGCCGGGGTCTTGCCGGTAGCGCCGGGGATGCCCTTGTTGAACGCATCGGCGAAGCGCGACGCACCGGGCTTGGCGGCAGGCTTGGCCGCGGGCGCTGCCGCAGCGGGCCGGGCCGGGGCGGCGACAGGCCTGGCCGGGGCTGGCTTCGCGGGCGCGGGCTTGACCACTGGCTTGACCGGCACGGCCGGCTTGGGCGGAACGACAGGCAGGGGTTTGGGCTGCGGTTTGGGCTGGGGCGCCGGCACGGCCGTGGGCTGCGGCCTGGGCTGGACCTGCGGTTCGGGCTTGGGCGGCGGCGGCGCCGGGCTGGGTTCGGGTGCGGGTTCGCCCAGATCAGGGCCGCTATCGGGCGCGGCATCGGCGGTCGGGCTGGGCGCGGCTGAAGTCAGCCCCACCTCGTCGCTCAGCGTCACGGTGATGCGTTCGGGCCGGGGCGCGCTCGGCGCAGGCGGCTTCAGCAGCAGGAACGCGACCAGCCCGGCATGCGCGGCCAATGCCACGGCCAGACCAAGGGCTTCTTCCTTGCGAAGGGACTGCTGCGCCATCTGACCGGGCTTACGGCGCGGTCGCTGAACTGCCGATGACCGGCGCCGGGGCGGCAGACGCGTTTGTGACCAGCGAAATGGCATTGAACCCGGCGTGGTTCAATTCGCCCATCACCTGCATCACCCGGCCATAGTCCAGCGTCTTGTCGGCGCGCAGGGTGACCAGCGGCGGCTTGCCATCGGCACCTCGCGGCATGGCGGCCAGCCGCGCGGGCAGCTCGCCCGGCGCCAGTTCGGTCTGGTCGATGTAGATCCGCCCATCGCGCGACAGGCTGATTTCCACCTGCTGCGGTTCCTGCGCCAGGGCATTGGCGTTGCTGTCGGGCAGGTCGATCGGCACGCCCGCGTTCATCAGCGGAGCGGTGACCATGAAAATGATCAGCAGCACCAGCATCACGTCGACCAGCGGGGTGACGTTGATTTCCGCCAGCGGCGCACGCCCCCGTCCGCGCCGCCGCGCGCCGCGTGCCGATGAAGGGCCGGACCCCATCGCCATTACTGCGCCTCCAGCTCGCGGCTGAGGCTGGCGTGGAAGCGGTCGGCAAAGCGCTGCAACCGCGCTTCATAGGCATTCACGCGGTGCGAGAAGCGGTTGTAGGCAATGACCGCCGGGATCGCGGCGAACAGGCCGATGGCCGTGGCGAACAGCGCTTCGGAAATCCCCGGCGCCACCACTGCGAGCGACGAGTTCTGCTGCTGCCCGATCTGGAAGAAGCTGTTCATGATCCCCCAGACGGTCCCGAACAGCCCGACGAAGGGCGCGACCGAGCCGACCGTGGCGAGGAAGTTCAGCCGCTCCGCCAGCTTGTCGGCCTCCAGCGCGACGGCGCTGTCCATCACCACGGCAAGGCGCTGGCGGGTGCCTTCGCGGTCGATCGGCTTGCTGCCGACCGAACGGCGCCATTCGGCCAGCCCCGCCGCGACGACCCGGGCAATCGGCACTTCGCCCTTGCCCATTTCGGCCTGGTATTCGTCGATGTTGGGCGCTTTCCAGAAGTCCTTTTCATAGGCATCGGTGCGCTTGCGGATCCCGGCCATGCGCAGGCTGAACGAGATCACGATCGCCCAGACCCAGATGCTGGCCAGCACCAGCCCGGCCATGACCAGCTGCACCACGATGTCCGCGTCCATGAACAGTTTCACCGGGTCGAGATGGCGCGGGGCAACCGCCGCGGCGGCAAGCAGGGCAAGCTGGGTCATTGGGATCCTTCGGTAACAATGCTGGCAAAGGCCGCGCGCCACGGCGCGGGCATGCGGCGCGGGCGGCCATCGGGGGCAACGAAGCCGATGCGAAAGCGCGCTTCGGACAAGAGCAGGCCATCCTCGCGGAAAGCCTTCTGATGCATCCGGCAACTGGCCGCACCCAGCTCGTCGCAGATGGTTTCGATCAAGACGCCATCGTCCAGCCGGGCCGGGGCGGCATAGCGGATCGTCAGGTCAGCGACGGCAAAGGCGCCCTCGCCGCTGTCATTCACCGCGCGTTGGTCAATCCCCAGCAGCCGGACGAAGTCCGACCGGGCGCGTTCGAACCAGCGCAGGTAATTGGCGTGGTAGACCACGCCCGACAGGTCCGTGTCCTCGAAATAGGCGCGCACCGCGAAACGGTGCAGCTTGCCTTCGATCAGGCCGGATGGCGGGGCGGGAAAAGACGTCATGCGGCCACAGCTTTAGCCGGGTGGCGACTCGCAGGGCAAGGGCACTCGTTCGGCAGGGCGCATTAATCGCGCGCCCTGGCCTAGCGCGGCAGCATCAGCCCCAACTGGCGCCCGCCAAAGATGTGGACGTGCAGGTGCGGCACTTCCTGGTGGCCGTGCTGGCCGATATTGGCAAGCAGGCGGTAGCCCGGCTCGACCAGCCCCAGATCGCGCGCGACCTGGCCGACGGCGCGGATGAACCCGGCGATTTCATCGCTGCTGGCGCGGACGGAAAAATCATCCCAGCTGACATAGGGCCCCTTGGGGATCACCAGCACGTGCACCGGGGCCTGCGGGTTGATGTCGTGGAACGCCAGCGCCCATTCGTCTTCATAGACGGTCTTGTTCGGGATTTCCCCGCGCAGGATCTTCGCGAAGATGTTGTTCGGATCGTAGGGCAGCGTCGGATCGATCGGCATCAGTCAGGCTTCCTTGCGGCTTTTTCGGCAATCCCGCTGGTGCCTTCGCGGCGGTCCAGTTCGGCCAGCACTTCGTCCAGGCTGACCCCCTTGGCGTCCAGCAGCACCAGCAGGTGAAAGATCGTGTCGGCGGCCTCGCCAACCAGTTCGTCGCGGCTGCCCGACAAGGCAGCGATCACCGTTTCGACGGCTTCCTCGCCCAGCTTCTTGGCAATCACGGGCACGCCGCGCGCGTGCAGCTTGGCCACCCAGCTGCTGGCGGGATCGGCGCCCCGGCGCGATGCGATGGTGGCGGCAAGGCGGGTCAGGGTATCCATGGCGCCAAGCCATGCTTCGCACTGGCGCTCAGGTCAAGCAGCGGCGCTCAATCGCCCGGCTTGTGGCGCGCGGCCCAGCGGCCGATCACCAGCCCGGCAAAGCCAAGCCCAAACAGCAGGGCATCCGACGGTTCCGGGATCGAGGCGCCCGACTGGGCCAGGGCCGGAGCGGCGGCCAGCAGGACGGACAGGGCAATGACACAACGGCCGATCATGCCACGCGGCCTGCGTCATGCCGGCGCCGCGCGCAATGGCCATGACAGGGGACGTCCCAAGCCGGGACTGGCCGCGCCCGTTCAGCAAACCGTCAGCGGGCCGTCAGCTAACCCCGCGCGGGCAGGCCGGCGGCGCGCAGTGCGGCGTGGGCCTGGGCAATGGTGTAAGTGCCGAAATGGAAGATCGAAGCCGCCAGCACCGCGCTGGCATGGCCCTTGGTCACCCCTTCGACCAGGTGATCGAGCGTGCCGACCCCGCCACTGGCCACCACCGGCACCGACACCGCATCGGCAATGGTGCGAGTGAGCTCCAGATCGTAACCCTTCTGCGTGCCATCGCCATCCATCGAGGTGACGAGCAGTTCGCCCGCCCCCAGTTCGGCCAGGCTCACGGCATGGGCCACGGCATCGATCCCGGTCGCCTTGCGCCCGCCGTGGGTGAAAATCTCCCACCGCCCCTCGCCCGTGCGGCGGGCATCGACCGAGGCGACGATGCACTGGCTGCCCATCTTTTCGGCACTGTCGGACACCACTTCGGGCCGGGATACCGCCGCGCTGTTGACCGCGACCTTGTCCGCGCCTGCCAGCAGCAGCGCGCGCGCATCCTCGACCGAGCGGACGCCCCCGCCCACGGTCAGCGGCATGAAGCAAACTTCGGCGGTGCGCCGGACCACATCCAGCAGCGTGCCGCGCCCTTCGTGGCTGGCGCTGATATCCAGGAAGCACAATTCGTCCGCCCCGGCCGCGTCATAGGCGCGGGCCTGCTCCACCGGATCGCCGGCATCGCGCAGGTCAACGAAGTTCACCCCCTTGACCACGCGGCCATCGCGGACATCGAGACAAGGGATGACGCGGATGCGGACGGTCATGGCTCAGGCCCGGTTGGCCATGGCAATGGCCGCCGCCAGATCGAGCCGCCCGTCATAGAGCGCGCGGCCCGTAATCACCCCTTCGATCCCGTCAGCCGCGTGCAGCGAGAGGATGTGAATGTCGTCCAGCCCCTTGACCCCGCCACTGGCGATCACCGGCAGATCGACCTGCCGCGCCAGTTCGACCGTCGCATCGATGTTCACGCCCTTCAAGAGCCCGTCGCGGCCGATGTCGGTGAACAGCAGGCTGGCGACGCCCGCATCCTCGAACCGGCGGGCGAGATCGACCACCGAAACGTCCGACACTTCGGCCCAGCCTTCGGTTGCAACCATGCCATCGCGCGCGTCGACCGCCACCACGATCCCGCCCGGGAACTCCTTCGCCATGTCCTTGACGAACTGCGGGTCCTTCAGCGCGGCGGTGCCCATCACGACCCGGCTGACGCCAAGGTCGAACCAGCCTTCCACCGCCTCGCGCGTGCGGATACCGCCGCCCAGCTGCACATGGCCCGGAAATTCCGCCAGGATCGCTTCCACCGCGGCGCGGTTTTCCGCTCGTCCGGCGAACGAGCCGTCGAGATCGACCACGTGGAGGAACTGCGATCCGGCCTCGGCGAACTTCATCGCCTGGGCGGCCGGGTTGTCGCCATAGATCGTGGCGCGGTCCATGTCGCCTTCGGCCAGGCGCACGACCTGGCCCTGCTTCAGATCGATCGCGGGAAAGACAATCACGGCTTCCACTCCAGGAACGTGCGGAGCAGCGCGAGGCCATAGGCCTGGCTCTTTTCCGGATGGAACTGCACCCCCACCACGTTTTCGCGCGCCACGGCGGCAACCAGCCCGCCGCCATGATCGGTCATGGCCACGGCGTGATGCCCATCTTCGGGGACGAAGTGGTAGGAATGCAGGAAATAGGCCTCGCCCGCTTCGACCAGCGGCGCGTGGGGGCGAACGATCACGTCGTTCCAGCCCATGTGGGGAATCTTGATCGCGGGGTCGGTCCGCTCGATCAGCCGCACTTCGCCGGCGATCCAGCCCAGCCCCGGGGTAATGCCGTGTTCGACGCCGCGCGTCGCCAGCAACTGCATGCCAACGCAGATGCCCAGGAACGGCGCGCCGCCCACCAGCACCCGCTCGCTCATCGCTTCAACCAGATGCGGGATCGCGCGCAGCCCTTCGGCGCAGGCCTTGAAGCTGCCCACGCCCGGCAGGACGATCCGGTCCGCTGCGCGCACCACGTCAGGATCGGCGGTGACCAGGACATTTTCTGCCCCGGCGGCTTTCAGCGCGTTGGCGACCGAATGGAGATTCCCCGCGCCGTAATCGATCAGCGCGAGGACTTCAGCCACCGAGCTGGCCCTTGGTGCTCGGCACGGCCCCGCCCTTGCGCGGGTCCAGTTCCACCGCCTGGCGCATGGCGCGGGCGAAGCCCTTGAAGATGCCTTCGCAGATGTGGTGGTTGTTGCTGCCGTAGAGCAACTCGATGTGCAGGGTGATCCCCACCGCCTGCGCGATTGACTGGAACCAGTGTTCGAACAACTCGGTATCCATCTCGCCCAGGCGTTCCTGGGTGAAGGCGGCGTTCCACACCAGCCAGGGGCGCCCCGAAATGTCGAGCACGACGCGGCTCAGCGCTTCGTCCATGGCGGAATGCGCCTCGCCGTAACGGCCGATCCCGCCCTTGTCGCCCAGCGCCTGGGCAATCGCCTGGCCGATCGCGATCGCGCTGTCCTCGGTCGTATGGTGCTGGTCGACGTGCAGGTCGCCCTTGATGTGGCAGGTCAGGTCGATCAGCGAATGGCGGCTGAACTGTTCGATCATGTGATCGAGAAAGCCAATCCCGGTGGACACGTCATACTTGCCGGTGCCGTCGAGATTCACCTCGACGGCAATGTCGGTTTCGTGAGTCTTGCGGACGATCCGGGCGGTGCGCATAGGCTGGGCCTATAGGCTGGAATCAGGCAGGTGCAAGCGCTTTGCCCTTGACCGCGCCGCGCGGCATGGCCACTTGAAGCGGATGAGCGATGACATGCCCGACAGCCTGATCCCCTACGACGAAATCGTGCAGGAAGCCCTTCGCGCCGTGGTCGGCCGCGTGCTGGGCCAGATCGTGGACGGCGGCGGGATGCTGCCGGGCGATCACCACTTCTACATCACTTTCAAGACCGGCGCGCCCGGCGTCTCGATCCCGGCGCACCTGCGCGAACGCTTCCCGGACGAGATGACCATCGTGCTCCAGAACAAGTTCTGGGACCTGGGAGTGAACGAGACCGGCTTTACCGTGGGCCTGTCGTTCAACCAGCTGCCGGCCAAGCTCGACATTCCTTTTGCCGCAATCACCGCCTTCGTCGATCCGGCGGTGGATTTCGGGCTGCAATTCCAGGCCGTTCAGGCCGATGCCGCCCCCGAGGCGCACGAAGCGGCCGAGAATGACGCGCCCGGCGCCGCCCCCGCGGTGACGAGCGACGACGGCTCGAACGTGGTCACGGTGGATTTCGGCCGCAAGAAATGAGCGCGCGGCGATGACCGGGGCGGACCGCATCCTGGCCACGCTGGCCCGCAAGGGCGGAAGCCGGCTGCTGGACGTGGCGGTCAGGCGTGCCTTGCCGGACAAGCCGGAGGCTCAGCCAAGGGATCGCAACCTGCTGCGCGGCGCGGTCGGCGCGGTGGCGCTGCGCGTGGCCACCAGCTCCGTCCCCGGCGCGATCGTCGTTGTTTCGGGCGCTCTCGCCAAGAAGCTCTATGACCGGCGGCGCGAACGCAAGCGGGCCGGTCCGAAAAAGGCCAGCCCCGACACTTGATCCCTGGCCCGCCATGCGCGAATGAAGCGCATGGACGATACCGGCAAGCCAACCGTTGATGCCCTGCACCGCCGCGGGCTGATGTTCATCCTGTCCTCGCCCTCGGGCGCGGGCAAGACCACCATCGCACGGATGCTGCTGCAACACGATCCAGCCATCCGCATGTCGATTTCCGCCACCACCCGGCCAATGCGGCCCGGCGAAGTGGACGGTCAGGACTATATCTTCGTCGATCAGGCGGAATTCAACCGCATGGTGGCCGATGAACAGTTCCTCGAATGGGCCACGGTGTTCGGCAATTCCTATGGCACGCCCAAGGCCCAGGTGAAGGCGGGGCTGCGCGAAGGCCAGGATTTCCTGTTCGATATCGACTGGCAGGGCACCCAGCAGCTGTACCAGAAGCTGGAAACCGACGTGGTCCGCGTGTTCCTGCTGCCCCCCAGCATCGATGAGCTGCGCCGCCGCCTGACCGGCCGCGGCACCGATGCGCCAGAGGTAATCCAGGCCCGGATGGACCGGGCTCGTGCGGAAATCAGCCACTGGGACGGCTATGACTATGTCGTGGTCAATGACGACATCGACCGCTGCTTCGCCAAGGTCAGCCAGATCCTCGCGGCCGAACGGATGAAGCGTGCTCGGCAGACCGGGCTGATCGGGTTTGTGCGCGGCCTGATGGCGGATTGATGCGTAAACGGCGTTTTGCGTCGTGGACTGTTGGTTTCGCCGCGGCCGGCAGCCCCGCGCTGCTCGCGGCAGGCCTGAGTGACGCCGGTCCTTGTGCTGGGCATCCAGGTTCACGATAGGGCCTGCGGGGATGTATCGGCGGCCATGGCTGAGGCGTGCTGGGCTCGGTCGGTGTGCTGGTTGCGGATTGGCGCGCCGCTGGATTGGTGGTTGATCGGCCTCGAGGGCAAGTAACCGGCCGGGAAGCGCGGCGGCAAAACGCAATCAGCCCCGCCGAAGCGGGGCTGTTTGTGTGTTGGCATTGGTTG
>JAKPAG010000065.1 GCA_029779535.1 Pseudomonadota bacterium | reverse complement strand
TGCTCCACCTGATTGGATCGCAGGGCCTGCATGGCGAGCTTCTGGCGGGCCTGGCTCTCGGTCTGCTGGGCCGACTTGACCGTGCCGACGTAAGCGCTGGCATTCTGTGCCAGATAGACCGGCTGCATCACCAGCCACTGCAGGGGATAGAGGGCGGTGGCAGCGACCGCGCGCAGGGGTTGGGACAGCTTCAGGCGCGCATCGGCCACCATCAGGAACAGCGCCAGCGCGCTGAAGAAGACCAGTTTGGACAACGCCGACGGCCCCTGTTTGAAAAAGGGGGGCGGGGTTCGATCGAGGGTTCCCAAAGGCATAGTGCTGGCGGATTGTCCCAGTTTCGACCGCAGCGCGGGGCAGGTTTGCCGGGGGCGGCCGCTGCAGGGCATCCCGGCCCGCCAACGGGTGGCAGTCGGCGGGTTGCGCGGTCGCCCGGTGCCTACTCGCTGGTAAAGATGCTGCCCAGGCGGTCCATGCGCTCCAGCGCCATGCCGCAGCCGCGCACGACGCAGGTCAGCGGCTCTTCTGCCACAAGCACGGGCAGGCCGGTTTCTTCGGCCAGCAGGCGGTCGAGGTCGCGCAGCAGGGCGCCGCCGCCGGTCAGCATCATGCCGCGGTCGGCGATGTCGGCGCCCAGTTCGGGGGGAGTGTGCTCCAGGGCCGTCTTGACGGCTGAGACGATCTGGTTCAGCGGGTCTGTCAGGGCTTCGAGGATTTCATTGCTGGAAATCGTGAAGCTGCGCGGCACGCCCTCCGACAGGTTGCGGCCTTTGACTTCCATTTCCTTGACTTCGGAGCCCGGGAACGCGGAGCCGATGCTTTTCTTGATGGCCTCGGCGGTGGGTTCGCCGATCAGCATGCCGTAGTTGCGGCGGATGTAATTGATGATGGCGTCATCGAAGCGGTCGCCGCCGACGCGCACGCTGCCCTTGTAGACCATGCCGCCCAACGAAATCACGCCGACCTCGGTGGTGCCGCCGCCGATGTCCACCACCATCGAGCCGCTGGCTTCGCTGACGGGCAGGCCGGCGCCAATCGCGGCCGCCATCGGCTCTTCGATCAGATAGACCTCGGAGGCGCCTGCGCCCAGCGCCGATTCACGGATCGCGCGCCGCTCGACCTGGGTGGATCCGCAGGGTACGCAGATGATGATGCGCGGGCTGGGACGCAGCACGCCGCGGGGCAGCACCATCTTGATGAACTGCTTGAGCATCTGCTCGGTCACGGTGAAGTCGGCGATCACGCCGTCCTTCAT
>JAKPAG010000058.1 GCA_029779535.1 Pseudomonadota bacterium | reverse complement strand
CGGGATGCGCGGCCGGATCGGCGTTCTCGACATAGTTGCCAAGGTACGACCACACCTGGTCGCGAGTCGCGCCTGCGCCCAGCACGCCCACCAGATTGAGCAGCAGGCCATAAGTCACCGGCAGCTTCTCGCCCCCCGTGGCACTTTCTCCGTTGGCGCGCAGCAGATGCCACACCGGGTTGCCCAGCTTCTGCTCGATCGGCTGGTCGGCCAGCTTTTCGCGGAACTGCCAGTATTCATCGACCGCGCGCGGGATCACGCCGACGTGGAGCTGCTTGGCGCTCTTGGGTTCGCGGTAGAGGTAGAGGCCCAGGCTTTCCTCGCTGCCATAGGTCAGCCACTGGTCGATGGTCAGCCCGTTGCCCTTGGACTTCGAGATCTTCTCGCCCTTCTCGTCCAGGAACAGCTCATAGATCAGGCCTTCGGGGGCGCGGCCGCCAAGCACGCGCGCGATCTTGCCGCTTTCGCGCACGGAATCGGTCAGGTCCTTGCCGCACATCTCGTAATCGACGCCCAGCGCGACCCAGCGCATTGCCCAGTCGACCTTCCACTGCAGCTTGGCATTGCCGCCCAGGATACAGCTTTCGACCATTTCGCCGTGGTCCTCGAAGCGGACGATCCCTGCTTCGGCATCGACCACTTCCACCGGGACCTGCAGCACCTGGTGGGTCTTGGGGCTGACCGGCAGGACCGGCGAATAGGTCTTGCGGCGTTCCTCGCGCAGGGTCGGCAGCATCACCTCCATGATCGCGCCGAAATTGCGCAGCACGCCGCGCAGCGCATCGTCGAACGCGCCCGAATTGTAGCGATCGCTGGCCGAGACAAATTCATAGTCGAACCCGAAGCGGTCAAGGAATTCGCGCAGCATCGCGTTGTTGTGGTGGGCGAAGCTTTCGTACTTGTTGAAGGGATCGGGAATCCGGCTCAGCGGGTGGCCGAGGTAGGCCGTCAGCAGGCCCTGGTTGGGGACGTTGTCGGGCACCTTGCGCAGCCCGTCCATGTCGTCGCTGAAGGCAACCAGCCGGGTCGGCGCGCCGCCCGACAACACTTCATAGGCGCGGCGCACCAGCGTGGTGCGCAGTACTTCCTGGAAGGTGCCGATATGCGGCAGGCCCGAGGGGCCATAGCCGGTTTCGAACAACACGGGTTCGCCGCCCGGTTTCCCGTCCGGGAAGCGCTTCAGCAGCTTGCGGGCTTCCTCGAAGGGCCAGGCCTTGGACACCTGAGCGGCGGCGTGGAGATCTGCGTCGGTCATAGCCCCGCGCCTTTTCCCGATGTGGCGCGCCAAGGCAAGCAAAACCGCCGCCCCGCGCAGGGCGGGACGGCGGCATCATGCCCCCATGATGGGAAGAGCCGGGTTTGGCGCACTTGTGCTTCGGCGGGGCCGAAGTGGGCCGGTGATGCTTCCAGCCGTCAGGCTGGAGAGGACACTTAGCGCAGCAGCGACATCACGTTCTGCTGGCTCTGGTTGGCCTGGGCGATCATCGCGGTCGACGCCTGGCTCAGGATCTGGGCCTTGGCCATCGCGGTCGTTTCGGCCGAATAGTCGGCATCGGCGATCCGGCTGCGGGCATCGGACAGGTTGGTTGAATTGCTGGTCAGGTTGTTGACCACCGATTCCAGCCGATTCTGCCCCGCACCGATCCCGGCGCGGCTGGCGTTGACGTCGGCCAGGGCCAGATCGACATTGTTGATCGTGGTGCTGGCCAGCGCGGCGGTGGTTACGTCCAGTGCGGTTGCGTCGATGTTGGTGCCGTCGATCGCCAGCGAGGTGAGCGTGATCGTTTCACCCGAATCCGCCCCGACCTGGATGTCGAAGGTCACGTCCGTGCCCGCCGTCTTGGAAAACAGCGCGTTGCCGTTGAACTTGGTGTTCGACAGCACGTCGTCAATCTGTTCGGTCAGCGCGGTGACTTCCGACTGCATGTAGGTGCGGTCCGAGGTCTGGTAAGTGCCCGAGGCCGACTGCACGGCCAATTCACGCACACGCTGGAGCATGTTGGAAACTTCGTTCAGCGCCCCGTCCGCGGTCTGCGACAGCGAGATGCCGTCGTTCGCGTTGCGGATGCCCTGGTTCATGCCGCGGACCTGCGCGGTCATGGTGGTGGAAATCGCCAGCCCCGCCGCGTCGTCCTTGGCGCCGTTGATGCGCTTGCCGGTCGACAGGCGCTCCATCGCGACGCCCAGCATCTTGTCAGCCGCGACCGAGGCGTTGGCCGCCCGGATGGCACTGATATTGGTGTTGATGACAGCCATTGTACTACCCCTTCACAGTTGAGCGGGTGGGGCCGGTATGGGCCATGAACCGCTGCTGGAGGAAAGACCGGCAGGCGTCGGCCGATTTTAATCCGCATGGTTAACGGCGCGTTTGGGCATGCCCGAAACGCGCCGTCAAAGTGCTGATTTTGCGTGATTTAAGGTGCGGAAAAATATTTTCGCGTCACAGCGGCTCGCGCGCCAGTTCGGCCCCTGCCGCGCCGGAATCGCTGCACTGGCGCAGCACGCGCGCCGCGCTGATCGCCCCGCCCCGGGCCGAAACGGCCAGTTCCTCCTGCTGCTCGGCGCCGTGATCGCCGCAAGGATAGTTCACCACCCGCGCCGGCCTGGCCCCCAGCATGGCCCGCCACGCTGCCGCCAGCAGCACCAGCGGCACGCCGGGATTGGCCTTGCTCGACAGGGCGTGCAGCTTGCCACTGGCCCTGGCCACCCCAACGGCGGCAAATTCGGTGTGGCCGCAGGGGCCGGCAGCAACCTGGACCAGGAACTCGCTCGCCGTGCCGTCCCGGTCATAGTCGGCCAGCTTCATCACGCGCGGTCCCGGGCGGCGGGCCACTTCGGCCAGGAAGGCGGGCGAGGCGCCGTCCACCGCGCGGTCGAAATCCTTCGGCGCCACCGGCCGCCACGGCATCGCCGCCAGTCCCTGCGCATTGTCGGCCGGCAAATCGCTGAACAACTGGCCGAGGTCCATCCGGTCCACTTCCTGTCCGCCGCGCTGGCGCACCAGCGCCAATTTGCCCACTTCGCCATAGGCAAAGCCGGTGCACGGGCAGGTGATCGCCGTTTCGACATCTTCCGGCCCGCAGATCGAACGCGGCTTGCCCTGCCAGACCAGCTGCCATGTTTCGGCCGCGCCGCCGATGGTCACGGCGCGCTGTTCGCGCAGGACCGTGTCCTGTGCGGCCAGCGCCGGGGCGGTGAGCGAGAGGGACAGGATCAGGGCCAGGGCGGGACGCAGCATGCAATACTCCGAATTTGATCAGCACGCCCATGCACATGAAAGGACATTCCCGCCCCGGCCGCAAGGGGGCTTGGCACCGGCGCGGCTTGCGCGCCGCACCGCGCTGTATCACTGTGCCGGGCGGAGAGGAGCCCAATTCCCATGTCGAAGCTGATCCCGTCCGGCGCCCTGCTGCTGGCACTGGCCATGTCTACCCAGCTGGCCGCCAAGGATGCCCCTGCCCCCGCCAGCCTGTGGCACGGCGGTCCGATCCTGACGATGGACGGCAACCGTCCGCAGACAGTGCAGGCCGTGGTCGAACGCGGCGGCAGGATCGTCTACGCCGGCGCAGAAGCCCAGGCGCGCCGCATCGCCGGCACGGACGCCGCCGACCACGACCTCAAGGGCGCGACCATGCTGCCCGGCTTCGTCGATGCCCATTCGCACTTCGCCATGGCCATGCAGGTCGCCAGCGGCGTGGACCTTGGCGATCCCGACGCGCCGGTGCGCGATGTGGCCGGGGTGATCGCCGCGCTGAAGGCCGGCATTGCCGCGCGCGGGATCCAGCCGGGCGGCTGGGTGGTGGCGTGGAACTATGACGAAGGCAAGCTGGCCGAAAAGCGCCACCTGACCGCCGCCGAACTGGACACGCTGGGTGACTACAAGGTGGTGCTGGTCCACTTCACTGGCCACGGCCTCGCCACCAACCACGCCGCCATGGCCGCCGCAGGGATCACCGAGGACAGCGCCAACCCGCCCGGCGGGATCACCCTGCGTGGCAGCGACGGCAAGCTCAGCGGCGTGTTCTTCGAGAATGCCGCTTACCCGGTCTACATGAAGATGCCGCAGCTCAGCCCCGATCAGCGGCTGGCGGCAATGGACGCGGCCCAGCTGAAATATGCCAGCAATGGCTTTACCCACATGCAGGACGGCGCATCGAGCCTGCCCGACGTGCTGTTCCTCAAGAGCGCGGCTGCCTCCAGCCGGCTCAAGCTGGACCTGGCCATGCTGCCGACCAGTCAGAACCTGCCCGCGCTGGACAAGCACCCGGAACTCAAGTTCGGCAGCTATGAAGGCCACGTGAAGCTGGAGGGGATCAAGTTCGTCCTCGATGGCTCGCCCCAGGCGCGCACCGCCTACATGACCAATGACTACAGGAACGGCGCGCCGGACGGGCACATGCCCTGGCACGGCACTTCGAACATGACGCAGGAGCAGTTCGAGGCCGAGGCGAAGCAGGTGCGCGCCAAGGGCTGGCAGATTTTCGTCCACGCCAACGGCGATGCCGCGATCGACATGGCGATCAAGGGCTTCGACGCGGTCGGGATCAAGGCGAAGGACAATGCCCGCCCGGTGGTGATCCACTCGCAATTCCAGCGGCTGGACCAGCTCAAGGACTATGCCCGGATCGGCATTGCCCCGGCCTATTTCAGCAACCACACCTATTACTTCGCCGACATCCACCGCAGCAATTTCAGCGCGGCGGTGGTGGCAACGCTCAGCCCGTTCCAGTCCGCGCTGAAGGCCGGGCTGCACCCGTCGAACCATTCGGATGCGCCGGTCACCCCGCTCGATCCGTTCACCCAGCTGTGGTCCAGCATGGCCCGCCAGTCGCTGACCGGCGTGGTCAACGGCCCCGACCAGCGCCTGTCCGCCTGGCAGGGCCTGCAGATGCTGACCACCGGTCCGGCCTATCAGGTGTTCGAAGAGAACCGCAAGGGCCGGATCAAGGCCGGGCTGCTGGCCGACTTCGTGGTGATCGACAAGAACCCGCTGACCACGCCGGTTGACCAGATCCGCGGCATCAAGGTGCTGCAGACGGTCAAGGAAGGGCAGACCGTGTGGAAGCGCGGCGGATGAGCGGCACGACGAGGCCGCCAGCGTGAAATGTTCGCCTATCGGAAATTTCGGGCCGATTTGACTCAAACCTCGAAGGTGCGGTTTATGGGGCCTGACCCTAATCCCATCACCAATCCTTTAGACCATCGCGAATCCATTTAGCTTTCGTCTGAACCGTCACCGCCTCATTTCGAGCGAGAGATTCTTCATCGAAGAAAAGGCGCGTGAGATTCCGACATTCGACCCAGTACCGTCGATTTTGTTTAGGAGATCGCGTTATAATCTGCGAATTTTCCACATAGTCGCAATCTTTATTCAGCGACGCGATCTTTGCTGCAGCCAATCGGTCTACGTTGATTTGCTGTATAGCGCTGCCAAACTTCTGGAAAGTCGACGGGTATTGATCGCGCGTATAAGCACCGCTTGCGATAGAACTTATTCCGACAGGCACTTTCCGATTAACGGAAACCGGTTCATCCGTAGGCGACGCGACTGCAGCGGTTTCACCGCCGATGGCAGGCGCGGTTTTTGGAGTCATCGCGGCAGACATCATGCCGATGACCACTATGATGCCCACGCCAGTGAGGACGAGTTTGTCTGTGCTTTTCATAAGTGATCATTGAAATTATGACCACCTAATAATATGCTAATATGGCAAAAGCTATTGAATGTCCGCAATGTTGTCGTATCCGGACAGACCGCTTCTGTTCAATATAAACCAAAGCTGGGCACCCCCTACCCTTCCCGCAAGATCTCCTCAGCCCCCGGTTTGTGGGCGCGGATTTCGGCCTTGGTCAGGCCGTTGATCTCGTGCGGGAAGACCAGCCAGTCCTCGGTTTCGTGGACGTAGAAGTCGGGCCGCAGCGGGGTCTTGTTGCGGCTTGGCTTGTAATAGACCGTGGCAATCCGCACCGTTTGCGGCATGTTGGCGCGGCAGCGGGCTTTCAGCTCGCGCAGGAACGCCTCGATCGAGCGGCCGCTGTCGAACACGTCGTCGATCACCAGCAGCCGGTCGTCCGGGCTGAGCGTGTCGACCAGGTAGCCCAGCGCATAGACCCGCACTTCCTTCTGCTGGTCGATCCCGGCATAGCTGCTGGTGCGGATCGCGATGTGATCGGCCTCGATCCCGTTGTATTCGAGCAGTTCCTGCACCGCGATCCCGATCGGCGCGCCGCCGCGCCAGATGCCAACGATGTGGGTGGGACGATAGCCCGCGTCGATGATGCGGTTGGCGAGGCGGTAGCTGTCGATCAGCAGCGCGTCGGCGGAGAGCCAGGTCTTGGCCACGCTCATCGCGCGGCCTCGCGCACGGCGGCCAGATGGCGGGCCACGTCCTCGGGCGGCAGGAACGATCCGGTGAAGCTGTTTTCCGCCAGCTGGACGATCTGCGCCGCCGACAGGCCCAGCGCGGCCGCGACCGCGCGGTAGTTGTCGTTGACGTAACCGCCGAAATAGGCCGGATCGTCGGAATTGATCGTCGCTTTCAGGCCCTGCTCCAGCATCCGGGCCACCGGGCTTTGCGCCATGTCGCCGATCACGCACAGTCGCAGGTTGGACAGCGGGCAGACGGTGAGGGTCAGCCCCTCCCGAGCGATCCGGCGGACCAGCGCGGCGTCGTCCAGCGCGCGGTTGCCGTGGTCGATCCGCTCGACATTGAGCAGGTCCAGCGCCTCCTCGACATATTCGCTCGGCCCTTCCTCGCCGGCGTGGGCAACAACATGCAGCCCCAGTTCGCGCGCCCGGGCAAACACCCGGGCGAACTTGGCGGGCGGGTGGCCCAGCTCGGACGAATCGAGCCCGACGCCGTGGATCCGGGCGAGGTGCGGCATGGCCTCGTCCAGCGTGGCGAAGGCTTCCTCCTCGCTCAGGTGGCGCAGGAAGCACATGATCAGCCGGTAGGTGATGCCCAGCTGCGCCTCAGCCGTTTTGAGCGCGCGCTCGATCCCGCTGAGCACCGTGTCAAACGCGACGCCGCGCTGCGTGTGTCCCTGGGGGTCGAAAAAGATCTCGACATGGCGGACCTGGTCGCTTTTCGCGCGGGTCAGGTAGGCCCAGGTGAGGTCGAAAAAGTCCTGCTCGGTCAGCAGCACCGCCATGCCCTGGTAATAAATATCCAGGAAATCCTGCAGGTTGGAGAACCGATAGGCCACCCGCACCTCCTCCACCGTCCGGAACGGAATTTTCACCCCGTTCCGCCCAGCCAGCGCGAACAGTAGCTCCGGCTCCAGCGATCCTTCGATGTGCAGGTGCAGCTCCGCCTTGGGTAGCCGGGCGATCAGGGATTCGAGTTCGGGGGTCAGCATTTGCGCAGGCTGGGCCAAGCCGCGCATGTGGTCAACCGCCCGCCAGCCCCTTGCCCCGCGTTCCAGTTCCGTTCTAACGCTGGACCATGGCCGAAGCCCTGCCCCTCCCCGCGCTCCACGCCAGCCACGGCGGCTGCTGGCTGCGCGATGGCGCGGGCAACACGCGCGGCGTGGGCAAGGGCGATGCGATCGTCGCGGCGGCCGATACCCCACTGCTGCTGCTCAACGCACCGCTGGTCGCCAGCCGGCTGGGCTATCCCGACCTGTCGGGGCTCGACCTGCTCGAACTGTTCGCCTTCATTCACCCCGCGCGCTTCGTGGTGCCGACGCCCAAGGGGTTGGCCCACGCGCTCGACCTCCCCGAGCCGGCAGGCGACGACGGGGTGCCGCTGCTGCTGCAACAGGCCGCCGAAGCGCTGCTGGCCTGCTGCGCCGATCCCGCCTGGCAGGCGCGCGAAGGGGCGTGGAGCGCCTTGCAGAACCTGATCCGGCTGCGCTGGCCCTGGGCGCCGCTGCTTACCCCGCGCCTGCCTCGCCCGGAAAAGGCGGAACGCTGGCTGTTCGCCCGCCTGCCCGAATGGGAAGAGGCGCCCGAACGCCCACAGCCCGCGCAGGTTCAGCTTGATCCCGAAGCGGTCGCGGCGCGCCTCGCCCAGCTGACCGGCAGCGGGGCCGAGGCCCGCCCCGCCCAGCGCGCCTATGCCGCCGAGGCCGCCCACGCCTTTGCCCCGCGCCGGCGCGAGGCGCTGCCCCACCTGCTGCTGGCCCAGGCCGGCACCGGGATCGGCAAGACGCTGGGCTACCTCGCCCCGGCCTCGCTCTGGGCCGAGCAATCGGGCGGGACGGTCTGGGTCTCGACCTATACCAAGGCGCTGCAACGCCAGCTGCGCCGCGAAAGCCGCCGCGCCTGGGGCGAACGCCGCGCCGATGGCTCCCAGCCGGTGGTGGTGCGCAAGGGGCGCGAAAACTACCTGTGCCTGCTCAACCTGGAAGACGCGCTGCAAGGCGGCTTTTCCGGCCGCGCGGCGATCATGGCGCAGCTGGTCGCGCGCTGGGCGGCCTACAGCCAGGACGGCGACATGATCGGCGGCGACCTGCCCGGCTGGCTGGGCACGCTGTTCCGCCAGCGCGGGATCGCCGCCCTGACCGACCGGCGCGGCGAATGCGTCTATGCGGGGTGCCCACACTACCGCAAATGCTTCATCGAACGCGCCGCGCGGGCCAGCGCCCAGGCCGATCTGGTGATCGCCAACCATGCGCTCGTCATGGTCAACGCCGCACGCGGCCGTGATGCGGCGCAGCGCCCGACCCGGATCGTGTTCGACGAAGGCCACCACGTGTTCGAAGCCGCGGATTCGACTTTCGCCGCCGCGCTGACCGGCGCGGAAACGATCGAACTGCGCCGCTGGGTGATCGGCCCGGAACGCGGCGCAAAAGGGCGGCGCCGGGGCCTCTCCGCCCGGCTGGCCGATGTCGCCAGCTATGACGAAGCCGGCGGCAAGGCGATTGCCGCCGCGCGCCATGCGGCCGAGGCGCTGCCCGGCGATGGCTGGCTGCAACGCCTGACCGAGAACGCGGCGTCCGGCCCACTGGAGGAGCTGCTCGCCGCCGTGCGCGCCTGCGTCTATGCCCGCGATGAAAGCGGCGGGCAGGAAGCCGGCTATGGCCTGGAAACCGAGGCCGCGCAGCTCGACGGGGCCTTCATCGAGTGCGCCGGGGCAGCGCAGGCCGCGCTGGCGGAGCTGCGCATCCCGCTGATCCGGCTGGGACTGCGGCTGGAAGCGATCATGGCCGAACCGCCGGACTGGCTCGACGGCCCCGGCCGCGCCCGGATCGAAGGGGCGCGCCACTCGCTTGCCTGGCGCATTGACCTGCTCGCCGCCTGGGAAGCGCTGCTCGAACGGCTGGGCGGCCCGGCCGACCCCGAATATGTCGACTGGCTGGCGGTCGAGCGCGGCGATGCGCGCGAATTCGACGTCGGCATCCACCGCCGCTGGCTCGACCCGATGAAGCCCTTCGCCAAGGTCGTGCTGGAGCCCGCGCACGGCGTGATGCTGACCAGCGCGACGCTGAAGGACGCGGACGGCTGGGACGCCGCCGTGGCGCGCAGCGGCGCCCCCTCGCTGGGGCTGGCCCCGCGCCTGTCGAGCTTCGAGAGCCCGTTCGATTATGCCGCCCAGGCCGAAGTGCTGATCGTGACCGACGTGCCCAAGGGCGATGTCGCCGCGCTCGCCGGGGCCTACGGCCGCCTGATCGAAGCCTCGCGCGGCGGGGCGCTGGGCCTGTTCACCGCGATCCGCCGCCTGCGCGCGGTCCATGGCCGGATTGCCGACCGGCTGGCGCGCGGCGGGCTGCCGCTTTACGGCCAGCATGTCGATCCGATCGACACCGGCACGCTGGTCGACATATTCCGTGACGATCCCCACGCCTCGCTGCTTGGCACCGACGCGCTGCGCGACGGGGTGGACGTGCCGGGCCATTCGCTGCGGCTGGTGGTGATGGAGCAGGTGCCCTGGCCCAAGCCGTCGATCCTGCACCGTGCGCGGCGGCTGGCCGGCGGCGGCAGCGCCTATGACGACCGGATCATCCGCGCGCGGCTGGCGCAGGCTTTCGGGCGGCTGATCCGCAGCCGTGATGATCACGGCCATTTCGTGGTCCTGTCCTCGGCCTTTCCCAGCCGCCTGCTCTCCGCATTTCCCCCGGGCACGCCCGTCACGCGTTTGTCACTGGACGAGGCTTTACAACGCGTGTCCGCTGGTGCTTACGGCAAGCCCGCAACCACAGAGAGCAACCCGTGAAGATCCTCGGCCTGTTCCGCCATGCCAAGTCCGACTGGCACGATCCGCGCGCGCGCGATTTCGACCGTCCGCTCAACGAGCGCGGGCGCAAGGGGGCGGAAACCATGGGCCGCCACATCCGCGATCACGGCATCGCCTGGGACCGGGTCGTCGCCAGCCCGGCGATCCGCTGCGCCGAAACGATCGAGATCGCCTCTGCCGCGGCGGCGCGCCCGATCGCGGTCAACTGGGACCGGCGCGTCTACCTGGCCAGCAGCGCCACCCTGGCCGACCTGCTGCGCGAGCTGGACAGCGATCCCGGGGCAGTGCTGATGGTCGGGCACAATCCGGGCCTTGAAGACCTGATCTTCGATCTGGTGCCTGATGATGGCTCCAGCCCGCTGCGCGACGTGGTCGAAGCGAAGTTCCCCACGGCCGCCTTTGCCGTGCTCGAACTCGACATCGACCGCTGGGCCGACCTCAAGGACAATTGCGCCCGGCTGGTCCACCTGGTCCGCCCGCGCGACCTCGATCCGGCGCTGGGGCCGCAGCTGGCCTGATCCAGCCGCGTTCAGGCGGTGTGGATCGCCTTGGTCACCAGGTAGCTGTCCAGACCTTCCAGCCCGCCTTCGCTGCCGAAGCCCGAATCCTTGACCCCGCCGAACGGGGCATCGGCCGTGCTGATCGCGAAGGTGTTGATCCCGACCATGCCGCTTTCGATCCCGTCGCCCAGCAGGTTGGCCTGGCGCATGTTCTCGGTAAAGGCAAAGGCGGCCAGGCCATAGGGCAGCCGGTTGGCCTTGGCGATCGCATCGTCCAGCGTGCTGAACGGCGCGGCGACGGCCACCGGACCGAAGGGCTCGTTGTTCATGATGTCGGCGCTGTCGGGCACGTCGGCCAGCAGGGTCGGCTGGAAGAAGAAGCCCGCGTTGCCGCGCCTGCCCCCGGCCATGACCCGCGCGCCCTTGGCCTCGGCGTCCTCGACCAGTGCGGCAATCGCCTGCGGGCGGCGGACATTGGCAAGCGGCCCCATCTTCGTTTCGGCATCCAGCCCGTGCCCGGTCGTGACCTGCGCGGTGCGCGCGGCGAAACCTTCGATGAAGCGCTGGTAGATGCCCTCCTGGACGTAGAACCGCGTCGGGCTGACGCAGACCTGCCCCGCGTTGCGGAACTTCTGCGGCACGACCATGTCGAGTGTCTTTTCAAGGTCGCAGTCATCGAACACCAGCACGGGGGCATGGCCGCCCAGTTCCATCGTCACCCGCTTCAGCCCGTCCGCTGCCAGCCGCATCAGGTGCTTGCCGACCGGGACCGAGCCGGTGAAGCTGATCTTGCGGATCACCGGCGAGGCAAGCAGGTGGCGGCTGACTGCATCGGGCACGCCGTGGACCAGTTGCACCACGCCCGCCGGCAGGCCCGCGTCCAGCAGGCAGCGCAGCAACATGCCGGTGCAGCCGGGGGTTTCCTCGGGCGGCTTGGCAATCACCGAGCAGCCCACCGCCAGCGCCGGGGCCAGCTTTTTCGCCATCAGGTAGACCGGGAAGTTCCACGGGCTGAACGCCGCGACCGGTCCGACCGGCTGGCGAATCACGATCGAGCGCTGGCCGCTGGGGCGCGGCAGGACGCGGCCATAGATCCGCACCGCTTCCTCGGCGCACCAGTCGAAGAAGCTTGCGCTGCTGATCGCCTCGGCGCGGGCTTCGGCAAAGGGTTTGCCCTGTTCCAGGGTCAAAGTCCGGCCGATCACGTCCGCACGCTCGCGCAGCAAGGCAGCCGTCTTGCGCAGCACGGCGGCGCGCGCTTCGGGCGCTACGCTGCGCCATTCGCGAAACCTGGCATCGGCCGTGACGAGCGCCTCGTCCAGGTCGGCGGGCGTGGCCAGCGGGACTTCGGCAATGGTTTCGCCGCGCGCCGGATCGACCACCGGCAACAGATCGCGCCCTTCGCCGATCTTCCAGCCGCTGCCGATGAACAGCGCGAGATCGGCGTTATAGTCGTAAGTCATGGGAAGCCTCACTTGAATGCAAGGCGATGTGGTAACCAGTGAAACCGAATTTGGCGAGCGCCGATCAGCTGTCGTGCAGCGCCTGGACCAGGGTTGTCCGCAGCGCGATGAGCCGCGCGCGATAGGCAAAGGCGTTTCCAGCCGGAGCGGGTGCGGCCTGCACCGGCGCGGCTGCGGCAACCGGTGCCGGGGCCGGCTTGCCTGCCGCCCTGGCCGCGCCGCCTTGCAGCGCCTGCTTCGCGCCTTTCAGGGTATAGCCCTCGCGGTGGACCAGCCGGTCGATCGTTTCGACCAGGGTCACGTCTTCCGGGCGGTAATAGCGGCGGCCCCCGCTGCGCTTGAGCGGCTTCAGCATCGGGAACTGTTCTTCCCAATAGCGCAGCACGTGCGGGCGGATGCCCAGCGCCTTGGCGACTTCGCCGATGGTGCGCAGGGCCCCCTCATCCTTGCCATCGGCAAAGCGCGGGGGCTCCTCGGGACGGGAGAACAGGTCCTCCCCCGCACTCACCCCTTGGCGATCCGGTCTTTCAGCATCTGGCTGGCACGGAAGGTGAGCACGCGGCGCGGCGTGATCGGAACTTCGATCCCGGTCTTGGGATTACGGCCGATGCGCTGGCCCTTGTCGCGCAGCAGGAAGGTGCCGAAGCCCGAAATCTTGACGTTTTCGCCGTTTTCCAGGGCGCCGGACATCATGTCGAGGATCGCTTCAACCATGCCGAGCGATTCGGAGCGCGACAGGCCCACCTTGCGGTTGATGGCTTCGGCCAGGTCGGCCCGGGTCAGAGTGTTCATCGAGCGCATGAAGCGCTTCCCCCAATGCTAGTGGCGCGACCACTGAGTCGGGAGAATAGTGATTGATCGCGCGATTGCAATGAAATCGACGCAATTGTTAAAGCAGGCGTCAACCACTCAGACCCGCAGCAATGCGGCGCCCCAGGTGAAACCGCCGCCCATCGCTTCCAGCACGACCAGGTCACCCGGCTTGATCCGGCCATCGCGCACCGCGGTGTCCAGCGCGAGCGGCACCGAGGCGGCCGAGGTGTTGGCATGGCGATCGACCGTCACCACCACCCGTTCGGGCGCCAGGCCCAGCTTCCGGGCAGTTGCATCGAGGATGCGCTGGTTGGCCTGGTGCGGCACGACCCAGTCGATGTCGGCCGAGGTCAGGCCGACTTCGGCCAGCACCGAACCCAGCACGTCGGCCAGGTTGACCACGGCGTGGCGGAACACTTCGCGCCCCTTCATCCGGACGTGGCCGACGGTCTGCGTGGTCGAAGGCCCCCCATCGACATAGAGCAACTCGTTGTGCGCGCCATCGGCATGCAGCTTGGTCGCGAGGATGCCGGGGCCGTCCTCGGCCACATCCTGCGCTTCGAGCACGACCGCGCCGGCGCCGTCGCCAAACAGCACGCAAGTGGTGCGGTCTTCCCAATCGAGAATTCGGCTGAAGGTTTCAGCCCCGATCACCAGCGCGCGTGTGGCCATGCCGCTGCGCAGCATCGCATCGGCCACGCCAACCCCGTAGAGGAAGCCCGAGCAGACTGCCGCGACGTCGAAGGCCATGCCCCCGTTCGCGCCGATCGCATCCTGGACGATGGTTGCCGTGGCGGGGAAGGTTTGATCCGGGGTGGCCGTGGCCAGCACGATCAGGCCGATATCCTTGCCTTCGAGCCCGGCAGCTTCAAGCGCGGCCCGCGCCGCGGCGGTGGCAAGGCTGGAGGTGGTTTCCCCCTCGCCCGCGATGTAACGGTTGCGGATGCCGGTACGCTCGACGATCCATTCGTCGCTGGTATCCACCATTTTCGCCATTTCGGCGTTGGGCACGGCAAGCTTCGGCAGGGCAGAGCCGGTGCCGATCAGGACGGAACGCAGGGTCATTCGGCAGCCTTCGGGCTCTTGCGGAGATTTTCGGCGCCAAGGCGGGCGAGATCGGCCGCGATGCGCTCGGTCAGGTTTTCCTCGAGCAGCCGCGCGGTCACCGCAACGGCATTGGCCACGCCTAGCGCGCTGGCCGAACCATGGCTTTTCACCACCACGCCGTTCAGCCCCAGGAAGACCGCGCCGTTGTGGTTGTTCGGATCGAGGTGATGCTTGAGCAATTCGGTCGCCGGGCGGCTGACCAGGAAGCCGAACTTCGAGCGCAGCGAACTGGCAAAGGCGCGGCGCAGCAGGTCGGCCACGAAGCGGGCGGTGCCTTCCACGGCCTTGAGCGCGATGTTGCCCGAAAAGCCGTCGGTCACCACCACGTCCACGTCGCCGCGCCCCAGCTTGTCCGCCTCGATATAGCCATCGAACAGGATCGACAGGTCTTCGGCCGCGTCCTTGAGGATCGCGGCGGCTTCCTGCAACTGGCCGGTGCCCTTGGTTTCCTCGGTGCCGATGTTGAGCAGCCGCACGCGCGGCGCATCATGGCCCGTGACGATCCGGGCATAGGCTGCCCCCATCACCGCGAACTGCACCAGGTTGCGGGCATCGCATTCGGTGTTGGCACCAAGGTCGAGCATGACCAGGTCGGTATCGCCCAGTGTCGGCAGCAAGGCCGACAGGGCGGGCCGGTCAATCCCGGGCATGGTGCGCAGCGCCAACTTGGCCATGGCCATCAACGCGCCGGTGTTGCCCGCACTGACGGCGGCGCCGGCATCGCCCTGCTTGACCGCGTTGATCGCCAGACCCATCGAAGTGGTCTTGGCACGGCGCAAGGCCTGGGTCGGCTTTTCCTCGCCGCTGACCACGTCGGGCGCGTGGAGGATTTCCGACGCGGCACGCAGGTTCGGGTGGTTGTCCAGCGCGGACTTGATCCGCTCCTCGTCACCGACGAGGAGGAACTTGAAACGGTCGTGGCGGCGACGCGCCAGCGCCGCGCCCTCGACCATCACGCGCACGCCTTCATCGCCGCCCATCGCGTCTACTGCGATACGCGGCAGGCTCATGCGCTTAACCCCCTGGGACTTGCGGTGGGCTTAGAGCCCGACAGCGACGATCTCGCGACCGTTGTAGTGGCCGCAGGCCGGGCACAGGTTGTGCGGACGCTTCAGTTCGCCACAGTTCGGGCATTCATGGAATGCTTCGACCTTCAGCGCATCGTGGCTGCGGCGCATGCCCCGGCGGGACGGCGAGGTTTTTCTTTTGGGGACAGCCATTGCGGCACCTGTTCCTGCAAATTCTAGACGTCTAAGAAGGCCGCGCTGGGCCACAAGGGCCGGGCGGAGCGAAGGCGCGCCTATACAGATTCTGTAGCGCGTTGCAAGCTCCCTCGGACCAATGGCATCGCCGGGCCATCATTCCGGCCCAACAGGGGAGAGAACAATGCTGCTGACCACCACGCTTTCACTGGCCGCCGCCGCGGCCGTCATCAACTTCTGGCTGGCGCTGCGCTGCGGCCAGGTGCGCGCCAGGGAAAAGATCAGCATCGGCACGGGCGGCAACGATCTGCTCGAACGCCGTATGCGCGCGCAGCTTAACTTTGTGGAAAACACGCCGTGGGTGCTGCTGCTGATCGCGGGGATCGAACTGGCCGGCAAGGGCGGCGCCTGGCTCGCGCCGGTCGGCGCGCTGTTCATGCTGGGCCGCGTCGCGCATGGCCTGGGGATGGATGGCACCGGCCTTGCTGCCGGCCGCACCGTTGGCACGATCATCACCATGCTGACCCAGCTGGGCCTGGCCATCGCCGCCCTGCTGGTGGTGCTGGGTAAGCTGTAAGGGGATTCGGCCCCCGCTTCGCGCAGCGGGGGCCGCTCGCTCAGCTCAGCTTAGCTCAGCGCATAATCGCTGACGAAGCCGTTGGTCTGCCGTTCGCGGCCAAAGGTGCTGTTGGGGCCATGTCCCGGCACAAACAGTGTGTCATTGCCCAGCGGCCACAGCTTTTGCGTGATCGAATCGATCAGCTGCTGGTGATTGCCCATGGGAAAGTCGGTTCGCCCGATCGAGCCCTGGAAAATGACATCCCCGACAATCGCAATGTGCCCTTCGGGATAGTGGAACACCACGTGACCAGGGGTGTGTCCGGGGCAATGGATCACATCCAGCTCGACCTCGCCCACGGCAACCTTGTCGCCATCCTCCAGCCAGCGGTCCGGCACGAAGTTTTCCGCCGGCATGCGGTATTGCCGGCCCGACTCCTCCAGCCGGTCCAGCCAGTAGATGTCATCCTTGTGCGGCCCTTCGATCGGCACGCCCAATTCGCGGGCAAAGATCGCGGTCGCGCCGCAATGGTCCATGTGACCATGGGTGACGAGCAGCTTCTCGATCGTGACGCCCACCTTGGCGACCACCGCACGCACCTTGTCGAGATCGCCCCCGACATCGCACAGCGCCCCGCGCATGGTTTTCGTACACCACAGCAGGGTGCAGTTCTGTTCCAGCGGGGTGACGGGGATGATCCCCACGCGCAGCGGCGGTTCGCTCTGTTGATCGGTCATAGGCAGGATTTGGCGCGCGCGGCTGCGCTTGGCAATCCCCGCAATCCGCATTGCCGCATGTCGCAATGCTGCTTACCTCGGCGCGATTGCGCCGCTGGTTCCCTTACATGCGGTCAAACCGCTGATTGCCGGCAGCGCGGCCTGGAACAGCCTGGCCCCTGCCCTGTTCGGCTTCGGCTAGAGCCGCCCGCTTTTCCACACCACCCAGCCGATCACTTCCACCTCTTCGCGCGGGAGTTCGATGGTGCGGTAGGCCGGGTTGTCGCTGACCAGTGCGAGCAGGCCGGCGCGACTGGTGTCGAGCCGCTTGACCAGCAGCGCATCGCCGGTGCGAACCACGTGGATGCCATCCCGCAAGGGACGCGGGCTGCGATCGACCAGGATCTCGTCGCCATCGCGCAGGGTGGCCTCCATCGAATCGCCCTCGACCCGGATGGCCGAGAGCATCGCCGGATCCAGCCCCTGCTCGCGCAGCCAGCGCGCGGCAAACCGGAACGCGCCGATCGGAGCTTCCTCCAGCGCCAGCGCGCCCGGCCCGGCCGATGCCCCCAGCGGCAGGCGCGGCACGTCGATCCATTCACCGCGCGCCGGCTTTACCATGGGAAGCGAGGAATTTTCCTCGGGCGCACCCAGTTCCGATTCGTCCACCCCAAGGAACCGCGCCAGCGTGCGCCGATCGGTCTCCTCCAGCTTGCGCGGACTACCCTTGCGGATAAACTGCTGCAAATACGTGCTGTTCCGGCCAATCAGCTCTGACAGGCTGGACAGGCTGGCGCCCCGCTCGGTGGCAAGTTCAAGCAAACGCGCGCGTGGATCGTGAGTAACCATAAATCATCGCTACACGATGTATTTTTCCTAGACAAGTAGGATTTCGCCCGGAACAAAAGGATTATTCCAACGGCGATTCGTCGTCGGAATCGCCACAGACAGGAGGGAAATGCCCATGCTGATTCGCCGGATCGAGCGCTTCCTGCGCGAAACCGGAATGCCGTGGACCAAGTTCGGCCGGCTCGCCGCGCAGGATCCGCGCTTTGTCGCCGACCTGCGCAATGGCCGCGTGCCCCGTCCCGGCACGGCGAAGCGGGTGGAACATTTCATGAACATTTACAAGGAGCAAGCCAGTGCAAATTGATCCCGCCGCCGTGCATTCGATGCGTCAGGTGCTGACCGGCCCGACCGGCCAGGGCAAGCGGCGCGGCACCTGGCTGCACCTCTTGTCGGCGCTGATGGAACTGGCCGACGGGCAGGCCGAACTGGTCAGCCACAGCGAACGGGCCTGGGCCAGCGCGACCTTTGCCGGGACGCGCCACCGCGTGACCCTGCGCTTCACCGGAGCCGTGGCGGTCGCGGCAGGCGAAGGCTTCATCGACGCGCTGGGTGAACACGAATTCACCATTCCGCGCCAGCTGGTGGCCGATGCGGCGGTAATCACCGTGCTGCACACCGCCCTGCCCCAGCCGATGCTGGAAGTGCAGGCCGAACTGCTGTTGCTTGAGGATGGCTGAGCCCCTACCCTGCGCTCCTTCCCGGGCGGAGCGCTTCGATGACCCAGCTGACCGCGCGTCATGCGGTGTATGACGACTTCCTGTCCGACGAATTGCCCGATCGGCTGCTGGAATTCGCGCTGGCCAACGAAGCGGCGTTCCGCCCGGCCCGGACCGTGCGCAACGGCCAGCAACAGGTCAATGCCGATTACCGCACCGCCCTGCGCTTCAAGGGCGAGCCGGGGGAGGCAATGCGCGAATTCGGCGCACGGCTGACCGCCCGGTTCGAGGAATTCTGCGCCGCGGCCGGAGTGAAGCCGTTTCCGGTGGCGGAGCAGGAACTCGAAATGGTTGCCAGCCTGGATGGCAACTTCTTCCGTTACCATGTCGACACCCTGACCGGCGAGGCGCGGCAGCGCGGGACGGTGCGCGCGCTGACGACAGTCTATTATTTCCACCGCCGCCCCCGGCGCTTTCGGGCCGGCGAACTGGCGCTTTACGGCTTCACCGGGGGTGAGCCGGCGGCCCTGATCGAGCCGCGCCATGACCGGCTGCTGGTGTTCCCCTCGATCGCCCCGCACGAGGTCCGCGCGGTGGAATGTCCCGAAGGCACCTTCGCGGATGCCCGGTTTACCGTGAACGTCTGGTTCAACCGCGCCGTGCCCGGTCAATAACCGCGCGTCAGATCGGCTTCGGCTTCGAGCGGTTCGCCAGACCGGAAGCGCGGCAGGTTCCTCAGGAAACGCCGGGCGGCACGTTCGTACATCCGCGTCTGCGCCCGGCCCGACAGGTGCATGGTAAGCACCGCGTTGTCGAGGCGCCACAGCGGGTGCCCCGCGGGCAGCGGTTCGGGCGTGGTCACGTCCAGAAACGCCCCGCCGATCCGCCGTTCCTGCAGCGCGGCGACCAGCGCGTCCTGATCGACCACGCCCCCGCGGGCGATGTTGACCAGCACCGCATCCCGCTTCATCGCCGCCAGTTCCGCCGCGCCGATCATCCCTTCGGTTTCGGGGGTCTGGGGCACCGCCAGGATCACCCAGTCGAATTCGCCCAGCCGCGCGCGCCATTCGTCCGGGCCAAGCGTTCCCGGCCCGGGCGTGCGGCGGACCTTGGTCACCTCGACCCCGAAGGCGGCCAGCCGCGTGTCAATCTCCTGTCCGATCGCGCCGTGCCCCAGGATCAGCGCCCGGCTTTCGAACAACTCGCGCTTGCCGGGCGAATCCTTGAGCCATTCGCCCCGGGCCTGCGCGCGCAGCACCGCCGGATAGTCCTTGGCGAAGGACAGCATGCCCATGACCACGTATTCGGCGATGGTGATCGCGTTGATCCCCGCCCCGTTGGTCAGCCGCACCCCGCGCTCGGCCATCAGGTCCAGCGGGAAGAAGTCCAGCCCGGCATAGCCGGTGTTGAGCCAGCGCATTCGCTCGGCCAGGGTCACGACCTTGACCACGTCGGCCTTGGTATACATGTCGAACCAGCCGATTTCGGCCTTGGGAGCAAGCGCGAAGACCTCGTCCTTGCTTGCGTACCAGCGCGGCTCGACCCAATCGGGCAACTGCCCTTCGAGCCAGGGCTTGAGCATGGCGTTAAGCACGGCAATCGTCATGGCATTTCCCTGAACTTTTAGAGCATCGGTAGAGACATCTTCGCCGCTGGCTTCATTCGCCCGGCTTGGCGGCCAGTTCCTCGCGCAGGGTGGCCTTGATGCCGGTGGGCACGCCGTCGCTGAACAGGTCGTCGATCAGCCAGCGGCCGCCCTGCCGGACCAGCACCAGCCGCTGGGTGGAGGAACTGTCCCATCCGGCGTTGACGCGCACGTTCACTTCGGCGCGGTTTGGCCCCAGCGCGCGCAGCGACAGGCGGGTCCAGCGAAACTTCTTCTCGTCCCAGTCCTGGCAATCGCAAAACCAGCTGAAATCGGACAGCGAGGTCAGGTTGTCATCGATCCGCTTCTGCCAGTCCCGAATCAGCGCGGCGATTTCGGCGCTGTAAACCGGCTTCTGCCAATCGGCCGGGCCATCCAGGCTGGCGCTACGATAGCCGCCATAGGCCTTGAGCAGCAGTGCATCGACCTGGGCGGGTGCGGGGCCGGCGGGACTGGCCGAAATCAGGGCTGCGGCGGCAAGCGGCAAGAGCAAGGCCCTGATCGTGCGCATTATCCCAGTTTCCATTCCCAGCCCAGCGGATCGCCGTCCATCACTTCGACCCCCCGCGCGGCAAGCTCGTCGCGCAGCGCGTCGGAGCGGGCGAAATCCTTCTCCGCGCGCGCCGCCTTGCGGGCGGCCAGCGCGGCCTCGATCTCGTCCTCGGTGATGGTGGCGGCCTTGGGACGAATGCGCAAGACCGCGCGGTCCAGCGCCAGCAGGTCCAGCCCCAGCACCGCGTCCAGCGCGGCCAGCGCGGCGAGCTTTTCCCCGGCATCGACCTTCTTTAGCGCGGCGACTTCCTCCAGCACGGTCAGCGCGACCGGCGTGTTGAGATCATCGGCCACGGCGGCGGCAAACCGCTCAAGATAGGGGGCAAAGCGCGCACCCGGCGCGGCCGCCGGTGCGGCCGCCTGCCCGCGCAGATTGGCCACGGCCAACACCAGCCGCTTCAGCCGCACCAGCGCCGCCCCCAGCCCTTCCCAGCTGAATTCCAGCTCGCTGCGATAATGCGCCTGCAGGCACAGCATACGATAGGCCAGCGGGTGGTAGCCCTTGTCGATCAGCAGTTGCAGCCGCAGGAATTCGCCGCTCGACTTGCTCATCTTGCCGCTGCGTTCGACCAGGAAGTTGTTGTGCATCCAGATCCGCGCGCCCGAATTGGCCGGAACGTCCAGGCCATTGGTGCAGCAGAACGCCTGGTTCTGGGCGATCTCGTTGGGATGGTGAATTTCGCGGTGGTCGATCCCGCCGGTGTGGATGTCGAACGGAAAGCCCAGCACCTGCCCCGACATGACCGAGCATTCGAGGTGCCAGCCCGGGGCACCCCGGCCCCACGGGCTGTCCCATTCCATCTGGCGCTTTTCGCCCGGCGGGGTCTTGCGCCAGATTGCAAAGTCAGCGGCGTTGCGCTTGCCCTCAACCGCCTCGATCCGGCCTTCACCCTCCTCGGTCTGGGCGCGGGCCAGGCGGCCGTAATCGGCCACGGTCGAAACGTCGAAGTACAGCCCGCTGTCCAGCTCGTAACAGTGCTTGTCGGCAATCGACTGCGCAAATTCGATCATCTGCGGCACGAATTCGGTAGCGATGGTCCACTGCGCCGGCTGGCGGATATTCAGCGCCTTGATGTCGGCCCAGTAGGCTTCGGTATAGTGGCGGGCGATGTCCCAGATCGACTGCGCGCGCTGCGCGGCCATCTTTTCCATCTTGTCCTCGCCCGCATCGGCATCGTCGGTCAGGTGGCCCACATCGGTGATGTTGATGACATGGGTCAGCTTGTAGCCGTTGAAGCTGAGCGTGCGGCCCAGCACGTCGGCAAAGACATAGGCGCGCATGTTGCCGATGTGCGGATAATTGTAGACCGTCGGCCCGCAGGTATAGACCCGCGCCTCGCCCGGATGGACGGGCTGGAACGGTTCCACTTGGCGGGTCAGGCTGTTGAACAGGCGCAGGTCAGTCATGGCCGCAGGCCATAGGTCGGCAAGCGTGCCCGGGCAAGCCGGAGCCGATCAGAACCCTTCCCAGCGCACCACGTTGTCCAGCGATTCGCGCGGGACGGGGAAGCCGTTGATCGCCGCGTCGCGGTCGCCCCAGCCGATCGCCACACCGCAGAAGAAGATGTGATCGTCAGGCAGCGCCACCACTTCGCGGATCTGCTTCTGGTAGATGGCCCAGGCTTCCTGCGCGCAGCTGTCCAGCCCTTCCTCGCGCAGCAGCAGCAGCACCGTCTGCAGCCACATGCCGATATCCGACCATTGCGGCAGCCCCATGTAGCGCGGGGTGTGAACCAGCATCAGCACCGGAGCGTCAAAGGCGCGGAAGTTCTTGCGGAACATGCCGAGCCGCTGGGCCTTGTCCTCGCGCGGGATGCCGAGCGAGGCATACATCGCTTCGCCAACCCCGAACCGGCTGGCGGCATAGCGGCCTTCCAGTTCGGCAGGATAGACCGGATATTCGGCCGAATAGGCCGCACTGCCCTGCGGGATCGTATCGGCAACCAGCGCCTTCAGCCGTTCCAGCGGCTCACCCGTGATCATCACCGCGTTCCACGGCTGGGTGTTGCCACCCGACGGCGCGTTCTGCGCCTTTTCCAGCACGCGGCGCAGCACCGCCTGGTCAACTGGCCGGTCAAGGTACTGCCGGATCGAGCGGCGGCTGGCGACAGCGTCGGAAACGTTCATCGTGATCCCTTATTCAAAACCGAGGAACTTGACCTTGCCGTCGAGCGGCTCGCGCTTGCGGTCAAAGTGGTTCACCGGGTCTTCTTCGTCGCGGTAGCCGATGGCGATGCCGCAGAAGAAGATGTGGCTTTCGTCCGAAACGCCCAGATATTCCTTGATCAGCCTGGCATGGAGCGAGAGGAATTCCTGCGGGCAGCTGTCCAGCCCGGCTTCGCGCAGCAGCAGCATGATCGTCTGCAGCCACATGCCCACGTCCGACCACTGCGGCGCGCCCATCACGCGCGGGAAATAGACCATCAGCACGGCCGGGGCATCGAACGACACGGTGTTGCGGGCCATGAAATCGGCGCGCCCCGCCTTGTCCGAGCGTTCGACGTTGAGCGCGGCATACATGTCCGCGCCAACCTGGTGCAGGCGGGCCAGACATTCGGGCAGGACTTCGGGATCGCTCCACGAATATTCCTTGGGATCCTGCGGCGGGCTGGCGGCCATCTTGGCCTGCAATTCGCGCAGTGGCGCGCCGGTCAGGATCGCGCCTTCCCACGGCTGGAAGTTGCAGCCCGAAGGCGCCCAGCGTGCGGTGTCCATCACCTGGCGGATCACGTCGAGGGGAACAGGCTTGTCGCTGAAGGCACGGATCGAGCGGCGCGACAGGACGGCGTCGGTAACGGAGGTGGATTGGGTCATATGGGTTTAATCGGGCGATTAAACGAATGCGTCAAGCCTGTTCATCCTCGAACAGGCTTGCCAGCTGTTCGATCATCGTCCCGCCCAGCTGTTCGACGTCCATGATCGTCACCGCGCGGCGGTAATAGCGGGTCACATCGTGGCCGATGCCGATCGCCACCAACTGCACCGGCGACTGCTTTTCGATCCAGTCGATCACCTTGCGCAGGTGCTGTTCGAGATAGCCCGCGCTGTTGACGCTGAGCGTGCTGTCATCGACCGGCGCGCCGTCGGAAATGACCATCAGGATGCGGCGATCCTCGGGCCGGGCAAGCATCCGGGTGTGCGCCCAGAGCAGCGCCTCGCCGTCGATGTTCTCTTTCAGCAAGCCCTCGCGCATCATCAGGCCCAGGTTCTTGCGCGCCCGGCGATAGGGTTCGTCCGCCTTCTTGTAGACGATATGGCGCAGGTCGTTGAGGCGGCCGGGATGCGCGGGCTTGCCGCCGGCCAGCCAGGACTCGCGGCTTTGCCCGCCCTTCCAGGCGCGGGTGGTGAAGCCCAGGATCTCGGTCTTGACCCCGCAGCGTTCCAGCGTGCGGGCCAGCACGTCGGCGCTGATCGCCGCGATCGAGATCGGCCGGCCGCGCATGGAGCCGGAATTGTCGATCAGCAGGGTAACGATGGTGTCCTTGAACTCGACATCGCGTTCGATCTTGTAGGACAGCGAATGGCCGGGGCTGATCACCACGCGGGCCAGCCGCGCGGCATCGAGCAGGCCTTCTTCCTGGTCGAAGTCCCAGCTGCGGTTCTGCTGCGCCATCAGGCGGCGCTGCAGCCGGTTCGCCAGCTTGGTAACGATCCCCTGCAGGCCCTTCAACTGCGCATCGAGGTAGGCCCGCAGCCGGGTCAGCTCGTCCTCGTCGCACAGGTCCTGCGCGGCGACGATCTCGTCGAACTGCTCGGTATAGGCCTTGTAGTCGAAATTGGCGGGTAGGTCGGTCCACGGGCGGTTGGGCCGAGTGGGGAGCATCCCCTCCTCACCCTCGTCGCCGGCTTCGCCTTCGGAGGTCTCCTCCTCCATCTGGCGCTCGGCCTCGCCCTCGCCGTCGTCCTCGCCCTCGCTCGGTTCGGCAGCGGCTTCGGCCGGGCTCTGGTCCTGCTGGCTTTCGCCGTCGTCGGGCTGATCCTCGGCGTCGTCCTCGCCGTCCTGGTCCTCGCCCTCCTCGGTGTCCGGCTCCATCGGATCGGCGCGGGTCAGTTCAAGGTGCTGGAGCATGTCCAGCGTCAGCTGCTGGAACGCCTGCTGATCGTCGATCGACAGCGCCAGGGCATCGAAGTCCTTGCCCGCCTTGTCGCCGATCCAGCCGCGCAGCATGTCGACGCCCTGCTTCGCCACCTCGGGCACCGGCTGGCCGGTCAGGTGTTCGCGCAGCAGCAGCCCCAGCGCGGCCTGCAAGGGCACCTCATCGGGACGGCTGGCGCGGGTGATCGGATCGCCGCCGAGGCGCACCATGGTCGCCGCATCCAGATTTGCGCGCATCCCGGCATAGGCATTGGCGCCCAGCGCCTCGTACCGCACCGCCTCGACCGCGTCATAGCAGGCACGGGCCGATGGTTCGCTCGGGGCATGGCGGGCGTGCAGCGCCTCGTCGTGGTGCTTGACCTTGAGCGCGAAGCTATCGGCAAAGCCGCGCGCTTCCATCGCCTGGTCACGCGGCAGGCTGCGGCCCGGCATGGGGATGCGAAAGTTCTTGCCGTTGACCACCGGGCTATCGGCAGTCCACGCCACCTCGACTTCGGGCTCGTGCGCAATCGCGCGGCTGGCGCCGGTCAGCACGCTCTTGAAGCGGTCGAGAGGGGATTCGTCGGACATGCCTGCCTTATGTCAGCCTTGACCCGCTTTTGCCGGGTTGGTGCGCCAGATCAACTTCAAATCGACCGGTCTCAGATCGACTGGCCGGTCTTGGCCCAGTCAGCCAGGAACCCCTCGATCCCCTTGTCGGTCAGGACGTGCTTGAACAGCCCCTTGATCACCGCCGGGGGGGCAGTCATCACATCGGCGCCGATCTTGGCCGCCTCGAGCACGTGGATACCGTGTCGGACCGAGGCAACAAGGATTTCGGTGGCGAAGTTGTAGTTGTCATAGATCAGTCGGATGTCGCTGATCAGCTGCATCCCGTCGAAGCCATTGTCGTCATGCCGGCCGACGAAAGGCGAAACGAAGCTTGCCCCGGCCTTGGCCGCGAGCAGCGCCTGGTTGGCGGAAAAGCACAGCGTGACGTTGACCATGGTGCCATCGCCCGTCAGCGCCTTGCAGGTCTTCAGGCCATCGATGGTCAGCGGCACCTTGATGCAGACGTTGTCGGCCAGCTTGCGCAGCACTTCGGCCTCGCGCATCATGCCTTCGTGGTCGAGCGCGACCACTTCGGCGCTGACCGGGCCATCGACCAGGGCGCAGATTTCCCGCGTCACTTCCATGAAATCGCGGCCCGACTTGGCGATCAGGCTGGGATTGGTGGTCACCCCGTCCAGCAGGCCCGTGGCTGCCAGTTCCTTGATGTCGGCGATTTCGGCGGTGTCGGCAAAGAATTTCACGGGGCTGCGCTCCTGCTGGCGATTCATCCGTCCTATAGCCACCTATCGGCGCTGGCACCAAGCCCCCTGCCCCCATATAGCGCTTGGCCAATGCGCCGCGTCCGACTCCTTGTGTTCAATCCCGTGCTGAACGTGCTCGACTACCGGGTGCCCGATGGCATGGCGGTGGACCTGGGCAGCGTGGTGATCGCGCCGCTGGGGCCGCGCCAGGTACTGGGGGTGGTGTGGGAGCCGGACCGGCTGGACGGCGCCGAAGTGCCCGATGCCAAGCTGCGTCCGCTGCTGGAAGTGCTGCCGGTGCCGCCGTTCCCGGCCGCGCTGCGGCGACTGATCGAATGGTGCGCCGACTACTATGTCGCCCCGCTCAACTCGGTGGCGCGCATGGCGCTGGGCTCGATGGCGGCGCTGCGCGGCGGCGGCACAGCCACCGAATACCGCCTGACCGGGGTGGAGCCTGCGCGCCTCACCCCGCAGCGCGCCGCCGCGCTGGATGCGCTGCACGGCGAACAGGCCAGCATCCGCGAGCTGGCGGAACTGGCCAGCGTTTCGGAAGGCGTGCTGCGCGGCATGGTCGGCGCCGGACTGCTCGAGCCGGTGACTGTCGACCTTGACCGCCCCTATCCCCGCGCCAACCCCGATTTCGTCCAGCCGGAACTGAGCGCGGAGCAGCGCGCGGCAGCGGACGAATTCATCGCGGCGGTGGACGGCCACGGCTTCCAGCCCTTCCTGCTCGACGGGGTGACCGGCTCGGGCAAGACCGAATGCTATTTCGAAGCCATCGCCCAGGCCCTGCGCCGACGCGAGCAGGTGCTGGTGCTGCTGCCCGAAATCGCCCTGACCGAAAATTTCCTGCGCCGGTTCGAAGCGCGCTTCGGCGCGCCGCCGGTGCTGTGGCATTCCAGCCTGAAGCAGAGCGAGCGCCGCCGCGCCTGGCGCGCGATCGTGGGCGGCCAGGCCCAGGTGGTGGTCGGCGCCCGCTCGGCGCTGTTCATGCCCTATGCCCGGCTGGGGCTGATCGTGGTCGATGAAGCGCACGAGGTCAGCTTCAAGCAGGATGATGGAGTGCGCTACAACGCCCGCGACGTGGCGGTGATACGCGCCCGGTTCGAACAGATCCCGGTGATCCTGGCGAGCGCCACCCCGGCGCTCGAATCGCTGCAACTGGCCGAGGCCGGCACCTATCGCAAGGTCGACCTGCCCAGCCGGTTCGGCGGGGCGGAGCTGCCCGATGTGCAAGTGGTCGACCTGCGCGTCGAGGCTCCCGAGCGGGGGCGCTGGCTGTCCCCCCGGCTGGTCAGCGAGATCAAGGACCGGCTGCTCAAGGGTGAACAGTCGCTGCTGTTCCTCAACCGGCGCGGTTATGCCCCGCTGACGCTGTGCCGGCACTGCGGCTACCGCTTCCAGTGCCCCAACTGCACCGCCTGGCTGGTCGAACACCGCCTGTCGCGGCGGATGGCCTGCCATCACTGCGGCCATCAGGTGCCGGTGCCCGAGGAATGCCCCGAGTGCCACACCCCCGATTGCCTGGTCGCTTGCGGCCCGGGGGTGGAGCGCATCGCCGACGAGGTGGCCGAACTGTTTCCCGAAGCGCGGCTGGCGGTGGTCACCTCCGACACGCTGAACAGCCCGGAAAAGATCGCCGAATTCGTCGCCAAGGCCGAAGGCAAGGCGATCGACGTGATCATCGGCACCCAGTTGGTGACCAAGGGCTATCACTTTCCCGAGCTGACGCTGGTTGGCGTGGTCGATGCCGACCTGGGGCTGGAAGGCGGCGACCTGCGCGCGGCGGAACGCACCTACCAGCAGGTCGCGCAGGTTGCCGGACGCGCGGGGCGCGGCGAAAAGCCCGGCGAAGTCCTGATCCAGACCCGCCACCCGCAAGCCGCGGTGATCGCCGCGCTGGTGGCGGGCGACCGCGACGCCTTCTACGCCGCCGAGGCCGAGGCACGGCGCGAAGCCGGCGCGCCGCCGTTCGGCCGCTGGGCCGCGATCATCGTCTCGTCCGAGGATGAAAAGGAAGCGCGCGAAGCCGCCCGCGCAATCGGCGCGCTGCGCCCCAACCTGCCCGACGTGATGGTGCTCGGCCCCGCCCCCGCGCCGCTGGCCCTGCTGCGCGGGCGCTATCGCTACCGCCTGCTGATCAACGCCCGGCGCAGCGCGCAGGTGCAGAAAGTGATCCGCGACTGGCTGGGACAGTTGACCTTCCCATCCGGCGTGCGGGTGGGCGTGGACATCGATCCCTACAGCTTCGTTTAATCGGGCAGCAGCGCCGCGGCCTGCATCAGGCGGTTGCCGTGGTCGGTTTCTTCCTTTCCGTTCAGGCGGAACAGGCGGGCCGCTTCGTCATTGTCGGTATTGGCCGCCCACTTTTCATACAGCGCCTCGCCCCCGAACTCGCCCTGGGCCAGGCCGGTCAGCGCGGCCTTGGTCACCGGGGCGAACGGCGCGGCGCCATCGGTGAGATAGGGGTTGTCCTCGGCCAGCGGGGGGAAGAAATCCTCGCCCGAGACCGCCTTCACCGCCATGGCCGCGCGCTGGGCGTGAAGAAACTCCTCGCGCCCATTGGCCTGGAGGAGCGCGGCGACCGCCGCATTGTCGGTGCCTTCCGCCGTCTTGTAGTAAAGCGTCATCGCCGCAGCCTCGGTCAGGGCCATGATTTTCATGTCCAGCACGCTGGGCGTGGTGACGGTGGCGATGTGGGCAAAGGCTTCGCGCAGGGTGGCCGGCGCACCGGCGGGCAAGGGCATGGTCATTCGCTTTCTCCCGTATTTTGCCCCAGCTTGCGCTGCCAGACCGGCGCGATCAACCCGTCACTTTGGACAGTGCGGCGCAGCAGCCACAGTCCGGTTGCCGTGGCCAGCACCAGCGCCACAACGGACGCTTCAAGACCAAAGGCCCCGCCGGTCAGCCAGTCCGGCCCGGCAAAGCTGGTTTCGAGCAGCCCCTTGGCCGCCCTGCCCCCCGATACCGGCACCGAAAACACCCAGCCCTGGGTAAAGTTCCAGGCGGCGTGGATTCCCACCGCCAGCCACAGCCGCCGGGTCAGCATATAGGCCGCGCTGAGCAGCACCCCGGCCTCGACCGCGATGGCGAAGGCGGCGAACCAGCTGGCTCCGGGATTGGCGATATGGGCAAGGCCGAAGAAGGCCGAAGTTAGCGCCAGCGCCGCCCAGCTGCCCAGCAGCGCTTCAAGCTGGCGAAAGGCGATGCCGCGAAACAGCAGTTCCTCGAACAGGCCGGAAATGATCGCCATGGCCAGCATCGGCCACAGCGCGCCGATCCCCTCGCCCAGTCCATGAAACCGCATGCCCCCGGCCAGGCAGGTGACCAGCACCACCGCGCAAAACAGCACGAAGCCGATCCCCAGCCCCCGGCCCAGTTCCGACCCCGCCCCGGCCAGCGCGAATTCCGCATCCTCGCGCCCTTCGACGAAGCGCTGAAACAGCTTGTAGAGCCACACCGCCAGCGCCGCACCCGCCAGCACCGCCAGCGGCTGGAGCGGCGAGCCGCGCAGGCCGGGAATTGTTCCCGCCCCCACCGCGACCAGCCCATAGATCACTGCAAACAGGACAAAGCCGAACACCAGCAAGGTCAGCGGATAGCGCAGGATGCGCAGGGCCAGGCCCCGGCGCGGCTGGATCACGGTCATTCAGGCTCCCCAAACTGTATTGCATGAACAATACAGCAAGAGCCGGGCAGGTCAATCGCCGAGCGGCAGGACCGCGCCTTCCTTTTCCAGCAGCTTGCGCTTGATCTCCAGCCCATAGGCATAGCCGCCCAGCGCCCCGCCGGTGCGGATCACGCGGTGGCAGGGGATCAGGACGGCGATGTTGTTGGCCCCGTTGGCGCTGCCCGCCGCGCGCACCGCGCGGGGCTTGCCTGCCGCCGCGGCCAACTCCGCATAAGTGCGCGTCTCGCCCGCCGGGATGCGTTGCAGCTCGCGCCAGACCGCCTCCTGGAACGCGGTGCCCTTCACATCGAGCGGGATGTGCGAGAAATCGCCGGGCGCTTCCACGGCGGCGACCACCTGGTCCAGCAGCGCCGCGAAGTCCGCCCCGCCCTCGACCAGTTCGGCATTGGGGAAGCGCGCTTCCAATGCCGCGCGCCCTTCATCAAACGACAGGCGGCACACGCCCTTGGCGGTCGCGGCGACCAGCATCGCGCCCAGGCTGGTGGGCACCACCGCCCAGTGGATCGTCACCCCCCTGCCCCCGTTCGCCCAGGCCGATGGCGCCATGCCCAGCCGCTTCCTGTTTGCATCATAGAACCGCGACGGCCCGGAATAGCCTGCCGCATAGATCGCCTGGGTAACCTGCCCCTCGTCGGTCAAGGCCTCGCGCGCACGCTCGGCCATCAAAGCGCGGGCATAGGCGGCTGGGGACAGGCCGGTGTGGCGGGTGAACACGCGCTGGAAGTGGGTGGGCGAATAGCCGGTTTCCGCCGCCAATGCGGCCAGCGCCAGTGGCTGCTCGGCCGCCTTGATCGCGGCGATGGCGGCCAGCACGGCGCGCTCGTCGCGCGCCACGTCATCCGGCAGGCAGCGTTTGCACGGCCGCAGGCCCGATGCCCGCGCCTCGGCACTGGTGGCAAAGAAACTCACGTTGCCGCGCGCCGGATGGCGCGCCGCGCAGCTGGGGCGGCAATAGATCCCCGTGGTCAGCACCCCGGTTACGAAACGCCCGTCAAAACTGCGGTCGCGCGCCAGCACGGCGGTCCAGGCCTCGTCGGGGTCGATCATGGCGTCAGTCATGGCAGGGCTCCTTCCTGACGCAAGCCCTATCCCGCCTGCCGCAAGCGTGCGTCCCGCATGTTGCGTTCAAAGCAGGTCCAGCATGCGCCGCGCCAGTGTCCAGGCATCGCCCGGCCAGCGCGCCGACAGGTACGCGCCGTCGCGCACGACGAAACCCGCGTCAGGGCGTTCCGCATCGGCATGGCGCGGCACCAGCGGACCGCGTTCGAACCGCCCGGCCGGACCGATCAGGCGGCGCACCTCGTGTTCGACGCTTTCAGGATAGGTCTGGTAATGCCCCGGCAAGGCCGCGCGGGTCAGCCAGACCGCCGCCGCCTCAAGCGGCGCGGTCAGCGCAGTGGTCCGCCGCCCGGCCAGCACTCCGGCGCGGGCCAGCGGCAGCACGCCGTGGCACACGGCGCTGACCGGCTGGCCTGACGCAAAGGCGGAGCGGGCCAGCCGCATCACCTCGGCCGATTCGCAATAGGGCTTCATCCCCGGGGCATGCCCACCGGGAAAATGCAGCGCCGCAAAATCGCCGGGGCGCACATCGCTCCAGCGCAGAGGAAACAGATAGGCAGAGTCTGTGGTCATCGCCGCATAGGCCGCAATGGCCGATTCGCGCGCCCGCAGGAAGCGGGCCAGGCGCGGCAACCCGGCCCCCGTCAGCGTCACCGGATCGCAGGCCGCCGCCGCCCCGGTCTCGGTCGCGAAGGCCACGTCATGCCCGGCCCGGGTCCAGACCAGCCAGGGCAAGGCGACCTCCCCCGGATCGAAATCGGCCTGCGGCAGGACAATCAGCAGTGCCGCCACATCAGCCGCCGAGCGCGCGGAACAGCATCAGGGTGCGTTCCCTGGCGAGGTCTGCGCTTTCGGGGTGGTAGTCTTTGCGGCGGTCGGAATTGAACCCGTGCCCGGCCTCGTAGACGAAGATCTGTGCAGTCTGGTGCTGCTTCTCGATCAGTTTTTCCACCGGGGCGAAATCGACCAGCGGATCGTAGCGCCCGAAATGGCAGATCGTGGCGCAGCGCGGCGCCTCGTCCGCAAAGCGGGTGGCGATGTATCCGCCGTAATAGCAGCTGGCCGCATCTACATCCTCGCAGGTCTGGGCCATGCGCCAGGCGACCGAGCCGCCGAAACAGTAGCCGACGATGAAGGTGGGGCCGCCCCGCGCCTTGAGCCAGGCGATCACGCGGCGGGTATCCTCCAGCCCGCGCTCCCAATCGTGCTGCTCGCGCGCGATCTTGATCGCCCGTTCCCAGTCCGGCCCGGAATAGCCCAGCGCGCAGCCCGGCTCGATTCGCTCGAACAGGCCGGGACTGACCACTTCATAGCCGTCCTTGGCATATTCGTCGCACAACTCGCGGATATGGTCGGTCACACCGAAGATTTCCTGGACCAGCACCAGGCCGCCGCGCCGCTCGCCCTCGGGAACAGCGTGGTAGCACGGCATTTCGAAGCCATCGTCCATCGTGATCCGGATTGTTTCGCCCATCGTGCTCCCCATGTCCCGCATTCGTATCCGAGAATGTCCTAGCCCCAGCTTGCATCGCACCGCAATCGTCGCTATGCGCGCCCCCGTCTCAAGGGGCGAAGTCACCTTTCAGCGTGGCGGTCGCCCCGTCAACGCATCCGATGCAAGGAACCAAGGCGCGTGGAGAATTCCGGCGGCATTACCGCAAGTTTGCAAGGGCGTTACGCCTCTGCGCTGTATGACCTGGCCAGCGAAGGCGGCAAGGTGACCGCTGTCGAATCCGACCTGACCGGTCTGGGTCAGGCGATCGCCGAATCCACCGATCTGGCCGCGCTGATTCGCAATCCACGCGTCACCCGCGATGCCGCCACCAAGACGATGGAAGCGGTCGGCAAGCTGCTCAAGGTGTCGCCGCTGACGCAGAATTTTATCGGCGTGCTGGCGGGCAACCGCCGCCTGGCCGTGCTGCCCGACGTGATCCGCGCCTTCGCCGCGATCGCCGCCGCCGCCCGCGGCGAGGTGAGCGCCGAAGTGACCAGTGCCCATCCCCTCTCCGCCGCCCAACTCAAGGCCCTGGCCGACAAGCTCAAGGCGCGCGAAGGTAAGGACGTGAAACTGACTGCCAAGGTCGATCCCGAGTTGCTCGGCGGCCTCGTCGTCAGGATCGGCTCGACCCAGATCGATTCGTCGATCCGCACCCGTTTGAACACTCTCGCGAACGCGATGAAAGGCTGAATGATGGATATCCGCGCCGCTGAAATCTCGAAGGTCATCAAGGACCAGATCGCCAGCTTCGGCACCGACGCCCAGGTCTCGGAAGTCGGATCGGTTCTCTCGGTGGGTGACGGCATCGCCCGCATCCACGGCCTGGACCAGGTCCAGGCCGGTGAAATGGTCGAATTCGCCAACGGCGTGAAGGGCATGACCCTGAACCTCGAAACCGACAACGTCGGCGTCGTGATCTTCGGTTCGGACAGCGAAATCCGCGAAGGCGACGTCGTCAAGCGGACCGGGACCATCGTGGACGTCCCCGTCGGCAAGGGTCTGCTCGGCCGCGTGGTCGACGCGCTCGGCAACCCGATCGACGGCAAGGGCCCGATCGAAGCCGCTTCGCGCCAGCGCGTCGAAGTCAAGGCGCCGGGCATCATCCCGCGCCAGTCGGTCAACGAACCGGTGCAGACCGGCCTCAAGGCGATCGACGCCCTGGTGCCCGTAGGCCGCGGCCAGCGCGAACTGATCATCGGTGACCGCCAGACCGGCAAGACCGCCGTGGCGATCGACACCTTCATCAACCAGAAGGGCCCGAACGCCGGCAGCGACGAATCGAAGAAGCTGTACTGCATCTACGTCGCCGTCGGTCAGAAGCGTTCGACCGTGGCGCAGATCGTGCGCCAGCTCGAAGAAAACGGCGCGATGGAATATTCGATCGTGGTCGCCGCGACCGCATCGGAACCCGCTCCGCTGCAGTACCTGGCGCCCTACACCGGCGCGACCATGGGCGAATTCTTCCGCGACAACGGCATGCACGCCGTGATCGTGTATGACGACCTTTCCAAGCAGGCCGTCGCCTATCGCCAGATGTCGCTGCTGCTGCGCCGCCCGCCGGGCCGCGAAGCCTATCCGGGCGACGTGTTCTATCTCCACAGCCGCCTGCTCGAACGCGCGGCGAAGATGAATGACAGCCAGGGCGGTGGTTCGCTGACCGCGCTGCCGATCATCGAAACCCAGGCAGGCGACGTGTCGGCCTACATTCCGACCAACGTGATCTCGATCACCGATGGCCAGATCTTCCTTGAAACCGGCCTGTTCTACCAGGGCGTCCGCCCGGCGATCAACGTCGGTCTGTCGGTCAGCCGCGTCGGCGGCGCCGCCCAGACCAAGGCGATGAAGAAGGTGTCGGGCTCGATCAAGCTGGAGCTGGCGCAGTACCGCGAAATGGCGGCCTTCGCGCAGTTCGGTTCGGACCTCGACGCTTCGACCCAGAAGCTGCTCAACCGCGGCGCGCGCCTGACGGAACTGCTCAAGCAGGCCCAGTTCAGCCCGCTGCCGTTCGAAGAGCAGACCGTGTCGATCTTCGCCGGCACCAACGGCTACCTCGATGGCATCGCCACCTCGGACGTGACCCGCTACGAAGCCGAAATGCTCAGCTTCATGCGCGACAAGCACGCCGACGTGCTGAAGCTGATCCGCGACAGCCGTGACTTTGGCGATGACGCCAAGGCCAAGACGGTCGCCGCGCTTGACGCCTTCGCGAAGCAGTTCGCCTGATCCGATTGAAAGGGTAAGGCTTCATGGCCTCGCTTAAGGAACTCAAAGGGCGGATCAACTCGGTCAAGTCGACCCAGAAGATCACCAAGGCCAAGCAGATGGTCGCAGCTGCAAAGCTGCGCCGGGCGCAGGCCAATGCCGAAGCCGCGCGTCCCTATGCGGCGCGCCTGGCCGAAGTGATGGGCTCGCTCGCCAGCAAAATCACCGTCAGCGAAAATAGCCCCCGGCTGCTCGCGGGCACCGGCAAGGAGCAGGTCCACCTGCTGGTAGTCGCCAACTCCGACAAGGGGCTGTGCGGCGCGTTCAACTCGAACATCGTCAAGGCCGCCCTGGCCGAGGCGCGCAGCCTCGAAGCCGCGGGCAAGACGGTGCTGTTCTACCTCGTCGGCCGAAAGGGCCGCGCGGTGATCCGCCGCAACTACCCGAGCGCCATTCTGGCCTCGTTCGACACGACCGACGTGCGCGAACCGGGTTTTGCGGAAGCCGAAAAGATCGCGAACGAGCTGGTCGCGCTGTATGACGCCGGCAAGTTCGACGTCGCGCACCTGTTCTTCTCGACCTTCAAGAGCGCGCTGGCCCAGGACCCCACCCAGGTTCAGATCATCCCCGTCCCCGCGCCCAAGGTGGTGGCCGCCGATGCCGGCGCCGTGGTCGAATACGAGCCGGAAGAGGAAGCGATCCTGGCCGAGCTGCTGCCGCGCTACCTGCGCACCCAGCTGTTCGGTGCGCTGTTGGAAAACCAGGCCAGCGAACAGGGTGCCTCGATGACCGCGATGGACAATGCCACGCGCAACGCGGGTGACCTGATCAACAAGCTGACCATCCAGTACAACCGCAGCCGCCAGGCCGCGATCACCACCGAACTCATCGAAATTATCGCGGGCGCGGAAGCGCTCTAAGAGATCCAAGGCAAGGAACGAGACATGGCAACCGAAGCCAAGACCACGACCCGCAAGAAGGCTGCCCCCAAGGCCGCCGCCGCCAGCACCGCCACCGGCAAGATCAGCCAGGTGATCGGCGCCGTCGTCGACGTCACCTTCGAAGGCGAACTGCCGGCGATCCTTTCGGCGCTCGAAACCGAAAACAACGGCAACCGCCTGGTCCTCGAAGTGGCGCAGCACCTGGGTGAAAACACCGTGCGCACCATCGCGATGGACGCGACGGACGGCCTGACCCGCGGTCAGCCGGTTTCGAGCACCGGCGCGCAGATCTCGGTCCCGGTTGGCCCGCGCACCCTGGGCCGCATTCTCAACGTCGTCGGCGATCCGATCGACGAACGCGGCCCGGTCGATACCGACATGCGCGCCCCGATCCACGCCAAGGCTCCCGAATTCGTAGAACAGTCGACCGAAGCGGCGATCCTGGTCACCGGCATCAAGGTCATCGACCTGCTCGCACCCTACGCCAAGGGCGGCAAGATCGGCCTGTTCGGCGGCGCCGGCGTGGGCAAGACCGTGCTCATCATGGAGCTCATCAACAACATCGCCAAGACGCACGGTGGTTACTCCGTGTTCGCCGGCGTGGGTGAGCGCACCCGCGAAGGCAACGACCTCTATCACGAGATGATGGAGTCGGGCGTGAACAAGAACCCGAAGGAAGGCTCCGTCGCCGGTTCCAAGGCCGCCCTCGTGTACGGCCAGATGAACGAGCCGCCGGGCGCCCGCGCCCGCGTCGCCCTCACCGGCCTCACCGTCGCCGAACACTTCCGTGACCAGGGCCAGGACGTGCTGTTCTTCGTGGACAACATCTTCCGCTTCACGCAGGCCGGTTCCGAAGTGTCCGCTCTGCTGGGCCGCATTCCTTCGGCCGTGGGTTATCAGCCGACGCTGGCGACCGACATGGGCGCCATGCAGGAGC
>JAKPAG010000035.1 GCA_029779535.1 Pseudomonadota bacterium | reverse complement strand
ACCGGATTGACCTCGCCGCCCTGATAGCCCGCTACCACCCGCGCCGGAACACCCGCTGCGCGCATCAGGAAGACGAAGGCTGATGCGTAATGCTCGCAGAAGCCGCGTCGCGCGACAAACAGGAACTCGTCCATCGCGTCGGGGCCAAGCAGCGGAGGGCGCAGGGTATAGTGGAACTGCTGGTTGCGGAACATCGCCAGTGCCGCTTCGGCGATCTTTTCCGGCGGGCGCGATTTCCACTCGTCGGCCAGGGCGCGCGTGCGCGGGTTGACCTTTGGCGGCAGGGTCAGTGCCTGCTGCAGCGCTTCCGACGTTTCACTGCGGTTGGCGCGGTAATCCAGTGTCGACGTAAACGAAAACCGGGAACGGACGCGCAGCGGTTCACGTGCCAGGGCTTCGAGTGTGGGCGCCAGCGAACTATCGGGCGGGAGGCGGGTGGGTACGTCGAGAGCCAACAGCCAGCGCTGGTTGTGCGCTTCGAGGATGCTCGAGTAGGCATGTGACGAGCCGATGGCCTCGATGACCGGAGCGGGCAGGGGGATGTTGCGCGGGCGGGCGGTCCAGGTCAGCCCGTCGTAGGCATCGAATACCGGGCCACGCCAGTAGAGTTCGGATTTCTCCGGCAACTCGCCGACGAACTGGCTGCGAAAAGCAATCGCGCCCGACTGGATCAGGTTGCTGATCGAGCCGGGTGACATCTGGTTGGACAGGCCGCTGAGCCCGGCATAGGCATCCTGCGGCAAGCCCCACAGCGGGCCAGCAACGCGCGGGAAAAGCAGATAAAGAATCAACATGAAGGGGAGCGCCTGCAGCAGCAGCAGACCCGCGTAACGGGCGATGGCAGCGAGCGGCTGGGCCCCCCCATGGAGCCTGATCAGGGTGGCGGTCAGCAGCGTCATCGCCGTCAGCAGCCACAATCCGGTGGGAATGCTCTGCGAGTAGAAGTAATGCGTCAGCAGCAGAAAATAGCCGAGCATGATGATCACCAGCGCGTCGCGCGGGCTGCGCATCTCGAGGGGTTTGAGGGCCATGAAGACGACCAGCATGGCCACTCCCGCATCCTTGCCCAGCAAGCTGTGGAATTGCCAGCCGATGCCGGCGACGGTTCCGATCACCAGCAAGGCCAGCGACCAGCGTGGCGGTAGTTGGCCGCCCTGATGCCACAGCCCGGCTCGCCAGAGCAGGGCGCCGCCGACCAGCAGCGATAGCCACAACGGCAGGTGCCCGGCGTGCGGTCCGGCGGTCGCCAGTGCGACCGCCAGCAGCCAGGGTACGGCAGCGTGTTCGAGTAGTAGTTGCGGCGGCCTAGTGCCCACCCGGTGGCCCGCTTTCACCGTACAAGGCGAGGGCCTGCAGGCAACTCGCGCGGTGTGTATTGCCCTGGTAGGGCGCGATGTGCTGTCCCGGCAGCCGCAACCCGTAGCGCGCCTGCTGCTCGTCAGCGGCGAGAATCCAGCCGGCGAGTATCGACAGGCGATCCTCTTCGCCGCGGTCTACCGGGGTCAACGACCAGTCGAGCCACAGTTCGTCACTT
>JAKPAG010000029.1 GCA_029779535.1 Pseudomonadota bacterium | reverse complement strand
GGCCAGTTCTCCAGCCCGTCCAGCGCCGACAGCAGTTCCGGCGCATCCGCGGTGATGCGGAAGAACCACTGCGCCAGCTGCTTCTTCTCCACCGGCGCGCCCGAGCGCCAGCCGCGCCCGTCGATCACCTGCTCGTTGGCCAGCACGGTGCCGTCCACCGGGTCCCAGTTCACCCAGCTCTCGCGCCGGTACACCAGGTCTTCCTGCAGGAAATCCAGGAACAGCTTCTGCTGGTGCACATAGTAGCTCGGGTCGCAGGTCGCGAATTCCCGGCTCCAATCCAGCGACAGCCCCATGCGCTGCAACTCGGCGCGCATCGCCGCGATGTTCTCCCAGGTCCACTTGCCCGGGTGCACGCCGCGTTCAATCGCCGCGTTCTCGGCCGGCAGGCCAAAGGCGTCCCACCCCATCGGGTGCATCACCGAAAAGCCGCGCGCCCGCTTGTACCGCGCCACCACGTCGCCCAGCGTGTAGTTCCGCACGTGGCCCATGTGGATCTTGCCACTGGGATACGGGAACATCTCAAGCACGTAGTATTTCGGCTTGCCGTCCGTCGGCACGTCCTCCACGCGGAAGCAGCCGCGCGCATCCCACGCCGCGCGCCACTTCGGCTCGGCATTCCGAAAATCGTATCGCGGCCCTTCGGCCGCACCCGCCACGTCAGACATCAGCCCCGAACGCTCCATCGAACCGGCGCACAATGCCGCCGGCCCGCGCGCAAGGGAAGAGAAGCGGAAGCGTCCCTGCCCTACGCCACCACCACGGGCCGGTCGGCATCGCGCATCACCACATAGATCGCCGGGATCACCAGCACCGTCAGCAACGTGGAGGACGCCAGCCCGAACAGCAGCGAGATCGCCAGCCCCTGGAAGATCGGGTCGCTCAATATCGTCGCCGCCCCGATCATCGCCGCCAGCGCCGTCAGCAGGATCGGCTTGAACCGGATCGCGCCCGCCTCCAGCAGCGTCTCGCGCAAGGTCACCCCCGGCCGCGCCCCATGCCGGATGAAGTCCACCAGCAGGATCGAGTTGCGCACGATGATCCCCGCCAACGCGATGAACCCGATCATCGAGGTCGCGGTGAACGCTGCGCCCAGCACCCAGTGCCCCAGCACGATGCCGATCAGCGTCAGCGGGATCGGCGTCAGGATCACCAACGGCAACTTGAAGCTGCGGAACTGCCCCACCACCAGGATGTAGATGGCCAGGATCGCCA
>JAKPAG010000102.1 GCA_029779535.1 Pseudomonadota bacterium | reverse complement strand
GACCGCGCTGACCTTTTCGGTCAGATCATCGGTCACCGCCGCCGCGATGCTGGCGCGCCCATCGTTGACCGCAACGATCACCGCCACGCCCGAACCCAGCCGCTGCTTGGCCTGGTCGAGCAGGCCGCGCAGTTCCTTGGGATCGAGCCCGTCCAGCACCTGACCAGAGAACTTCACCCCGCCCACGTCCTCGTCCGCCGGACCGGTGGCAGCGCCGCCGCCCAGCGCAAGCGCCTTCTTCGCCTCGGCCAGTTCGCGTTCCAGCTTGCGGCGCTCGTCCAGCAGCGCGGCAACGCGGGTCTCTACCTCGTCAGGGGTGGTGCGCAGCAGGCTGGCCGCGCCCTTGAGCGCGTCCTCGCGGGCAACCAGCCACTGGCGCGCGCCTTCGCCGGTCAGCGCCTCGATCCGGCGCACGCCAGAGCTGACCGCGCTTTCCGAAACGATGCGGAAAACCCCGATATCGCCCAGCGCGCGCACGTGGGTGCCGCCGCACAGTTCGACCGAGTAATTGCGGCCCGCGGCGCTGCGCCCCATGCTCAGCACGCGCACTTCATCGCCATACTTTTCGCCGAACAGCGCCATGGCCCCGGCCTCGATCGCGTCGTCCGGGCTCATCAACCGGGTGACCACCGGATCGTTGGCGCGCACTTCCGCGTTCACTTCAGCTTCGATCGCGGCAATGTCCTCGGCGCTCAGCGCGGTGGGGTGCGAGAAGTCGAACCGCAGGCGGTCAGCCGCAACCATCGATCCCTTCTGGGTGACATGCGCCCCCAGCCGGCCGCGCAGAGCAGCGTGCAGCAGGTGCGTGGCCGAATGGTTGGCACGGATCGCGTCGCGGCGGGCAACGTCGATGTCGAGCTTGACCACATCGCCCACCTTGATCGTGCCGGCCTGGACCTGCGCGTTGTGGGCATGCAGGCGGCCCAGCGGCTTGGCCGTATCGCTGACCGCCAGGGTCAGGCCGTAAGCCCCGGTGATGGTCCCGGCATCGCCGCTCTGGCCGCCGCTTTCGCCATAGAACGGGGTCTGGTTGACGATCACGGTCACCGCTTCGCCTGCCGCGGCGCTGTCCACTTCCTTGCCGCCCTGGACCAGCGCGACGACCTGTGCCTCGCCGGTATTGGCGGTGTAGCCGGTGAATTCGGTCGCGCCGACGCGTTCGGCAATGTCGAACCACACTTCGCTGTCGGCCGCTTCGCCGCTGCCCTTCCACGCGGCGCGGGCGGCGGCCTTCTGCTGGGCCATGGCGGCGTCGAAGCCGTCCTTGTCCACCGCAATGCCCCGGGCGCGAAGCGCGTCCTCGGTCAGGTCATAGGGGAAGCCGTAGGTGTCATAGAGCTTGAACGCGGTCTCACCCGGCAGCGAGGCCCCCTCGCCCAGCCCTTCGGTCGCTTCGTCGAGCAGCTTCAGGCCATTGGCCAGCGTGCGGCGGAACTGCACTTCCTCGCGCAGCAGAGTTTCCTCGATCAGCGGCTGGGCCCGGCCCAGTTCCGGATAGGCCGCACCCATTTCCGCGACCAGCGCGGGCACCAGGCGGTGCATCAGCGGGTCCTTCGCCCCCAGCAGGTGGGCATGGCGCATCGCGCGGCGCATGATCCGGCGCAGCACATAGCCGCGCCCTTCGTTGCTGGGCAGCACGCCATCGGCGAGCAGGAAGCTGGTGGAGCGCAGGTGATCGGCGATCACGCGGTGGCTGGCCTGGGTTTCCCCTTCAGCCTTCACCCCGGTCAGGTTTACCGATGCGGCAATCAGCGCCTTGAAAGTGTCGGTATCGTAATTGTCATGCTGGCCCTGCAGCACGGCGGCAATGCGTTCCAGCCCCATGCCAGTGTCGATGCTGGGCTTGGGCAGGTCGGCGACGATTTCGCCGGCGGCCTGCTCGAACTGCATGAACACCAGGTTCCATATCTCGATGAAGCGATCGCCGTCTTCCTCGGCCGATCCCGGAGGGCCGCCCCAGATATGGTCGCCATGATCGAAGAAAATTTCGCTGCACGGACCGCACGGGCCATCATCGCCCATCGCCCAGAAGTTGTCCTTGGTGGCAATGCGGATGATCCGGTCTTCCGGCAGGCCCGCGATCTTCTTCCACAGCTCGAACGCCTCGTCATCGGTGTGATAGACGGTGGCGAGCAGCTTGTCCTTGGGCAGGCCCCATTCGCGGGTCAGCAGGGTCCAGGCGTGGGTGATCGCCTGTTCCTTGAAATAGTCGCCGAAGCTGAAATTCCCCAGCATTTCAAAAAAGGTGTGATGCCTGGCAGTATAGCCGACATTGTCCAGATCGTTGTGCTTGCCCCCGGCGCGCACGCACTTCTGCGATGAAGTGGCGCGCGGCACGCTGCGCGTTTCCAGCCCGGTGAAGACGTTCTTGAACGGGACCATGCCCGCATTGGTGAACATCAGCGTCGGATCGTTGTAGGGGACCAGCGGCGCGCTTTGCACCACCTCGTGCCCGTTCGAGCCGAAGTAATCGAGGAAGGAGCGGCGGATTTCGTTCGTCGACGTCATAACGCGGAGCCGATACGGCAGGCCGTTGATCGCGGCAAGGCCGAAGCGCCGATTACCGCAATCTGATCCTTACCCTTTTCGAGCCGAAACCAGCCAGGCGGCCGCGCCGAAGGCGATCAGGTTGCCGCTGCGGTGTTCTTCCAGCCAGGCGGAAATCCGCGCGACGGCCTCTGCCAGTTCCTCGCCCTGCAGCGCGCGCAAGACGCCGGCAGCCGGGCCGATCCGCTTGAAGAAGTCCAGCGCCTCGGCCACCGGATCGTCCCCGGTGCCCGCGACATAGGCGAAATCGACCGGATCGCAGGCCACCGCCTGCCAACCCGCGCCTTCCAGAATCGCTTCGATATGGGCCGGATCGGCAAAGGCGAACGGCCCCGGCGCGCGCGGATCGGCGGCGGGGGGCAGGCGCAGCAATTGCGCCAGATCGCTGGCCCAGGGGTTTTCCAGCGCACTGCGAAAGCACGAAAACAGCAGCTGCGCGCCCGGCGCGGCCTGGTCATGGAGGTTGGTGAAAGCGGCCACCGGATTATCGAAGAACATCACCCCGTGACGCGAAATCAGCAGGTCTGGAGCAAAGTCTGGCTCGCGCCAGCTGGCGGCGTCCGCTTCAACGAAGCTGGCGTTGCCCAGCAGGTCGCCCCGCCCCCGCGCGGCCGCGACCAGTTCGGCCGAGACATCGACCCCCACCACCCGGGCGTGGGGCCGCGCCCGCGCAACGGCCAGCGTCAGTTCCCCGGCGCCGCAACCCACATCGAGCACAGCCTTGCCATCGCAATCGCGGATCCGTTCCAGCAGCCGCTGGGTCAGCCCCGAAAAGCTGCGATCGGTCAGTTGATAGTTTTCCGCCCAGGTTCGTCCGACCTGGGCCTGCCAATCCGTGCGTGTGGTCATGCCCGGCAGGCTAGGCCGACTGCCGTTGCCCGACAAGCAACATTCACCGTGAAATTTTCACTTGCGACTCGCTGCTTGCAGGCAGACGCTTCGCCCCATTGCAGTGCGCGTCTGACGCACGATCAGCGCCCGGCGCGCCTTCGCGAAAAGGAGGCGGAAGATGGGCCTGACCCAAAACGGAACCACACCCGGTGCGGCATTTACCCGTGCCGTCGCGCTGGTCGGCCCGGCCGGCACGGGAAAGACCAGCCTGGCCGAAGCGCTGCTGTTCGCCAGCGGCGCGATCACCCGGCAAGGCACGGTCGAGGCCGGCACCACCGTGGGCGACGCCAGCCCCGAAGCCCGCGCGCGCGGCGGCTCAACCGAAGTCAACCTGATGCACTTCGAATACCTGGGCGACAGCTTTGCCCTGATCGACACCCCGGGCGGTGCGGGCTTTGCCGCCGATGGTCTTGCCGCGCTGCAATCGAGCGACCTGGCGGTGGTGGTAATCGACCCCGCGCCGGAACGGGCGGGCCTGGCCGAACCGTTCCTGCGCCAGCTTGACGACCTGAGCGTGCCGCACGTCATCTTCATCAACAAGATCGAACACGCCCGGGCCGGCGCGGTGCGCGAAGTGGTGGCCGAATTGCAGCCGATGAGCCGCGAACCGCTGGCCTTGCGCCAGATCCCGATCCGCGAGGGCGAGCAGGTAACGGGCTATGTCGATCTCGCGCTGGAACGCGCCTATCGCTATCGCCCCGGCAAGGAGAGCGAACAGGTCGAAATCCCCGGCGCGCTGCAGGAACGCGAGCAGAAAGGCCGCGCTCAACTCCTCGAATCGCTGGCCGATTTCGACGATGCGCTGATGGAAGCGCTGCTGATGGACGAGGTGCCCGACCAGCAACTCGTCCTGGCCGATCTTGCCGCCGACACCCAGGCCAACAAGCTGGTGCCGGTGGTGCTCGGTTCGGCGCTGTCCGACGGCGGGGTCCATCGCCTGCTCAAGCTGCTGCGCCACGAAGTGCCCTCGCCCGACCGCGCCGCGCAGCGGATGGGCCTGCGCGAAGGCGGGGCGCTGCACGTGTTCAAGGTTGCCAATGGCGGGGCGATGGGCCGCTTGGCGCTCGGCCGCGTGCTTGGCGCCCGGCTGGCCGAAGGCGACGAACTGGTAGTCGGTAACGCGCCCGAGCGGGCCGGATCGCTGTTCCTTGTCCAGGGCGAAAAGACCGCCAAGCAAAGCACCGCCCGCCCTGGCGACGTGGTCGCGGTGGCCAAGCTGGAGAACATCCGCCCCGGCATGATGCCGGGTCTCAAAGGCGCGCGCTGCGCCGAGCCGGTCGCGATCAGCTATCCTGCGCGCAATGCGGCATTGGCGATCACCACCCGCGACCGCAAGGACGACGTCAAGCTCTCGACCGCGCTGCACCGCCTGTGCGAGGAAAACCCGGCGCTGGAATGGCAGCAGGACGAGGCGAGCCACGAAACGATCCTGCGCGGGATCAACGATGATCACCTCGCCGTGGTGATCGCGCGGCTGCAACGCCGCTTTGGGGTGGCAGTGGATAGCCATGCCCCGCGCATCGCCTACCGGGAATCGATCCGCAAAGGCGCGAACCAGCGCGGGCGGCACAAGAAGCAGAGCGGCGGGCACGGCCAGTACGGCGACTGCGTGATCGAAATTCGCCCGCTGGAGCGCGGCGCCGGCTTCCTGTTCGAGGACAAGATCACCGGCGGGGCGATCCCCCGGCAATACATCCCCGCCGTGGAAGCCGGAGTGAAGGACGCGATGGAGCGCGGTCCGCTGGGTTTCCCGGTGGTCGATGTCGCGGTGACGCTGCTCGACGGCTCGTTCCACGCGGTCGACTCCTCGGAACTGGCCTTCCGCATCGCCGGGCGCATGGCGATGGCCGAAGCGCTCGCCCAGGCCGCACCTCACCTGCTCGAACCCGTGGTCCGCGTTGCGGTCGATACGCCGGCCGGAACCGGATCGAAGGCGGGCTCGGTGCTGTCCGCGCGGCGCGGCCACATTGTCGGCCTTTCGCCGCATCCGGACTGCCTGCGCTGGGAACGGGTCGAAGCCGAGCTACCCGAGAGCGCGCTGCACGGCCTCGATGCGGAACTGCGCTCGCTAAGCCAGGGATTGGCCAGCTTCACCGCCGAATTCGATCACCTGGCCGAACTGGCGGGCAAGCATGCCGACGACGTGGTCAGGACCCAGGCGGCACGGCTGGCCGCAGCCTAAAGTCAGCCGCGGCTTGCGTTCCGCGTGATCAGCGCGGCCAACTCGCGCAGCAGCTTGGCCGCCACTATCGCGGTCCGTTCGTGCTGGTCGAAGCGCGGGTTGTATTCGACGATGTCGGCGCCGCCGATCCAGCCGGTCTGGCGGCGCAGGACCGCCAGGACCTCGCGCACGGTCAATCCGCCAGGTTCGGGGTGCGACACGCCGGGCGCCTCGGAAGGGTCGATCCCGTCAAGGTCGATGCTGATATAGAGCGGCCCCGGCAACACCGGCACCCGGTCGGGCGTGAATTCCGCCATAGGCAGGATTTCCACCCCGAAGCGCTCGGCCTGTTCGCGGCAATGGCGGTTGAGCGTGCGAATCCCTACCTGGACCAGGCGGCGGGCCAGACCCGCCTCCATGATCCGTGCGAAGGGCGATGCGTGGCTACGCGGGTTGCCATCGAACAATTCGTAGAGATCGGGATGCGCGTCGAAATGCAGGATCGTCAGCGGCCCGTGCGCCGCGTGGACCGCCTGGACAACCGGATGGGTCAAGGCGTGATCCCCGCCCAGCACCAACGGCACCGCGCCCGATGCGATGCTTTCGCTGACGGCGGCACGGATCAGCGCATCGTCTTCGGCGCGCTCGAACAGTTGCAGGTCACCCCGGTCGCGCAGCTCGAAGTCCTGGCCGATCTCCATCCCGTTCTCGCAGGCAAGGTTGCCGCGATCCGACCACAAGGCCGCGCGGATCGCCGGCGGCGCGAGCGCTGAGCCGCGCTCGAACGATGAATTGCTGTCGCTGGGCAGGCCGATCAGTTCAATCAACGGGCGCAAGTGAGTGCTCCATCAGACGTGATGCGCCCCCATAACAGAAACCGGCGCGGTGCTCGCATGAAACACCGCGCCGGTCCTGTGGTAGGGAGACATGGCCCTGGGGTACGGGGACGGGCCATGTCTCCTTCTCAACCCCGGCGCTGCGGCGGGCGGGCCGCGGCCGGAATTCTTCGAAGATCAGATATCGTCGTCCGCGTCCGGGCCGCTCATCATCTCTTCGGCAAGACCATCGGTCTGGCTGCGGATCGCAGCCTCCAGCCGGTCGCAAACTTCACGATTGTCCTTGAGGAACTGCTTCGCGTTCTCACGCCCCTGGCCGATCCGGATCGAATCGTAGGAGAACCAAGCGCCGCTCTTCTCGACGATGCCGGCCTTGACCCCGAGGTCGAGGATTTCGCCGATCTTGGAAATGCCTTCGCCGTACATGATGTCGAATTCGACCTGCTTGAACGGCGGGGCGACCTTGTTCTTGACCACCTTCACGCGGGTCGCGTTGCCGACGATCTCATCACGGTCCTTGATCTGCCCGGTGCGGCGGATGTCGAGCCGGACCGAGGCGTAGAACTTGAGCGCGTTGCCGCCGGTGGTGGTTTCCGGATTACCGTACATCACGCCGATCTTCATGCGCAGCTGGTTGATGAAGATCACCATGCAACGCGAGCGGCTGATCGAGCCGGTCAACTTGCGCAAGGACTGGCTCATCAGGCGGGCCTGCAGGCCGACGTGGCTGTCGCCCATTTCGCCTTCGATTTCGGCCCGGGGCACCAGCGCGGCGACCGAATCGACCACCAGCACGTCGATCGCGTTCGAGCGCACCAGCGTATCGGTGATTTCCAGCGCCTGCTCACCCGTATCAGGCTGCGAGACGATGAGTTCGTCGATGTTGACGCCCAGCTTCTTGGCATAGACCGGGTCGAGCGCGTGTTCGGCATCGATGAAGGCCGCGGTCCCGCCGTTCTTCTGTGCTTCAGCGATGACATGCAGCGCCAGCGTGGTCTTGCCCGAGCTTTCCGGCCCGTAGACTTCGATCACGCGGCCACGCGGCAGGCCGCCCACGCCCAGCGCGATGTCGAGTCCGAGGCTGCCGGTCGAAATTGCTTCGACCTGCATCGTTTCCTTCGAGCCCAGCTTCATTGCCGAGCCCTTGCCAAACGCGCGGTCGATCTGCGCCAGCGCAGCTTCCAGCGCCTTCTGACGATCCATGTTGTCCTTGCCTTCCTGAATCAGCTTGAGTTGAGCAGCCATTGTTCGTCCCCTTGCCTAACCAGCCGACCCGTAAGGTCAACTTGCGACTCGTGTACCGCGTTTGTTCCGAGAGAACAAGAGGGGAACTGGAACATTTTTGGGACATTCATAAGATAATGATTTAATGGGCTTTATCGCCAATGAATCGAACTGCCTTGCGGAACATTGCGTTTTTTCCGGGGCCTTCTAGGTTCACCGCCAATGGAACTTCTCGCGCCCGCGCACTTCGTCCCTGACCTGTTCATCCCGCGATACTCCCCACGCGTCTGCGGCGCTTGGACGCTGGATGTAATCGGGATGGGGTTCATGCCCGGCTATTGGTCAGGAACGAGCTTCGTCGCGGATGTGGCGGCGCTGCACCGCCAGGGTGCGACCTGGATGTCAATCACGCCGCTGGAACTGGAAAGCCAGGGGATCGGCGTGCGGCTGGCCCATGGCCACGTGCTGATCTGCGGTCTGGGCCTGGGGTGGGCCGCAGCCGCCTGCGCGATGCGCGATGCGGTGCGGGCGGTTACCGTGATCGAGTTCGACCCGGAAGTTATCGAACTGCACCGCGAGTTGAACCTGTTCGCCCAGCTGCCCCCGGGCGAGCAGGCCAAGCTGCGTATCGTACAGGGCGATGCCCTGACCTGGCAGCCGGATAGCGAACGGATCGACTTCCTGATGCCGGACATATGGCTGCCGCTGATCGACGATGTTCGGCTTGATCACGTGCGGCAGATGCAAGCCAACGTCGGGGCGGGCGCGATCCATTTCTGGGGCCAGGAGCTGATCATCGCCCGCGCGGCGATCGCCGCCGGACGGACAATCGACGCTGCGGGAATCGCCGCGACCGTGGCCGAATGGGGCTTGCCGCTGGTCGGCCCGGAGTTGCCAGACTATGCCGCCTGGACCCTGGCGGCGGCGCGCCAGCACTTGCCCGAACTGGCGGCTGCCTGAGCCCCGCTACCCCTTCGCCCCGGCGAGCACCGCGCCGACCTTGTCGCTGATCTGCTGGACGCTGAACGGCTTGGGCAGGAAGTGGACATCGGCGATGTCGATTTCCTTGCGGAGCTGTTCTTCGGCATAGCCGGACATGAACAGCACGGGCAGGTCCGGGCGCAACTGGCGGATCGCGCGGATCATGGTCGGGCCGTCCATCGCGGGCATTACCACGTCGGAAACGACCAGATCGAACTGAGCCCCGCCCTCGACGATTTCGAGACCCTCGTCGCCATCGCTGGCCACGGTGACGGTATAGCCCGCGCGGGTCAGCGCGCGTTCGGCGACGGCGCGAACCATGTCTTCGTCCTCGACCAGCAGGACGCGCCCGCCGCCCGACCATTCGGTCCGCACCTCGACCTTGACGGCCTGCGCGGCGCGTTCCTCGGGCAAGGCATGGTGGACCGGCAGGTAGACGGAGAAAGTCGTGCCGCGGTTCACTTCGCTATCGGCAAAGATGAACCCGCCCGATTGCTTGACGATGCCGTAAACCGTCGAAAGGCCAAGCCCGGTACCCTTGCCCTGCTCCTTGGTGGTGAAGAACGGCTCGAAGATCTTGCCGAGATGATCGGGGGCAATGCCGGTGCCGGTGTCCTGCACCACCAGCGCGGTATATTCGCCCAGCGGCATGATCCCGCCCTGCATCGCGCGCACTTCGGCCGGGCCGATCTTGCGCGTGGCCAGCGTTACCCGCCCCCCACCCTCGCCCCGGGCAAGGATCGCGTCGCGGGCATTGACCGCAAGGTTGACGATGACCTGTTCCAGCTGGGTCGGATCGGCGCGGACCGGCCCCAGATCGCGGTCGTGCGTGACAACCAGCTGGATCTTTTCCCCGATCAGTCGCTTGAGCAGGTGCGACACGTCGCTGACCACATCGGGCAGTTGCAGCACTTCGGGGCGCAGGGTCTGCTGGCGGCTGAAGGCAAGCAACTGGCGGGTCAGGCTGGCGGCGCGGTTGGAATTGGCGCGGATCTGCTGGATGTCGTCATAGTCGCTGTCGCCGGGGGTATGGCGCAGCAGCATCAGGTCGCAGGTGCCGAGGATCGCGGTCAGCACGTTGTTGAAATCGTGCGCCACCCCGCCGGCAAGCTGGCCGACCGCCTGCATCTTGGTGGCCTGGGCAACCTGGCGCTTGAGCCGGGTTTCCTCGGTGCTGTCGGTCAGGCCAAGCAGCACCGCCGCCTCGCCGAGGCCGCGCACGCCGGCCAGGCTGAGCGAAACCGGGTCTTCGGGCTGGTGACGCAGCCGCACCGCGATGTCGCCGCTGGCCGCCGGTCCCTGGGCAAAGCGCCGGATCGCGTCGGACAGCGGCCCCTTGTCTTCCTGCACCACCAGGTCGGTGGGATAGACCGGGGCGCCATCAGACTCGCGCCCGGCGGCGCGCAGGAAGGCGGGGTTGGCGAACAGCAGGCGTCCGTCGCGGTCAGCCATAGCCAGCCCCAGCGGCAATTGCCCGAGCAGCGCTTCGAGGTGCGGCACAGCCCCGCTGCCGCCATCGCCGCCCCCGCTGCCCAGCCCGACACCCTGGTCCACCAACAGCATCAGCGAAGGCGCGTTGCCATAGTCGGGATCGCCGGCATCGGGATCGGTCACCGGCAGGTAATACATCGTCAGCGCCCCGCCGCGCTGCCCGTCGCGCGCCCAGCTGATCCGGTCGCGCTCGTCCTGGCGCAGCAGGTCGACGAACGGCTGGCCGATCAGCAGCATGGCCGCATCGCCGCAAGCGCGCAGGGCAAAGCCGGCGCTGTGGGCGCGGATCGTGCCATCGGGATCGACGATCGCGGCAGCAATACCGGCCTGGGCCAGAGCCTTGCCCAGCTTGCCATCCAGATGCGGCACCAGCGCGGCGACCGGATCGGCCTCGGCCAGGGGCTCGATCGTCCAGACCAGGTAATCCTCGCCCCGCCCGGCGCGCCTGACGGCGGCCTGCCAGCGGCCGGTGGGCCCCTCGACCAGGTCGGCCAGGCCCGCACCATCTCGCCACGCCGCGCGTCCCGCCTTGGCCAGGCGTTCAAGCGAGGCGTTGTCCACCGGCAGGCGCGGCGGCGCATTGCCGGTACCGAACCAGGCTTCATAGCGCGGATTGGCGCAGACCAGGCGGCCCGCCCGGTCGATGATCGCCACCGCAATGTCGGGCCGGTCGATCGCGGCAACCGTCACCGACCAGTCCGGCAGGGCGAATTCAATCTCGCGCTCAACCTCGCTCGGGCGCGACAGGAACCAGGCGCAGCCGCCCAGCGCCAGCACGCCAGCGGCAAACCCGCCGGTCAGCAAGGAATTGCCGCTGACCAGACCGACCAGCGCCACGCTGGCCAGCAGCGCCGCGCCCAGGACCAGGCGCTCGCCCCCGCCGGACCGGGCGGAAACGGCGGAGGGTCCGCTCATTCGGAGGCTTGACCCGCGCCCAGCCGGTCGGCGCGAATGCGTTCGTTGGCGATCCGGCGCTTGTGGCGCACCCACCAGGTCCAGCCGATCGCCGAGACGAGATAACCGATCGCCGCGGCCACGGTGGAAATGATGAACAGCCCGATCAGCAGCGCCGGCGCCGCATCGGACAGCAGCCAGCTTGCCCATTCACGCATCTTCGCGCCATGCTCGTAAAGCGCGTAGAATGTCGTCAGATCGGCATGATAGCCCAGCCAGTTGCCGATCCGGATCGCCCCGATCATGATCAGCGGCGTGGTGGCAGGATTGGACAGGAAGGTCATCAGCGCGGCGATCGGGATATTGCCCCGGCTTGGCACACACATCAACGCCGCGCCAACGATCTGGATGCCCGGGATCAGCGCGAAAATGCCCACCAGCAACCCCACCGCAACGCCGCGCGGAACCGAGCGGCGGGTAAAGCGCCACAGCTCGTGCCGGCGGGCGAGCGGGCCGGTGAAGCGATTGTGTTCAAGGTCCTCGCGCTTGGGCATGTTGGCCTGCGCCCAGCGGACGATGCGGGAACCGATACCAGTCATTTGTATTCCCGCATGATGCGCTGCTGGTCACGCTTCCAGTCGCGTTCCTTGATGGTTGCGCGCTTGTCGGCCACGTTCTTGCCCTTGGCCAGCGCCAGTTCCACCTTGGCCCGGCCCCGGCTGTTGAAATAGATGCTCAAGGGCACGAGCGTCATGCCCTTACGTTCGACTGCTCCGGTAAACCGGTCAATTTCGCGTTCGTGCAGCAGCAGTTTGCGCGGGCGCTTGGGTTCATGGTTGAAACGGTTGCCATGGCTGAATTCCGGCACATTGGAATTGATCAGCCAGACCTCGCCGTTCTTCACTTCGGCATAGCTTTCCGCAATCGAGCCTTCGCCGAAGCGCAGGCTCTTCACCTCGGTGCCGGTCAGCGCGATGCCGGCCTCGGTCGTGTCCTCGATGTGATAGTCGAACCGCGCCCGCCGGTTTTCGGCGACGATCTTCTTCTTGTCGAACTGGGCGTGGGTGGGACGAGCCATGATTGAAGCGCATTTAGGGCCGGAATGGTAAAATTCAAACCAATCCCGCGCCGCGCTGCGATATTCTGCGCGATAATCGCGGAATGCGGCGGTTGACATCATTATTGTATTATGGCACTAATACACCATGTCACCATTCACCGCACGGAGTTAACTCCATGCCGCACCCTGATGCAGGCCCGCTGCCCCTTGTCCCGCTCTGGCGGATCAACGCGATCCGCTTCCTGTTTCTGTTGATGGCGTTGGTGATGGGCACAGTGGTGTGGCGACAATTGTTGTTCGAATCGGCCGAATGGCCCCTTTGGAAGGGCGTCGGCAAATCGATGCTGGCGGCACTGGCGGTGATCAGCCTGCTGGGCGTGCGCTATCCGCTGCAGATGCTGCCACTCATGCTCTACGAAATCGCCTGGAAGACAGTCTGGCTGGTGTTTGTGGCGCTGCGAGCATGGCAGGCAGGCTACTGGAACGCGGACCTCGGCAGCATGTTTGAGGACTGCATCGGGATCGTCGTGGCCTATCTGGTGATGCCGTGGCGATACGTCTGGAAGCGCTACATTGCCTGGCCGATGGAGCCCATGCGAAGCTCGCGACTGCCAGGCCGCGCGTCAGACTAGGCCCG
>JAKPAG010000094.1 GCA_029779535.1 Pseudomonadota bacterium | reverse complement strand
GGTGGTGCTGACCATCGCGATCCAGGACGTGCCCTATGTCGATCCGGCGGAACGCTGCACGATGAAGGACCTTGGGCAGGGCTTCTACCGCCTGTCGCTGCGCTTCGGTTTCCTTGAGGAGACCGACGTGCCGGCCGCTCTGCAAAGCGCCAACATGTGCGGCGGCCCGTTCGAGATGATGAAGACCAGCTTCTTCCTCAGCCGCCAGACGCTGATCGCCTCGTCCAAGCCGGGTATGGCGCTGTGGCGTGAAAAGCTGTTCGCCTGGATGCTGCGCAATGCCGCCAGCGCGATGGAATTCTTCCGCCTGCCCAGCAACCGCGTGGTCGAACTGGGCAGCCAGGTCGAAATCTGACGCGGGCCTGGGCCGGGTTCAGCCCCGGCGGCTCCGTGCGCCGAACCACGGTCCCATGCGCCGGATCGCTTCCTCGACCTCGGGCGTGGAAACGGCAAAGCTGATCCGCATGAAGCGGTGGCCGTCGACCGGGTCGAAATCGATCCCCGGCGCGGTGGCAACGCCGGTGTCGCGCAGCAACTGCTGGCAGAAGTCCAGCGCATCGTCGGTAAAGTCGGACACATCGGCATAGATGTAGAACGCGCCGTCAGGCGGGGCGATCTTGCCCAGGCCCATGCCGGGCAGCGCCGCCAGCAGCAATTCGCGGTTACGGGCATAGGTGGCGATGTTGGCTTCGAGTTCCTCGGTGCAGAGCATCGCTTCGGCCCCGGCGTGCTGGGCGAGGCTGGGCGGCGTGAGGAACAGGTTGCCCATCCGCGCCCGGGCGGCGTCGATCCCGCTGGGGGGCACGATCAGCCAGCCCAGCCGCCAGCCGGCCATGCTGAAATACTTCGAGAAGCTGTTGACAACCAGCGCCTCGGGCATGACTTCCAGCATCGACGGGGTCGGCTGACCATAGGAAATGCCGTGGTAGATCTCGTCCGAGATCACGGTGATGCCGCGTTCCCGGCAGACCCGGGCGATCGCTTCCAGTTCATCGCGCGGGATGATCGTGCCGGTGGGGTTGGCCGGGCTGGCCAGGATCACCCCGTCCGGTGCGGGATCGAGCGCGGCCAGTGCGGCGGCGGACAGCTGATAGCGTTCCGCCTCGCCGCAAGGCAGCTCGATCGGCTCCATGTGCAGCGCGCGCAGGTTGCCCCGATAGGCGACATAGCCCGGCCGGGCGATCGCCACCCGCGCGCCGGGATCGAAGCTCATGTTGAGCGCCAGGACCAGGCCGGGGGAGGCGCCGCAGGTCAGGATGATCTGCGCCGGGCTGATTTCCACCCCGTGGCGCTGGGCGTAATGCCGGGCGATGCGCTGCTTCAGCAGCGGGCTTTCCCAGTAGCCCATCGGGTCGCTATCCAGCACCTCGTGCGCCTTGGCGATGGCGGCGGCTGGTGCGCCGGTGCTGGGCTGGCCGAACTCCATGTGGATGATCGAGCGCCCTTCGGCCTTGAGGCGGTGGGCCAGGCCCGAAACGGCGATGGCGTGGAACGGTTCGATCTGCGCGGTCATGCTGGCGCAGGTAGCCGGGCGCGGGGCAAAAGAAAAGCGCGGCGCCCCGCCTGGGGCACCGCGCCTTTCATTGGCCTGAGGGCCGGATCAGCCGAGGTTGGCGCTGACCATGCAGTAGAGCATCGGCAGCGACAGCAGCAGGTTGGTGCGGCTGGCGGCCAGGGCGCGCGGCGCGGCAGCGGCCTTTTCCTCGGCCGAGGCTTCGGTGGCGCCCAGGTTGAGGATCTTCTTCTGGGCCGGCCAGATGATGAACCACACGTTGAACGCCATGATCAGCGCAAGCCACATACCCAGGCCGATCAGGTTGACCGCGCCTTCGCCCGAGAAGGTCATCGCCTGGTGGGCATAGCCATTGACCACGGCGATCACGAGGCCGGTGATCACGGTCAGCAGCGCGGCGTAGCGGAAGAAGAAGAACACCTTCGGCGCGATGTGGCCGGTGATGGCGCCCTTCTGTTCGGCCGGGATCGCCGGCATGGTCGGCACCTGGACGAAGTTCAGGTAATAGAGCAGCCCGATCCACAGGATGCCGAAGAACACGTGCAGCCAGCGGAACACCGAATTGGTGTCAACCGGGGCGGCGCCCGCGTAATTCAGCATGGTGATGATGGCGAGCACCAGGCCGGTGGCCAGCACCAGGTGCAGGTTTCCAAAGAACTTGGCCATTGCTTCCCCCTTTATCGAAGCGTTGTTATCAAATGGTCCCGTTGGCCCGCAGGTGCAGGCCGCAAGCTGCCTTATGCCTGTTTCGCGCGGCTTGCCAAACCTTTTTGCGAGACGTTCTTACTCGTGCGGCGGATCGGACAGCACCTCGGCTTCGGCTTCCTGGGCCAGGCCGTGGCGCAGCAGCATCGGAATCTGCGCGAAGGTGAACAGGAACGACAGCGGCATGAACAGCCACAGCTTGGCCGCGATCCAGTCCCCGAACGACAGGTAATGCCGCAGCGCTTCGTTGAGCGCGGCGAGGAAGAAGAAGAACAGGCCCCAATTGCGCGACAGCTTGAGCCAGCCGGTCTGGTCCAGTCCTTCGAATGCGGCTTCGAGCAGCAGCTTGAGATAGGCCTGCCCGCGCCGCACGCCATAGAGCAGCACCGCGCCGAACATCACGTAGATCGCGGTCGGCTTGCGCTGGATCCACACCGGATCGCGCAGCGCGATGGTCAGCGCGCCGAAGCCCACGATCAGCGTGGTCGACAGCCACAGCATTGGCGAGATCTTGCCCAGCTTCCAGCGCGATACCACCAGCGCGATCACCGCGGCGACCATGAAGGCGGTCGTGCCGGAAACGACTGCGAAAACTTCGCCGATCGGGTTGCTGTGGTCGCTCGGCGAATAGTGGCGATAGACCAGGAAGAACACCAGGACCGGGCCGTAATCGACCAGCAGGTTGAGCCAGCCGGTGCCGGACTTGGCGGGGGGAGGGGAGGCTGCTTCGCTCATCATGCCACCCCCGCGATAACTTTGGCGACCAGATCGGGATCGAACGGGCGCAGGTCGTCGATCTTTTCGCCCACGCCGATCGCGTGGATCGGCAGCCCGTATTGTTCCGCCGCCGCCACCAGCACCCCGCCGCGCGCGGTGCCATCGAGCTTGGTCATGACGAGGCCGGTGACGCCCGCGACTTCCTTGAAGATTTCGATCTGCTGCAGAGCGTTCTGACCATTGGTCGCATCCAGCACCAGGACCACGTCGTGCGGCGCCTCGACGTTGAGCCGGCCCAGCACGCGGCGGATCTTGGCCAGTTCGTCCATCAGTTCGCGCTTGTTCTGGAGGCGTCCAGCGGTATCGACGATCAGCACGTCGGTGCCGGCTTCGGTCGCGGCCTTGACCCCGTCGAACACCACGCTGGCCGGATCGCCGCCTTCCGGCCCCTTGACGATCGGCACGCCGAGCCGTTCGGCCCAGACCGCCAGCTGCCCGATCGCGGCGGCGCGGAACGTGTCGCCGGCCACCAGCATCACCGAATAGTCCTGTTCCTGGAACAGGTGCGCCAGCTTGGCGATGGTCGTGGTCTTGCCCGACCCGTTGACGCCGATCACGAGGACAACCTGGGGGCGGGGAAAGGCGACGATGTCGAGGGGCCTCGCCACCGGGCGCAGGATCGCGGCGATTTCTTCCGCCACGGCCTGCTTGATCCCGGCTTCGTCGACGCCGCGCTCGAAGCGGTCATCGGCCAGCCGTTCACGGATGCGGGCGGCGGCGCGCGGGCCAAGGTCGGACATGACCAGCGCGTCCTCGATCTCGTCCAGCTGGGCGTCGTCCAGCCTGGTCTTGCTGACGATCCCGGCGAGGTTTTCGCTCAGCCGTTCGGATGTCTTGCGAAAGCCGCCGAACAGGCGGTCGGTCCAGCTCTCGCTGCTCATGCAAGCAGCCCTGCGCTGATCTGGGTGGGGGTAATGTTCACGATGGTTCCGGCTCTGGTTCCGGGTGGCAACTGCACCCTTGCGAAGTTCTGCGCATGGCCCGTCCCGTCGCGCTCCGCAAGCACCTCTTGCCGCTTGCCGACAAGTGTCCGCAGCCATTCGTCCCGAACCTCGGCTGCCACGGCGCGCAGCGCGGCGGCGCGGCTGCGGATCGTGGCGGGATCAAGCTGCGGCATCCGCGCGGCGGGGGTGCCGGGACGGGGGGAGTAGGGAAAGACGTGGAGGTGGACGAGGCTCAGTTCGGCCACGAGCGAGAGGTTGGCGGCATGGGCCGCTTCGCTCTCGGTCGGGAAGCCGGCGATAAGGTCCGCACCAAAGGCAATGTCGGGGCGTCGCTCGCGCAGGCGCTGGGCCAGTTCCACCGCATCGCCGCGCAGGTGGCGGCGCTTCATCCGCTTGAGGATCAGGTCGTCGCCATGCTGGAGCGAGAGATGGACGTGCGGCATCACCCGCGGCTCATCGGCCAGCAGGTCAAGCAGCAGCGGGTCGATCTCCACTCCGTCGAGCGAGGAGAGGCGCAGGCGCGGCAGCTCGGGAAAGGCGGCCAGGATCGCGGCGACCAGCGCGCCGAGGTTTTCGGGCCGGGGCAGGTCATGGCCCCAGCTGGTCAGGTCGACGCCAGTCAGCACCACTTCGCGCGCGCCGTAGGCCAGGTGGCGTTCGACATCGCGCAGCACCGCCGCCACCGGCAGCGAGCGGCTTGGGCCCCGGCCCTGCGGGATGACGCAGAAGGTGCAGGCGTGATCGCAGCCGTTCTGCACCGCGATGAAGGCGCGGGTGTGCCGGCTTGTATCGGACGCGGGCAGGGTGGGCACGTTCCAGGCGCGCGGATCAAGCTTGGCCTGGTTGGGGATCAGGCCGTCCACTTCGGGCATGGCGGAAAGGGCGGTGCGTTCCACTTCGGCAGCGCAGCCGGTGACGAGCAGGCGGGCATCGGGCCGGGCGCGGCGCGCACGGCGGATTGCCTGGCGGGTCTGGCGCACCGCTTCGGCGGTGACCGCGCAGGAATTGACCACGACCAGATCCTGCTCTGCCCCCAGCAGGCGGCGCAGGTCTTCGCTTTCGGACAGGTTCAGCCGGCAGCCCAGCGAAATGACCTCAACGGTCACCCGGTCGCTCCGTAATCGGCCGGATCGAAGCTGCCGCGAAAGCTTTCGGCAGCCGGGCCAGTCATCATGATCCGCCCCTCGGCGGTCCATTCGATCCGCAAGTCCCCGCCGGCCAGCGCCACGGTAACCTGCCGGTCGGCCAGCCCCCGGCGCATCGCGCCGATGGCGGTCGCGCAGGCGCCGGTGCCGCAGGCGCGCGTTTCGCCCACGCCGCGTTCCCACACCCGCAGGCGGATGCGCGAACGGCTTTCCACCGTGGCGACGTTGACATTGACCCGATCGGGAAACAGCGGGTCGTGTTCGATCAGCGGGCCCAGCCGGTCGAGCGCCACCCCGTCGCAATCGGGGACGAAGAAGATCACGTGCGGATTGCCGACGTTGACGGCGGTCGGCGCGTCCAGGTCTTCCCAGCCGACCGGCATGGTGTGAGTGTCCATCGCCCAGGCCAGCGGGATCTGCTGCCAGTCGAGCCGGGGCAGTCCCATGTCGACCGCGATCCCGCCATCGACCGGATTGGCGTGAAGTTCGCCGCCCAGCGTCTCGATCCGGGCGGGGGCGCCGTGAAGCAGGCCGACCGCGCGGGTGGCATTGCCGCAGGCGCCCACCTCGCCGCCATCGGCATTGAAAATGCGCATGCGGAAATCGGCGCTGGCGGACGGTTCGAGCAGGATCAGCTGGTCGCAGCCGATCCCGGTCTTGCGGTCGGCCAGGGCGGCGGCCAGGCGCTCGGTCATCGCCGGCACCGGCTGGGCGCGCGCGTCGAGCACGATGAAATCGTTGCCCAGGCCATGCATCTTGATGAAGGGAACCCGCATGGCCCGCGCTTTAGGCGCTGGGCGGGCAGGCGTCCAGAGCGTGCGGCCGGATCAGGCGCGGCGCGCCTGGCGCGGTTCGGGCTCGGCCGGCACTGCGGCTTCGTCGCCGATCAGCGCGGCGGCCGGGAGCAGGAGGTCCATCCGTTCCAGCTCGCTTTCGATCGCTTCGGCAGGGCCGGGCTTGCCATAGAGATAGCCCTGCGCCTTGACCGGCCCGAACTGCTGGAGCGCTTCGAGCACCTGCGGCGTTTCGACCCCTTCGGCGGTCACCGGCAGGCCCAGCCCTTGACCCATGGCGATGATCGAGCGGACGATGGTGGCGCTGTCCTTGTTGTGGGGCAGGGTGGTGATGAAGCTGCGGTCGATCTTGATCCGGTCGAACGGCAGGCTGCGCAGCTGCGAAAGCGAGCTGTAGCCGGTGCCGAAATCGTCCAGGCTGATGCGCACTCCCTGGTTTTTCAGGCTGGTGATCAGCGATTTCACCAGGCCCAGGTTGTCGTGAAGGCAGGTTTCGGTGATTTCGATTTCCAGCCGGCTGGGCGGGAAATTGGCTTCGACCAGCAGCTTGAGCAGCTTCTGCGCGAACCACGGGTCGCGCAGCTGGACCGGCGAGATGTTGACCGACAGGGTCAGGCGCGGATGCCAGTAGCGCGCATCAACCAGGGCCTGGCGGATCAGCGCTTCCGACAGTTCGGCGATCGCGCCGATTTCCTCGGCCACGGGGATGAAGATTTCGGGGCTGACCACGCCCAGCGTCGGCGATTTCCACCGCGCCAGCATTTCGAAGCCGACCAGTTGCCCGGTCGCGAGGTCGATCTGCTTTTCGTAATAGGGCACGAATTCGCGCAGGCCGATGCCGCGGCGGATGCCGGTTTCCAGTTCGCCGCGAAAGCGCAGTTCGCTTTCCATCACCGGATCGAACCAGCAGAACCCGTTGCGCCCCAGCTTCTTGGCCTGGTACATCGCGATGTCGGCCATGTGCATCAGCGTCTGGGCCATGTCGGTCCCCGGTTCGACCACGCGGGCAAGGCCGACCGACACGGTCGCCTCGATCGCCAGTTCGCCGTGGGGCACGGGCCTCGCGACGTCCTGGGTCAGATCGGTCGCCAGCTGGTCGATCACTTCGGCATGGTCCCGGTCATAGGCAACCACGCAGGCGAATTCATCGCCGCCGATGCGGGCCAGCAGGGCCTGTTCGGGCAGGTGGCGGGCAATGCGCTGCGCCGCGGTGCGCAGCAGCGTATCGCCCGCGCCGTGGCCGTGCAGGTCGTTGACCGCCTTGAAATTGTCGAGATCAAGCATCACCAGGGCCACGCCCTGGCCGCGCTCCAGCGCCGCCGCGATCAATTCATCCGCATGGGCGGCGATCGAGCGGCGGTTGAGGCAGCCGGTCAGCGGATCGGTTTCCGCGAGGATCCGGGCCTGTTCCTCGGCCCGGCGGCGTTCGCGCACTTCGCCGGTCAATTCGGCGTAGCGGCGCCAGCCGAAGATCACCAGGGCGATGTTGAGCAGCAGCGCGTTGCTGAGCATCGCGTCCGGCCCGCCGCCGTGCCCGGCTAGCATCCGCGCGATCTGCGGCAGGACCGAGCTGCCGGTGCCGACGAACATGATGATCGAGGCCACCACGATGCCCAGCGCGATGATGTCGCGCTTGGCCTTGGTCTCCGGCCCATCGGTGCCGGCGTCGTGCTGAGCGGAATTCGGTCCGGTATCGGCCATAGCTGGCATGTCCCCAAAGGCCAGTTGCCTAGGGGCATTCGCACGACAACCTGAATTTTGCGTTAAACTGCAAGGTTCCGGCCCGGGGGACGGGCCGGAACGCGCGGCAGACTATTTCTTCAGGCCAATCTCGCGCAGGCGCTGCTGGAGGAAGTCATCGGCCGTGATCGAAACCGGGTAGCGGTCCGGATTGTCGTCGCTGATGCACTGCGGCAGCGTGACGAAGGGAAAGTCGCTGCGCAGGTGCAGAAAGAACGGCATCGAATAGCGGCTGAAGCGCGCGCGCTGCGCATCGGGGTTGCGCACGCGGTGGATGGTGCTGGGCAGGACGTGGTTGGTCAGCCGTTCAAGCATGTCACCCACGTTGATCACCATCGCGCCTTCGGGCGGCGAGGCGCTGATCCAGTTGCCTTCCTTGGTCAGCAGTTCCAGCCCGGCTTCCTCGGCTCCCAGCAGCAGGGTGATCAGGTTGATGTCGCCATGCGCCCCGGCGCGGATCGCCTCGCCCGCGACGTTTTCCAGCGGGGGATAGTGCAGCAGGCGCATCACCGAGTTGCCGTCCTCGATCCCCGCATCGAACCAGTTCTCGTCCAGCCCCAGGTAGAGCGCGATGCGCGACAGGATGGTCGCGCCGGTGCGGTCGAACTGGCGGTAGAGCTCGCTGAATACCTCCTGGAAGCCTTCCGGGCGGTCGGGCCAGACGTTGGGCGGCATCGAATCCGCCAGCGGGCTGCCTTCGGGCAGGTCGCGGCCGATGTGCCAGAATTCCTTGAGGTCGTGGGCCTTTGCGTCCTTGGCGATTTCGACGCCGAAGGGGGTATAGCCGCGCGCCCCGGCGATGGCGGGATTGTGATAGCGGCGCTTTTCATCGACCGGGAGATCGAAGAACTGCTTCGACAGGTCCCAGGCGCGGTCGATCAGGGCGCGGTCGATATCGAAATCCTTGACCATGGCAAAGCCGAAGGTCCGGAAGCTGTCACCGATCGCCTTCGAGAACGCTTCGGGCGTATCGGCCAGCGACAGCACGGGGAGGGTGGAAAGGGGCATGTGTGGACGTTTCCATGAATGTGTGGCTATGGGCGCGCCATAGTCCGTTTCGCGAGTTCTGGCATGAGCAAAATCAAAAACCACTGGCTGATGAAATCCGAGCCCGACGTCTACAGCTGGGACGACCTGGTGGCCGAGGGCGAGGGCACTTGGGACGGGGTGCGCAACTATACCGCGCGCAACAACCTCAGGGCGATGCAGCCGGGGGACCAGGTGTTCTTCTATCACTCCAACATCGGGGTCGAGATCGTCGGGATTGCCGAAATCACCCAGAGCGGGCTGCCCGATCCGACCGACGATACCGGGCGCTGGTCGGCGGTAAAGCTCAAGCCGGTGCGCAAGCTGGCGCGAACGGTCACGCTCAAGGAAATCAAGGCCGATCCCGCGCTGGCGCAGATGGAACTGCTGACCAAGTTTCGCCTGTCGGTCTCGGCCGTGGCCCCGCACGAATGGGACCACATCCTGAACCTGGCGGAAGGCTGATCAGCCCCGCGCCCTGGCGCGCAGGCCCGATACGGTAGCCCCCGCGGCGCTGAGCTGTTCGACATCGATCACCAGGTGCAGCAGGCGCAGGCCCTTGCGCTCCCTGGCCTCGGTCAGCGCGGCGGTGAACTCGGCGGTGGTTTCCACCCGCTGCGCCCAGCCGCCATAGGCGCGGGCCAGTGCGGCGAAATCCGGGTTGGCCAGGGTGGTGGCGGACACCCGCTCGGGAAATTCGCGTTCCTGGTGCATCCGGATCGTGCCGTAGGCGCCGTTGTCGACCAGCACCACGATCATGTCGCAGCCGTGCTGGACGGCGGTGGCCAGTTCCTGCCCGTTCATCAGGAAGTCGCCGTCCCCGGCGAGCGCAACGACGGTCCGTTCCGGATGGCGCAGCGCGGCGGCAACCGCGGCGGGCACGCCGTAACCCATGGCCCCGGCGGTCGGCGCCAGCTGGCAGGGAAAGCCGTTGTAATGCCAAAAGCGGTGCCACCAGCCCGAGAAATTGCCGGCGCCGTTGCAGATGATACTGTCATCCGCAAGCAGATCACGCATCGCCGCAACGCAGCTGGCCATGTCGAGCGCGTAGGAGCCGGGGCGGGGTGTTGACCATTCGAGCCACTCAAGGTGCGCTTCCTCGCCCGCGTCGAACGGCACCACATCATCGTCCCACAGCGCAGCGGCCTCGGCAAATTCGGCCATGTCGGCGCAGATCGCCAGGTCCGGGCGATAGACCCGGCCCAGCTCCTCGGGATCGGGGTGGACGTGGATCAGCGTCTGGCCGGGATGTTCGGGCGTAATCAGGGTGTAGCCATCGGTCGTCGCCTCGCCCAGCCGCGCGCCGACCACCAGCACCAGGTCGGCCAGCTTGATCCGTTCGACCAGCTTCGGGTTGGGGCCATAGCCCAGGTTGCCGGCCCAGACCGGGCTGGAATTGGCAATCGCGTCCTGCCGCCGGAAGGCGCCGGCGACCGGCAGGCCGATCCGTTCGGCAAAGAGGGTGAAATGCTCACGCGCCTTGGCGTGCCAGCCCGCGCCGCCGACGATCGCCATGGGGGCGGCGGCATCGGCCAGCAGGTCCATCAGCGTGCTCATGGCATCGGGGCAGGGCACCTGCGCCGGGCGGTGGATGGCGGGGCGCGGCGTGATGCCGGACACCTCGTCCAGCAGCATGTCCTCGGGCAGGGCCAGCACCACCGGGCCGGGGCGCCCGGCCAGCGCCGTGGCCCAGGCGCGGGCGACGTACTCGGGAATGCGCGCCGCATCGTCGACCCGCGCGGCCCACTTGCACAGGGGCGCGAACATCGCCTGGAAGTCCACTTCCTGGAACCCCTCGCGGTCGCGCATGGCGCGATCGACATCGCCGATGAACAGGATCATCGGCTGCGAATCCTGCATCGCCACGTGGACGCCGATGCTGGCATTGGTCGCACCCGGGCCGCGCGTGACGAAGCATACGCCGGGCCGCCCGGTCATGGTGCCATCGGCGCAGGCCATGAACGCCGCGCCGCCTTCCTGGCGGCAGACCACGGTCTGCACTTCAGGCGAATCGTGCAGCGCATCAAGCACCGCAAGAAAGCTTTCGCCGGGCACGGTGAAGATCCGGTCGCACCCCTGTTCGATCAGGCAGTCCACCAGCAGGCGGCCACCGTTGACGGTCTGGCTGTCAGTCATTTCCAAGGCTTAGCCGGGCATGGTTTCGCGGGCAACTATCCGCGTCCGTGGTCACCGGAAATGGTTACTGTCCCAGATCGGGAATGCCGCCGTTAACCGCGATTTTCCGGCTGGTGCGATGGTGAACTATTTCTTAACCCGGCGGGCATGAGAAGGTCGCTTGTCCTCACCGATGAAACCGCCCGGCACCCGTTCCTGGCGAGCCTCCCCCCCCATGTGCGCAAGGGGACGCCGCCGGTGCGCGAAAAGCGAAAGCCGTGGCTGCGCCTGGCTGACCTGCGCGATTTCCTCGTCGCCTATTGCGCCTGCTTCGTCGGGGTCTCGGTCTTCATCGCCTGACGTTCCGCCAGCACCAGCTTGCGGGCAATCCAGGCAGAGACCAGGCACATCGCGGCGCTGAGCAGCAGTTGCTGCACGATCGGCACGCCCGCCGCCGACAGTCCGGTGGCCAGCAGCGACCCGATCACCATCGCGCCCGAATTGACGATGTTGTTGGCAGCGATGGTCCGCGAAGTCTGCGCCTTGTCGACGAAGGTGGTGAGGAAGGCATAGAGCGGCACCACGAACATCCCGCCTGACACGGCAATGCCCAGGAGGCACAGCATCAGCGGGATGGCGAGCGGTTCGGCCATGAACTGCGCGACGTTGAGCAGGCCGCCGCCGACATTGGGCGCCCATTCGCGGCAGACCTCGAAGAAGCCGACCACGAACAGCCCCATGACGAGCACCGAAGGCGGCGAATAGCGCGCCGAGACCGTGCCCTTGAGCAGCGCATTGACCGACACCGAGCCGATCGCCACGCCGACCGAGAAGATCACCAGGAACAGGCTGGCGACTTCCTTGCTGGCCGACAGCACGTTCTTGGCCAGCGGCGGGAACTGCACGAACAGCACCGTGCCGACCGTCCAGAAGACGCTGATCGCCATGATTGCCAGGAACACCCGGCGGTCATGGCTGGTGTTGCGGACCAGCGCGATCGAGGCGCGGACGAAGTGATAGTCCAGCGGTTCGGGCTGGTTGAAGGGCGGGGCGGGCGGCACTTCGCGGCTGACTGCGTAGCCGATCAGCGCGGTCACGATCACGCCCGCGGCGGCCCATTCGACCGGGATCCACCCGGCGATGATCGTGCCCGCCAGGATCGCGATATAGGTTCCCGCCTCGACCAGGCCGGTGCCGGCCAGCACTTCGTCCTGGTGCAGGTGCTGGGGCAGGATCGCATACTTGATCGGGCCGAAGAAGGTGGAATGGACCCCCATGCCGGTCAGCGCCAGCAGCATCAGCGGGATCGCCACGGTGGTGACGTGGAAGCCTTCCCAGGCCAGGAACAGCCCGGCCGCGCCGACCAGCATGATGCCGATTTCCGCCGCCTTGACGATGCGGATGATCCGCGCCTTGTCGCGCATGTCGGCCAGTTGCCCGGCGATGGCCGACAGCAGGAAGAACGGCAGGATGAACAGGCCCGAGGCAATCGCGCTGAACTGGGCTTCGGCCTGTTCGCTGCGATAGACCTCGTAGACCACGAACAGGACCATCGCGTTCTTGAACAGGTTGTCGTTGAAGGCGTTGAGCAGCTGGGTCACGAACAGCGGCACGAAGCGCCGGCTGCGGATCAGGTGGGTCTGGGTGGTCATGGATTGGTTCAGGGCTTCCTGTGGTGGCGCGGACCCTAGCGGCAGATTGTTACGGGACAAGCCTTTCTTCGCCCTTTTGCGCAGCGCGCCGGATCGCTATGCAGGCCCTGATGCTGAGCTTGCCCAACCTGCTGACCCTGTCGCGGATCGTCGCTGTGCCCCTGCTGGTGGCGCTGCTGTGGTGGCCCAAGTGGGAGTTCGGCTACGGCGTGGCCTTTGCCCTCTACTGCCTGATGGGCATCACCGACTATTTCGATGGCTATCTGGCCCGCGCGCAGGGTACGGTCAGCAAGCTGGGCCAGTTCCTCGATCCGATTGCGGACAAGATCATGGTCGCCGCGGTGATCCTGGTGCTGAGCGCGCAGGGCGTGCTGACGGGCCCTTACGTGGGCGACATGCACGTGATCGCCGGCCTGGTGATCCTGATTCGCGAGATCGCGGTTTCGGGCCTGCGCGAATTTCTCGGCGGTCTGCGGGTGTCGGTGCCGGTCAGCCGACTGGCGAAGTGGAAGACCACCTTCCAGATGGTCTGCCTTGGCGCGCTGATCCTGGGCCAGGCGCTGCCCGGCTGGACGGTTCCGGTTGGCGGCCAGGCGGTCAACTTTCCGCACACCGTGGGCCTGACGACGCTGTGGGCCGCCGCGGTGCTGACCGTGATTACCGGCTGGGATTACCTGCGGGTCGGCCTCAAGCACATGGATTGAGCCGGGCGCTCAGCCCGCGCGCAGTTCTTCCGCCAGCATCCGGAATTCGTCGGCGCGGGGGCTGTTCTTGCGCCAGACCAGCGCGATTTCGCGGTTGGCGGTTTCGCTTTTCAGCGGCCGGGCAACCACGTCGGTGCCGTTGAGGATGCCGGCATCCAGCGCCATTTCGGGCAGCATGGTCAGCCCCAGGCCATTGTCGACCATCTGCACCAGCGTGTGCAGGCTGGTGCCGATCATCGTGGCCGAAGCGCGCAGTTCCGGGCGGTTGCAGGCGGCCAGCGTGTGTTCCTTCAGGCAGTGGCCGTCTTCCAGCAGCAGCAGGCGGTGTTCGTCGATCAGGTCCGGGGAAATCTCCTCGGGCGGATCGCGCGGATCGTCCTTGGGAAAGGCGACCCACAGCGCGTCGAGTTCGATCGTTTCCTTCTCGACCTCGCCGGTTGGGAAGGGCAGCGCCAGCAGCACGCAGTCGCTGCGGCCGTGGTGCAGGCTTTCGATTGCCGCCGCGCTGGTTTCCTCGCGCAGGTAAAGCTTGAGTGCCGGGCGTTCGCGGCGCAGGCGCGGCAGCATCCGGGGGAGCAGGAACGGGGCGATCGTGGGGATCACGCTCATCCGCATTTCGCCTGACAGCGGCTGCCCGGCGCTTTGCACCATGTCGGACAGTTCCTCGGCCTCGCGCAGCAGGCGGTGGGCCTTGGCGACCACGGCATTGCCCAGCGGGGTAAACCGCACCGCGCGCTTGGTCCGTTCGACCAGCACCACGCCGAGCAGCGTTTCGAGATCGCGCAGCCCCGCCGAGAGGGTGGATTGCGAGACGAAACAGGCGTCCGCCGCCCGGCCGAAGTGCCCATGTTCATGCAGTGCGACAAGGTATTGCAGCTGCTTGAGCGTGGGCAGGTAAGTGGTCATTGCGCCGGGTCCGTCGGCGCGGGCGCCGGGGCGTTGCCGATTTCGTCGATGTGCGCCATCTTCAGCTTGTTCTTGACCACGGCGAAGGCGGTCTTGCCTTCAACCAGGTCGAGCGCGTCCTTGCCGAACACGTCATATCGCCAGCCTTCCAGCAAGGGCAACTCGCGCACCCCGGCGGCCAGCAGTTCCAGGTCCTCGCTGCGCGCCAGCAGGCGGGCGGCGACGTCGATCTCGCGGCTGCGGATCTTGAGCAGCAGCTTGAGCAGGTCGGCCACCAGCGCGCCTTCCTTGCCCAGCGGCGCGCCGCGCGGGGTGCGCGGGGGCAGTTCGGCATCGGTCAGCGGCTTGGACGCTTCGAGCGCGGCCATCAGCCGCTTGCCGATCTCGTTGTCCTTCCACGCGGCGGACAGGCCGCGCACCTTGGCAAGATCGGCCTGGACCTTGGGCGGATGGCTGGCGAGGTCGGCCAGGGTTTCGTCGCGGGCGATGCGGCCGCGCGGGATGTTCTTGTCCTGGGCTTCCAGCTCGCGCCAGTGGGCCAGGGCCTTCAGCCGGCCGAGCATCGCCGGGTTGCGCCCGGCGGCCTTGATCCGCTGCCACGACAGGTCGGGATCGTTCCGGTAGTTGGCCGGATCGGCCAGCTTTTCCATCTCGATGTCAAGCCAGGCGCCGCGCCCGGTCTTGATCAGGCGCTGGAGCATCTTCGGGAAGATCTGCGACAGGTGGGTCACGTCGCCGATGGCATATTCGATCTGCCGTTCGGTCAGCGGGCGGCGCGACCAGTCGGTAAAGCGGGCGCCCTTGTCGATCTGCAGGCCCAGCCAGCTTTCGACCAGGTTGGAATAGCCGATCTGCTCGCTCTGGCTGATCGCCATCATCGCGATCTGGGTATCGAAGATCGGATGCGGGGTCTTGCCGGTGAAATTGTAGATGATTTCCACATCCTGCCCGCCGGCGTGGAACACCTTCAGCACGTCCTCGTTATCGACCAGCAGGTCGAGCAGCGGCGACAGGTCGATGTCCTTGGCCAGCGGATCGATCGCCGCGGCTTCCTTGTCGTCGGCGATCTGGATCAGGCAGAGTTCCGGCCAGTAGGTGTTCTCGCGCATGAACTCGGTGTCGACGCAGACATAGTCGGCGTGGGACAGGCGCTCGCACAGCTCGGCAAGGGCGTCGGAGGTGGTAATCAGGGGGTGTATCTTCATGGTTCTTACTTGTAAGTGAGCCCGTGCGGGCTCGCGGCTTGACAAAGTCGCGGCCATCGCCTGTTAGCCGCGCTTTCGCCCCTGCCTGAAAGCGGGCCGATTGGAAAGAGTTTCGATGCATCTTTATCGTTCGCACACCTGCGGCGCGCTTCGCGCCAGTGACGTAGGCCAGACCATCCGCCTGTCGGGCTGGGTCCATCGCAAGCGCGACCATGGCGGCGTGCTGTTCGTCGACCTGCGCGACCATTACGGCATGACCCAGATCGTCGCCGATGCCGACAGCCCGGCGCTGGCAGTGCTGGAAGGCCTGCGGGTGGAATCGGTGGTGACCATCGACGGCGAGGTGAAGGCCCGCAGCGCCGGCACCGTCAATGCGAACCTGCCGACCGGCGAGATCGAGGTCTATGCCCGCGCCGCCACGGTGCTGAGCCGGGCCGAGGAACTGCCCCTGCCGGTCGCCGGGGAACAGGAATATCCCGAGGACGTGCGCCTGCGCTATCGCTTCCTCGACCTGCGCCGCGAAACGCTGCACGCCAACATCATGACCCGCACCGCGATCATTCGCGAAACGCGCCGGGCGATGGAGGACATCGGCTTTACCGAATTCTCGACCCCGATCCTGACCGCCTCCAGCCCCGAAGGCGCGCGCGACTTCCTGGTGCCGAGCCGCATTCATCCGGGCAAGTTCTTTGCCCTCCCGCAGGCCCCGCAGCAGTACAAGCAGCTGCTGATGGTCGCCGGGTTCGACCGCTATTTCCAGATCGCACCGTGCTTCCGCGACGAGGACCCGCGCGCTGACCGCCTGCCGGGCGAATTCTACCAGCTCGACCTGGAAATGAGCTTCGTCACCCAGGAAGAAGTCTGGGAAACGATGGAGCCGGTCATGGCCGGAATCTTCGAAAAGTTCGCCAATGGCCGCACGGTCACTCCGGCGGGCGAGTTTCCGCGCATCCCCTATGCCCAGGCGATGCTCGACTATGGCTCGGACAAGCCGGACCTGCGCAACCCGCTGGTGATCCGCGACGTGACGAGCGAATTCACCCAGTCCGGTTTCGGCCTGTTCGAAAAGATCGTGGGCGGCGGCGGCGTGGTCCGCCTGATCCCCGCGCCGAACACGGCCGGCCTGTCGCGCAAGTTCTTCGACGAGATGAACGACTGGGCGCGCAGCGAGGGCCATGCCGGCCTTGGCTATGCCACCCGCAAGGGCGGCGTGTTCGGCGGCCCGATCGCCAAGAACCACGGCGAGGACAGGATGGCCGCGCTGTGGGATGCGCTGGGCCTTGGCCCGGATGACGGCGCGTTCTTTGCCGCGGGCAAGGAAGACCAGGCCGCGAAGCTGGCCGGCCAGGCGCGCAACCGTGTGGGCGAGCAGCTTGACCTGATCGACAAGGATTCCTTCCGGTTCTGCTGGATCATCGATTTCCCGTTCTTCGAATGGGACGAGGACAACAAGAAGCTGGACTTCGCCCACAACCCGTTCTCGATGCCGCAGGGCGGGCTGGAAGCGCTGCAAACGCAGGACCCGCTGACGATCAAGGCCTATCAGTACGATATGGTCTGCAACGGCTACGAACTCGCTTCGGGCTCGATCCGCAACCAGCACCCGGACCTGATGGTCGCCGCCTTCGAAAAGGTCGGCCTGTCGCAGCAGGACGTCGAGGAACGCTTTGGCGGGATGTACCGCGCCTTCCAGTACGGCGCGCCGCCGCATGGCGGGATGGCCGCCGGGGTGGACCGCATGGTCATGCTGCTGTGCGGGGTGCAGAACCTGCGCGAAATCACGCTGTTCCCGATGAACCAGCGCGCCGAAGACCTGCTGATGGGTGCGCCCAGCCTGCCCGAGCCGAAGCAGCTGCGCGAGTTGCACCTGCGCGTGGTCGAACCGCAAAAGGGTTGATAACCCGATCCTTTTGCGATTGACGGCAGCGCCTGCCGCTTGGCATTCCCCGCTCCGGGTGCGCGATCCGGTGGGGGATTTGCCGTGCGTTCTGTCATCCTGTTGATTGCCGCCCAGGTCAGCGCCCTGTCCGCCGTGCCCGCCCGGGCCGAAGTGCTGCAGGTGTTCGGCCTGAATCCGGCCCGCAACGACCGGCTGGCCGCGCTGCGTTCGATTGTGGTCGATGGCTTCGGCGGCAGCGAAGGCGCGGCGGTGACGATCCGCGTGGAAGACATGCTGCGCGCGATCAGCCTGGATGGTGGTCCCTATTTCCGGGTGCTGCCCGCCGCCACGGCCGGCAGCGGCGGCGATGCGCTGCTGCGCGGCACGGCCGATGCCGATGTGCAATTCCAGCGCTACACCGAAAAGCGCGAGACCTGTGCCGAAAAGGACGGCGAGGGCAAATGCCTGCGCAAGGAGCAGCGCGAATTCAAGTGTTCGCGCCGCCGCATCACCTTGCAGGTGAGCCTGCGCGTGGTCCAGGCCGACGGCACCCTGATCCATTCCGACGACGCGCCCGAACAGGCCGAGCACGCCTCGTGCGAGGGGGACGAGCAGCCGCCCCGCTCGCGCGGTGACGTGGTTCGCGACCTGATCGCGCGCTATGCTGACCGGCTGCGTCCCGATTTCGCGCCGCGCTTTACCGATGCGGCGATCCGGGTCGATGAAAACCGCAAGGGCCTGGCCAAGGGCGACGCGGACCGGTTCAGGCAGGCGGTCAGGCTGACCAAGACCGATCCGCGCGCCGCCTGCGCCGCCTGGGCCGGGGTGGGCGCGGCCAACCCGGTCCACGTGCCGACGCAGTTCAACCTGGCGCTGTGCGCCGAGTCACAGGGCGAAAGCGGCGCGCAGGCGGCCGAAGCGGGCTATCTCAAGGTGCTCGACCTGGCCCCGAAATATGGCGCCGCCGCCGCCGGTCTGGGCCGGCTGGATCGCAGCGCCCAGGCACGGGCGCAGCTGGCCGCGCACGCCGGAGCCTAGGTGGGGCGGATCAGTCTTCCGGGTCCCGCTTGGCAGCCGTCGCCAGTTCGTCGGCGGTGCAATCGCGTTGGCGCCTGGCCACCAGCCGCATCGAGCCGAGGTCTGGCGCGTCCGGCCCGGTCGCCTTCAGCTTGACCAGGAAGTCGATGTGTCCGGCGCTGAAGCTGCCCGACGCGTCGTAGGCCAGGGACTTGCCGGCCTTGTTGCACACCATGCCAAAGCGCAGCGAGCCGGGCTCATAGGCGGTCACGGTGCAGCTTGCCTGGTCGGAAAAGGCCTTGATCATGCCATCGAACATGTTCGGCAGGTCATCGTGGCCCGGCCCGCTGGTGCATTCAGGGCGGTCATCGGAATCGGTCTGTTCGCCGGCATCGTTCCATGCGGTGAACTGACCTTCCACCCAGCCATCCGGCACGGCCTGGCGCAGCAGGGCGATGTGCGCGCGCGATGCTTCGTCCAGCGAGACGGCGGGGGCAGGGTCGGCGGCCGTGGCGCCCCCGGCGGCAAGCGCTGCCAGGCTGGCGGCGGCCAGCGCCGTGATGCGGAAAAGTCTTGCCGGCACGATATTCTCCCGGGTTTCGAGGCGCGGACGTGGGGCAGGAATAGGAGGTGCCGGCAATGCTGGCGAGGGATAAATAGCAATGCGCCCCGGCAATCCCCCGCTTTCACTGTGCCAAGCCACTTGCCAGCGCCTTTGCCGTTCTCTAGGGCGAGGCCTGACAATTTAATCTGCCGTTCACGAAGGGACATATCCATGAGCGACACCGCCGATCGGGTTAAGAAAATTGTGGTCGAACACCTCGGCGTCGAAGCCGACAAGGTGACCGAGGACGCGAGCTTCATCGACGACCTGGGCGCCGACAGCCTCGACATCGTCGAGCTGGTCATGGCGTTCGAAGAAGAGTTCGGCGTGGAGATCCCCGACGACGCCGCTGAAAAGATCAGCACCGTTGCCGACGCGATCAGCTACATCAACAGCAACAAGGGCTGATTGCCTCAGCCACATGCCCTGGCCGCCGGTTCGCGCAACTGTGCGACAGTTCCGTGTTGACGGAGCGGCAGGGTAACGACAGGCTCAGCCCATAGCGGGCTGGGCCTGTTGCGTTTAGGGAACTTGGAGACTGGAATGCGCCGTGTTGTCGTAACCGGACTGGGCCTTGTCACGCCGCTGGGCGGTGATGTGGAAACCACGTGGAAGAACCTGATTGCCGGCAAGAGCGGGGCGGGCCCGATCACGCGGTTCGACACCAAGGACCAGAAGTGCACGATCGCCTGCGAGGTGAAGGGGCCGGATCACGAATACGGCTTCGATCCGGGCAAGCGGGTGGACCACAAGGTCCAGCGCCAGGTCGATCCGTTCATCGTCTATGGCATCGATGCCGCTGGCCAGGCGCTGGAAGACGCGGGCCTGGCCGAGATGGACGATGATCTCAAGCTGCGCACCGGCTGCTCGATCGGTTCGGGCATCGGCGGGCTGCCGGGGATCGAAAGCGAATCGATCGTCCTGCATGAAAAGGGCCCGGGCCGCGTTTCGCCGCATTTCGTCCATGGCCGCCTGATCAACCTGATCTCGGGCCAGGTGTCGATCAAGTACGGGCTGATGGGGCCGAACCACGCGGTGGTCACCGCCTGTTCGACCGGCGCCCATTCGATCGGCGATGCCGCGCGGATGATCAAGGACGGCGATGCCGACGTGATGCTGGCGGGCGGTGCGGAAGGCACGATCAACCCGCTGGGTGTGGCTGGCTTTGCCCAGGCCCGCGCGCTCAACTGCAGCTACAACGACCGGCCCGAACAGGCCAGCCGCCCCTATGACAAGGACCGCGACGGCTTCGTCATGGGCGAAGGCGCGGGCGTGGTGGTGCTCGAGGAATACGAACACGCCAAGGCGCGCGGCGCAAAGATCTATGCCGAAGTGGTCGGCTATGGCCTGTCGGGCGATGCCTATCACGTCACCGCCCCGCATCCGGAAGGCAAGGGCGCGGAACTGTCGATGCGCATGGCGATGCGCAAGGCCGGGATGGAGCCGGGCGACATCGACTATGTCAACGCCCACGGCACCTCGACCATGGCCGACACGATCGAACTGGCCGCGGTCAAGCGCGTGCTGGGCGATGACCTGTCGGGCGCGTCGATGAGCAGCACCAAGAGCGCGATCGGCCACCTGCTGGGCGGCGCGGGCGCGGTGGAAACCATCTTCTGCATCCTCGCGATCCGCGACCAGGTGGTGCCGCCGACGCTCAACCTCGACAATCCCGATGAAGGGACCGAGGGCGTCGACCTGGTGCCCAAGGTGGCCAGGCAGCGCAAGGTGCGCGCCGCGCTCAACAACAGCTTCGGCTTTGGCGGAACCAATGCCAGCTTGATCGTGAAGGCCGTGGAAGACTGATGATCCGCCGGGGTGTTCTGGCCGCCGTCCTGGCGGTCGTCCTGTTGCTCGGCTGGTTCGTTTCCGGCTGGTTCACGTCAGGCCCATTGACCAAGGACACCCCGTTCATCGTTCCCGACGGCTCCAGCCTGTCGAGCGTGGCGGCCAAGCTGGAAAAGGACGGCGCGATCCGTTCGGCCAGCTTCTTCAAGCTGCGCGCGCGGGTGTTCGGCGCGGGCGCCCCGATCAAGGCCGGCGAATTCATGCTGCCCAAGGATGCCAGCCCGGCCCGGATCCTGGCGATCATCCAGGGCGATGAAGTGCTGCGCCGCTTCGTGACCATTCCCGAAGGCATGCCTTCGATCATGGTCTACGAGCGGCTGATGGCCAATCCGCAGCTGACTGGCAGGATCGAGGTTCCGGCCGAAGGCTCGGTCCTGCCCGATACCTACGAGATCGACCGCGGCGAAAGCCGCCAGGCGGTGCTGCTGCGGATGCAGGCGGCGATGCAGCGCACGCTCGCCGAACTGTGGGCCGGGCGCGCCGCCAACCTGCCGGTCAAGACGCCCGAGGAAGCGCTGACGCTCGCCTCGATCGTCGAAAAGGAAACCGGCAAGCCGAGCGAGCGGTCCGTGGTCGCCGGGCTCTATTCCAACCGGCTGCGCCAGGGGATCATGCTCCAGGCCGACCCGACGATCATCTATCCGATCACGAAGGGCAAGCCGCTGGGCCGCCGCATCCGCCAGAGCGAGATCCAGGCGGTGAACGATTACAACACCTATTCGATGATCGGCCTGCCCAAGGGGCCGATCACCAATCCGGGCAAGGATTCGATCGCCGCCGTGCTGCATCCGGCGCAGACCGACGCGCTCTACATGGTGGCCGATGGCACCGGCGGGCACCAGTTCGCCAGCACGCTGGAACAGCACAACGTCAACGTCGAGAAGTGGTACACGATCCGCAAGGAACGCGGCGACTTCTGACGTTGACGCTGGCGCGATGGGTCAGGGTTCAACCACGTTGAACCCGCCGCCCTGCGGATCGATCGCATCGAGCCAGGCCTGCACCGCGGCGCGGTCTCCTTCCACTTTCAGGCCGGCCATTTCCAGCTGCTCCAGCGGCAGTTTCAGGAACAGCAGGCCCAGCAGCACCCGGCGCGGCGCGGTGATCGTCGCGGCGGGACTGGCCAGCGGCTCCATCCGGTTGAACATGGTGGTCCCGGTCAGTTCCACCCCGGCGCTTTCCTTGCGATCGGGCATGACCAGGTTGAACCCCAGCTTGCGTCCGCCCAGCCTGGCCGGATCGAACCGGGTCGCCACCGTGTCGAGCAGCAGCAGGGTGGGGACCCCGGCGATCATGTCCGGGCTGCCTGTGGCGAAGGCGCCTTTCACCGGTTCGCGCAGTTCGCGCGCGGCCTGCAGGAACTGGTTGCGCCAGATCCCGCTTTCGGCCTGGTAGCCCTGCTGTTCAAAGCTGTCGGCCAGCAGCGCGCGCGCCGCCTGGTTGGCCGGATCGGCGAACACCAGCTGGTTGAGCAGGTCGCTCGACCAGCGGTAATCGCCCTGGGCCATCGCCTGCTTCGCCAGCTTCAGCACCTTGGCCGCGCCGCCCATCGCCGCGATGCTGCGCTTGGCGCGCTCGGCCGGAGGCCAGGGGTTGAGATTGGCCGGATTGGCATCGTACCAGCCGAGGTAGAACTGGTAGATCGCCTTCGAATTGTGGCTGTAAGTGCCATAATAGCCGTGGTTGTACCACTGCTCGGCCAGTTCCTTCGGCTGCTTCAGCGCCTCGGCGATTTCGGTCGGGGTCTCGCCCTTGTTCATCAGCCGCACGGTCTGGTCGTGCAGATAGCGATAGTTGTCGCGCTGGCTGGCCAGCATCTGCGCCACTTCGCCCTGGCCAAAGCGCGGCCAGCAGTGGCTGGACAGGACTACGTCGCTGCGCTGGCCATAGAGCCGCAGCGCCTCGTCCAGGTAGCCCGCCCAGGCGTGGGCATTGCGCACCTTGGCCCCGCGCGGGGTGAGGATATTGTGCAGCGAACAGGTGCTCATTTCCGCTGAAAGGAACGCCTTTTGCGGGACGATGTAGACGTTGAGCTCGCTTGGCGCTTCGCTGCCCGACACGATCTGGAACTCCAGCGGCACGCCGTCCACGTTGCGGGTTTCGCCGGTGCGGGTGATGGTATCGGTCGGGGCGATCAGGGTGGTTTCGCCGCCGGCCACGCCCATGCCGATGCCGCTGCCCATCTGCCCCTGCGGCCCGGGCTTGATCCCGCTGCCGAACTGGAACAGCGCGCGCCGGCCCATCGCCGGGCCGGCCATGATGTTTTCGGACGCGGCTTCGGCCATGAAGTGTTCGGGCGCGATGATCGCCACCTTGCCCGCGGTCACGTCCGCCTCGTTCACCACGCCGCGCACGCCGCCATAGTGGTCGGCATGGCTGTGACTGTAGATCACCGCTGTCACCGGCCGGGCGCCCAGCTGTTCGTTGACCAGCTTCAGCGCCGCTGCCGCCGTTTCGCGGTTGGTCAGCGGATCGACCAGTATCCACCCGGTCTGGCCCTGGATCACGGTCATGTTCGATACGTCGAACCCGCGCACCTGCCACACGCCATCGCTCACCTTGAACAGGCCGTGCTTGCCAAGGTACTTCATCTCGCGCCACAGCGACGGATTGACGCTGGGCGGGGCATCGCCCTTCATCCAGTCATAGGCGGCGATGTGCCACACCGGCTTGCCCTTGGCATCCTTGATCAGTGGATCGGCGGGGGTGGCGATAAACCCCCGGCTGGAAAATTCGGCGTCGCGGCCATCGTCGGCGGGCAGGGCGGCAGCGGCGGCCTTTTGCGCCGCCAGGGTCGCGGCAGAGGCCGGCTTGGGCACCTCCGGCGTTGGTGCCGGGGCATTGGCCATTACCAGCGGTGCCAGGGCGCCGAGCGCGAGTAAATGAGTGCGGAAACTGCGCTGCGACATGATCCTCTCCTCCCGGAATTGGGGGGAGTGTGGGGCGGGGGAAGGGCGCTTGGCAAGCAGGCTTGTTGATCGAATTTGGCGATCAAACAATCCACATTGTCCTGTTGGATCGATTTTCGCGCAGCGCCTATCTGGCCCTCAAGCACTGCAAAGGAACCTCTCCCATGATCAACCGCACCATTCCCGATGTCACCCTCAAGACCCGCGTCCGCGACGAATCGCTGGGCGGGCCGAACCCGTTCCGCTGGCAGGACCTGCCGGTCCGCGATGAATTCGCCGGCAAGAAGGTGGTCGTGTTCTCGCTGCCTGGCGCCTTCACGCCGACCTGCAGCAACGAACAGTGCCCCAACTACGAACGCCTGTATGACGTGTTCAAGGCCGCGGGCGTGGACGAAGTCTACTGCCTGTCGGTCAACGATGCCTTCGTCATGTACCAGTGGGGCAAGCACCTCGGCCTTGAAAAGGTCAAGCTGCTGCCCGATGGTTCGGGCCACTTCACGCGGCGGATGGGCATGCTGATCGACAAGGACCACCTCGGCTTCGGCATGCGCAGCTGGCGCTATGCGATGATCGTGGACGACAACACGATCACCCACTGGTTCGAGGAGCCGGGCATCAATGACGATGGCTCGGACAGCGATCCCTACGGCGAAACCGCGCCCGAAAAGCTGCTGGCCGCGCTGACCGAAGACGCGCAGCAGCCGGCCGAGCTGGTCTGAGCCCCCTGGCGCAGGTGGCGGAGCCCTCTCCCCTCTCCGAATCCCCCCAGGCTTCGCCGCCTGCGCCTTTTATCGTCACGGCGGAACTGCCGCCCGATGTGCTTGCCTGGGCCGATGGCCTGCGCCGCGCCCATTTCCCGCCCGAACGCAACTGGCTGAAGGCGCACGTCACGCTGTTCCACAGCTTCGCGCCCTCGCTGCGCGCCGAACTGCTGGCCATGCTGGGCAGCGTGGCGGGCGAATTCGCCCCGCCGCCGTGCGCGGTGACGGGCCTGATGAACCTGGGCAGGGGCACCGCGATCGCGCTGTCCAGCCCGGGGATGCTGCAAGTGCGCGGCCTGATCGCCGATCGCTTCCACGGCGCGCTGACCGCGCAGGACCGCCACCCGCTGCGCCTGCACATCACCGTCCAGAACAAGGTCACGCCCGAAGCCGCCCGCGCGCTCCAGGCCGCGCTTGAACCGGTGCTGGAACGTCGCCGGTTCCGCTTCACCGGGCTGGGCCTGCACCTCTATCGTGGGCCGCACTGGGAAAGTTTGGGCACATGGCGCTTTCGCGGCAAAGAGGGTGGTTGACCAATCGCCGCGCGCCCCCTATGTGCCGCCCCTGTCCAGCGCACCGGCGCCCGGACGGCCCTTTGGGGCGGAGTAGCTCAGCTGGTTAGAGCAGCGGAATCATAATCCGCGTGTCGGGGGTTCGAGTCCCTCCTCCGCTACCATCACCCTATCCGGAAGCTTCCATCAGCTTCCGCATTTTTCCAAAAATCGAAGAAAAAGCAGAGGGTTGCGGGTGATTCGCGTCCGCATGCGCCCGTGCCCTTCCACATGCAGCCAGATTTGGTGTGGGGGTATTTTGGGGGTAGTTTTGCGGAGTATCGGAAAGGAGCGATACCCCCATGCCTCTGACGGAGACTCAAGCCAAAAATGCCAAGCCCCGCGAGCGGGCATATAAGCTTGCCGATAGCGAGGGCTTGTTCCTGCTCGTCCAGCCAAATGGCACGAGGCTTTGGCGGATGAAGTACCGCTTTGCAGGAAAGGAAAAGCTGCTGTCGTTCGGGGCTTATCCGGCGCTGGGGATCGCAGCTGCCCGGGATAAGCGCAAAGCCGCTAAGGCGCTGCTTGCCGAGGGCAAGGATCCGATGAAGGCCAAGGGCGAGGTGACATCGGAGAACGGTGACACCTTCTACATGGTTGCGAAACGCTGGCACGAGAACCGCCAGTCGGCGTTGAATCCGGCACATGCCGAACGTGTCTGGTCACGAATGGAGCGGGACGTGTTCCCCTCCCTGGGACAAAGGCTGATCCACGAGATCACTGCCCCAGATGTCTTGCAGATGATCCGCAAAATTGAGACACGAGGTGCGCTCGATATCAGTCGGCGAGCCAAGCAAGGGGTAGGGCAGGTCTTTCAGTTCGCGATTGCTTGTGGGCTGGCATCCAGCGATCCCACTGCTCATCTTCGCGGAGCGCTCAAGCCCAGGCCCAGGGTGCAGCACATGAGCCGCCTTCCTCTGGTCGAAATACCTGCGTTCCTCGAAAAGCTGCGAGCTTATCAAGATGAGGGTGACCGGCGCTCGGCTATCACCCGCGATGCGGTACTATTCGCCTTGCTGACATGGGTCAGGACAAAAGAGCTTCGGCTAGCAGTCAAATCTGAATTCGAAAATCTCGATGGTACGGAACCTGTTTGGCGGATTCCGGCTGCTCGCATGAAGATGGGGCGTGAACACCTTGTTCCGCTTTCCGCTCAGGCCGCACTCATTGCTAGAAAAATGGTATCATCGGCGGCCGGCGATTACCTGTTTCCTGGGACCCACCCAGACAAGCCGCTGTCTGAAAACACCATGATCTATGCGCTGTACCGCCTTGGTTATCATAGTCGGCAGACCGTCCACGGATTTCGAGGGCTTGCCAGCACATGGGCGAACGAGCAGCTGGTGGAGTTTGGCAAGCCAGCGATGTGGATCCGGAAATACCATGAGGATTGGGTCGAGATGCAACTTGCCCATTCAGAGAAGAACGATGTCCGGGGTGCCTACAACGCTGCTGAGTATCTCGCCCCCCGCCGGCGAATGATGCAGGATTGGGCTGATTTTCTCGATGGGCGCAAGGTGGTCGACATCAGGAAGGGGCGGAAGCGTGCCGCGTGACGCCGATCAT
>JAKPAG010000064.1 GCA_029779535.1 Pseudomonadota bacterium | reverse complement strand
AAGGCTGGCCGATGTGTTGCCGGTTCGCGCCTTCGCCCTTCCTTGTCAAGCCGCCATTCATCGGGCTAGGGCCATGTCTTCAAACACTTGGCTTTCCCCCGGATTCTCTCGCGACCAAGACCCCATGGCCGACCGTCCCATCCTGTTCGATGCCAGCCGCCTGATCTGGCGGGTCTGGACCGGCCGCCTGCCGACCGGGATCGACCGGGTGTGCTTCGCCTACCTCGATCATTTCGGCCCGCGTGCGCAGGCCGTGGTGCAGCGCGGGCGGCTGCGCCTGGTGCTGTCGCCGAGCCGCAGCCAGGCACTGTTCGCCCTGTTGCGCAAGGGTGGTCCGAGCTTTCGCGGGGCGCTGGTCGCGTTGCTGGCCGGCGCCGCCGCTTCCGGTGCGTGGCGCCGCCGCCTGCGCGGAGCGCTGTACCTCAACATCGGGCACACCGGGCTTGATTACAAAGGCTTGCCCGGCTGGCTGCGACAGCTTGGCGTCAAGCCGGTATTCCTGGTGCATGACCTGATCCCGATCACGCACCCGCAATTCTGCCGCGCCGGCGAAGCGGATCGGCACCGGGACCGGATGCTGCACGTGCTGCATGCCGCGCGCGGGATCATTGCCAATTCGGACGCCACGCGCGATGTCCTGACGGCATTTGCCAGCGCGGAAGGCCTGGCCCTGCCCGAAACCCTGGTGGCCTGGCTGGGCACGGACGAACACGACCGGCCTGCCAGGCTTGCCCCGCGCCGGCGGCCCTACTTCGTGATGATCGGCACGATCGAAGCCCGCAAGAACCACCTGCTGATGCTGCGGACCTGGCAGGCGCTGGTCGCCGAACTGGGCGATGACGCGCCCGAATTGCTGATCGTGGGGCAACGCGGCTGGGAAGCCGACCACGTGTTCGACCTGCTTGATGGCGACGCTGAACTGGCTGACCACGTCCATGAGCTTGGCCGGTGCGACGACGCGACGATGATGGCACTGCTCGACGGCGCGCGGGCTCTGCTGATGCCCAGCTTCATCGAAGGCTTCGGCATCCCGGTGATCGAGGCGCTACAGCGCGGCGTCCCGGTGATCGCCAGCGACTTGCCGGTATTCCGCGAAATTTCGGCCGAGATTCCGCTGTTCCTTGACCCGGCCGACCAGTCGGGCTGGCAAGCCGCCGTGCGCGATTTCTGCGGGGACAGCGCTGAACGCAACCGCCAGCTGGCGCTGATGCCGGGCTATGTCGCGCCCAGTTGGAAGCAGCACTTCGACAAGGTGGAAGGCTGGCTCGCCAGGCTTTGACTGGCCGGGGCCAGGCTCAGTTCGGCTGGGGAGCCTCCTGCTTCGCCGCTTCTTCGGCCTGCGCTTTCTGGCGGGCCTCGATTTCCTTTTCGAGCGCTTCAACCCGGGCCTGGGTTTCGGCCGCGTCTTTGTCGAGCGTCGACAGGCGCTTGGCGCGTTCCTCGGCGATCAGCTCGCTGAACTTGACGTCGGGCGCGCCCTTCTTCTCGGCATAGGCCGCTTCGATCAGCCTGCCCGAGCAGCCGGTCCAGCCGCCCGCGCCGACCGGGGTGCAGCTCATCGTGCCGGTCCGGCCGACGCGTTCATAGGCCATGACGCGGTTGGTCCAGGCTTCGTTCTGGGGCGAGGCGCTTTCGCGCAGGGCTGAAGGGATGCGGTAACGCTCGGCCTCGGCCTTGCGGGCGCAGACAGTGATGGTGTCATCGCCGTCCGACACGGGGCATTTGTCATCGCCGTAGATGATCAGCTGGTTGACCTTCGGCTCGGGCGCATCCTGCGCCAGGGCGGGTCCGCCCAGCGCCAGCGCGGCGAAGAACGAGGCGGAAGCAACGAAGATCGGGCGCATGACGGACTCCTTGGCGCGGGTTTGATCGATACTAGGCGACCTGAGGACTGAATGCCACCTGAAGCACGCCAGGGCTTTGCGTGGCGTCAAATCCGCTCGGCCAGGCGGATCGCCACGCGGCACCCCAGGCGGATCGCACCCGACAAAAGCGGATAGGCTGGCGCGCGTTCGGCCCCGGCGGCCAGGGCCGCTTCGCGGTGCGCGCGTTCGTCATCGCGGAATTCGCGGATCGTCGCGGCCAGCTCGGGCTCGGCATCGCCCAGTTCATCAAGCTGCTGGGTATAGTGCCGATCGATCTCCTCCTCGATCGCGGCGGTGCAGGCCATCGCCGCTTCGGGGCCAACCAGCGCGGTCGCCGCGCCCAGGGCAAAGCCGGCCAGGTCCCAGAACGGCTGGAG
>JAKPAG010000062.1 GCA_029779535.1 Pseudomonadota bacterium | reverse complement strand
GGCAACGTCTCGCCTTCGAACTTGTCGAAGAACCAGCCAAGCTCCCGGTCGAATTGTTCGGGCGACATATGCGCGAACTCGCTCCCGTCCCGCCGCGCGCAATAGTTCTGCACGTCGATGAACAGCAGCGCCGTGTTCGGCACCACCACCGGAAGGTCGCGCGTGTCGGGATGGGGCAGGTTGGCCATGGTGGGGTCCTGTCAGGAAAGGAAGCAAGAATCTTCTTTTTCTGAAGAAAAAGAAGCAAAAAGACTTTCATTCATTTGCGGTAGAACCGCAGAGACGAGCCTGGGTCAAAGGGAGTAAAAGTTTTTTGGTTCTTTTTTTCAAAAAAGAACCGCTTGCTTCAGTACGTCTCCGCATACCGCGCACATTGCGCCGCCTCGTCCAGGCCCGCCAGCCCCGCAATCTCGCCGCGCTTATGCATCAGGTAGGCATGGTGGTGTTCATCCCCCATCGCCGCACGCAGCACCGCATCCCCCTCCAGCGCCGCCAGCGCCGCCTCCAGCGAAGCGGGCAGGGCAGGGCCCTCCGCCGGAATCGCGAGCCCCCGCCGAATGCCGTCCACCCCCGCCCACACCACCGCGGCGAGTGCCAGATACGGCGAGGCCGCCCCGTCCGCCACGCGATACTCCACGTTGAACCGCCGCGCGACATCGGGCCCCGGCAACACCGGGCACACGCGCAGCGCCGCCGCCCGGTCCTGCTGCTGCAGATCGGCCTTGGTCGGCGCCCACCGGTTCGGCCGCAGCCGGATGTACGAAACCGTGCTCGGCGCCGTCAGCGCACACAGCGCCGGCTGGTGCGCCAGGATCCCGGCGATGAACTGCCGCGCCACCGTCGACAGCCCCATCGGGTCGGCTGCGTCATGCATCAGCGGCGCGCCGTCTGCGCCCTTGAAGCTGAAATGGATGTGCACCCCGTTGCCCACCCCGTTCGGGTCCAGGATCGGCGCAAAGATTGCCCGGTGCCCCATGCGCTGCGCCGCCGCCCGCGCCATCTCGCGGGCCACCACCGCCTGGTCCGCTGCGCGAATGCCCTCGGCCGGCCCGATGGTGAACTCGTACTGCCGCCCGCCGTACTCGGCCATGAAGCTGTCCGGCTCCAGCCCCGCCGCGCGCAGCGCCGCGGTGAACACCTCGGCGAACACCCCCTGCCGCCGGAATGCCTCCAGCGAATACGGATTGCCCGGCCCCTCGGCCACGCCGGTGTAGGTGAACTCGTGCTCGAACGCCGCCACCAGCGAAATCCCCGCCGCCTCCTTCAGCGCCGCCAGCGCCCGGCGCAGGAATTCGCGCGGGCACAGCGCCCAGGGCGTCCCGTCCAGGTGCCGCAGATCGCCGAGGAAGAAGTGCTCCTTCGCCCCCTCGTCGCCGAAATCCACCTCCACCTCGGTCGCCGGGTCCGGCACCAGGATCAGGTCGCCCCCGGTCCCGAACGGTGTCGCCGGAATCATCGAGAACGCGTTGATCATCGCGTTCGTCGGCACCCAGCCCACGCCCTTATGCATCCGCCCCGGCAATTCCCGCGCCGGGAACCCCTTGCCCCGCACCCGCCCCGCCATCTCGCAGGTGCAGACCATCACGATCGGTTCGCGGTGCATGGCGCGTGCCTCAGCCCTGGAGGAAGGGATTGCTCTGCCGCTCCTGCCCGAAGCTGGAGCCCGGCCCGTGTCCGCACATGAAGGCCATGTCGTCGCCCAGCGGCAGCAGCTTGGTCTTGATGGCCGACACCAGCGCCTCGGTGTCGCCGTATTCGGTATCGGTCCGCCCGATCGAGTTCTTGAAGATCACGTCGCCCACCAGCGCGAAGCGCTCGGCCTTCTCCACGAACACGATGTGCCCCGGCGTATGCCCGGGGCAGTGCAGCACCTCCAGGTGCAGCCCGATCGTGTCGATCGCGTCACCCTCCACCAGCCACCGGTCCGGCGTCACGTTGCGCAGCCCGGTGAAGCCCATCGAACGGGATTGCTCCTCGATCCCGTCCAGCAGGAACCGGTCGCGCTCGTCCGGCCCCAGGATCGGCACCACGTCCCAGCCGTGCTTGGCGTATTCCAGGTCGATCGTGCCCTTCAGCGCCAGCGCGCCCCCGGCATGGTCCAGGTGCCCATGCGTCAGCAGGATCGTCTCCACGCGCAATTCCTGCTGCACCACCACGTCCAGGATGCGGCCCGGCTCCCCGCCGGGATCGACGATGATGCAGCGCTGCGTCTCGCTGTTCCAGATCAGCG
>JAKPAG010000039.1 GCA_029779535.1 Pseudomonadota bacterium | reverse complement strand
TGCTGCAGCGCGGCGTCCTCCTGCTGACTCTTCTCCAGAGCCGCCTGGGCCTGCTGTTGCTGCGCACTGGCCTGGGCGGCAGCGTCGTTGGCGCTCTTCATCTGGGTGTATCCCCAGCCGAAGCCGACCACAGCCAGCAGCGCGGCGACGACGGTTGCCACGATCCAGGGCAGCGCCGGGTTGCCCTTCTTCTTGGCCGGCGGCGGCGGTTGCTGCGGTGGCATGTGATCGGCGTAGCCGGGGGGCGGGCCGTACCCGGGCGGCGGGCCGTACCCCGGAGGCACGGGCTGGTGCTGCGGCGGACCTTGCGGGGGTTGCTGTGGTGGCATCCCTCCGGGCGGACCTGCCTGCGGCTCGTTCGGGGGACCCATCGGTTCCTGCGTCATGACACCCTCCCTTGTGTGCCTGTCAGGCTAGTGGTTCTCGGTCCTTATCGGCGCAATACGCTCGACACGTGAAGGCGATTGTGACCGCGCAGTTCGGCGGCCCGGAGATGTTGCAGTTGGCTGAGGTCCCGGATCCGGTGCCTGGCCCCGGTGAGGTGCTGCTCGAGGTCGCCGCCGCGGGGGTGAATCGGGCCGATCTGCTGCAGCGGCAGGGCTTCTACCCGCCGCCGGCGGGGACTAGCGACGTGATCGGCCTGGAGGTCTCGGGGTATGTGACTGGTGAGCCGGTGTGTGCGCTGCTGGCCGGGGGCGGCTACGCCGAGCGGGTCGCGGTGCCGCGCGGTCAGGTGATGCCGCTGCCGGCCGGGGTGGATCTGCTGACGGCCGGTGGAATTCCGGAAGTGGCGTGCACCGTTTATTCGAACCTGGCCATGACGGCGGGGTTGGCGCCCGGGGAGCGCCTGTTGATCCACGGCGGCGGGTCGGGGATCGGCACCTTTGCGATCCAGTGGGCGCGCGCGATCGGAGCTGCTGTCGCGGTGACTGCGGGGAGCCAGGAAAAGCTGGATCGTTGTGCGGAACTGGGCGCGCAGACCTTGATCAATTACCGGGAGCAGGACTTCGTCGACGCCGGGCCGTTCGACGTGATCCTCGATGTGGTCGGGGCGAAGTACCTGGATGCGAACGTGCGGGCGCTGGCTGACGGCGGGCGCCTGGTGGTCATCGGGCTGCAGGGCGGGGTCAAGGCCGAGCTGAATCTGGGGACGCTGCTGGCCAAGCGCGGCGCCGTCATGGCCACGTCGCTGCGGACGCGCTCGATTGAGCAGAAAGCCGCGATCTGTGCGGCGGTGGTTGAGCACGTGTGGCCGCTGTATGCCGACGGGTCCATTCGGCCGGTGATTGATCGGGTGCTGCCGCTGGCCCAGGCGGGGGATGCCCATCGGTTGCTCGCGGAGTCCGGGCATTTCGGCAAGGTTGTGCTGGAGGTCTGAGCCGAAATGGGCATAAGGTGCGAATTCCCATGGCGTGTCGCAGCAACAAATGCCCATTTGCTAACCGGGCGCCCACCCCCTCCTACGCAAAGCCCGTTCGACCCGGTGCACGGTCTGCGTGAGGTCCATGGCACTGGTCAGCGGCACGTGATCCCAGTTGGCGAATCGGTAGTCGTCGCGGGTCTGTGCATCTTGGTGGCGCTGGCGGGCGTGTCCGTGGTGACCGCCGTCG
>JAKPAG010000016.1 GCA_029779535.1 Pseudomonadota bacterium | reverse complement strand
CCGCCTGCCCGCCCACAAGCCGCGCTACCTGATGGGCGTGGGCACGCCCGAGGATCTGGTGCAGGGCGTAGCCGAGGGCGTGGACATGTTCGACTGCGTCATGCCCACGCGCAACGCGCGCAACGGCCACCTGTTCACCCGCTTCGGCGACCTGAAAATCCGCAACGCCCGCCACAAGAGCGACCACCGCCCGCTGGACGAGACCTGCAGCTGCTACACCTGCGCCGGCACCACCGCGCCCGACGGCACCGTCAGTGGCGGCTTCTCGCGCGCCTACCTGCACCACCTGGACCGCTGCGGCGAGATGCTCGGGCCCATGCTCACCACCATCCACAACCTGCATTACTACCTCAACCTGATGCGCGAGGTGCGCGAGGCGCTGGACGCCGGCAGCTACAGCGCGTTCCGGGCCCGGTTCCGCGCGGACCGGGCGCGCGGGGTGTAAGGTGAGCACCTCTTGAATGCTCCTGAATAAGGAGCATTCAATGACCAGTCTACGCCGGGATCACCACAAAAAAACTCTGAAATGACCCGCCAATCCCCCCGCAGCGCCTGGCAACGCGCCCTGCTGATGCCGCTGCGGGCGCTGAAGGCCACGCTGGGCGGGCTGCTAGCCCTGCTGATCCTGTTCGAGGAATGGGGCTGGGAGCCGCTGCAGCGCGTGCTGGCGCGCATCGGCGCCTGGCCGGGCCTGCGCTGGGTCGAAACCGCCATCCGCCGGCTGCCGCCCTATGCGGCGCTGGGCCTGTTTGCGCTGCCCACCCTGATGCTGCTGCCCGTCAAGCTGGGCGCCCTGTGGCTGATCGGTCAGGGGCAGGTGGTGGCGGGCGCGGTGGCGATCGTCGTGGCCAAGCTCGTCGGCACCGCCGTGGTAGCCCGGCTGTTCACGCTGACCCGGCCCGCCCTGATGCGTCTGAAGTGGTTCTCGGCCTTGCATGGTCACTGGACGCGCTGGAAGAACGCCCTGCTCGAGCGCGTGCGCGCGTCCCGGCCCTGGCGCGCGGCGCGCGTGCTCAAGCATCGCGTTCGCCGGCGCTGGCGGGTCTTCTGGCAGGCCGCGGGCGGGGGCTGAGCGCCGGGTTCATGCCGGAAAGGTCCTGAAACCAACGCGGCTTGTGATCGTTCAGCGCTTTCCACGCAGCGTGCGGTGTCGGCCTCCGTGAGGGAACTACCGCGCTGCCACAAGGGGCGTACAACTCGCCTTTCGCGCGAACAAATTGCAGGTGGTCACCGGATGACCGGCGCGGTCCCAGCTCCGAATGATCCAGCCGGACACGCCGCGTTCCATCGTCATGAACCCGAATGACGCAGTGTGCAACAGGTTCGCGACGACTGCGCCCTGCACCGGCGACTGGTCTGAAGGGAACGAGGTGAAGTCGTCGACCAGCGAAGTTCCGCCGTTGCCGGGGATGAAGATCGGCGGCTGCGGCGTACTGAACGACACGATCTGCATCATGTGCACATGGCCAGAAAGCACCGCCTGCACATTGGGCGGGAACAGCACAGATGGAACAATGGACTCAAGCACGGACTGCAGCGCAGCATTGCCTGGTTGCGCCTTGGGCCCACCGTCCGAATTGAATCCCAGGATCGGCTGGTGGTTCATGAAAAACGCGTTGGGCCGCTTGCTACCGAGCGCAAACGCCTTATCGAACTGCGCCGCGTACCGCCGGTACTGGGGATCCGTGGACTTCAGCGCCTTGGTGCCAACGACCGCGGAGTCAAATACGACGAACATCATGTCGTCACCAAGCGGCACACCGTAGGGCTCGCTGTAGTCGCCGATCCCGTCATTGGCCGGATCGTTGCAGTCCTGCAGCGGCGCCAGGGGACGCGGATCCAGCAGGCGCCACCAGCCCTGCCCGGCGCGATCGCAGGTCTCATGGTCGCCGCGAACCACCACCCAAGGGGCGGCCGCGAGCAGCGCCGCGCCAGGCGCGAAGAAGTCCGGCTCCCAGCTCGACCATGAAAAGCCATACGGGCTGCCGGCACAGCCCGCATTGCCGGGCGGGCACGCGGTTTCGCGATAGTGGTAGTCGCCCACATGGATCACGAGGTCGGGGGCTTGCGCGGCGGCGAGCTCGGCGATCGCGCGGAACGGCCACTGCTGGGCGTCATCGCAGGCCTGGAAACTGCCCCCGGTGCCGCTCGCCTTCATCCGGCAACCGGTGTCACCGATCATCAGGATCTTTTGCGGATGGCGTTTCGGCAGCGGCAGCTCACGGGCACCGATCGCCGCACGCAGCGCGCCGGCAGGCAGCGGCGCGTCACATACCGTAACTGGGAACGTCGAGGGTATTGTGTTGTTCGCGTCAAACGCGGTCGGCCGTGGTGGCAGGCTCGCTGCGGGCGCACGCAGAGTCATCGGCTCAGGCGGCGCACCGTCCACCGAGAGTCCCGGGCACGTGGCCGCCACCGTGATCGCCCGCGCTACCGCCTGCCCGTTCTCGCCCAGCAGTACGTAGGAATGGCGCACGTCCGAGGGCGGCGACATGGACGACGGGTCTGAACCCAAGCAGCCGGCAAGCAGACACAAGGTGGCGACAGCCGGCCAAGAAAACGGAAACAACGGGCGGTGCAGGTGCATACGTTCAAGTATCACACCGCGATCGACACCCCAAGCTGCGGTTTACCCGGAGCCGCCCGCGCACCCGCAGCCGTTTGCTATCGTTGAAGCCCTGGCCCGACCGGGCACCGAAAAGGAGTGTTCTTCATGAAAAGACCAATGTGCGCGGCACTGCTGGCGTCCTTGGCCTTCGGTCCGCTGCTCGCCGCCGAGCCGGTCCCGCTGGTCGTGCCGCCCGACAGCACGATGCCCGCGGGCCCGGAAGGCGAGGCGGTCCGGCTGGGCCGGCAACTGATGATCGACACCCGCGCGCAATTGCCGCGCAACGTCGGCAACGGGCTGAATTGCTCGAACTGCCACCTGGGCGCCGGCACGCAGGCGGGTGCGGGCCCGTTCGTCG
>JAKPAG010000026.1 GCA_029779535.1 Pseudomonadota bacterium | reverse complement strand
CGACAAGGCGGCGGCCTGCGGCCTCGTCAGCGAAGTGCTGCCGCAGGAGGAACTGCTCGGCAAGGCGCTGGCGCTTGCGGACGAAATGCTGCTGACCTCGCCGATGGGGCTGCGGCTGACCAAGGACGCGCTCAACCTCAACATCGACGCGGCCTCGATGGAGCACGCCTTCGGGCTGGAGGACCGCCAGCAGATCCTGCTTTCGCAAACCGCGGATTCGGTGGAGGCACGCAATGCCTTCCTCGAAAAGCGCGCACCGGTCTGGGGTAACCACTGATGGAGCCGCTGGTCCGCTTCGAACGGCATGGCGGCGTGGCCGCGCTGACGCTCAACCGCGCCGACAAACGCAATGCCCTCAACCTGGCGTTGTGGGGCGAGCTGGAAGCGCACATCGCCGGACTCGAGGCGCTGGGCGAGGAGATCGGCGCGGTGGTGCTGCGCGCGGCGGGGCCGGTGTTCTGCGCGGGGAACGACCTGAAGGAGCGCGGGATCGCCACGCCGCGTCCCAACTACCAGGCGAGCATCGTCACGCGGCTGGCCAGCCTGCCGCAGCCGGTGATCGTTGCCGTGCAGGGCGGATGCTTTACCGGCGGGCTGGAACTGGCGCTGGCGGGCGACATCATCCTGGCGGGGGAAAGCGCCAGCTTTGCCGACACCCATGGCAAGTTCGCGCTGGTCCCCGTCTGGGGGATGAGCCAGCGCCTGCCGCGCCGCGTCGGCCAGTGGAAAGCGCGCGAGATCAGCTTCACCGGCCTGCCGGTCAGCGGCCCGGAAGCCGCGCGGATCGGCCTTGCCAACCATTGCCTGCCCGATGCCGAGCTGGAAGCGCGGACCATGGAAATGGCCGAGGCCATCGCCGCGCAGAGCCGCCATTCCGTCTTCGCCTACAAGCGGCTCTACACCGCCCAGGCCGACCTGCCGCTGGAGGCCGGGCTGGCCTGGGAGATCGTCAACAGCGCGGGCGTCGGCCCCGACATGGCCGAGCGGGTTTCGGGCCGGTTCGGTTGAATGGTTGAGTGGCCGAGCCACCAGGATCGTCATTGCGAACGCAGCGAAGCAATCCAGGGAGCGGTTTAGGCCACCTCTGGATTGCTTCACTGCGCTCGCAATGACGAAAACAGGATAAGAGAGGGCCTACCCCTGCTGGGTGCGGCCCCGCTCCATCACCGCCAGCCGCCGCTTCTCGACCTCGGCCTTGTCGACCTGGCTGTTGGCGGCGGAGCTTTGCTCGTTCTCCAGCGCCATGCCTTCGCCAAAGCTCAGCGCATAGCCCTCGTCGATCAGTGCCTTGTAGGCCTGGACCATGCCCGGGTCGGCGGTGGAGATGTCATTGGCCAGCTGCTTCGCCGCGCCCAGCAGCTCATCCGCCGGGACCACGCGGTTGAGCAGGCCCCAGGCGCAGGCGGTCTGCGCATCAAGGAAATTGCCGGAAAGC
>JAKPAG010000126.1 GCA_029779535.1 Pseudomonadota bacterium | reverse complement strand
CGCCCGCCGTTGGCGACCAGTCCGCCCGCGGTCTGCGCGGTTCCGGCATGGAAGACCTTGGCCCCGCCCGCTTCGGCCTGCTCGATCCCGCTGATCGCGCCGCCCTTGACCGGACTGTCGGGATAGCCCTTCGCCGCCATCACCACGGTCAGCGCGGTGTCATCGCTGAACCGGGGCGGCTGCAACGAAGCAAGCCGTCCCTCTGCGGTGGCCAGCATCAGCTCGGCCAGATCGCCCTGGTAGCGCAGCATCAGCACCTGGCATTCAGGATCGCCGAACCGGCAGTTGTATTCGATCAGCTGGACGCCCTGCGGGGTCAGCATCAGCCCGGCATAGAGCACGCCGGAATAGGGCGTGCCTTCTTCGGCCATCGCCCTGACGGTCGGCACCACGATCCGTTCCAGCGCTTCGCCTTCGAGCAGCGGGGTCAGCACCGGGGCTGGGCTGTAGGCGCCCATTCCGCCGGTGTTGGGCCCGGTATCGCCGTCCCCGACGCGCTTGTGATCCTGCGCCGATCCGAACGGCACCACGGTGTGCCCATCGGTAATCGCAAAGAAGCTGGCCTCTTCGCCTTCAAGGAAGGCCTCGATCACGGCTTCGGCCCCGGCAGCGCCGAACCGGCCAGAGAATATGTCCCTGATCGCGGCTTCGGCTTCGTCCCGGCTCATGGCCACGGTCACGCCCTTGCCCGCCGCCAGGCCATCGGCCTTGATCACCACCGGGATCGGAAAGGCATCGAGCGCGCTCAGTGCCTCGTCCAGCGCTGCAACCCGCTTGAAGGCAGCGGTGGGGATCGCGTGACGATCGCACAGTTCCTTGGTGAAGGCCTTCGATCCTTCAAGCTGGGCCGCCGCCTTCGATGGGCCGAAGACCGGCACCCCGCTGCCGCGTAGGCTATCGGCCAGACCATCGACCAGCGGCGCTTCCGGGCCGATTACCACCAGACCGATCCGCTGCGCCTCGCAAAAATCCAGCACTGCCGCGTGGTCTGCGGGATCGACCGCGACCAGTTCGGCGTGCTGGGCGATGCCGGGATTGCCAGGGCTTGCGAACAGCCTGCCGCACAGCCTAGATTGCGCCAGCTTCCAGGCCAGGGCATGTTCGCGCCCGCCCGATCCGATCAACAGGATATTCATGACGCCGCCGCCCCATTTCGATGATGAACCCGCCGGGCTGGTAGCGAAGGAAGCCGCGGGGGACAACGCCGCAGCGCTTTCCGTGAGCGAGATTTCCGCCGCGCTGAAGCGCGTGGTTGAGGATCGCTTTGGCTTCGTGCGCGTGCGCGGAGAGATCAGCGGCTTCAAACGTGCGGCCTCGGGCCATGTCTATCTCGCGCTCAAGGATGAGAACGCGCGGCTCGATGCGGTGATGTGGCGCGGCACCGCCGGGCGGCTCAACTTTCAGGCCGAAGACGGGCTTGAGGTGATCGCCACCGGCAAGCTCACCACCTATCCCGGCCGCTCGAACTACCAGCTGGTGATCGAGCGGATGGAAGTGGCCGGGGAGGGCGCGCTGCTGGCGCTGCTCGCGCGCAACAAGGCCCGGTTTGAGGCCGAAGGGCTGTTCGCGCCCGAACGTAAGCGCGCCCTGCCGTTCCTGCCCCGGGTTATCGGGGTGGTCACTTCGCCGACCGGGGCGGTGATCCGCGATATTCTGCACCGTCTGGCCGACCGGTTCCCGTCGCGGGTGCTGGTCTGGCCGGTGCTGGTTCAGGGCCAGGGCGCGGCGGATCAGGTGGCGGCGGCGGTGCGCGGGTTTTCGGCGCTGGCCCCTGGCGGCGCGGTGCCGCGTCCCGACCTGGTGATCGTTGCGCGCGGCGGCGGATCGATCGAGGATCTGTGGGCCTTCAATGAAGAGGCCGTGGTCAGGGCCGTGGCCGAATGTACCATCCCGGTGATTTCGGCGGTCGGCCACGAAACCGACACCACCCTGTGCGATTTCGCCGCCGATCGCCGCGCGCCGACCCCGACGGCTGCTGCCGAGATGGCGGTTCCGGTGCGCGCCGATCTGGTGGGTCAGCTGGCCGAGCTGGCACTGCGCCAGCGCCGCGCGGTGGTGCGCCCGCTGCAACTGGGGCGCGAACGGCTGGCCGCCCGGGCTGATCGGCTACCCACCCCCGACGCGCTGCTTGCCGCCAAGGCGCAGCAGCTTGACGATGTTTCGGAACGGTTCCGCCGGGCCTTGACCGATCGCACCGCACTGGCCCGCGGCGATCTGCAACGGGTTGCGGCGCGGCTTTCGCTGCCGCTGGTCAAGGCGCGGCTGGGATCGGCCCGCGGCCAGCTGGACGGGTTGGTCCGGCTGTTCGTCTCGCTCGATCCCGGCAAGGTGCTGGCGCGCGGTTATGTCCGGGTCAGCAATGCGGCGGGGCGGACGCTGACGTCGCGCACTCTGGCTGCCAAAGAGGCGGCACTGACGCTGCATTTCCACGATGGCGAACTGGCCGTTGCAAGTGGCGGCGGCCCGGCCCGGCCTGCGCCCAGGCCAAAGCCGCCCGCCCCGCAGGATGACGGACCACAGGGTAAATTGCTCTGATCGGCCGGATTTGCTAAGCGTCAGCCCATGTTGATGAATTCCGCCGATCGCCCCGCCATGTTGTTTTACCAGGCCAATGGTTTTCGTGTTCTCAGTCCGGGCAACCACGTGATTTGCGCGGCCAGCGGTGAATCGATCCCGCTTGAGGCGCTGCGTTATTGGAGCGTCGAGCGGCAGGAGGCCTATGCCAGCGCCGATCTCGCCACCCGGCACCTGCTCGGTCGGGGTTAGGATGCAGCGGCGGCTGTTTCTGGCCGCGGGCGGCGCGCTGGCCGGGTTTGGGTTGTGGCGCGTGCGCGGTCATGCGACGGGCCTTGATCCGCTGGCCGATTTCGCGCTGACCGGGCAACTGACCCAGGGTGGCTGGGCCAGGGGCAAGGCTCCGCTCGACACGGCGCGGCTGTTGTTCGGCGGGCGCGAGGTTCGTCTGGCGCCGGACCGGAGCTTTTTCATTGCCTTCGATCGCGATGCGCCGCCGCGCGCCGAACTGGTGGCGGAAATGAACGACGGCGGGGCCAGCAAGGGCCAGTTCGCGATCGCGCCGCGATCCTGGCAGATTGAACGGATTCCGATCGGTCCGCGCCCGGGTTCCGCGCCCAGCGAGGAGTTCGCCCGGCGCCGCGAGGCCGAACTGGCCCAGATCAAGGCAGCCCGCCTGCGTGACAATGCGGTGATGGCTGGCGGCAGACATTCATCTATCCGGTATTCGGGCGGATTTCCGGCCGGTTCGGCTCGCAGCGGATCTACAACGGCACGCCGGGAGCCTATCATTCGGGCATGGACATCGCCACCGGGACCAGCGGAACACCCTTTGTCGCCCCGGCTGACGGAGTGGTGATCCTTGCCGCGGATAGCGCGTTCACGCTGGAGGGCCGATTGCTGATGATTGATCACGGCATGGGCCTCAACAGCGCGTTCCTGCACTGCTCCAGCCATGCGGTGAAAACCGGCGACCGGGTCCACCAGGGCCAGTTCATCGGCCGGATCGGCGCCACCGGCCGCGCCACCGGGCCGCACCTGCACTGGTCGATCAAATGGCGCGAAGCCCGGCTCGATCCGCTGCTGTTCGTCGGAAATATGCCGGGCTGATCAGCTAACCCGGCGAACCCGGATCGACGGCTGACGGCCGATCTGCGCCTTGAAGCTGCCGAACGCCGCCCGCTTGATCACGATTGCATCCCCTGCCTTGGGGCTGATGACCAGAGCCTGATCGTCAATCTGTTCCCAAACAGCGCCATCGGCCAGCACGATCCGCCATCGTCCGTAGGTGTATTGCCGCGCCGAGGCGATCGTGGTTTCAAGCTGGGTGACGTCTTCCTCGCTTCCACCGCCGAACAGTTTGATTTGCGGCAGACTGAACCCGAACAGTCCTTTTTTTGCTTCCTTCACCTCACCCTGATCGACGACGACAAGCTCACGCCGTTCTTGCGCCTGCTGCAATTCGGCCACCTGTTTGTCGAAGCAGGCCAGGCGGGCCGTCGAATCTGCAATCGTACGGCAATCAATAAGGCGCACGTACACTTCTGGCGGCGCAGGCAACTGCTTCTTGTCCTTGGCTGACGCTTCGCCCGGCAGCAGCGCCACCATAATTAGCGCGCCCCAAACCTTTCTTGCCTGCCTTGAAACCTTCATCATCGCTGTCCCGGGAAAATCACGTCGCCTGATTGTGCAGGACTGCCACCACCAAAGCAAGGCGGACGAGATGCAATGCTGTTCAACCTGACCGGAAAGCCCTGTGGCAATTTTGCTACAGCGCCGGGTTTTTGTCGGTTCCAACCGGAAGCCTCGCTTTACAGGCTATGCCGTGGAGGGCAAATCGGTCCAATCCGAGTTTCCAAGGGTGCGGTTTCGCGTGCCTTTTTGGCAGGCTCGGGTCCTAGCTCAACAGAGTGGACTGGCTCTGTGAACCGAACGGGGACTTGAAAAATATGAAGAAATTTTCGAAATTGAGAGCTGGCGTCGCGCCCGTTGCCCTGGGTGTCGCGCTTTTCGCCACTCCGGCCTTCGCGCAGGATGCCGCTCCGCAGGGCGCGGACGAGGACGCTAAGCCGGCTGAAATCATCGTCACCGGTTCGCGCATCAACAACCCGAACCTGACTT
>JAKPAG010000101.1 GCA_029779535.1 Pseudomonadota bacterium | reverse complement strand
AGTGGCCTGCCGATCCGGTGCGAGAAGTCAGCCTGGTAAGCGGAACCGCTGGCCCGCGCTCTTGGCGAAGACTTCCATCGGGATCGACCCTTCGGCCATGTTCTGCCGCATCAGCGCGCGCCCGCGTGACCAGGTGGTCAGCAGTGTGAAGATCACCAGGCCCATTGCCAGCGGCACCCAGCCGCCATCGGGAATCTTGGTGAAGTTGGCCGCGAGGTAAGCCGCGTCGAGCGCGAAGAACAGCGCCAGCAGCGGCACCGACAGGTACGGCTTCCACTTCCACATGCTGAACAGCACCACCGCCAGCAGCACGTTGTCGATCGCCATGGCGCCGGTCACCGCGATGCCATAGGCGGCGGTCAGGTTCGAGCTCTTCTGGAACATCAGCACCAGCAGGATCACGGCGATCATCAGCGCGGTGTTGATCACCGGGATATAGATCTGCCCGGCGTTGACGCTGGTGTACTTGATCGACATGCGCGGGATGAAGCCCAGCTGGATCGCCTGCTGGGTGACCGAGAAGGCCCCGGTGATCACCGCCTGCGACGCGATCACCGCCGCGGCGCTGGCGATCAGCAACAGCGGCCACTGGAACCAGTCAGGGGCGAGGAAATAGAACGGGCTTTGCAGCGCCAAGGGATTGCGCGACAGCAGCGCCGCCTGCCCCAGGTAATTGCAGACCAGCGCCGGCAGGACGATGAACAGCCATGACACGCGGATCGGGTTGCGGCCGAAATGGCCCATGTCGGCATAGAGCGCTTCGGCCCCGGTCACCGCCAGCACCGCCGAGCCCATCGCCAGGAAACCGCGGAACGGATCGGCGATGAACATGTTCGCGGCGTAATGCGGGCTCAGCGCCCAGATCACGCCGGGGGTCTGGATCACGCTGATCACCCCCAGCGTGGCGATGACCCCGAAATAGACCAGCATCACCGGGCCGAACAGCCGGGCGACCTTGGCCGTGCCGCGGCTCTGGATCATGAACAGGAACACCAGGATGCCGACCACCAGCGGCACCACCCAGCGTTCCATCGCCGGGTTGTAGACCGCGACCCCTTCGATCGCGCCCAGCACCGACACCGCCGGGGTAATCATCGAATCGCCATAGAACAGCGCCGTGGCGAAGACCCCCAGCAGCACGATCCCGGTCGACCAAGACTTGCCCGAGACGTTCTGGTTGATCAGCGCCAGCAGCGCGAGCGAGCCGCCCTCGCCCTTGTTGTCGGCGCGCATGATGATGGTGACGTATTTCAGCGTCACGATCACCATCATCGACCAGAACATCAGGCTGATGATGCCGAACAGGTGCAACTGATCGAGCGGCAGCTTGTGATGCCCGGCAAAGGTGTCGCGCATCGCGTACAGCGGGCTGGTACCGATATCGCCGAACACTACGCCGATCGCGCCTACCGCCAGCGCGGCCAGACCGCCGTGATGGTGACCGTGGCCGGATTGCGATTCGGCGCTGGCGCTGTCGGCAACTGCCCCTTGGACCGGTTCACTCATGCCCTGCTGCGCCCCTTGGAATCACGCATGAAGCTTCCCGCCGATTGATCGGGAAAGAGCCGCGATTAGCAGCGCCGCCCGATACCGGCAACAGGTTCAAGGCCTTGAACCATCCGGCGCCGCCTGGGCCGCGATGAATGCATCGAGCCGGGCCAGCCGCTGTTCGAGGTCGGCACGCCACGGCGCGTCCTTCGGCGCCCGGGCCAGCAAGGCGGCCCACATCGCCCGGCCTTCATCCAGCTTGCCGCTGCCGGCCAAGGCCAGCCCCAGGAAGAACGCCGGGCCGGGATGTTCGGGATCGGCCTGCTGCGCGCGGGTATAGGCATATTGCGCCGCCGGGGTCAGGTTGCCTTCGGCATGGCCGACCAGGTTGTTGGCCAGCGCCAGCCAGGCATCGGCGTTGTTCGGGTCCTTTTCCACCGCGCCCAGCACCACGCCCGCCGCATCGCCGAACTGGCCGTTGCGGGCAAAGGCATCGGCAATCACCATCCAGCTGTTGGGCATCTGCCCGCTCTGCTTGGCAAGTTCCTGCCGCGCGGCGACCAGCGCGGCCGCGTCCTTGGGCTTGGCTTCCTGCGCCAGCTTGGGCGCGCCGGGCTGCGCCGGGCGGGCCTGCCAGGCGAACCCGGCAATGCCAAGCAGCAAAGCCGCGCCAATCGCTTCCCAGCCGCCACGCGGCGCCTTGAACGCCAGCACGAGCAGCGCAAAGGCCGCCACGGCCAGGCCCAGTGCGATTATCCAGCCCATCAGGCCCCCTTCCCGCCAAACCGGCGGCGCAGCAATGCAAAGGCCAGTGCAACCAGCACCAGCGGCGCGGCGAACAACGGCCAGGTCGCCCCGGTCAGTTCCGGCTTGTAGCTGACGTAATCGCCATAGCGTTCGATCAGCCAGGCGCGAATCGCTTCGGGATCCTCGCCCGCCTGGATACGCAGGCGCACCTGGCTGCGCATGTCTCCGGCAATCGGCGCGTCCGAATCGGCAATCGACTGGCCCTGGCACTGCAGGCAGCGCAGCGTCTGCATCAGCGCGTGGGCCTTTGCCTCCTGCGCGGGATCCGCCAGCTGGGTATAGGCGTAGGGCGCGGGCGGCAGCTTGTCCTGCGCCAGCGCGGGCATGGCCAGGGCGGCGGCCAGCAACAGGCACAGCGCGCGAATCACTGTCCGGCCTCCTTCAGCCTGGCAAGGATCATCGGCACCTGTTCCGGCCGGATTTCGCCGATATGCTGGTAACGGATCGTCCCCCTGGCATCGATCACGAAGCTTTCCGGCACGCCGGACGAACCCAGCGCGAACTGCACCGCGCTGACATTGTCCGCACCGACCCGGGCAAAGGGATTGCCGTAGCGGGCAAAGAACCGGTCCAGATCCTCGCGCTTGTCGCGGATCGCCACCCCGTGCACTTCGACGCCGGCCTGGCGCAGCTGGTCCAGCACCGGCGCTTCAGCGGCGCAAGGCACGCACCAGCTGGCAAAGATGTTGAGCAGGCGCGGCTTGCTGCCGACCATGTCGGCGCGGGCCAGGCCCGGCCGGTCGGCCACAGCGGCAGGCAGGTCGAATTCGGGCAGCGGCTTGCCGATCATCGCGCTGCGCACTTCCCGCTCACCCGGGCGCAGCAGACCCGACAGGAACAGTGCGACAAACCCGGCAAACAGCACCAGCGGCAGCCACATCGCCCAGCGCGCCGGTTTGGCTTCGGGCGCGTTCATCGGCCCTGCCTCTGCCGGCGGTACGCGATCTTGTCGCGCGCGATCAGGCGGCGCAGGTCGCTCGACACGCGGCCCAGCAGCGCCAGCACCCCGCCCAACGCGATCAGCAGCCCGCCGTACCAGATCATCGGCACGAACGGCTTCCACCACAGCCGCAGCTGCCAGCGCCCGTCCTCGGCCTGTTCGCCCAGCACGGCATAGAGCTGCCCGTTCCAGCGGGTGTCGAGTGCGCTTTCGCTGGTCGCCTGCGGCGGCGACCAGAACTGGCGCGCCTGGGGCTTCAGCAGATCGGGCTTGCCGCCCTGGTAGCTGGCCTCGATCGCGGCTTCGAGCGCGGTCCAGTTCGGCCCGGCGACGGGTTCGATCGAATCGAGCTTGAGCTCCCACGGGCCGACCGCAACCTTGTCGCCCACTTTCATTGCGACCAGCCGTTCGGTGGTGAAGGCGCTGTCGCTGGCCATGCCGAGCAGCGCAACCGCGACGCCGAAGTGCGCCACGACCATGCCCCACAGCGGCAGCTTGACCGTGCGCAGCTTGCGCCCGCGCAGCGGTAGCAGGCTGGCCACCGCCAGCACCGCCGCCAGCGCCAGACCCAAGAGCGGCAGCAGCGGCACGCCGAAGAAGGCCAGCGCCGCCAGCGAGCCCAGCAGCAGCGCGGCGATCACCACCAGTTCGGGGCGGATCCGGCGCAGGCTGTCATTGCGCCAGCGCAGCAAGGGGCCGACCGCCAGCACCAGCAGCATCGGCACCACGAACATGGCGCCCGCCGGGTTGAAATAGGGCGGGCCGACCGAAACCTTCTGCCCCATGCTTTCCGCCAGCAGCGGATAGAGCGTGCCGACCAGCACGATCCCCAGCGTCGCGGTCAGCATCACGTTGTTGAACACCAGCGCGCCTTCGCGGCTGGTCAGGGCAAAGCGTTCGCCCTCGGTCACACTGGCGGCGCGCAGGCCGAACAGGGTCAAGGCCGCGCCGATGTTGATCGCCAGCAAGGCCAGGATGAAGCTGCCGCGCGTCGGATCGACTGCAAAGGCGTGAACGCTGGTCAGGATACCGGAACGGACCAGGAAGGTCCCGACCATCGACATCGAGAAAGCCACCACACCCAGCATCACCGTCCAGGCGCGCAGCGCGTTGCGCGCGGCCAGCACGCTGGCGGAATGGAGCAGCGCGGTTGCCGCCAGCCACGGCATAAGGCTGGCGTTTTCGACCGGATCCCAGAACCACCAGCCGCCCCAGCCAAGCTCGTAATAGGCCCAATACGAGCCCGCCGTGATGCCCAGCGTCAGGAAGATCCACGAACCCAGCACCCACGGCCGCATCGCCCGGGCAAAGGCCGGTCCGACCTCGCGCGTGATAAGCGCGCCAATGGCGAAGCTGAAGGCGATCGAAAGCCCGACATAGCCGATGTAGAGCGTGGGCGGATGGAACGCGAGGCCCGGATCCTGGAGCAGCGGGTTCAGGCCCAGCCCTTCCACCGGCACCGGATCGAGCCGCTCGAACGGGTTCGAGGCAAGCAGCAGGAAGGCATAGAACCCCAGGCTGACGAACGCCTGGCCCGCCAGCGTCGCGATCATCGTCGGTTCCGGCAGGCGCCGTTCGACCAGCGCGACGAAACCGCCCGCCAGCCCCATGATCGTCACCCACAGCAGCATCGAACCTTCGTGGTTGCCCCAGGTTCCGGCGAACTTGTACAGGAACGGCTTGGCTGAATGGCTGTTTTCCGCGACCAGCTTGACCGACAGGTCCGTCTGGCAGAACAGCACCAGCAGCGCGATGAAGGCCAGAGTGGTCAGCAACCCCTGCGTGATCGCAACCGGGCGAATGATTGCCCCGAGCGCACTGCCCCGCCCGGTCAGCGCCAGGCTGGCGGCGAGCAATTGCAATGCCGCGAGCGCGGCGGCGAGCCACAGCGCGGCCAGGCCGAAATTGGCGATCACCGGGTTTCTTCCACCGTCTTGCGGGCCTGCTCGGCAGTCATCCCCGCCATTTCGCGCGGCACGTACTTCTCGTCATGCTTGGCCAGCAGATTGTCGGCCACGAAAGTGCCGTCCGCCCCCAGCTTGCCTTCGGCGACCACGCCCGATCCTTCCTTGAACAGGTCCGGGCGGATACCCTTGAACGTCACGGGAACCCTCGCCTTGCCATCGCCAACGACGAACCGGGTGGTCACCCCATCGGCGTCGGTCTTGAGCGAGCCGGCCTCGACCATCCCGCCCAGCCGCACCGCGCGGCCCGCCTCGGGCGGATTGGCGGCAATATCGGCGGGCACATAGAAATAGCTCGCCTGGCTGCGCAGCCCCCAGGCCGCCAGCATGGCCGCGCCGATCAGCGCGGCCAGCGCAACGAGCACCAGCACCAGGCGCTGGTGCTTGGCCTTGATCGGCTGATTCATCTCTCGCGGCTCCGGTCACGGCGGGCTTCGGCGCGGCGCATCGCGTTCCACGATGCCGCGATCAGCGCGCAGGTTCCGCCAATGCCCAGCGCATAGGCGGCATAGACGAACGGCCAGTGGTCCAGACCCTCAGACATCGCTTGCCTCCATCGCGCGGCGGCGCAGGCGCGCTTCGGCCTGCTGATCGGCCAGGATCGCGCGCATCCGCATCAGCACCACCGCGCCGAACAGCAACGAGAAGCCCAGCGTGGCCGCGAGCAGCGCCCAGAGGAACTCCGGCGCCATCTCGCTCTTGCCCATCGAGATGCTGGGCGGCTGGTGGAGCGAATTCCACCACAGCACGGAATAGTGGATGATCGGGATATTGGCCGCACCCACCAGCCCGAAGATCGCCGGAATGCGGGATCCGCCATCGCCATCGCGGTTGGCGGCATCGGCCAGGGCGAGATAGGCAAGGTAGAGGAACAGCAGCACCAGCATGCTGGTCAGCCGGCCGTCCCAGACCCACCAGGTGCCCCAGGCCGGACGGCCCCATAGCGATCCCGTGATCAGGCATAGCGCGGCAAAGAATGCGCCCGGAAGGGCAATCGCCCGCGCGCCGATCCCCGCCAGCGGATGGCGCCAGACCAGCTCGGTCAGGCTGGCCGCCGCAATAGCGGTCCACCCGCCCATGCCCAGCCAGGCGGCGGGCACGTGGACGAACAGGATCCGCACGCTGTCACCCTGCAGGCGTTCGGCCGGCGCGCCGACCAGCCCCCAGGCCAGCGACAGGCCGGTGATGACCAGCCCTGCCAGCAGCAGGGGCATCGTCAGTCCGCGCGCGAGGCGCAGGAATCGGGCGGGATTTGCGAAACCGTGCATGGCCTTGTGATTGCGCCCTTTGGCACTGCCCGCAGCGCGGAGCAAGGGCATTGCCCGCGCCCCGCGCAGCTATGCCCAAAGTTTTCGACGAAAGTGAAAAATGGGGCGATCGATGGGGTTCGAACCCACGACCTCCGGTACCACAAACAGGTGGTCCACTTCCAGCATGGCGGATTTTGGCCAATCCTGCCGAGGCCGTGACCGCCTCAGACCGCCCAAAACCCATCCAAATGCCCTTGGCAAGGTTCAAATGAACCTTGGAGCGCCGGTTCTCTCAACGCAAGGGGCCTCCATAGATGACCCGAAAAAAGCGATGAGCCGGGAAACCCCGGCTCATGCCCCCACCGGTCGAGAGAAAGGCAATCTCGATCAGCAGTTCGGTAAGAAATCACAATTCGCCGCTTGCGGGAACATTCAAGCGGGCGGCGATGGCGGGATCAAGGACATAACCCACTGCCTCACGTGCTTTGCCTCCAAATCCTAAAATTCCATGCTTACTTCCATCCGGGCGAGTAAACCGCCCCCCCCTCTTTTCAACCAAAACGCCCCGGGCAAATGAAAGCAAGTCGGCAGGCATGGCCTCTCGCTCTTTGCCGATTTGAAATGTCCCGTTGATAATTTGCGGGAAGCGCAGCTCGCCATCGCGGTCAATTAGAGCAAACCGCTTATCGAATGGCATGGATGGCCGTCTAGGATGAAAGGATGGTTGTTGAGCCAACAAAGTCCCTAAGCCTTCTCGACCCTTCGCCCCGGCAGCAGCACTCAACGACCTGAAATTTGTTTGCGGATTTACGACCTCTGCTTCTGAAGCGACTACCGGTTCTCCCCCCGTACCCCGTCCTCTTATCTTTGCACGGCGCTCTCTCCTGCGCTTCGCTCTGATTGACTTTGATACCCACAATCCAAACTCGAACACCAAGGCGATCACCACGGTCAGTCCGGCTGCGACGGCAAAGATCGCGAAAACCCAACTTAGCGAAATGAGTATGTAGAGGAACCCATAGAAAATCGGGCCGAGTATGAGCGCCGATACCCCGCCAATATATCGCCTTCCGACCATGCCAAATGATGCTCCAATCAGTTGATCGCTCACAAATACCCATTGCCAGACGCAATGTCTCTTGGCTAATTGTACACAGTTATACCTCGGTTTGTCTGTGTACAAGGAGTGCGTACAGCGTGGAACATAAAGGCAAAGCAATCGCTTATCTGCGCGTATCAACCGACCGGCAGGGTCGAAGCGGGCTCGGACTGGACGCCCAGCGTGAAGCCGTTGAGCGGTACGTTAGAGACGCTCAACTGGAGTTGACGGATAGCTACATCGAGATCGAAACCGGCAAAGGCAGCAACGCCCTTGCCAAACGCCCCCAACTCCTTGCAGCCCTTACCGAGGCGAAGCGCGCGAAGGCCCGGCTGGTTTTGGCAAAGCTCGACCGCCTTGCCCGAAATGTGCATTTTGTTTCCGGCCTGATGGAAACCGGGGTCGATTTCGCTGTGGCCGACATGCCCAATGCCGACCGGTTCCAGCTCCACCTCTATGCAGCGATTGCCGAGAAAGAAGGGGAAATCATCTCGCAGCGAACCAAAGCCGCCCTCGCCGCTGCCAAGGCCAAGGGGACAATACTGGGAAAACACGGGCCGAAACTTGCCAGACGAAACAAGGCCGATGCGCTTGAGCGTCTCGCCCCCCTCGCCGGGCGGCTGGCGTCAATGCGCGCCGACTGCCTCAGTGTCCGCCAGATCGCAGCTCGGCTGAATGATGAGGGAATTGCCTCCCCCGGCGGCGGTCGCTGGCACCCGACCAACGTGCAGCGCGCCCTCAAACGGCTGGACCTGCCCCTCCCCGCCTGATTTCACGTTCGGGTGATCCCCTGCCGGGGAGTAAGCGATACTACCGGCAGGGGATCATGGGATGTCCATCGGAGCAACTCGCGCTCCAATGTGCAGACCTGCGCCCTTTGCCAATTCCGCAGCCGGGGTCAACACGCAACCCGTGTCGATCCGAACACCCGCACTCCCCGGCCCGAATGCGCGTTTCAGCCGCGCGTTAGGCGTAGCGTTGCAGCACGAAGTCCCACACCTGCTGGACCTTCCCGTCCCACAGCGCCTGCGGATAAGGCTGCTCGGGCAACTCGTTGAGCCGCTCGCGGATCGCGGTCCACACGGCGCCGCGCGTTTCCTGGCCGCGTGTCCAGTCCACCGCCGCGATCAGGCCCTTGAGCCGTTCCAGCAGCTCCCTGGCGACCAGCTTGACCGCCTGTTCCTCAGCCTTGGTCAGCTTGGGTTCGGGCCGGGTCAGCAGGTCGTAGATCGCCAACTCCTCCTCGTCCAAACCCTCCTGGACGGCGCGCTGCTGCTCCTCGTTCAGCGAGCGGATGAACTCTTTCAGCTCGTCAAAGAACCGCTCCGCGTCGATTGACCCGGCGTTGTATTCGTCCACCAGCCGCTCCAGCTTTTCGACCAGCGGGATGCGCACCGGATTGCGTGCGGCCATTTCCATCGCCTGCTGCTCGGCCTGCTCGCGCAGCTTCTCGGCCGCGAGCTTGGGGCTGTCGGCGAACAAGTCGGCCAGCTTCTCGAAATCGATGTCGGACAGGTCCACCCGCCCCTCGGCGCGGTCGCCTTCGACAATCGGGGTAAGGATCGCCACGCCCTCGATCTTCTCGTCCAGCAGCTCGGCGATCCGGGCCGACACGGCGGAGATGTCCACCGGCCCCAGCCGCGCCCGCACCGCGTCGGACAGGGTGTGCAGCACTGCCACAGGCTTGAGGTAGGGCGCGGCGCGTTCGTCGGGCAGCAGTGCCTTGTACGCCTTGGTCACGGTCCCCACCAGCCGCAGGAACTCGCGCCGCCGCTCGTCGGGGGCCACCAGCGCCTCCACCGCCCGGCTGATCAGCCGCAGCCGCTCCAGGTCGCGCACCGCCATGATCGCATCGGGATCGACGCCAAGCGGCTGGATGAAGGCCCGCGCCGCATCCAGCGCCGTCCCCAGCGCGGCGACCAGCTCGCCCTTGTCCTTGATCGGGCTGTCACCCTCGTTGCCGCCCCCGGCATAGACCGCCAGCGCCTTTTGCAGGTTGTTGAACACCCCCACGTAATCGACGATCACGCCCGATGTCTTGCCCTCGGCCCGGCGATTGGCGCGGGCGATGGTCTGCATCAGGGTGTGGTTCTTCATCGGCTTGTCGAGATAGACCGTGCCGATCGAGGGAACGTCGAACCCGGTGATCCACATCGCGCAGACGAACACCAGCCGCAGCGGATCGTCCTTGTCCTTGAACCGTGCCTCCAGGTCTTCCTTCTGCATCCGCTCGCGGTGGGGCAGGATGTCGAGGCCCTTCTTGCGCAGGTCATCGATCTCGTTCTGGCCCTGCGAAACGACCACCGCCATGTCGAGTTCGCGCAGCCACACCAGCCGCTCAGCAATCGCCGCGCCCTCGGCCTCGTGCGCGCTCCTCAGCCGCGCTTCGTCCTGCTCGATCAGCCGGGCCACCGCCGCGCGCACCTTGTCGTGCATGGCCACGGCGGTCGCCTTGTCGATGGCCACGAACATCGCCTTGCCGCGATAGCCGCGCATGGCAAAGTGCTGGGCCACGTCCTCGGCCACCTTGTCCAGCCGGTCGGGGTTGGTGATCAGGGTGTACTGCCGGGCGAACTCGCGGTTGAGCTTGGCCTCCTGTGCCTCGTCCAGCATCGCCTCGTCCAGCAGCGCGTCCAGCTCCTCGCGCAGCTCGTCCTTGTCCAGTTGCAACTCGGGCTTGCGCGCCTCGTAGAACAGCGGAACCGTGGCCCCGTCCCGCACCGACTGGGCGAAGTCATAGATCGAGACGTAATCGCCGAATACCTCGCGGGTGCGGCTCTCCTCGCCCTTGATCAGCGGGGTGCCCGTGAAGCCCAGGAACGAAGCATTGGGCAGCGCCGCGCGCATGTTGGCGGCAAGCTGGTCGTACTGGCTGCGGTGCGCCTCGTCGGTGATGACGATGATGTCGCTGCGGGTGGACAGCACCGGCATCGGTTCGCGCTCGGCGGTGGAGAACTTCTGGATCAGCGAGAAGACGTACCGCTCGTTGCCAGCCAGCAACTCGGCCAGGTGCGCCCGGCTGCCCGCCTGGGCCTGGGCGATGTCGCGCGTCAGCGCCCCCGCAGAGGCGAACTGGCCCGCAATCTGGTCGTCCAGCTCGGTCCGGTCGGTCACGATCACGAAGGTGTAATTGCCACCCAGCCGCCGCAGCACCTTTTCGGCGAACATCACCATCGACAGGCTCTTGCCCGATCCCTGGGTGTGCCAGAACACCCCCAGCCGCCCCCGGTTCTCCTCGGTCCGGCGCACCGCTTCGATGGCGCGGTTCACCCCCAGCACCTGATGGTACTTGCCCACCACCTTGCGCAGTCCCCCGCGCGCCTCGTCGAACAGCACGAAGTTCTCGATCAGGTCCAGGAACCGCGCCGGTTCGCAGGTGGCGCGCAGCAGCGTTTCCAGCCCCAGGTCCTCGGGGCCGTCCTCCTCCAGCCGTTTCCACGGGACATAGACATCGAACGGGGCGTGGCTCGCCCCCATCACGGTTTCCAGCCCGTTGGACAGGATCACGAAGCCGTTGGCATCGAACAGGCGCGGCACCGTGTCGCGGTAATCACGCAGGTTGTGGTCATAGGCATCGGCCAGCGGGCACTTGGGCGCCTTCCATTCGGCCAGCAGCAGCGGCAGGCCGTTGACGAAGCCGATGGTATCGGGCCGCCGCTTGTGCAGCACCCCGTCGATCCAGACCTGGTTGGCAATCAGGAAGTCGTTAGCGCCCACATCGCGCCAGTCCACCACCCGCACCAGCAGGTCCTCGAACGTGCCGTCATCGCGCCGCACCTGTACCCGCACCCCGTCCACCACCAGCCGCAGCACATCGCGGTTGGCGTTGATGGGCAACATCGCGGAGCGGTCCGCCGCCAGCGCCTGCTCGGCCTCGGCCAGCGCCGCGCGCGGCAGGCCGGGGTTGAGCCGCTCCAGCGCCGCGCGCAGCCGGGCGGGCAGGTACGTCTGGTGAAAGCTGGTGCGCCCGGTGGGATTGGCCGGTCCCGGCGCCTCGTCGCGCAGGTCCACATGGTCCCAGCCCAGCTCGCGCAGCAGCGCCAGCGCGGGCTGCTCGACCAGGCCGTCTTCGGACGCGACCCCCCCGGACAGCGGCGGCGCCATTTCAGGCCGCGTCCTCAAGTTCGCGCTCGGCGGCGGTGACGGAGAGCTGGCCGGAGATCAGGCGGGGCAGCAGAAGGTCGCGGGAGGCGGCGAGTTTGTCGTTGCTTCCTGCAATCAACAACGCTTGCTCTCTCAGTGACGATGCGAATTTGCCATAGTTCTTTACGAGTTCAATCGGAGGGTGAACCACTACCCTTGAAAGCGCGTATTCGCGATTGAGGCCTGGCACGGCAGCATCGGTATTCTGAAACGGCACACGCCGCAGCAACTCATGCACATAGGTAAGAGGCAACGGTGTCTCGACATAGTAGGTCGTATCAATCGGCCAGAAGTCGCCCGGTGCCCAAATCACGGAACCGACATTTCCCTTTCGGCCCAACACAACCCCAGGCCCGTCAACCAGCGCCTGATTATGCGAACCGACAATTCCGCTCGAACCATACACAGCTACAGGCCCAGCTACCCGCGTATCGGCCTTGAGTGCCCGCCCGTAATTAAGCGCAAGGATTCCACCTAGCGGTCCAACCGCCCACCCCTGCGGCAGCGGGCCGTCGGGGGTGTCGAGGATCGGCACGGCCTCATGGCCGGGGAAGCGGAAGCGGACGAACCATTCCTCGAACAGCCCCCGCGCCATCTCCTCCAACACCGCCACCCGCCGCCGGTTGACCTCGATCAGGTCGTCATATGCCCCAAGGATCGCCGCAATGCGGCGCTGGGTTTCGAGAGGTGGCAAGCAAACTGTCAGGCGAGACAGAATGCTTTGATTCAAGTTGTTGATGCTTGTTCCGCCGCCTTGGCTGGAAAGGCTACGTCGGATTGTGTCGCCTCGAAGCAGATAGGCAAAGAACCTCGGATCGGCACGCTCATCGGTAAATCGAAGGCGGATCGTGAAGCCAGAATGAGAAGTGGGTTTTGGGGGATCGTCCGAAACCAAAAGCGAGCGCCCAATCAGCTCCCGATTTCCATTGGAGCGAACAAATATGATGTCGTGCTTGCGGATTAGGGCATCGGGTTTTGAAAGGGCCGATGGGTCAAGCTCCGCAAGGCCGGAGAAGTCCACAAATGATTTGTCCTGAAAATCGGATACGCCAACCACCGCGAGGCCAGCGCCGTTGTCTGCTGCGGAATAATTCAGACCGTTCCTGAAATCCGCAAGCTGACCAAGTTCAATCGCTGGCCAATCGCTCACGCCAGCACCTCTGCCACATTCTGCGCGATCACCGCCTGCAACCGTGCTGCCTCGGCGTTCAGCCCCTCCAGTTCCTCCTGCAATGCTTCCAGCCGCAGCTTGAAGTCCTCGTCGTCGGGCTGCTCGCCCGACACCACGCCCACGTAGCGGCCCGGGTTGAGACTCCAGTTCTGCGCCGCGATTTCGGCCCGATCTGCTACCTTGCACAGGCCGGGTACGTCCCGGTAGCCGTCATCACCGAACGTCGCACTCATCTGCGGGCCGCTGCCCGCCTCCAGTTCCTTCTCCTCACCGCGCCACAGGCGGACAATGTTGCCAAGGAACTCGATCTGTTCGGGGGTGTAATCGCGGTGCGCGCGGCTGACCTGGCGGAACACATGGCGTGCGTCGATGAACAGCACCTTATCGCCGCGCGGCCCCTGCGCCTTGCCCTTGTCGAGGAACCACAGCGTCACCGGCAGGGTGACGGTGAAGAACATGTTGGACGAAGTGGCGACGATCACGTCCACCGCCCCGCTCTCGATCAGCTTGCGCCGCATCTCCCGCTCGGAGCCGCCCGCGTCTGAGGCAGAGTTGGCCATGACGAACCCGGCTCGGCCCTGCGGTGCCAACGCGGCGTTGAACAGCCCGATCCACAAGTAGTTGGCGTTGTTGACCGTGGGAATGCCCAGCGAGAACCGCGCATCGACCTTGCCCGCCTCGTTCACCAGCCGCTCGCGGTCCACCTCGGACTGGTTGAACGGCGGATTGGCCATCACGAAATCGAACTTGCCGACCATCCCGTGCGGGTCTTCGTAATAGCTGTTCGCCTCGCGGATGTCGCCCGACAGGCCGTGGACCGCCAGGTTCAGGCGGCACAGCTTCTGCGTGTCGGCCATCTTTTCCGCGCCATAGATGCTGATTTCGCGGCTGGGGTTCTTGTGGTGGCGCCGCACGAACTCCGCCGAATGGGCGAACATGCCGCCGGACCCACAGGCCGGATCAAAGATCTTGCCGTGGTATGGTTCGATCACTTCGACGATCAGCTTCACGATGGAGCTGGGGGTGAAATACTCCCCGCCCTTCTGCATGAAGGCGCTGGCAAACTCGCCCATAAAGTATTCGAAGATCAGGCCATAGGCATCGCCCTCGATCTTGAGCGGAGCGAGGAGGCGCATCAGCTCGCGCAGGACCGAGTTGGGCAGCGCGCCGTAACCCTGCGGCATCACGCCTGCCAGGTCCGGGTTATGCTCGGTCACGCCCCGCATCGCGGCGTTGAGCGCCTCGGCCAGGTTCTCCGTCTCGGGCAGGGCCAGCAGGTAGGAAAACCGCGCCTCGTCCGGTAGAAACACCGCGCCGCGCCCGTGGTAATCCGGCGGTGTGGGCCGCAACCGCCCGGTCATGGTCTTGGCCAGCTCGGCATGGACCAGATCGAACTTCGCCTCCATCTGCCGTAGCGCGATCAAGGCTAGCACCGGCTGCGCATACTGATCGGGCCGCAGCGCGGTATTGGTCCAGAGCTGGTTGGCAGCCTGGAACAGACGGCGGGACAGGTCCTGAAGATCGACGGCCACCTTTAACCCCTTGGCAGAATGAACGGCACTAGGCATGGCCACCGATCCCGTGCCTGGTCAATCCCCAAGTGCGGCTTGCCAATTGAAAGATTGAGGAAGTTGAATGCCGGAACCGGAAGAAATAGCGCAAGAATTGACCGGACCGGCTCTCGTCATCGCCAATACAGACCTGGACAATCCTGACGAATACCGCGAAGTTTCGGCACTGACGCTCGATCTCGACAGTCAGGAGAACGCCGCACCGCACACCTCACCCGATTTTTCGGCGGGCATCGCCAAGGCAGGGGAAGCCGTCAAGCTGGAGCTGGCGAAGCAAGACGTGGCGGCACAGCGCCGCTCGGCGCAGAAGGAATACGACGAGGAGTTCGCGGCTCTCAACGAGCGGTTCAAGGAGCGCACGGGCTATTCCATCGCCGCACCCAAGCAGCCGGTAGCCTACAGGGCCGGTCCGAGGGCGTCCTACGAACTCTGGAAAAAAGCCATCCCCATGTTCGCACAGCGACCGGAAATTCTGGCAATGAGCATCACCGCGCTGCGCGAGCTGCTCGACAATTCCGAACCGGAGTTCCGCGTCACCCGCACCATGCTGAGCCGGAGCCTCAACGACTTCGCGGCCAAGGACGCGCAGAGGCTGCTGGACAAGCTGGGCATATCGATCACGCTCAAGACCCCTGCCAGCATTGTCACGATCCGCAAGCAGTTCATCGAACGGCGGGACGCCCTGGCCAATCCCGGCGTGGAGAAATTCTCCGGTAAGTTCGAAATCCGGGGCAACACGGCCCAGGTCAATGGCCGGGAATACAAGGTCCAATTGAACAGGTCTGGACAGCGCCGTCTCAAGCAGGGCAAGCAATGGCTCAACCTCGAAGCACTCAAGGCATTCTGCGAGCGCGACGGCGAATGATCGAGTGATTATTCGTCTATAAGACAATAGGACAAAATACCTCAATCAGCTCCCTGCCCGCCCGCGACCCAGGGACATGGGGCGAATTTCCTCCGGCAGAGACACTATGACGAACCCATCACGTCCGCACGGCCCGCGCCGTGATCCGCGCTTCGCGTTGCACCAGCGCCAACCCCGAGCCGACAAGCTGGACGCGGAGCAGCGGCGACTGTGCCATGCTGACCCCGCTTTCAGGGAAGCCCTCCGGGCGCGCGTGGCGAGCGCCAACCGTTTCTCCGCCTTCCTGGCTGGTGCGTCTTACTACAACGATCTGGAGCGTCCCTGCGGCAAATGCGGCAGCGGTCGCAGACGCACCCGCGACCGGTCCTGCTACACCTGCCACCTGCGGCGCGGCGGCACGAACTTCGAACGGATGAAGGCGGGCATCGCGCCCGTGGTCAATCGCAGCAAGGCGGGCCACCTCGACCTGCTGGAGCGCCAGCGAGCCGAACGGGAAGGCGAATGCGAAACCCGCACGTTCGGCACCATCACCGTCACCCGCTGGCCCTTGGGACGGCTGGAGGTACTGTTCCCCGACGGATACCGCGAACCGGACCTGTCTAAGCAAGACGGCAAGCACGTCCACCGCCTGATGGAAATGCTGCCGGAATTGCAGGACGCGCTTGTCTGGGCGGGCTGGTTCTGAATTTGGTAGCTCCTCCGGAGCACCTGAGAATTGCCTGCCCCGCTTCTAGAATGTCTTCTGCAAGGGCCGACAATCAATTGGCCATTCGCGGTATGGGGAAACATGGGTTCCGTGCCGCTCGTTCCAGCCGTTGAGTTCAACGGAGAATAGCAGCGTACCGTGGCCCGTCATCCTGTCCAGCAACACTTGCTGGAGTGGGCCAGTTCCCTTTGATCGCGCCAAGAGCAACCGGCTGCCAATCGCCTCCAGCTCCAATGACAACTCTGTACCAGCCCGCTCGGCCTTCATGGTCTTTGCCTTCCAATCGATGCGCCATTCGTTTGGGGGGCTGACAATGAGAACCTGCAAGTTGTTGGCGACCAGTTCCTGGGCAGCCGCGTCCTCCGTGACAGTCCGATCACCGAAAAATCGCTTGTTGTCCCACGCGGCATCCGTGTCGCTGATCTCGCACCTCAGCAGGGTTGTGCCGGGTATGTCCGCACTGGCGCTGTCGGCCTCCCATGCCGCAACATTGGCATCCGCGTGCCTTCGCACTTCGTCTCGATCTGCGGCAACGACTGCCAAAGCCAAAATCGTAGAGAGCATCCTGTAATCCTTGAATGGGTCGTAAATGCCGTGGCCTAGCAGTGCGCCTCGCGCGACTGCAAGGCCGTGCCCCGTCAATCGATCAAGACCGACAGCGACGGTCGCCTGCGCAAGCTGGGCGAAGCGATCCGTGCGGCGCGGCTTGGGCGCGGACTTTCACAGGAAGCACTCGCCGACGCCTCCGGGATCGACCGCAGCCACATGGGCAAGATCGAGCGCGGAGAACGCAACGTGAGCGTGCTCAACGCAATCAGGGTGGCGGAGGCGCTGGAAACGTCCCTCGCCTCACTGATGGCCTCTGCGGGGCTCTGACGGGCACTTGCCCAGCTGACTGCCCTCCTCACCATGACAGGCTCCGTGCCGCCTTGCGCAGGTAGTCGGGATGGAACCTCGCATAGACCCGCGTGGTCACGCCGATGTCGCGGTGGCCAAGGAACGCGGCAATCTCCTCCATCGGCACCCGGTCCTCGGCCATCCACACGGCGGCACTGTGCCGAAACATGTGCGGATGCACCTTGATCCCGCAGCGCCTGCTGGCCGCAGCAATCCCCTTCTTGATGTCGAGCATCGGCTTGCCCCGGTGTTCGATAATGAAGTCGGTCGTGGCATCTGCCCTCGCCCGTTCCAGTTCGGGTACGATCAAATCATTGAGTGGGACCGTCGCGCGGAATTTGCTGTTCTGCGTCCGACCAGCCGGATTGAGATCGAGCAGCCTCCGGTCGAAATCCACCTGCGACCACCGCGCTTGCAACAGCGCCGACTTGCGCCCCCCGGTGGTGACGGCGAGCATGGCGAACAGCCTGACGTGCGGAGCCGCACAGGCGGTAATGAAGGTGCGGAACTGCGGCTTGGTCAGATGGGCGACCGATGATGGGGGAAGCGACGGCAGGGTGATCTTGGGGGCCTTTGTCAGGCGGTTGCAATTCACGGCCCAGGCCAGCGCCGAACGTACCAGAGACAGCTCCTGCCGGTGCGTATTGGCCGAACGATTGCGCCAGCGCGGATAAGCAAGCGAGACGCCCTCGTCGATCTGGTCAGGTATCAGTTCACTCCAATAGCCCTTGGCGGCCACCCACGCCTCGCGCTTGCGCCTGTGATCTGGGACAGGATCGGGCCGGTCCACGTCGCCAAGGTACGCTTCAACGAAGTCGCCGACAGTCACCAGAGCTGACTGCCGGGCAAGACCGGCCCAAGCTGTGCGCGCCAGCGCCTCTACCGCCACGCGGTCGGTCGTCCCCAGCGATAGTCGTCTGCGTTTCCCGCCTTCCCACCAGACAATGCAGTACGACCAATAGCGGGTCTTGTCGGCTCTCTTGCGGGTGAGCTTGGCCAGCGAATAGGGATGGGTTGAGTTGGGATCGAGCACGTGATCTCCTCCTAAAAGGAGGGGGCGTCACGGCTCCCCCAAGGTTGCAGAACTTGTCCTTCCCGCGCAGCCGAAAGCGGCACGAAAGGACATCCGGCACCCACCAGGTTCACTTGAACCTGGGAGCACCGGTCTAAACCTTGCTAAGTGGTTGGAAAAATGGGGCGATCGATGGGGTTCGAACCCACGACCTCCGGTACCACAAACCGGCGCTCTAACCAACTGAGCTACGATCGCCACACGTCCGGCCACGGGCCGGGAAACGCAGGCGCGGCCCTTTGCACAGGCTGGCCGGAATGGGAAGCGGAAAATTTGCCGGTTAAGCTTTTGGCGGGTCGAAAATATTAACCAAGCCCTGTTAGCCCCGCTCGTAAGAACCGAAAGACAAAGGAAAAGACGGTCGTGTCCGCCAAGCCCAGCCGCCAGGCCAAGCTGCCCGAAACCCCGCGCCCCATGACCCGCAAGGCGACTCGCCACAGTGTCCAGGGAATGCTGGTGGCAGTGCGCGGTTCGCAGGGCGACCGGGCCACGGCGCAGCTCAACGACTTTTCCGCCTTCGGCTGCAATATCGTCAGTGACGCGCCGTGGCTGCGGATGGGCTGCTTCATCTCGCTGCGCCTGTCGGACGATGTCACCGTCCAGGCGATCGTGCGCTGGGTGCGCAACGGGGCCTGCGGGGTCGAGTTCCTGCGCCCCCTGCCTTATGCCGATGCCGAGGCCTTCGCCCGCGGCTGCTGAACCGGAGCGCGGCACAAACGAAAAGGGCGGCCCCGCAAGGAGCCGCCCTTTCGCTTGCCGGACGCACAGGGCGCCCCGGCCTCAGCCCTTCTTCAGGGTGAGCCCGCCGAAGCGCTTGTTGAACTGGGCAACGCGGCCGCCCTGGTCCAGCAGACGCTGGTTGCCGCCGGTCCATGCCGGGTGCGAGGTCGGATCGATTTCCAGCACCAGCGTGTCGCCTTCCTTGCCCCAGGTGGAGCGGGTTTCGAACACGGTGCCGTCGGTCATCTGCACCTTGATCATGTGATAATCGGGATGGATATCGGCCTTCATGGGATCACTCTTTCGCTGTGGCCGGTTCCGACCGGCCGGAAATTGAAGCGCGCCGCATAGCGGGGACGTGCGCGGAAATCAAGGTTGGAAAACCCATCGATTCCTTGTGGGGTGCGCTGATCGCATCCGCGATCAGCTTTGCATCACCGGCCCGCTCCCCCGGCCCAACCACCCGCTGATGGTACCCTATGGGCGGTTGGGCCGGGGGAGCGGGCCGGTGATGCCCGGGAAAGCCGGATGGCTTTCCCGCACCGCCGTCAGACGAATAGGATCAGCTATCCGCGATCATCGCCGTAAACTGCACTTCGCAGGTCACCTTGCCATCGACGCTGGCCTTGCCCCAGAACTTGCAGACGCGCGAACGCTTCTGGACGAAACCGGCTTCGAGGTGCAGCAGCACGCCGGGTTCCACGGGGGCGCGGAACTTGGCTTCCTCGATCGCCATGAAATAGACCAGCTTGCCGCTGCCAGCCAGGCCCAGGCTTTCGATCGCGAGGATCCCCGCGGCCTGGGCCAGCGCTTCGATCTGGAGCACGCCGGGCATGATCGGCCGGCCAGGGAAATGCCCCTGGAAGAACTCCTCGTTGAAGCTGACTGCCTTGATCGCGTGGATCTGGTCCTCGCCCACCTCGACCACGCGGTCGACCAGCAGCATCGGGTAGCGATGCGGCAGGGCGGCCAAGATCGCGCGATGGTCATAGACCTTCGCGCTACCGGCCGGTGCGGCGGCGTCGTGCTGTTCGCTCATCCTTGCCCCCGGAAACTGGCCTTAGCGGCCTTCGGGCTGCGGGCCGGCGGGGCGCGGCGCGGGAGCGGCCGGAGCCGGTGCGACCGGACCAGGGCCAACCGCGGCCGGAGCCGGAGCGCCCGGCGCGGCCGGCAGCGGCGCACCGCCCTGGGCGGCCTGCTGCGCGCGCAGGCGGCGCAGCTGGGCCGGTTCCCAGCCCGGCGGCGGGATGAACTGCGCGCTGGGCAGCAGCACGTTGAGTTCCTGGACGATCGCCAGGGTCAGGTCGTTCGCGGCGCTGGTGTTGAGCACCACGACCTGCGGGTTGAGCAGCAGGGTGACGTTCTTCTTGGCCATGGCGGCCTTGACCGCGTCATCCAGCTTGGCCAGCACCTGTTCCTTGACGTATTCGCGCGAGAACACGACCGGGGCGATGATCCGGTTGAGATCGTTCTGGCCGCTCTTCTGCAGCTTTTCGATCGCGTCTTCTTGGGCCTTCAGCGCCACCTTGTTGGGGTTGGGAAGCTTGGCGTCCTTCTCGTACTTGGCGACCAGGCCGTCGATCTGGCTCTGCAGCTGCTGCGCGCGGCTCTGGTAGCTATCGAGCGTGGCCTTGTAATAGGTCTGGCGCTGCTTTTCAGCCTCGACCGAGGCCTGGGCGGCCTCGACCACCACTTCGACATCGGCCACCGCGATCCCGGCAGTGGGGGCGGTGATGCCGGCGGCGGGTGCAGCGGCAACCGGCGCGGCCGGCGCGGGAGCCTTGTCCTTGTCCTTGTCCTTGTCCTTGGCGGCCAGCGCGGGAGTGGCCAGGGCAAGCGCGGTCATGCCGGCAAGCAGCAGAGACTTGCGGAAAGTGTTCATCAGAATTGGGTTCCTACGTTGAAAGTGAAGCTCTTGGTGTCGTCGCCAGGGCGCTTGAGCAGAGTCTTGGCAAAGTCGATGCGGAACGGACCGAACGGCGAATTCCAGTTCACGCCGATCCCCACGGCCACGCGCGGACGCGGCGAATTGCCCTGGAAGATTTCGCGGAACGGCGCGACGCTGTTGCCCAGGGCCGTGTTGGCAGCGCTGGACAGGCAGGCCGGGGCGTTCGGGTTGTTCGCGTTGGTGACAGTCGAAGTGCTGGTCGCCACGCAGTTGGCGTCCACCGCATCAACCTGGAGGTAGAGCGGATTGCCGGCCGTATCGCGGGTCGGAATGAAGATGCCGTTGGGGAACGGGCTGCTTTGCAGCGCCGGGGTGCGAATGCCCCAGACGGCGCCGGCATCGAGGAAGATCGACGGCCGCAGCCCCATTTCCTTGGCGCCGCTGCCCAGCGGGATTTCGAGTTCGAGGTGTCCGAGGTAGTAGTATTTGCCGCCCAGCGCATCGTCGGTCACCGAATTGCGGTCGGTCACGATCTTGGCATTGCCGCTGCCATCGTCGATGATCGGCTGACGCAGCACACGCGGACCGACGCCGCGAATGTCGAAGCCGCGAATGTCGGGCTCGCCCAGGTAGAACCGGTCGGTCAGGCGAACCGAATCCACGCCGGCGACATTCTTGCCGCCAAACGCCTTGATCACCCCGCCTTCACCGCGGACCGAGAAGACGAAGCCCTTGCCCAGCGGGTAGTACTGCGCGGCATTGAGCCGCATACGGGCATACTTCACCGAACCGCCCAGCCCGGCGAATTCGGTCGAGACCGAAACGGCGCGGCCGCGCGTCGGGCGCATGCGGTTGTCGAGCGTGTCGTAGATCAGCGACAGGCCCAGGATCGAGCTGGTGCGCTTGCCGATCGCCTCGCACAGGTAGCGCCCGGCGAGCAGCGGGTCGCATTCCTGCACCCCCGGCGTCTGCCGGGTGCTGAAGAACTGGGTCTTGTCGAGCGACACGTCGTCGTAGTTGAGCGTATAGCTGCCCACGGCCGAGATATATTCGGTCAGCGGAATGCCGGCGCGCACCTGGAAGCCGGTGGTCGACTGCTTGTAGGTCGTGTTGCGGCTGGAATTGAGGTAGTTGAAGCTGTTGTAGTCGCGCCGGTAGAGGTTGACCCCCAGCGACACGTTGCGATCGAACATGTAGGGTTCGGTGAAGCTGACTTCGGCGCTCTTCGAATAGTTCGAATAGGACAGCGACAGGCCGATGGTCTGCCCGCGCCCGCGGAAGTTGCGCTGCTGGATCGAGCCCTGGAAGATCAGCTTTTCAAGGCTGGAGTAACCGGCCGAAAGCTGCAGTTCGCCGGTCGGCTTTTCCTCGACGTTGGCTTCGAGGATGATCCGGTCGGGCGCGCTGCCCTGCTTCTGCTCGACCTCGAACTTTTCCTGGAAATAGCCGAGCGAGTTGATGCGCGCGGTCGACCGCTTGACCTGCAGAGTGTTGAACGCATCGCCTTCCGCCAGGCGGAATTCGCGGCGCACCACCTTGTCCTGGGTCAGCGTGTTGCCGTTGACGTCGATCCGCTCGACATAGACGCGCGGCGCCTCTGCGATCTGGAAGGTGATCCCCATGCTGAGATCGTCCTTGTTGCGATCATAGCTGGGGCGCACGTCAGCGAAGGCATAGCCGAAGGTGCCGGCGGTTTCGTTCAGGCGGTCGATCGTGTCCTCGACCAGCTTGGCGTTGTACCAGTCACCCTTCTTCATCGGCAGCTGGGCGGCCAGTCGATCCCCGTCGAAGTCGCGCAGTTGGCTCTCGACCTTGACGTCGCCGAACTTGTAGCGCTGCCCTTCCTCGACCACGTAGGTCAGGATGAAGTCCTTCTTGTCCGGCGTCAGTTCGGCCACGGCCGAAATGATGCGGAAGTCGGCATAGCCCTTGGTCAGGTAGAACTGGCGCAGCTTCTGCTGGTCGAAGGCCATGCGGTCCGGGTCATAGCTGGTGCCCGAGCTGAACACCTTGGTCAGCCCGGTCTGCTTGGTCACCATTTCACCGCGCAGTTCCCCGTCCGAAAACTGCTCGTTGCCGATGATGTTGATCTTGCGGACCTTGGACTTGGGCCCTTCGCTGATTTCGAAGACGATATCGACGCGGTTCTGGTCGAGCAGCACCATCTTCGGCTCGACTTCGGCGGCGAAGCGGCCCTGGCGCTTGTACAGCTCGATGATCCGGGCCACGTCGGCGCGGACCTTGGACCGGGTGAATATCTGGCGCGGGGCAAGCTTGATTTCGGGGAGGATCTTCTCCTCCTTCAGGCGCTTGTTGCCTTCGAGGATGATCCGGTTGATCACCGGGTTTTCCTTGACCGCGATGGTGACCGCACCCTCGTTGTTGGAAATCTGCACGTCCGAGAACAGCTCGGTCGCGAACAGGTCCTTCAGCGCCATGTCGGCGGCAACCTGGGTATAGGGCTGGCCGATCCGCAGCTTGATGTACGAGCGGATCGTATCGGGCTCAAGCCGCTGGGCGCCGGTCACCGTGATCGACTGGATATTCTGCACCGCTTCGGCCGGCGCGGGGGCCGGCAGCGGCGCCGACGCGGCCTGGGCCAGCGCCAGAGTGGGCACACCGGCCAGGATCGTCGTTCCCAGCAGCGCCATGGCGTAGCGAACAGACGCGGTGCAATCCTTGGAAGTATGAGTGTTCGGCACGGTTGTTCCCGTCAATTTGTGCATTGCGCCTGCCGCCCACCCCCGTGCGGGGCCGAAAGCGCACTGCAGACATGAAGAGGCCCTCTGCCCGATGCTGTCAAATTCATCAAGCAAGGAAGGCCTTGTCGCCCGCAGTTATGATCCAATTTCCTTTGCCTACCTGCCGAAGATCGGCAGCGAGGCGATGTCGTTGAGCGTGACGAACAGCATCAACCCCAGCACAAGGGCCAGGCCGGTGCGGAACGCCCATTCCTGACTGCGGGCATCCAGCGGCCTGCGGCGGATCGCTTCCGCGGCATAAAGCGCCAGGTGCCCACCGTCTAACCCAGGGATTGGCAGGAGGTTGATGAATGCCAAGTTAATTGAAATCAGCGCCGCAAACGAGACAAATGCAGGCCAGCCCATGGCCAGGCTTTCGCCCGAATACTTGGCGATCTTGATCGGTCCGCCCAGTTCCCGGACCGAGCGTTCGCCGACCACGATCTGCTGCAATCCGGCAACCATGAAGCGCACCACGCCGACCGACTGGTCGAAGCCCTTGGCCACGGCCGTGACCGGCCCGACCGGGGTAAAGCTGAGCCGCGAGGAAATGCCGATCTGCCCGCGTTCGATGCGGTTGCCGAAGCGGTCGGTGCTGACCACCGCGGGGATGGTTACCGGCACGGTCAACTGCCGCCCGGCGCGCTCCACCTCGATCGCGATCCGCTTGCCGGGATAGAGCACGACGTGGCTGACCACGTCCTCGAAGGCGTCGACCTTCTCGCCGTCGATTGCGACGATCCGGTCGCCCTTCAGGATCCCCGCCGCCTGCGCCGCCGAATTGGGCGCGAAGCCATCGACCACCGCTGCCGAGGTCGGCACGCCGTAGCTCATGTTGAACACGGCAAACACCGCCACGGCCGCCAGCAGGTTGGTCAGCGGCCCGGCCAGCACGATCAGCGAACGCTGCCACAGCGCCGCGCCCTGGAAGGTGCCCTTCAGCGCTTCGGGCGGGGCATCGGCCAGCGCCGGATCGGGCACGCTGGCACCGTTGGCATCGCCCGCGAACTGAACGTAACCACCCAGCGGCAGCATCCCCAGCTTCCAGCGCGTCCCGCGCCGGTCGGTCCAGCCCGCCACTTCGCGGCCAAAGCCGATCGAGAAGACATCCGCCTTCACGCCGAACCAGCGCCCGACGAGGTAGTGTCCCAGCTCGTGCATCAGCACCAGCGGGCCCAGCACCAGCAGGAATGCGCCAATCGTCATCAATAGGGAGGGAGATTCGGGCAAGTCAGACCAACTCCAGCATGTCGCGCGCCACGCGCCGCGCTTCGGCATCGATGGCGAACACGTCGCCAAGCGCTGCCGGTGCAGGCGGAGCATAGTGCGCCAGAACCTGTTCAACCATTACCGCGATCCGGGTGAACGGCAGTTGACTGGCCAGGAACGCGGCCACCGCGATCTCGTTCGCGGCGTTGAGCACCGCCGGCGCCGCCCCGCCCGCCTCGGCCGCGGCGCGGCACAGCGCGGTCGCGGGAAAGCGCACCTCGTCCGGCGCGCGGAAGGTCAGCTCGCCAATCGCGGCGAGGTCAAGCGGCGCGCAAGGGGTGTCCATGCGCGCCGGCCAGGCCAGGCACGAGGCGATCGGCACGCGCATATCCGAAGGGCCAAGCTGAGCCAGCGTCGAACCATCGCGGTATTCGACCATCGAATGGACCACCGATTGCGGGTGGACCACGATCCGCAGCTTTTCCAGCCCCACTGGGAACAGGTGGTGCGCCTCGATCAGCTCAAGGCCCTTGTTGAACATCGTCGCGCTGTCGACGCTGATCTTCGCGCCCATGTCCCAGTTGGGATGCTTGATCGCCTGCGCCGGGGTGGCGGCGTGGAGCTGCTCAAGGCTCCAGTCGCGGAATGGCCCGCCGCTTGCCGTAAGCGTGATCGCGCGGACGTGGGCGTAATCGTTGCCCGCCAGGCACTGGAAGATCGCGTTGTGTTCGCTATCCACCGGCAGCAGCACGGCCCCGCTGCGCGCCACGGCGGCAGTCATGACGTCACCGGCGGAAACCAGCGCTTCCTTGTTGGCCAGCGCAACGGTCTTGCCGCATTCGATCGCCGCCATGGTCGGAGCAAGGCCCGCACAGCCGACAATCGCCGCCACGGTCATGTCCGCGCCGCGTGCCGCCGCTTCGACCAGCGCCGCCGCGCCGCCCGCCGCCGCAATCCCGCTCCCGGCCAGCGCCGAGCGCAAGCCCGGCAGGCAAGCCTCGTCCGCGACGACTGCCAGTTCCGCGCCGAATTCGCGCGCCAGCCTTGCCAGTTCCTGCGCCTGGCAATTCGCCGTCAGCGCGACCACGCGCCACTTGTCACGCTCGCGCCGCACCAGGTCGAGCGTCGAAGCGCCGATCGAACCCGTCGCGCCAAGGATGGAGATCGTGCGGGTCATGCCAGGCTGAGCAGCGAAACCAGGCCCAGCACGAAGCATACCGCCAGCAGCCCGTCGACGCGGTCGAACAGGCCGCCATGGCCGGGGATGAGATGGCTGGAATCCTTCACCCCCGCGCGGCGTTTCATCCAGCTTTCGAAGAAGTCACCGGCCTGCGCGGTGATCGCCAAAATCGGCCCCAGCGCCAGCAGCCAAGGCAAGCTCTTGCCCAGGTTCCAGTGCGCCACCTGCGTGGCCACGAACCACAGCGCCAGCGTGGCGCCAATCATGCCCCCGCCCAGCCCCGACCAGGTCTTGGAAGGGCTGATCCGCGGCGCGATTTTCGGTCCGCCAAAGGTCCGCCCGGCGAAATAGGCTCCCACGTCGGTGGCAATCACGCCAGCCACCAGCGCCAGAAGCACATCGGGAATACCGGCAACGCTGCCCAGGCGCGCCAGCATGGTCGCGCCCAGCCCGACATAGGCCGCACCCGCAAGTTGCCAGCCCAGCATCGCCGGCGTGGAGCCGGCAATGGCGCGCGCCAGCCGCGTCCACTCCCACAGCACACCCAGCGCGACCGCGGCGACAAACGCGGTCCACACCCAGCCGCCCAGCCACAGGGCCGTCCCGGCAATCGCGACCATGACCACGGCCGAAACCGTGCGCACGCCAAGGTCGCTGTTTTTCTTCGGCTCAGCGCCCGCCATAGCGGCGCTCCCGCTGGCCGAACTGCTCAAGCGCCGCTTCGAGGTGCGCAGGCTTGAAATCGGGCCACAGCACGTCGGTGAACCACATTTCGGCATAGGCCGCCTGCCACAGCAGGAAGTTCGACAGCCGCACTTCACCCGACGTGCGGATCAGCAGGTCAAGCGGCGGCAGGTCCGCCGTGTCGAGTTCCGCCTCGATGCTCGCAGGCGTGATCGGCCCCTTCGCCGCCGCCTTGGCAGCGGCGCGGGCGATCTCGTCCTGCGAGCCGTAGTTGAGCGCGACGACCAGCGCGGGGCCGGTGTTCGCCGCCGTTTTCGCCAGCGCGTCCTCGATCAGTTCGACGATGTCGGGCGCCAGCGCGCGCCACTGGCCGATGATCTTCAGCCGCACGTTGTCGCGGATGAATTCGTCAAGGTCGCTCTGGATGAAGCGCTTGAGCAGCCCCATCAGCGCCGAAACCTCGTCCTCCGGGCGGCGCCAGTTTTCGGTGCTGAAGGCGTAGAGCGTCAGCGCCTCGAGCCCCATGGCGCGGGCGGCACGGCTCAGCGTGCGAACCGCTTCCACCCCGCGCTGATGACCCACCGCGCGGGGCAGGTGGCGCTGCTTTGCCCAGCGGCCGTTGCCATCCATGATGATGGCAACGTGGCGCGCACCGTGGGGCGCCCCACCAGCAGGGGCAGGTGCGGCGCTCACTTGCCGAGGATTTCCTGTTCCTTCTGCGCGGCCACGGCGTCGGCTTCCTTGATGATCTCGTCGGTCAGCTTCTGCACTTCGGTTTCGCCGCGCTTGCGATCGTCTTCCGAGATTTCCTTCTTGGTCTCGTCCGTCTTGAGCGCGTCCATTCCGTCGCGGCGGACGTTCCGGATCGCGATCCGGGCCTTTTCGGCATACTGATGCGCCAGCTTGGCCAGTTCCTTGCGGCGTTCCTCGGTCAGGTCCGGGATCGGCAGGCGGATGTTGTTGCCATCGTTGATCGGGTTGAGCCCGAGCCCGGCGGACCGGATCGCCTTTTCGACGGGGCCGATGTTCGCCTTGTCCCACACCTGCACCGACAGCAGCCGGGGTTCGGGGGCCGAAACGGTCGCCACCTGGTTGAGCGGCATGTGGCTGCCATAGACCTCGACCGTGATCGGATCGAGCAGCGCGGTGTTGGCGCGGCCGGTGCGCAGGCCGGCGAGGTCGCTCCTGAGCGATTCCACCGCACCCTTCATCCGGCGTTCGAGATCGGCCTTGTCGTACTTGGCCATGGGCCTACCCTTTCTTCACAATGGTCTGCGTCCCCTCGCCGCGCAGCACCTTGGCCAGGTTGCCCTTTTCGCGGATCGAGAAGACGACGATCGGAATGTTGTTATCGCGGCACAGCGCCACGGCGGAAGCATCCATCACCTTCAGGTTGGTCGCCAGCACCGTGTCGTAGTCAACCGTATCGTAACGCTTTGCCGCGGGATTCGTCTTCGGGTCGCTGTCATAGACCCCGTCAACCGACGTGCCCTTGAGCAGCGCGTCGCACTGCATTTCCGCCGCGCGCAGGGCAGCCCCGCTGTCGGTGGTGAAATAGGGTGCGCCAACGCCGGCGGCGAAGATCACGACCCGGCCCTTTTCAAGGTGACGCTCGGCGCGGCGCCGGATGACCGGTTCGCACACCTTGTCCATTTCGACCGCGCTCTGCACGCGGGTGTGGACGCCCAGCTGCTCCAGCGCGTTCTGCATGGCGAGCGCGTTCATCACCGTGGCGAGCATGCCCATGTAGTCGGCCTGGGCGCGGTCCATCCCCTTGGCCGCGCCGGCCATCCCGCGGAAGATGTTGCCGCCGCCGATCACCAGGCAGATTTCCAGGCCGGTTTCCTTGGCCGCCTTCACCTCGCGGGCCAGTTCCGCGACGAATTCGGGATCGATCCCGAACTGCTGCTGGCCCATCAGCACTTCACCCGAAAGCTTCAGCAGGATGCGTTTGTAGGTGGGCTTGCTCATCGTTTGTTGCATCGCTCTCGCAGGGTTTGCAGGGCCTTATACCCTAGGCGGGGTGATGCCAAGGGTGGGCAAGGAAAAGGGCGCGAACCTTGCGGTCCGCGCCCCTTGTCCTGCCTTGCGGCGCGGCTCAGTTGAGGCCGGCGGCCGCGGCGACTTCGGCGGCGAAGTCGCTCACTTCCTTCTCGATGCCTTCACCGAGCTGGAAGCGAACATAGTCCTTCAGCACGATCTTGGTGCCGGCAGCCTTGCCCGCCGCTTCCACGACCTGCGCAACCGGGGTCTTGTTGTCCATCACGAACAGCTGGCTGAGCAGCGCGTTGTCCTTGGCGAACTTGGCGACCGCGCCTTCGACCATCTTGGCCTGCACTTCGGCAGGCTTGCCCGATTCGGCGGCCTTTTCGGCGGCGATCTTGCGTTCGCGGGCGATCATTTCGGCGTCGAGCTGATCTGCGTTCAGCGCCAGCGGGAAGGCAGCGGCGATGTGCATCGCGATCTGCTTGCCCAGCGGTTCCAGCACGTCGGCACCGGCGTCCGATTCCAGCGCGACCAGCACGCCGATCTTGCCGAGCATCGGGGCAGCGGCGTTGTGCATGTACGGCACGACCAGACCCTGGGCGACCGAGACGGTCTTCATCCGGCGGACCTGCTGGTTTTCACCGATGGTCGCGACGTTGTTGGTCAGCGTGTCGGCCACGGTGCCGCCGCCCGGATAGGCCGCGGCCTTGAGCGCTTCGACATCGTCGGACGACAGTGCCAGCGCGGCTTCGGTGGTCTTGCGCACGAAGTCCTGGAACTGGTCGTTCTTGGCCACGAAGTCGGTTTCCGAGTTGACTTCGACGGCCACGCCCTTGGTGCCGGCCACAGCCACGCCAACCAGCCCTTCGGCGGCGGTGCGGCTGCTCTTCTTGGCGACAGCGGCCAGGCCCTTGGCGCGCAGCGCGTCGACCGCGGCTTCGAAGTCGCCGCCGGTTTCATCCAGCGCCTTCTTGCAATCCATCATGCCCGCGCCGGTGCGTTCGCGCAGGTTCTTCACGTCAGTGGCGGTATAGGCCATTGCAGTGGTCCTTCTTCAAATAAGGGGTTCGGCGCCGGGCCACCTGGACCCGGCGCACGACAATTTCATGACGCCGGCCGGGCTCAGGCCTCGGCAGCGGTTTCCACGACGGCGGCTTCTTCCACCGGCGCTTCTTCCAGCGCGCCGACATCGACGCCCGAATCGACCACGCCTTCGCGGTGACCCTTGGTCGCGGCAGCAGCCACGGCGTCGCAGTACAGGCGGATGGCGCGGCTGGCGTCATCGTTGGCCGGGATCGGGAAGGCAATGCCATCGGGCGAGACGTTCGAATCGAGGATCGCGACGACCGGAATACCCAGGACGTTGGCTTCCTTGATCGCCAGCTCTTCCTTGTTAGCGTCGATCACGAACATCACGTCCGGGATGCCGCCCATGTCGCGGATGCCGCCCAGCGACAGTTCCAGCTTGTCGCGTTCGCGGGTCATCTGCAGGACTTCCTTCTTGGTGAAGCCCGAAGTGTCGCCCGACAGCTGTTCTTCCATCGACTTGAGGCGCTTGATCGAGCCCGAGATGGTCTTCCAGTTGGTCAGCATGCCACCCAGCCAGCGGTGGTTGACGAAGTGTTGGCCGCACTGACGCGCCGCCTGGGCGATCGGTTCCTGGGCCTGGCGCTTGGTGCCGACGAACAGGACCTTGCCGCCGCGCTGCACGGTGGCCGAGACGAAGTCGAGCGCGCGGGCCATCAGCGGCACGGTCTGCGACAGGTCAAGGATGTGGATGCCGTTGCGGGCGCCGAAGATGTACGGCTTCATCCGCGGGTTCCAGCGGTGGGTCTGGTGGCCGAAGTGGGCACCGGCTTCGATCAGTTGCTGCATCGTTACGACGGGAGCCGCCATAATACGTTCCTTTCCGGTTTGGACCTCTGGGAAGCAGGAACCGTGCGGCACATTCCGCTGCGGAACCGGTATGGGTGCTTCCCATGTGGATTTGCCGTGAACAGGGGGAATCCCCGTCCGGGCGGCGGGCCACTAACCCGCCTGCCGGGAAAAATCCAGCCCTAATCGGCAGCCCCGCGCCCGCAGGCCGCGCGCAAAAAATGATGCGGGGTGAAAAATAGCGCTTGACCGGATGGAACAAATAGAGAACACGTTGCTCAAGCGGAACGGAACAGGAACTTACCTAGCCGAATCGCAAGTTATCCACAAGCCCCCCACAGGGCTGCGCACAGGAAGGACCAGGACAATGGCCGGTTTCGAACAGCTGCTTCCCTTCGCGATCCTGACCATGGTGACGATCTGGTCGCTGGTCACCACGCTGCGCAACGCCCTGCCCGCGATTGCCGGACTGCGCCGGGAACTGGCCGATTGCCCCGCCACGCGGGAACTGCGCTATACGATCCGTGCCCCGCGCCATGTCAGCCGGGTCAACGTCATCACCCTGCCGGTTACGCCGCGGGGGCCTGCTCCGCTGCACGGGCCGCGCGCTGCCGCCTGACGCGGGCATAAAGCACCATCGCCACCGGCAGCAGGGCGACATAGACAACGCAGATCGCGATCAGCGTCCACCACGGTTCGGTCAGCAGCGCCGCGCCGACCAGCCCGAAGAAGGCGATCACTTCCAGCCGGACATGGCGGCGCGGGCGCAGCTTGCCCCAGCTGAGCGTCGGCACCGCCGAAATCAGCAGGAAGGCAACCACCACCAGCCAGATGCCCACCACCAGCGGCGCGCGGAAGAAGGTCTCCCCGGTCACCAGCCACAGGTAGATCGGCAGGAACGACAGCCCCGCACCGACCGGCGCGGGCACGCCGGTGAGGAAGCCGGCAGCCTTGCGCGGCTCGTCGGGCATCTCGATCCGGGCGTTGAAGCGCGCCAGGCGCAGCGCCATGCAGACGGCAAAGGCCAGCGCGGCGAACCAGCCGATCCGCGGCAGTTCCTGCAAGGACCACATGAACAGGATCAGCGCCGGGGCGACCCCGAAGGAAACGTTGTCGGCCAGGCTGTCCAGCTCGGCCCCGAATTTCGACTGGGCTTTCAGCAGCCGCGCGATCCGGCCGTCGATCCCGTCGAGCATCCCGGCGATGATCACCGCCTGCACCGACTTTTCGAAATCGCCCATGATCGCAAAGCGTATCCCGGTCAGCCCCATGCACAGCGCCGCCGCGGTGATCGCGTTGGGCACCAGCGCCCGCAGCGTCAATCCGTTTGGCAGGCGCGGGCCGGCATCGCTCACTGGCTGACCCCTTCGATCAGCGCGGCCTGGCCGATTTCGGCCAGCACGGTTTCACCCGCGATCACGCGCTGGCCCATCAGCACCTTGGGTTCGGTCCCGGCGGGCAGGTAAACGTCAACCCGGCTGCCAAAGCGGATCAGGCCAACCCGCTGCCCGGCGGCGAGCAGGTCGCCCGGCTTGACGAACGGCACGATCCGCCGCGCCACCAGGCCCGCGATCTGGGTAAAACCGATCTTCACCCCGTCCCCGCGCTCGATGAGGATGTGCTGGCGCTCGTTCTCCTCGCTCGCCTTGTCGAGGTCGGCATTCATGAACTTGCCGGGGATATAGACCACGCGGCGCACCGTGCCGCCAATCGGGGCGCGGTTGATGTGCACGTCGAACACCGACATGAAGATCGACAGGCGGGTCACCGGCCCCGGCACCAGGCCGGGAACCCCGCTGCCATCGTCCATCACCAGTTCGCGCGGCGGATCGACCTGCTGGATCAGCGTGATCAGCCCGTCGGCGGGCGAGACGATGTACTTGTCACCCTGCGGCGTGACGCGCTTGGGATCGCGGAAGAAGGCCAGGATGCACGGGACCAGCGCGGCGATCGGCCAGGCCAGCGTTTCCCACGCGAAGAACGCGCACAAGCCGCTGAGCGCGGCGGCGGCGATCGCGAACTTGTGGCTTTCCGGGTGGAAGGCCGGGAAATGCCAGGTCGCTTCGCCCCGGCCGCGATTGTCGAGAATTTCGTTCGCCATGGTTCAGGCCGCCTTGCGCACGAAGACGGTGCCGGCCGAATAGCCCGCCCCGAACGAGCAGATCACGCCCAGGTCCCCTGCCGCCAGATCGCCGCTATGCTTGTGAAAGGCGATGACCGAGCCCGCCGACGAGGTGTTGCCGTAGGTATCAAGCACAGTCGGGCTTTCATCCTCGTTCGCCTCATGCCCCAGTACGCGCTGGGCGATCAGGCGGTTCATCCCCTGGTTGGCCTGGTGCAGCCACAGCCGCCGCAGTGCCGCCGCCTCGATCCCCAGCCGTTCGGCTTCGGCGACGATCATGCTGGCAACCATCGGCACCACTTCCTTGAACACTTTGCGCCCTTCCTGGACGAACAGCTTGTCCGGTTGACCGATCCCTTCGGGCGAGGCGCAGTTGAGGAAGCCAAAATTGTTGCGGATGTTGTTCGAGAACACGGTCTTGAGCCGCGTGCCGACGATTTCCCAGTGATCGGCCGGGGCCATGTCCCTGGCCTCGACCAGCACCGCAGTCGCCACGTCGCCGAAGATGAAGTGGCTGTCGCGGTTCTTCATATTGTTATGGCCGGTGCAGATTTCCGGGCTGACCACCAGCACCGAGCGGGCATGGCCGGCGCGGATGAAATCGGCTGCGGTCTGGATGCCGAACGTGGCCGAGGAACAGGCGACGTTCATGTCAAAGGCGAACCCTTCGATCCCCAGCGCGTGCTGGATCTCGATCGCCATGGCCGGATAGGGCCGCTCCATGTTGGATGCGGCGCACAGCACGGCATCGACATCCCGGGGCAAGCGCCCGGCGCGCTGCAAGGCGTCCTGCGCGGCCTTCAGCCCGATTTCGGCCAGCACCGACAGCTCGTCGTTCGAACGTTCGCGCCAGCGCGGGGCCATGATCTCGGGATCGAGCAGCGGCGCCTTGGCCATGACGAAGCGGCTCTTGATCCCGCTCGCCTTCTCGATGAATTCAGCCGAACTGGGCGCCAGTTCCTGCACCGTGCCGGCCGCGATTTCCGCGGCATGGCGCGCGTTGTGCAGCGCGACATAGGCGTTGAAGCTTTCGACCAGCTCTTCGTTCGAGATCGATTCGGGCGGCGTGTAGAGCCCGGTGGCCGAGATGACGGGGATGATTTCGCTCATGGGGCGCCGGTCTAGTCGCGCCCTTGCCAGACCACAAGGGCAAGACCACATCTGTCCCTGACCCGAAGGAGACTGCCAAGCATCATGCCCCGCCCTGCCCGACTTGCCCTTGCGCCGCTGCTGCTGGCGCTCTCAGCTCCGGCAGCGCTGGCGGCCGATGCCGAATCGGGCGCGCTGACGGTGGAACAAATCAGCCCTGGCTATGCCGTGCGCGCGCAGATCACGGTGGGCGACCTGGCCCGGCTGGCGGCGATGGGCTTTCGCACCGTGATCAACAGCCGCCCCGATGGAGAGGAGCCCGGCCAGCCGGAAGCGGACGAGCTCGCGGCCGAAGCCCGCCGCCTGGGGCTGGCCTATCACCACATCCCGGTGGCGCCGAGCGGCCCGACTGAAGCTGACGCGCGCAAGCTGCGTGCCGCCCTGGCCACCGCGCCCGGCCCGGTGCTGGGCTTCTGCCGCAGCGGCCGGCGCGCCGCCAGGCTCAAGGAACTGGCCGACAGCCTTGGCCCGCTGGGGGCCTCGAACTGAAAGAGGGTTGGTGGTGGACAGGGCTAGATTCGAACTAGCGTACGCTTGCGCGGGCAGATTTACAGTCTGCTGCCTTTAACCACTCGGCCACCTGTCCACACCAGCTTGCCGGTGTCGGGTTGCCCCGATTGCGCTGCTCCCGAAGGAGCCGTCCGGCCGAGGAAGCGCGCCAATGCCCTCCCAACTCTTGCCTGTCAATGGGGTGACTGGCAGGGAGGCGCGATGAAACAGGATTTCCCATCATGAGCCGCCATCCCGACAACAAACCCAGCCGGGCCCTGCGCGGGCGCGCCGGGCGTATGCAGGACGGGCGCGGCTCGGGCCGTGGCAGCGCCGGAACCGTGCGTCTGTGGGGCCGCCACGCGGTCGAAGCCGCACTCAAGAACCCCGAGCGCAACCACCGCAAGCTGTGGGCCACGCGCGAGGGAATCGCCTCGCTGGACGGCGAATTGCCGGCCGATTTCCCGATTGAATACGCCCAGCCGGCGGATCTCGCGCGGCTGGTAGCGCGCGATGCGCCTCACCAGGGACTGGTGCTGGAATGCGCTCCGCTGGAAGACATGTTCCTGGAAGACGTGCTGACCGGCGATCCGGCGCGGCCGCTGGTGATTCTCGACCAGGTGACCGATCCGCACAACGTTGGCGCGATCATGCGCAGCGCGGCCGCGTTCAATGCCTGCGCAATTCTCACCCAGGACCGGCACGCCCCGCCCGAATCGGGCACCCTGGCGAAAAGCGCCTCGGGCGCGCTGGAAGTGGTGCCGTGGGTGCGGGTGGTGAACCTGGCCCGCGCGCTCGATGAAGTGGCCGAAGCGGGTTACTGGCGGATCGGCCTCGACGGCGACGGCCCGGCCACCCTGGGCGAGGCGCTGCCGGCCGGCCCGATCGCGCTGGTGCTCGGAGCCGAAGGCGAAGGCATGCGCCACAACGTGATGCAGCATTGCGATGCACTGGCCCGGCTGCCAATATCCAGTGCAATTGAAAGCCTTAACGTCTCCAACGCCGCCGCGATCGCGCTTTACGCCATCGCCACGCGCGGGTGATCCCACAGGAGGGAACCATGACTGCCCAGTTCAACCCGCGCCGCATGATGGCCGCCGCGCTGGCGGCCGGCCTCAGTGTGCTGCTCGCCGCCTGCCTGATCTCGCCCGGCAAGTTCGCCTCGACCCTCGACATCCGCAAGGACGGCCGCTTCACCTATACCTACACGGGCGAAATCTACATGCTGGGCATGTCCAAGCTGGCGGAGATGGGCAAGAACGCCAAGGACGCCCCGGTGTTCGAGCCGATGACCTGCTACAAGGACGATTCGATGGACGAACGCCCTTGCACCAAGGACGAACTCGCCCAGCAGAAGTCCGACTGGGAGGCCGAGCAGCAGGCCAAGGCCGACAAGGACAAGCGCGACGGGGAAATGGCCAAGGCGATGTTCGGCGGGCTCGATCCGACCGATCCCAAGGCGGCCGAGGAATTCGCCGCCCGCCTGCGCCGCCAGGCCGGGTGGAAAAGCGTGATCTACAAGGGCGATGGGCTCTATCAGGTCGATTTCGCGATCAGAGGCACGCTGGATCACGATTTCGTTTATCCCACCATGGAACGTTTCCCGATGGCCAACGCCTTCGTCACGCTGGTGCGCCGCGCCGATGGCTCGATCCGGCTGGACGCGCCGGGCTTTGCCCAGGGCAGCGGCGGCGGGATGAACAGCTTTGCCCAGCTGGCCGCGATGGGCGCGGCGATGGACAAGGCTGGCAAGGATGGCAAGGACGGCGCAGACAGCCCCGACCTGCCGCAACTGGACGGGACTTTCACCTTCACCACCGATGCCGAAGTGCTGGCGAACAATACCGATGAAGGCCCCCAGCCCGCGCCCAATGGCAAGAAGCTGGAATGGAAGGTCACCCAGCGCACCGCGGCCGCGCCGACCGCGCTGGTGAAGCTGGCGAACTAGCCAAGCGGGCCAAGCGGGGTTAGGGGGCAGGCATGAGCCATGCCGTGTCCCCCCTCGCCCGCCCCTTCCCGTCGCTCCCCGCGATTGCCGGGGTCGTCCCCCGCATCGCCCGCGCCGGTTACAAGGACTGGGGGCGCTGTGACCTGACATATGTCGAACTGGCCGAAGGCACCGCCGTGGCCGGGGTGTTCACCCGCAACGTCTGCTGTTCGTCCGAAGTCGAACTGGGCCGGATCGGGGTCAGGCAGGGCCGCGCCCGGGCGCTGGTGGTCAATGCCGGCAATTCCAATGCCTTCACCGGCTATCGCGGGCGCGAGGCGGTGGAAGCGATCATGGCGCAGGTCGCCGGGCACCTGGGTTGCCCGCAGGACCAGGTGTTCGTCTCCTCTACCGGGGTGATCGGCGTGCCCCTGCCCAAGGACAAGGCCCGGGCCGGGATCGAAGCCGCCTTGCAGGCCGAGCCGTGCGGCTGGCAGGACGCCGCCAACACCATCGGCACCACCGATACCTTCGCCAAGGGCGCGATGGCGCAGGCGGTGGTGGGCGGCAAGACCGTGACCCTGGCCGCGATCATCAAGGGCAGCGGCATGATCGCGCCCGACATGGCGACCATGCTGGGCTACATCTTCACCGACTGCGCGATTGCGCCGGATTATCTGCAGGAACTGCTGAGCGAAGCGAACCAGCGCACCTTTTCATGTATCACGGTCGATAGCGATACCTCGACCAGCGACACCGTGCTGGCCTTTGCCACCGGCAAGGCGGGCAACCAGCAGATCAATTGCTCCGGCTGCCCCGGCGCCGATGCCTTTGCCGCCGCGCTGGAGGACGTGTGCCGCCAGCTCGCCCACCTGGTGGTGCGCGACGGCGAAGGCGCGCAGAAGTTCATCGCGGTGAGCGTGACCGGCGCGGTCAGCGACGAAAGCGCGCGGCGGGTCGGCCTGTCGATCGCCAACTCCCCGCTGGTGAAGACCGCCATCGCCGGCGAGGACGCCAACTGGGGCCGCGTGGTCATGGCTGTCGGCAAGGCCGGGGAACCGGCAGACCGCGACCGGCTGTCGATCGGTTTCGGCGGCACCTGGGCCGCGCGCGAAGGCCAGCCCCTGCCCGATTACGACGAAGCGCCAGTCGCCGCGCACCTCAAGGGGCAGGACATCAGCATCGAAGTTGACCTTGGCATGGGCGAGGGCCGCGCCACGGTGTGGACCTGCGACCTGACCCACGGCTACATCTCGATCAATGCGGATTACCGCTCGTGAGCCTGACCAAGGCGGTCGAGGCGATCATGCGCGAGGCGGCAGAACGCGCGATCCTGCCGCACTACCAGTCGCTGACCAGCGACCAGATCGTCGCCAAGGCGGCGGACGACGCGGTGACCGTGGCCGACCATGAAAGCGAGCAGATCCTGTCCGACCTGCTGGCCCGGCTGCTGCCCGAAGCTGCCATCGTCGGCGAGGAAGCCGCCCATGCCGACCCGGCGGTGCTGGACCGGCTGGGCGATGCGCTGTGCTGGATCATCGATCCGCTGGACGGGACCAACAATTTCGCCGCCGGCAAGCCGCCGTTCGGCATCCTGGTGGCGCTGGCCGAAGCGGGCGAGACGATTGGCGGGTGGATCTATGACCCGCTGCGCCGGCGGTTCTGCTCGGCCGAACGCGGCCAGGGCGCCTGGATCGACGGCGAGCGCATTGCCGCGCGCGCCAGCGGGCAAACGCCGCCGATTGCCGCGATTTCGCTGGTCTTCGCCGACCAGAACCGGCGCGAGGCGCTCAAGACGCACATCGCCCCGCACTATACCCTGGTCGACATCCCGCGCTGCGCGGCGGAACAGTATCCGCGCATCGTGCTGGGCGAAAACGACATCACAATCTTCGAGCGGACGCTCGCCTGGGACCATGCCGCCGGGGTGCTGTTCCTCAACGAGGCGGGCGGCAAGGTCGCCCGGCCTGATGGTTCGCCCTACCGCGTGGACGAACACCTGCGGCCCAGCCTGATCGGCGCGGCCAGCCCGGCCCTGTGGGACGAACTGGCCGAACGCATGGCCGGGATGTAGCCGCTTAAAGGACGCTTTCCAGCCAGCCCTTGAGCTGGCTCTTGGGCGCGGCGCCCAGCTTCTGGGCCACAGGCTCGCCGTTCTTGAACAGCACCATCAGCGGGATCGACTGCACGCCGTACTTGGCGGCGATGTCGGTGTTTTCCATGATGTCGACCTTGGCAATGGTCACCTGGTCGGCCAACTCGTCGCTGATTTCTTCGAGCGCGGGGGCGATCATCTTGCACGGCCCGCACCAGTCGGCCCAGAAATCGACCAGCACCGGCTTTTCGGAACCCAGCACGTCTGCGGCGAAGCTGTCATCGGTAACGGCCTTGGTAGCCATGGGAATCTCCTGTTGTGTTGCAGCCAATCTAGGCACGGCTGCGCGCTTGGCAATTGGCCCGGATCAAAAGGATTCCTGCGCGCCGGTCAATGCCTGCTTGTGGACAGCCAGCAGCCGGGGCGGAATCTCGATCAGGCGCGGCACCTGGGTATAGAGCAGCGCGGCTTCCACCGTGCGGCCCGGATAGGTCGCTTCCAGGGCGGCGGCATAGGCCGCCATCTGCCGCAGGATCGCCACCGGCACTTCGTCCAGGCTGGCAGGCGGGCGGCGGGCGGTTTTAAAATCGATCAGCCGGATCCGGTCCTCGCGCAGCAGCAGGCGGTCGATGGTCCCGGCCACCACCTGATCACCGACCGTGGCGGCAATCGGCACTTCGGCCAGCGCCTCGGCCGAAAACAGCTCCGCCCAGCGCTTGTCCGCGACCACCGCCAGCGCGGAAGCGGCAATTTCCGCGCGGGCCTGGGCATCCAGATCGCTTGCCGCGCGGGCCAGCCAGGCCTGCGCCGCGCCCTTGCGCTCGCCCTCGGCCACTTCGGGCAGGCGTTCGAGCAGGCGGTGCAGCAGCACCCCGCGCCGCGCCGCCGCCTGCCCCGCGCCCGGCGGCCAGGGCGGATCGGCGCTCTGCTCCTCGCCCAGCGCGGACGGGGCAAGCGGACGCGGCGGGCGCGGTTCGGCAGGCGCGCCGCGTTCCAGCCAGGGCGGCAGCAGCGGCAGTTCGGCAATCCGCGCCAGCTTGACCGGCACCGCGATGGCCGGACGTTCGCCGTGTTCGGCGCGCGCGCCCCACAGCTCGTCCTCGACCCACTCCTCGGCCTGGAACAGCGCGGACAGGCGGGCATACCAGCTGTCGGGCGCGGGTTCCTTTTCCTTCGCGCCCAGCGCCCCGGCGATGAACAGCGCTTCTTCCGCGCGGGTCATGGCGACATACATCAGCCGCCAGTGTTCCTGCATTTCCTCGGCGCGGACCTGGGCTTCGGCCTCGGCCAGACGGCCCAGCTTTTCGTCTTTCGACAGCGCGGGCAGCGGGATCTTGCGCGAGCCCTCGCTCACCGGATCGACCAGGTCGAGCGGGCTGGTGCGCGAGGAATTGGGATTGTCCGCCGCATCGGCCAGGATGACGATCGGCGCCTGGAGCCCCTTCGAGCCGTGCACGGTCATCACCCGCACTTCGTTGCCGCCCTGGGTCGCCTCGCGCTTCAGCTCGCCCTCGCCCGCATCGAACCAGCGGATGAAGCCCTGCAGGCTGGGCACCTCGTTCGCGGCAAAGGCGCTGGCGGCGTTGAGCAATTCGTCGATCGGATCGTTCGCTTCGCGCCCCAACCGGGCGACCAGCCTGCGCCGGCCCTGCCACGGACCAGTAAGTAGCCATTGCAGCAACGCCTGGGGCGAATCGTAATCCGCGCTGCGCAGCAGTTCGAGCAGTGCGGCCAGCGCCGTATCGACCTTGCCCCCGCGCTGGCGGCGCAGGTGATCCCACAGCGCCACGCCTTCGCCGCGATAGCCATATTCCAGCAGATCGTCCTGGTCCCAGCCGATCAAGGGCGAAACCAGCAGGCAGGCGAGGTTGAGATCGTCGAGCGGCTGGGCGGCAAAGCGCAGCGCGGCCATCAGGTCGCGCACCGCCAGCGGCGCGGCCAGACGCAGCCGGTCCACCCCGGCCACCGGCACCCCGGCGGCGTGGAGCCGCGCGACGATCAGCCCGGCCAGTTCCTTGCGCTTGCGTACCAGCACCATCACGTCACCCGGCCCTGCGCGGCGCGTGGTGCCCTTGACCAGCGGATAGCCCTCGACCAGCCAGGCCTTGACTTGCCGGGCGATCCGGTCGGCCAGCTGGCGGTCGGACCGGGCGAGCCAGTCCTCCTCGCCCTCGTCGCCTTCATCCTCGCTGCCGCTTGGCGCGCCGACTACCTGCCACAGCGTGACCAGGCCCGGGCGGTCCTCGCCCACGTGCGGATCGGGCTGCTGCGCCAGGCCGAAGGCGGCGTGGCCGATCCGACCGATCGCCAGGTCGACGAAGTGCAGGATCGCCCGCGCGGTGCGGAAGCTACGCCCCAGCCCCAGTTCCCGCAGGTCCCGCGCCAGGCCATCACGGCGCAGCATGACCACGTTTTCGGCAAGGCCGGTCATCGCCTGCTTCACCCGGCGGCGGGCCTGCTCGAAGTTTTCCGGGCTGGTGCCCTGGAAGCGGAAGATCGCCTGCTTGTAATCGCCGACCACGAACAGCGTGCGCAGCTTGTCCGCCCGGGCCCCCTCGCCGGCGAAGAAATCCTCGGTCAGCGCGCTGATGATCCGCCACTGCGCGGCGTTGGTATCCTGCGCCTCGTCGACCAGAATATGGTCGAAGCGACGGTCCAGCTTGTAGCGGATCCAGTCGGCCAGCTCGCTGCGGGTCAGCAGCGCGGCGGCCTGGCGGATCTGGTCGTCGAAGTCGATGAACCCGGCGCGGGACTTGGCTTCGGCCCAGGCCAGCGCGAACTTGCGGCCCAGTTCCAGCGTGGGGACCAGGAAATCGGCAAGTTCCAGCAGCGCGCGGCGTTCTAAAACGCGCAGCAGCGATTGCTGCACGCCGGCTCCGGCCTGCTCGAAATGTTCCTCGAACTTGGCAAGATAGCGCAGATTGCGGAGGTTGCCCTCCTTGGAGAACAGGGCGTCGTTGAACGCGTCAAGTTGAGCGAGGCGCTGCTCTGGACTGGCACCAAGCCAAGCAGCGATCGTATCGAGCGGCTTGTTTGCGCTCGTCGCCTTCCATTGCTGGTAGGCCGACCGCACGCACAGCAACGAATCAATGTCAAACGCCTCATCCGCGCACAGTGCAGCCAATCCCGCCTCGCTCGCATCGCTCGGGAGGCCGATCAGGCGCAGCACGTTCGGGCGCATCGGCGGCTGCCAGCTGCCCTTCCCTTCCCACGCCTCGCGCGCGGCGGCACAGCGCAGCAGGTAGCCCTGTACCGCATCTGGGCCGAGCCGGACCGACAGCTGCGCCAGCGCATCGAGCGTCGCCGCGTCGTTCTCGCGCTCAGCCGTGACCAGCAGGTCAGCCAGCACTTCGCGCAGGAGCATCTCGCGGTCGCGGTCTTCCATCGCGCGGGTGCCGGGGACCAGCCCGGCCTCGTGCGGGAAGGCCGAGAGCAGCCACTGCGCAAAGGCGTGAATCGTATCGATCCTGAGGCCCCCGCCCGGGCAATCGAGCACTTCGGCAAACAGCGTGCGCGCCCGCGCCCGCGCTTCCGGGCCGGATGGCGCGCCGATCGCCTCAAGGTCGTTGAACAAGGCGGTGTCATCGGCCCGCACCCAGCGTGCCAGCACCTCGTTGATGCGCGCGGCCATTTCGGTAGCGCCGGCCTTGGTGAAGGTCAGGCACAGCACCTGGCCGGGGGTGACATCAGGCTGAAGCAGCAGCCGCAGCACGCGGGCTGACAGCACCTGGGTCTTGCCGGTCCCGGCCGATGCGGACAGCCACACCACCTCACCCGGATCGACAGCAGGGCGCTGCTCGTCGGTCAGAGGGAACAGGCGCTTGCCGCCGCTCATGCCAGGTCCCCATCGGCGCGGCCGCGCGCCTGCCATTCGTCCAGCCGCATCAGTTGGTCGTAATCGTTGTAGCCATAAAGGTCGGGTTGCAGGCTGGCCTCGAACGGGGCGGTGCCGCGAATGTAGAGGTCAATCGCCTTGCCCAGGTCAGCGGCGGACTTGTCGAGGAAATCCTCGCGCGCGAGGCCCGCTGCCTTGTCGGTCTTGAACGGGGCCAGGGCATGGCCGAAGGCGGCCTTGTCCTCGCTGCGCGGCCGCTTGGCGAGCGACCAGTATTCGAACCATTCGGGGCTGCCCGCGACGCCCGCAAAGCCGCCCGCCGCCGCGATCAGGCCGATCACCCCCAGTTGCAGCGCATAGCCATCGGCCACGCGCTTGGGGCTGGGCGGTATGCCGGTCTTGTAATCGACGATCCCCAGCGTGCCGTCCGCCATCCGGTCGACCCGGTCGGCACGGCCGTGGACGCGCACGCCGCGAAAGGTCATCTCGCCCTTCACTTCGCTGGCCAGCACGTGGCGGCCTTCGCCGGCCAGCCGGGCGATTTCCGTGTCGACCCATTCGAGCGCCTTGGCGAGGCGCGGCCACCACAGGCTGCGGACCAGCGGGTGGGCGCGCATTTCGGCCAGTTCCTGCGCGGCGAGGTTCAGCAGTTCACCCGGTCCCTCGCCGGCCTTGTGCCAGCGTTCCAGCACGCGGTGGACCACGGTGCCCTTCCACGCGGCGGTCGGTTCGGCGTCCAGCGCATCGAGCACCCGCAGGCGCAGGATCGCCTGGGCATAGAACTGGTAGGGATCGCCCAGCAGCCGGTCGATCGCGGTCACCGCCAGGGCAACATCGCGCTGAACGGGGGTTGGATCGGGCGCGGGCCGCGCCGCCGGACGGGCCGGACTGCCAAGGTCGATCCGGCGGGCGAGATCCACCGCTTCGACCTCGCGGTGGGCCGCGGCCAGCTCGCCCAGCATCGCCTCGACCCGCAGCACGAAGCGGCTGGGAATCACCGGCCCGCCCTCGTCGCGCTGCGCCCAGCTCAGCACCACCTCGGGCGCGCCGAGCGCGCCGGCCAGGTCATGCGCCGACAGGCCGATGCGGAATTCCGCGCCCGGCACGCCCAGCGCGCGCAGCACGGCGGGGGGTAGCAGCGGTTCGGGGCTGGGGCTGGCAGGCCAGACGCCCTCGGTCAGCCCGGCGCAGATCACCAGTTCGGCGCGGCTCATCCGCGCTTCGAGGAGGCCATAGATCGCCACGCGCGGGTGGCCGCCCCACGGCGGGCGCACGGCCACGCGGTCGAGCGCATCGCGCAGCACGGCGGGCAGGTCGGCCGGGGCAAGCTGCGTGCCGACATCGGCAGCGGCGCCGCGCAGTTCCTCGACCAGGGAGGCCAGGGCGCGGCCATCGGCATTGCCCCACAGCGCTTCGCCGCACAGCGCCTCGCCCGCGCTGGCGAGGCGGCCCAGCGCATCGGCCAGCGGCAGGCGGTCGGGCCAGTCGAGCAGCGGCGAAAGCACCTCCTCCACCTCGGCCCACCAGGCCGCGATTGCGGCGCCGTTGGCGCGCTTGGCCAGCTTGTCGATCGCGGCGCGCAGCGGCGGCAGGCCCGGCGCGGGACGCGGACCGCGCAGCGCGAGGTCGAGCGCGCGGCTCGCTTCGAGCCAGGCGGCGCGCCCTTCACCGGGGCGCACCAGCGGGTGCTGCAGCAACGCCAGCAGCGGCACGGGCGCGGCGGCCTGGGCGACCACTTCGGCCAGCAGCAGCAGCACGCGGCCTGCCGTGGTTTGGGGCAGCGGCCGACCGGCGGAATCGTCCGCCTCGATCCCCCAGCGGCGCAAGTGGGCAACGACGCGGCCCGCCAGCCCCCGGTCGGGCGTGATCACGGCCACGCGGCGTTCCGGCACTTCGAGCGCCTGGCGGACCAGGATGGCCACGGCCTGGGCTTCCTCGTCCGGGTGGGCGGTCTGCATCAGCCGCACGCCCGACAGGCGGCGCTGGGCGGCGGGCAGGTCCACCCAGCCCGCGCTGGCCTGGGGCGGCAGGAACAGGTTCGAAATGGCGCGGCTCCGCTCGGGCCGGGCGGCGGACAGGCCGGCGCGATGCCAGGGCTGCACTTCGCCGGCCTGCACGCCCATGCGGTTGAGCAGCAGCTTGAGGTGGTATTGCGGATGGGTCACGGCATCGCCCGCACCAAACGGCGGATCGTCGGGCCCGGCCGGCGCGCCCGCCGTGCCAAGCGCGTCCCACACCGCGCCGTCCAGTTCCAGATCGAGGTCGGGCAGGATCACCGCCCCGCGCGGCAGCATGGCCACGGTGCGCAGCAGCTGCGCCAACGCGGGCGAGGCGCTGGTCACCCCCGCGGCGACGATCGGATGGGCGGGCGGCTGTTCGCGCCAGCGCCGCGCGGCATGTTCGAACAGGCGGTTGCGCCGTTCGGGCGGATCGACCTCGCCGCGCGCGCCCAGTTCGGCCTGCCAGCGCGCCTGGACGCGGGCGAACAGCCGGGTCGATTCGCGCCAGTGATCGGCGAGGTCGCCGACGATCCCGGCTACCCGGTCCTGGAGCAGATCGCCGAGGCCAATCCCTTCCACCGCCAGCCGGTCCATGGTCCGCGCTATTTCCTGGGCGAGCCGCAGCAAGCCGGGGGCCTTGGGCGCGCTGTCGCCCATTTCATCGGCCAGCAGTGCGGCAAGGCGCAGCCAGCGGCGCGTCGGATCGGCAGCGGGCGGAATGGCGCTGCCCGCGCCCAGCGGATCGAGCAGCGGCCCCAGCGTCTCGTCCAGGTCAAGGTCACCCACCACCGCCATGCGCGGCAGCAGCATCCCCCCGCCCGACAGGCGCACGAAAGCCTCGGTAATGATGCGTTCCGCGCGGCGGCTGGGCAGCAGCAGGGTGAGCCGCGCCAGGCCCAGATCGCCCGCCGCGTAACGCGGGATCAGCCCCGCCACCAGCGCATCGGCAAAGCCGCGATGCGCGGCAATCGAGTAGACTTGCGGATGGACCGCGTCAGCCACGAGCCAGCGCCGCCTCGGTCAGGCCGATCGCTTCGGGATAGCCCACATCGAACCAGCCGCCCTGGTGGACCAACCCGTAGCAGCGCCCCCGGGCAATCGCCCGGTCCCAGAACACGTTGGTCGAGAACACGTCAGCCGGCGGATCGGCCACCACGTGGCGGGCCAGCAATTGCACCCCGGTCCAGACATAGGGCCGGGCGCGCTTGCCCCCTTCGCGCGACAGGCGGCCATCGGCGGCCAGGTCGAAATCGCCGGTCCCCTGCGTGTTGCCCGCGCGCTCGAACGGGACCACCAGCATCAGCACGTCCATCCGCTCCGCGTCCCAGGCATCAGCCATGCGGCGGAGCAGGTTTTCGCCTCCATCAGTGAACCAGTTGTCGGCATTGATGCAGAAGAACGGATCGTCCGGGATCAGGGGCAGCGCCTTGACCAACCCGCCACCGGTGTCGCGCAGCAATGCGCGCTCGTCCGAAATCGCCACGGCCAAATCACCGGCATGAGCGGCCAGGTGCGCCTCGATCTGATCGGCCAGGTAATGGACGTTGACCACGATCCGCCCCACCCCGGCGCCGCGCAGCAGGTCCAGCACATGATCGAGCAGCGTGCTCCCCGCCACTTCGACCAGCGGCTTGGGCCGGGTCGCGGTCAGTGGCATCATCCGCGTGCCCTTGCCCGCGGCCATTATCATCGCCGTGCCCGGAACCGCGCTGCTCATACCGCGAAGCTGCCCCCGCCTGCCTCGCGCAGCGCGGCGGGCACGTTGGCGGCAAACCACTGCGCCACCGGTTCCAGCGCCGGGTGGGTCAGGTCGCGTTCCAGCGCCTGCCAGACGCGCGGGATGTAGGAGAGGTATTTCGGCTTGCCGTCGCGCTTCCACAGACGGACGAAAATGCCGACGATCTTGGCGTTGCGCTGCGCGCCGAGCCGGGCATAGTCGGCCAGGAAATCATCGCCCGCCCCGGTCTTGCCGGCGTAGTAATCGAACATTTCCGCTTCCAGCTCGGGCGAAACGTCGCGCCGCGCATCCTGCAGCAGCGACACCAGGTCATAGGCTGGATGGCCCACCAGCGCGTCCTGGAAATCGAGCAGGCCCTGTGCGCGCAGCGACCCCAGCAGCATGATGTTTTCGGCGTGGTAATCGCGCAGCACCGTCACCCCAGGGCGCTGGCGCGGCAGCATCGGCGCCAGCACCTGTTCCCAGGCCGCGGCATAGCCCGGCCCATCGACATAGAGGTTCTGCGCCGGGCAATACCAGTCAACGAACAGCTTCGCCTCGCGCTGGTATTCCTGCATCGAGTAATCGAGGAACGGCCCGGCCGGCAGGCGGTGCAATTCGACCAGCGCGTCGATCGCGGCGGTATAGACCTCGCGCTCGTCCGCAGGCCATTCGTCGAGGTATTCGCGCATCCGCACCTCGCCAAAATCTTCCAGCAGCACGAGGCCGCGCCCGGCATCATCGGCCAGCACGCGCGGCGCGCGCAGGCCGTTGGCGTCCAGCCACCGGGCGGCGCGCAGGAACGGCTGCGGATCCTCGTTCGGCGGGGGCGCGTCCATCAGCATCGCGGTCTGGCCACTGTCGCGGCGGAGGCGGAAATAGCGGCGGAACGAGGCGTCTCCGGCCAGCGGTTCGATGGCGGCATCGCCCCATCCGGCATTGGCAAGAAAGGCGTCGAGCCCGGCGGGCAGGTTCAGTTCCATCCCTCGCGCACTAGCCAATCGGAACCGGGTTCGACAATGGCAATCCGCCCGCTGTCCGCAGTTTCCAGCCGGATCGAAAGGCAGCCCGGCTCGTGGGAGAATCCGCCCGCCTTATCAGGCCATTCGGCCAGCAGCGCGGCGCCATCGCGATAGTCGTCCAGCCCCAGTTCCTCGGCCTCGTGCGGGGCGTTCAGCCGGTAGAAATCGGCATGGACCAGCGGCAGGCGAACCTGCGGCGGCGCGTAGGTTTCGATGATCGCAAAGCTGGGACTGGGCACTTCGCCCTGATGGCCCAGCGCGGCGATGATCGCGCGGGCCAGCGTGGTCTTGCCCGCGCCCAGCCCGCCTTCCAGCGCCACCACGTCGCCCGGCTGCAGGGCGGCGGCGATCCGCTCGCCCAGCGCCGCGGTTGCGGCCAGATCTGGCAAGGGAACGATCACGGCAGCTCGATGATCGCGGCAGTGCCCTGCCCCGGTTCGCTATGCAGGGTCAGCGTGCCGCCGTGGGCTTCGACCAGCTGGCGGGCGAGCGGCAGGCCCAGGCCCTGGCGGCGTTCCACCGTCTTGCCATCGGCGGTCAGTTTCAGCCCGTCGAGCGCGCGGGCGAGCGTGGCCGCGTCCATCCCCGGGCCGTTGTCGGAAATGACGATCTGCGCGTGCCCCTTGCGGCCCGACAGTTCGACCAGGATGCGCCCGCCCTGCGGCGTGGCGGTGATCGCATTGTCGATTACATGGCCGATCGCGCGGGCCAGGCGGCGGCGATCGCCGGAGATCCGGCCCACGCCCTGGTCGCCGCGCAGGTCGAGCGAGAGGCCGCCGTCGCGGATGCGCTGGGCGCGGTCCTCGACCAGCTTGGTGACCAGCGGGAACAGCTCGATCTCGTCGCGCGCCAGTGGCAACATGCCCGCTTCGCTTTGCGACAGGTCGAGCACGCTTTCGATCTGTTCGCCCAGCCGCTCGACCGAAGTCAGGATCGCGCCGACATATTCCTTGCCCTGGTCCGACAGGTCGCCGCCCAGCCCCGCTTCGAGCAGTTCGGCAAAGCCGCCGATCGAAGTCAGCGGCGTGCGGAATTCGTAGCTCATGTTGGCCAGGAAGCGGGTCTTCATCGCGTCGGCTTCTTCCAGCGCGGAATTGCGTTCGCGCAGGGCGTCCTCCGCCTTTTGCGAATCGGTGATGTCCAGCACGGTCAGCAGGCCGTTGCCATCCGGCAGCGGCACCCCGGCAAATTCCAGCGTGCGGCCATCGGCCAGCAGCGCGCGGCCGCCGGTCTGCTTGCGGTCCAGTGTGGCGGCGCGGACCACATCGCCCACGGCCCGGGCCTTGACCGGCTTGGCCAGGCGGCGTGCGATCCGTTCAAGCAGGCTGTCGATCCGGGGGTGACCTTCCAGATGGCTTTCATCCAGCCCCCAATCGGCGGCAAAGCGGCGGTTCCACAATTGCAAGCGGCCATCGGGAGCGAACACCGCGACCGATTCGAACAGGCTGTCGAAGGTGGCGGTGCGGGTGCGCAGCAGGGTGTCACGCACGGCGGACAGGCGCAGCTGCTCGGTCCGGTCCTCGGCAATCAGCAGCATCCCGCCATCGGGCAGCGGCTGGGCCACCACGCGCAGGTGCGTGCCATCGGCCAGGACCCAGGCTTCCTCCTGCGCAGCGCTGGCCAGGAACCAGGCCGTCCGTTCGCGCCGCCAGGCCGGAAAATCGCGCGCTTCTGGCACCCGCCCGGCATCGCGCGCCAGATCGAGCAGCCGTTCGAACGGCGGCGGATCGAGCATCACGGCGGGTTTCAGCGCGAACAGGCGCTGGAACGGCTGGTTGGCAAAGGTCAGCTGGCGCTTGGCATCGAACTGGGCGACCCCGGCGGACAGCTGGTCGAGCATCGCGCGCTGGGCATCGCGGAAGGCGCGGAAGGCGCGGGCCTGCTCCTCCATGTCCTCGATGTCGACGGCATAGCCGGCAATGCCTTCCTCGCCCAGCGGCAGGTCGGACACGCGCAGCGCCCGGCGCGCGCCGTCGATCGTGGCGGTGACGATCCGCTCGATCGGCAATTGCTTGGCCGCGGCCTGCAAGGCGACCTGCCGGGCGGTAAGCCCATCAACGCTTTCGACCAGTTCCACCCCGTCGGCCACGACAGCGCGCGCGTCCTTGCCGGCGACGGCGCTGACATAAGCGTGGTTGACCAGTTGCAGCGCGCCATCAGGGGCGCGGAACCACATCGGCATCGGCGCGGCCTCGATCAGGCCGACCAGCGCGGCGAAATCGCTGCGGGCGCGGGCCGTTTCGGCGCGCAGTTGCACCAGTTCGCTTTCGCTATCGGAAAAGTCGAACACCCAGACCAGCGCCGCCCCGCCCGGCGACACCGCCGGATCGGCCAGATGCCCGCGCAGCGCCAGGCTGCGGTTCGAGCCACGCGGGGTGACGACCATGCGGAACGGCGCGGCGGTTTTCTGCGTGCGGCGCACCGCTTCGCTCAGCTGTTCCAGCTGCTCGCGGGTCAGCCCGCCTCCGCCGCCGTCGATCCGCCCGCCGTCCAGCTCGGTCAGGAACTGGGGAACACGCTCCAGCCCCAGCCAGTTGGCCAGCCGCTGCGGCGCCTCGATCTTGCCATCGGCGCGGACCAGCAGCGGCAGGGCCGGGCTTTCATCGACCATCTTGGCGAGGCGCCGGGCCTGGCGCTGCCCGGCATCGGCCTTGCGCTCACGCCGCCGCGCGGCCTGCCACGCCCAGGCGGCCGCGATGACCCACCCCGCCAGCAGCAGGGCGATCAGCATCGCGGCAGTGGGGGTCAGCGTCATGCTTTCCAGCTATGCGCGCGCGCGCCGGAATACAACCGGGACGCGCGCGCAAAGCTGTCGATCAGTAGCGATAGTGATCCGGCTTGAACGGGCCTTCCGCCGAAACGCCGATATAGTCGGCCTGCTTCTGGCTGAGCTTGGTCAGCTTCACGCCCAGCTTTTCCAGGTGCAGCGCCGCGACCTTCTCGTCGAGGTGCTTGGGCAGGACATAGACCTCGTTCTTGTATTCGCTGTTCTTGGTGAACAGTTCGATCTGGGCGAGGGTCTGGTTGGTGAAGCTGCTGCTCATCACGAAGCTGGGGTGGCCGGTGGCGCAGCCCAGGTTCACCAGGCGGCCCTTGGCCAGGATGATGATCTGCTTGCCGTCGGGGAATTCGACCAGGTCGGTGCCGGGCTTCACTTCGGTCCACTTGTAGTTCGACAGGGCCGAAATCTGGATTTCGCTGTCGAAGTGGCCGATGTTGCAGACGATGCTCATCGGCTTCATCGCCTTCATGTGCTCGGCGGTGATCACGTCCTCGTTGCCGGTTGCGGTGACGAAGATGTCGCAGCGCTGCACGGCTTCTTCCATGGTGACGACTTCATAGCCTTCCATCGCCGCCTGCAGCGCGCAAATCGGGTCGATTTCGGTAACCATCACGCGCGCGCCGCCGTTGCGCAGCGAAGCGGCGCTGCCCTTGCCGACGTCGCCGAAGCCCGCCACGCAGGCGACCTTGCCGGCCAGCATGGTGTCGGTCGCGCGGCGGATCGCGTCGACCAGCGATTCCTTGCAGCCATAGAGGTTGTCGAACTTCGACTTGGTGACGCTGTCGTTCACGTTGATCGCGGGGAACGGCAGCTTGCCGTCCTTGGCGATCTGGTAGAGGCGGTGGACGCCGGTGGTGGTTTCTTCCGACACGCCCTTGATGTGGGCGACCGACATGGTCAGGTAGCCGGGCTTGCGCTTGAGGAATTCCTTCAGCGCCCGGCAGAACTCGATTTCCTCGGCGTTGCTGGGCTCGAACAGGTCTTCGCCCGCTTCGACGCGCGCGCCCCACAGCGCGAACATGGTGGCGTCGCCGCCATCATCCAGGATCATGTTGGCAGTGCGGCCCGACCCGTCGTCCCAGTCGAAGATGCGGCCGACATAGTCCCAGTATTCCGCCAGGCTTTCGCCCTTGACGGCGAAGACCGGGATGCCCCGCGCGGCGATGGCGGCGGCGGCGTGGTCCTGGGTGGAGAAGATGTTGCAGGTCGCCCAGCGCACTTCGGCGCCCAGCGCGACGAGGGTTTCGATCAGCACCGCGGTCTGGATCGTCATGTGCAGCGAGCCGGTGATCCGTGCGCCCTTGAGCGGCTGGGCGGCGCCGAATTCCTCGCGCAGCGCCATCAGGCCGGGCATTTCGGTTTCAGCAATGGCAATTTCGGCGCGGCCGAAATCAGCGAGGCCGAGGTCGGCAATCACATAGTCATGTTCGGTCTGGGCGGCGATGGTCACGCGGCAACTCCTGTCACGGGAAGCGCAGCCCACGGCAATAAGGGGCAGCGCCTGGTCTGCGCCGCCTCTTACCTGCTCGTCCGGGTGGAGGCAAATATAAAGCCGCCTTTATATCGCCCTAGCGCCGCAGCCAGGCGAATTGGGGGGTGCCGGTGCTTTCCAGCAGCTGGTCCGCCGCCGCGACCAGCGGTTCGGAGCCGCGCGCATCGGCCAGCCCGCGGGTGACCTGCTTGAGCTGGCGGCAATCGAGCCAAGGATGCCCCTGACCATAGGAATTGGCCATGGTCACGCTCAGCCGGTCGAGCGCGCGGGCTGCGCCCGCCGCGCCGTGGCGGCCCGCCAGTTCGGCCTTCATCGCATTGCTGGCGGCGTTGAGTTCGGCGATGTGGTTGGTGGTAAACCGTCCGTAATCGGCCTGGAAATTGTCCGCCGTGGTCCGGCAGCGCAGGCCCGTGACCATCAGCATGATGTCCAGCCGGCGCAGCTTCTCGGCGCTGCTCATCGGTGCGGCGCTGGCCGGCACGGCGGCCAGCAGGCCGCATGCGGCCAACCCGGCCGCAAAGGTCTGTGCAATCTTCATCTCGCAGTCTCCCGGCGGGGCGACCCCCGCGAGAGACATGCTCGCCCAATCGCTTTACTCATTCTTAAAGTGGCCCGGTAAAGCGAAATTTACCATGTCCGGGCGTTGCCCTGCGGCGCGGCGTGCCTATATCCTGCGAGAGACTCGCAAATTCCACACAGGAGAGTGACCATGACGATTGCTGTTGGCGACAAGCTGCCCGACGTGAAGCTGGTGAAGGCCGGCGAAAACGGCCCCGAACAGGTCCAGTCGGCCGACTACTTCAAGGGCAAGCGCGTTGCGCTGTTCTCGGTCCCGGGCGCGTTCACCCCGACCTGCTCGGCCAAGCACCTGCCGGGCTACGTCGAACATGCCGCCGACCTCAAGGCCAAGGGCATCGACGAAATCGCCTGCACCGCGGTCAACGATCCGTTCGTGATGGGCGCATGGGGCAAGGCCGCCGGCAGCGCCGACGTGACCATGCTGGCCGATGGCAACGGCGACCTTGCCGAAGCGCTGGGGCTGACCATGGACGGCAGCGGCTTCGGCCTGGGCAAGCGCGGGCAGCGCTTCTCGATGGTGGTCAACGACGGCGTGGTCGAACAGCTCCACGTCGAAGCGCCGGGCGAATTCAAGGTCAGCGCGGCCGACTACATGATCGACCAGCTGTAAGCCTGACGATGTGGGGGCAACTGGCAATCAAGGCGGCGCTTTCGGGCCTCTTGATTGCCGCCGCCTCCGAACTGGCCCGCCGCAACCCCGGTTGGGGCGGGCTGGTCGCTTCGCTGCCGCTGACCAGCCTGGTCGCGCTGCTGTGGCTGTGGCGCGACACGCATGATCCGGCACGCGCCGCCTATTTCCTCACCGGCACCGCCCTTTACGTGGCGGCCGCCCTGCCCTCGTTCCTGCTGATTGCCGCGCTGCTTCGGCGCGGCCTGGGCTTTGCCCCCGCCTTCGCGCTCGGCTGCCTGGCGGCGATGGCCGGATACCTGCTGCTGATCTGGGCCGGGAGGCGCTGGGGCCTGCCGGTCTGACTGTCAGCCCGGAATGGCATAGGTCACAGTGGCCTGCGCCAGCACCCTGCCCGGATCGTCCTGCCACAGCCGCACGTCGACCGTGGCCAGCCGCCGCCCAAGCTTGATCAATTCCGCATCGGCCATCACCGACGCATATTCCACCGCGCGCAGGAAGCTCATGTTGAGGTTGCTGGTCACCGCCATGGCAACCGGGCCGATATGGGCGAGGATCGCGGCATAGGCCGCGCGGTCGGCCAAGCCCATCTGGGTCGGGCCAGAGACAATTCCGCCGGGGCGCAGGCTGGCCTCGTCCGGCTCAAGCCGCAGCCGGACCCGGCCCGGCATTATTTCCACAATCCCCGCGTGCCTTTCGGTCGCGATGCCGGGAAAGGCCGCGACGAAGAAGTCCGCCAGTTGCTCGATCGTCATTACCGGTGTCATGCCCATGGCATAGGCCGGGCGAAGGCGGGACGGCAATGGGGCAAGCCGTGCGTCGAGCCGGATCGGCGGTTCGCGGATCATCCCCCATGTCCGCCTTGCGATGCACCGCCACTCGCGGCATCACGCTGACCGCGTCATTTAGGGGGAATTTCGAACCATGCGCCTTGCCGCCAGCCTGCTGTTTTTGACCGCCGCCATCGCCATGCCGCTTGCCGCGCAGGACAAGAAGCCCGACGCGCCAAAGGCCCAGCCCCGCAAGGAAGCCATGGTCGCCGAAGTCGAACAGGCCTGGGTCAAGCCCCCGGTCGAGGAAGCCAGCGCGGTCAGCAAGGGCAGCGTCACCGTGCGCGGCGAAAAGATCGCCTATACCGCCACCGCCGGGACGCTGACGATCCGCGACGATGAAGGCAAGCCCACCGCCAGCCTGTTCTACACTGCCTACACCAAGGATGGCGGCGGCAACCGCCCGGTCAGCTTCTTCTACAACGGCGGCCCCGGTTCGCCCACCGTCTGGCTGCACATGGGCAGCTTCGCCCCGGTGCGCGTCCAGACCAACGATCCGGTTTACGTGGCGCCTTCCCAGTATGCCCTGCGCCCCAACCCCGACAGCCTGATCGACAAGACCGACCTGGTGTTCATCGACGCGATCGGCGCGGGCTGGTCGCGTCCGCTGGGCGACAAGACCGGCAAGGATTTCTGGGGCGTTGACCAGGATGCCGATGCCTTTGCCCGCGCGATCATGCGCTATGTCGCCAAGAACAACCGCTGGACCAGCCCCAAGGTGCTGTTCGGCGAAAGCTATGGCACGCTGCGCTCTGGCGCGGTGGGGGCGCTGCTGGAGGACCGGGGGATGAGCCTGGACGGCATCGTCCTGTTGTCCACCATCCTCAACTACGGCGTGCGCCAGCCCGGCTATGACCAGAACACGATGATCCTGCTGCCGACCTTCGCGGCGACCGCCTGGCACCACAACCGCGTGCCCGACCGCCCGGCCAGCTTCGACACCTTCATGGCCCAGGTCCGCGCCTTCGTGGCCGGCCCCTATGCCGCCGCGCTGGCCAAGGGCGACGAGATCAGCCCGGAAGAGGCGAAGCAGATCGCAGCGCAAATGGCACGCTTCACCGGCCTGTCCGAGGAGTTCATCCTGCGCGCCCGGCTGCGGGTCAGCCTGGGCCATTTCCAGACCGAACTGCTGCGCGACCGGGGCCTGGCCACCGGGCGGCTCGACACGCGCTACCTGCTCAACGTCGCCGATGCCAATGCCGACAGCCCGGATGACGATCCGGCCAACACCGCGATCACCGGCGCCTATATCGCCAGCTTCCACGACTATGCGGCGCGCACGCTGGGCTACAAGACCGACATGCCCTACAAGCTGTCAGCCCGCGACAGCGGCTTCGACTGGGACTGGCGCCACCGCGCGCCGGGTGAGCGCGGAGTGCAGACCTCGCCCAATACGGGCGTGGACCTCGCCTATGCGATGCGCACCAACCCGCATATGAAGGTGCTGTTCCTGAACGGCTATTACGACGCCGCGACCCCGTTCTACAGCACCGAATTCGACGCCGCGCACCTGGGGCTGACGCCGGAGCTGCGCCGCAACATCAGCTTCAAGTACTACCAGAGCGGGCACATGATCTATCTCAGCCAGCCGGCGCTGGGCGCGATGAAGGACGACCTGGCCGCCTGGTACGACATGGCCACCCGGCGCTAAGCGCGCCGGGTCCAGCTCGAACGCGCGGCCAGGGTCAGGACCCTAAGGCCGCGCGGGCAGCGGCTGGCGGTATTTCAGCGCCATCTTCATATCGGTGAAGGTGCCGCGCGCCCCGCAATAGGAATGGCAACCGTTGTCGCGGTCGGTCCAGCGCAGGTCCTTGCCCTGCCGCCAGATTTCCAGCCGGCACACCTTGCCGTCCCAACCGTCGGGATCGGTATAGACCAGCCTGTTGCCCTTCAGCACCGCCTCGCCCTCGAGATCGCAGGTGTGGCCGTTGAAGAAGTTGAGCGCGAAAGTGACCTTGGCGCGGTTCGCATCGATCGGCTCGATCGTGATCTCGTCGGTCACGGCGAACCTGCCGCCGCCCACATCGCCGCTTTGCCAGGTGCGGGCATAGTGGCCCGCCAGCCCCACCATGGGCGATGCGCTGGCGGCATAGAGCGTTGCCCCGCCCGCCAGCGCAATGACCAGACCGGCCGCGACGAGTGCCTTGCGCATCGTCAGTAGCCCATCAGGCTGAGCACTTCCTTGCGGCTGCGATGGTCATCGAGGAAGCAGCCGAGCAGGCGGCTGGTGACCATGCCGACGCCGGGGGTCTTGACCCCGCGCCCGGTCATGCAGCCGTGCTGCGCCTCGATCACCACGGCAACGCCGTGCGGATTGAGGTTGTCCCAGATGCACTGTGCCACTTCGGCGGTCAGCCGTTCCTGGATCTGCAGGCGCTGGGCAAAGCCGTGGAGCACGCGCGCCAGCTTGGAAATGCCGACCACCCGGTCGCGCGGCATGTAGGCGATCGCCGCCTTGCCGGTGATCGGGGCCATGTGGTGTTCGCAGTGCGACTGGAACGGAATGTCCTTGAGCAGGACCAGCTCGTCATAGCCGCCCACTTCCTCGAACTGGCGCGACAGGTGGATTGCGGGATCATCGCCGTAACCCTGGCAGTATTCGCGCCAGGCGCGCGCCACCCGCGCCGGGGTGTCGATCAACCCTTCGCGCTGCGGATCATCGCCCGACCAGCGGATCAGGGTGCGGATCGCCTCCTGCACGTCGTCAGGCACCGGCAGCTTGGCCATCGGACCGCCATCACCCACATCGGAATCGCAACTCATTCGCCCAGATCTCCCTCAGCGCGGGCGGCGTAGCCAGCCGCCCCGGCGAAACAGCCCGCGCCGCCTGCTGAGCGGTTCGAACAGTTCTTCCGGCCGCTCGGGATCGAGCAGCGCGTTGTCCGCCACCGCTTTCTCCGCTTCGCTTAGCGGTGGCAAGTCCAAAGCGTCGAGCCGCTTGCCTGTTTTTGGCGCATTCTGGATCAGCGCGACCATCGAAGAGTCCGCGTCCAGTGCCTGCTTCACCTCCTCCATCCGCATGCCGAGATGCTCGGCCAGCAGGCGGTGGCGCAGACGGGTAATCGCCGCCCGGGCGTGGCCGTTGCCGGGGCGCGCGGCATCGATGAACAGGTCGGCCTCGCTATCCAGGCCAAGCGAGCGGTTGTTCATGTTGGCCGAGCCGATCCGCACCACCTCGTCATCGACGATCATCATCTTGGCATGGACGTAGATCGCCGTGCCGGCAGCGTTGCGCGGCACGAAAATACGAAAGCGCTGCCGGTGGTCGCGCTCGGCAATTGCCCGGGACAAGCGCACCCGCGCGCCGTCCATCGCCTTCTGTTCCAGCCAGCCGGACGCGGTCAGCGGGTTGATCAGGACGATTTCGGGCGGGTCCGGCTCGGCCACCTTGCGGGCAATCGCCTCGGCCACGGCGCGGGCGGCGAAATACTGGCTTTCGGCATAGATGAAGCGCCGGGCGCGGCCGATATGTTCGACGAACAGCTCCTCGACCTCGCGCTGCTCGGTATAGTCGTTCCACGCGGCGCGGGTGCGGGCGATGCCCACTTCGACATCTGTGAACTCGGCCTTCAGCTCCGCCGGCCAGGGCGAGGCGGACTGCGGCCAGCATGGCTCGAGCGTTCCTGCCCCCGACATGGCCCAGCGCTGGCGGCCGAGTTCACCCAGCGCGGCGGCGGCTTCCCCTTCGACCAGCATGGTCAGGTCGTGCCAGGGTTCGTGGATCCGCTTGGCATAGGGCAGGCGGCGGCGCGGATCCTTCTCGCGGTGCTCGGGCGTATCCCAGCGGTCCGAGGTCATGTCGATACCGCCGCACACCGCGAACTTGTCGTCGATCACCACGATCTTCTGGTGGTGGCTACAACCCAGCGGATGGGCCGAATCGAACTTCATCGTGATCTGGCGGTGAAACACCCAGCGCAGCAGGTCGAGCGCCATCGAGCCGCGGAAAATGAACTTCAGCGCGCCGATATTCCATTTCAGCAGCAGCACTTCCAGATCGGGCGTGCGCTTGCACAGCCAGACGATGAAGGCCCCCAGCCGCGCCGGCATGTCCAGCTTGCTCGGCCGAAACCACCAGCGCCGCCTGGGCCCCAGATGGATGCGGGTGTCGAAATCCCAGCCGATCACCATGATCCGCTGGCGCGCACGGCGCATTGCCACCTGCATCACGGCGAAATAGTCCGCCGCATCGATCACCACATGGGCGCGGCTGGCGCGGACAAAGCGCCAGACCGAGGGGGAAACGCCGCGATCGGGATCGGATTGCGGATCAGCCATGGCGCGATCCTAGCCGATGCGGCGGCCAAGTCACCTGCTGTCGGCAAGGAACAGCTTCGGCCATGAGCGCCTGCGCTCCCTTGCCTCGGCGCGGGCCGCTGCTACCCCTTGGGCAACGGATCTTGCGGAGAAGATGCCCCATGCGCTTCCATTATGCCGAATCGATGACGGCGATCACCAATTACGTCCCCCTGGCCCAAGCGGCCGAAGCCAACGGCTATGCCGGGTTCACCATTCCCGACAGCCTGATCTATCCCAAGGCGTCGGACACCAGCTATTCCTACACCGACGATGGCGGGCGCACGTTCCTCGAAAACAAGCCCTTCGTCGAAAGCTTCATCCTGGCGACCGCGATCGGCGCCAGCACCAGGACGCTGGAAATGACCACCAACGTGGTCAAGCTGCCGGTTCGCCCGCCGCTCTATTCGGCCAAGCTGGCCGCGTCGGTCGCGGCGATCACCGGGGACCGATTCAACTTCGGGGTCGGCCTGTCGGTCTGGCCGGAAGACTATGCGGCGATGGGCGTGGACTATGCCAAGCGCGGCAAGCGCTTCGATGAATGCATCGCCATCGTGAAAGGCCTGTGCGCGGGCGGCTATTTCGAATTCCACGGCGAATTCTATGACATCCCCCCGGTCAAGCTGAACCCGGTGCCGGGCAAGCCACTGCCGATCCTGATCGGCGGCCATTCCGACGCCGCGTTCAAGCGCGCCGCGAAGCACGATGGCTTCATGTTCGCTGGCGGCGGCCACGAAGTGCTTGCCCCGATGGTGGCCGAGATCAACCGCTACCGCGACGAACTGGGCACCAGCGGCAAGCCGTTCCGCCTGTTCGCCACCGAAATGGGCGAAATCACGCCTGATACAGTCAAGCGGATGGAGGACCTGGGAGTCACCGATATGCCGGTGGCCTTCCGCAACCTCTATGCGGTCGAGGAAGACAGCCAGCCGCTGCAGGACAAGATCGACCTGATGAAGCGGTTTGCCGACGACGTGATCGCCAGGGTCTAGCCGGCCGCGCGCCCCCGGAAGGCCAGCACCGTGCCTTCCCGGTGGCGCAGGCGGTTCCACGCATCCAGCGCGGCGACCTTGTAGCCTTCGGCCAGGGTCGGGTAATTGAAGCTGTTGTCGATGAAATAGTCGATCGTGCCGCCCAGCTCGATCACCGCCTGGCCGATGTGGACCAGCTCGGTCGCGCCTTCGCCGATGATGTGGACACCCAGCAGGCGTCGGGTGGCCAGCTCGAACACCAGCTTCACGATCCCGGATTCGACCCCCATGATGTGCCCGCGCGAGGTTTCGCGGAACCGGGCAATGCCGCATTCCACCGCGATCCCGCGCCGCCGCGCCTCCTCCTCGGTCAGGCCCACGCTCGACAGCTCGGGCACGGCATAGATCCCGATCGGAAAGTTCGAACCGCTTTTCGGCAGCGGCTGTTCGAAGGCGTGGCACGCCGCCGCCCGACCCTGCTCCATCGAGGTTGAGGCGAGGCTCGGCCAGCCGATCACGTCGCCGGCGGCATAGATGTGCGCCGCGCTGGTCTGGAAAGTGCCGGGATCGACCCGGATCCGGCCGCGTTCGTCGGTTTCGATGCCGGTGACGCCCAGGTTGAGGCTGGCGGTCGCGCCGCGCCGTCCGGCGGTGTAGAGCACCATCTCGCTGCGCAGCTCGCGCCCGTCGGACAGCACGCAGACCGGGCAATCATCGTCCCCGAACTCGATCCGGTCGACCTCGCTCGACAGGCGCAGGGTCATGCCGTGGTCGCGCAGCTGGTAGACGAAGTGATCGACCATTTCCTGGTCCATGAATTCCAGCAGGCGCGGGCGCGGCTCGACCAGGGTCACCGGCACGTCGAGCGCGGCAAAGATCGTGGCATATTCCAGCCCGATCACCCCGCCGCCAACCACGGTCAGGCTGCGCGGCACGCGCGGCGCCAGGATGAACTGGTCGCTGTCGAGCACGCGCCGGCCATCGAACGGGATGCCTTCGGGTCGGTAGGGTTCGGTCCCTACGGCGATCAGCACCCGATCGGCCTCGACCTGCTGTTCGCTCATGCCGCCGCCGTCGCTGCTGCGCACCGCCAGCATGTGCGGGCCGACAAAGCGGGCGGCGCCGATCATGGTGCGCACCCCGTTGCGGGCGAACTGGTGTTCCAGCACTTCGATCTCGTGGCCCAGGGTCTTGCCCAGGCGTTCGGTCAGGTCGCTGGCCTCGATGTGGCGCTTGACCCGGTAGGAGCGGCCATAAAACCCACGCTCGCGCCAGCCCGACAGGTTCAACGCGGTTTCGCGCAGGGTCTTGCTGGGGATGGTGCCGGTATGGACCGACACCCCGCCCACCCGTTCGCGGTTGTCGATCACCAGCACGCTCTTGCCCAGCTTGGCCGCCTGCACGGCCGCGCGGCGACCGGCCGGACCGCTGCCCAGCACCACGAAATCGAACTTGGCCATCCGGGTTCCCTTCCTTTGCCTGGCACGCGCGAAGAACGACCCCGGCGGGAAAAAGTTCAGGCCCGAAGCAATTGCGACAATTGAGCCGGTTGACGGGCGCGCGCGCCGTGGCATTGTTGGTCAATTGCGAAGTAAAACGCATTTGGGGGATAGGAGATCGGGATGCGGGGGAAAGTGATGCTGGCGGCCGTGCTGCTGGCCGGAACCATGCTGACGGCGGGCTGCGACCAGGCGAAGCGGACGCTGTTCGGCAAGACGACCGAGGCGGACGTGCCGGAGACCGCCTATCCCGAGCGGGTCTATTGGGGCGACACCCACCTCCACACCGCCAACTCGGTTGACGCCTTCGGGTTTGGCGCGCGGCTCGGGCCGGAAGAAGCGCTGCGCTTTGCCATGGGTCAGGAAGTCACCAGCTCGACCGGGTTGCAGGCCAAGCTGGAGCGCCCGCTCGACTTCCTGGTGATCGCCGACCACGCCGAAGGGCTGGGTTCGACCAAGGCGCTGTATGACGCGCCGCGGATGATGATCAAGGACCCGATGATGCTGCGCTGGTACGACATGATGCACCAGGGCCCGGCCGAATCGCTCAAGGCCATGGCGGAAATCCTCCAGGCGCGCGGCGCGAACAAGCTGCCGGCGGCGATGAACGACCCGGTCAAGGGCGCTGAACGCACCGCGAAGATCTGGCAGGAACACATCACCACGGTCGAACGCTATAACCACCCGGGCAAGTTCACCGCCTTCTTCGGCTTTGAATACACGCTGATGCAGGGCGGCAACAACCTGCACCGCAACGTCATTTTCCGCGACGGCCCGGACAAGGTGAGGCAGGTCGAACCGCTCGATCCGCAGAAGGAGCTGTGGGCGGACAAGCTTTACGACTATATGGACGCCTACGAGCAGAAGACCGGCGGCAAGGTCCTGTCGATCCCGCATAACAGCAACCTGTCAAACGGGCTGATGTTCATGCTGACCGAACCCAACGGCGGCCCGATGACCGCCGCCTATGCCAAGCGCCGCGCCGCGCATGAGCCGGTGGTCGAAGTCACCCAGATGAAGGGTGACAGCGAAGCCCACCCGTTCCTGTCCCCGAACGACGAATTCTCGGGCTATGGCACGGCCGGGTGGGACACCAACAACCTGATCGGCAATCAGCCGACCAAGCCTGAACAGTATGCCGGCAACTATGTCCGCGAAGCGCTCAAGCGCGGGCTGCTGATCGAACAGCGCACCGGCGAAAATCCCTACAAATTCGGCATGATCGGATCGACCGACGCGCACACCGGGCTGACGGCGGTCGAAGAAAACAACTTCTTCGGCAAGCACCCCGGGGTCGAGCCCAACCCGCACCGCGCGACCGATGGGTTCATTCCGGGCCGCAACACGGGCAAGATGAACTGGCAGTCGCTGTCCAGCGGCTATGCGGCGGTCTGGGCCAGGGCCAACACCCGCAGCTCGATCTGGGACGCGCTGAAACGGCGCGAGGTCTATGCCACCACCGGCCCGCGCATGGTGGTGCGCTTCTTCGCCGGGTGGGATTTCACCGCGGCCGATTTCAAGGGTGACTGGGTCAAGGCCGGTTACACCCGCGGCGTGCCGATGGGCGGCCAGCTGACTGCCAAGGCCGGCGCCAAGCCCAGCTTCCTGATTTCGGCGTTGAAGGATCCGATCGGCGCGAACCTTGACCGCGTGCAGGTGGTCAAGGGCTGGGTCGACAAGGCCGGCATCAGCCACGAACAGGTGTTCGACGTGGTCTGGTCCAGCCCCGAAACCCGCAAGATCGCGGGCGGCAAGCTGGCTCCGGTCGGCGACACGGTGGATACCGCAACGGCGACCTACCAGAACACCATCGGCGCCCCGGCGCTGACCACGGTCTGGACCGACCCGGGCTTC
>JAKPAG010000085.1 GCA_029779535.1 Pseudomonadota bacterium | reverse complement strand
CGCCACCAGCGCGCCGATCGGTCGGGTCACCCAGGCGCGCGAGCGGGCCAGCCACCACGCCAGCGGCGTGCCCGCCAGCAGCAGGATCAGCGTGGTCAGCGCGGCGACCTTGAAGGTCAGCCAGAGGGCCTGGAGGTTGTCGGGGGTCAGCAGCACGTCAGAGATCGTAGCCGTAGGAACGGATCAGGTCCTTGATGTTGGAGCTTTGCAGCAGCCTGACCAGCGCCTGCGCGGCCTCATTGTTTGCGCCTTTTTTCAGGATCACGGCGTCTTGCCGGATCACGTCGTAGTGGGCCTGCGGGATCATCCACATCGACCCTTCCTTCAGCCGGCCGCCCTGAAGCACTTGAGACAGCGCGACAAAGCCGACGTCGGCATTGCCGGTCTTCACGAAGGCGAAAGCCTGTCCGATGCTTTCGCCCTGCACCAGCCGGGGCGAAAGCGCCGCGCCCAGCCCCAGCCGCTGCATGACCTGCATCGCGGCCTCGCCGTAGGGCGCGGTCTTCGGGTTGGCGAAGGCCACTTTGCCGAGATCGGGGGCCTTGAGGATCTCACCCCGGGCGTCCACCCGGTCCGGCTTGACCGACCACAACACCAGCTTGCCGGTGGCATAGGTGAAGCGGGTGCCGGGCTCGGCCAGACCGTCCCTCTCCAGCATTTCGGGGCGCTCGTTGTCGGCCGACAGGAACACGTCGAACGGCGCGCCGTTCCGGATCTGGGTGTAGAACGCGCCCGATGCACCGGTAGAAATCTTCAGCGTATGACCGGTGGTCTTTTCCAGAACGGCGGCAATCGCCTTGATCGGTTCGGCAAAATTGGCCGCGACGGCGACCTGGGCCTCACCCGCCCCAGCGGCCCCGCACACGGTCCACACTGCGTCGGCGCAGGCGGCCAAGCGGATGAAGGTGCGCGGGGTCAACTCGCTCAAGCCATCGGTGGGCGCCGACCCAGCTTGCGGTACACGGTGGCGCGGCTGATGCCCAGCGCCCGGGCGGCCTGTTGCACGTTGCCCTTTGCATCG
>JAKPAG010000067.1 GCA_029779535.1 Pseudomonadota bacterium | reverse complement strand
ATGCCTGATCGGCTATATCGGCGGCGAAATCGTTGACCGGGGCCAGATGGTTCGCCGGGTGATCCCGGCCAGGCCCAATTGCTTTGTCCAGATCGTGCTGGAAGGGCGGCAATGGCTCTATGACCTGGAAAGCCGCGAACGGATCGAGGCACCGCAGGCCGGCCTGTTCGGCCCTTTGACCCATTATCGCTATGACCTTGAAACAGAAGGCCGGCTGCGGACTTTTTCGGCCCGGCTTCAACCCGCTGCGGCGGGCGGCCTGTTCAAGGTCGATCCGATCGCCCTGGTTGACAGTTTCGTCCCCGTCTCCTTGCCCGATGGCCTGCTTGAAGAACTGCGCGCCGCGCCGGACTGGGCGGCGATGGCCGGGCCGGTCGATAGCTGGCTGCGCACACTCGGCGGCGGCGGAGTAACCTGCACCGATCCGGTCGCGCGCGAGGCAACGCGGCTGCGGCTTGAGCGCGGAACGGTGCCGATCCAGGACCTGGCCGATTCGTCCGGGCTGTCGCTGCGCCATTTCCAGCGCCGGTTCCGGCAACTGACCGGGCTCAACCCCAAACGCTATGCCCGGATCTGCCGGATCGGCCACGCCGTGCACCGCAAGGAGCTTGATCCCGACCTGCCTTGGACCACGCTGGCCTACGAAGCGGGCTATGCCGATCAATCGCACTTCATCCGCGATTTCAAAGCCTTGACCGGCTGCTTGCCGAGCGAATTTCTGCGCGGGCAAACCCCGATCCTGCGCTATCCCAAATGGGATGAATAGGTTCAGCCTCAGCCCAGACGGGCCGCGACCAGTGCCTTGAGATCGGCCTCGGGCCGGGCGCCATAGTGCGAAATCACCTCGGCCGCGCAGATCGCGCCAAGGGTCAGGCACTGATCAACCGGATGGCCATTGACGTGGCCGTGCAGGAACCCGGCGGCGAACAGGTCGCCCGCGCCGGTGGTATCGACGACCTGGGCGATCGGTTCGGCCGGAACCTCAAAGCGTTCCCCGCCGTGCATCGCGACCGCGCCCTTTTCGCTGCGGGTCACCACCAGCAACGGCACCTTGGGGGCCAGTTCGGCCAGGCCGGTATCGAAATCGTCATGCCCGGTGAGCGAGGCCAGTTCGACATGGTTGGCGAACAGGATGTCGATCTCTCCGGTTTCGATCATCGCCCGGAAATCGGCGCCGTGACGCTCGATCACGAAGGCGTCGGACAGGGTGAAGGCCACCTTGCGCCCGGCCCCTTTGGCCGCCGCGATCGCCCGGCGCATGGCCGCGCGCGGCTCCTCCGGATCCCACAGATAGCCTTCGAGATAGAGCACTTCGGCATCGGCGATCGCCGCTTCGTCAAGCGCCAGCGGCGGCAGGAACTGCGACGCGCCAAGGAAGGTGTTCATGGTCCGCTGACCATCGGGGGTGACGAAAATCAGGCACCGCGCGGTCGGCGGATCACCGGCGCGAGCCGGAGTATCGAACTGGATACCGCCGGCCCGGATATCGTGGGCGAAGACCTCACCCAGCTGATCGTCCGCAACCTGTCCGATGAAGGCGCATTTGCCGCCCAGCGCCGCCATTCCGGCCAGGGTGTTGGCGGCGGACCCGCCCGAAATCTCGCGCGCGGGGCCCATCGCATCGTACAATTCATGGGCGCGGGCGGTGTCGATCAGGGTCATCCCGCCGCGAACCATGCCGAAACGTTCGATCAGATCGTCCCCGCAGGGCGCCATGACATCGACGATGGCATTGCCGATGGCGATGACCTGAATGGAAGGCTTTGACATGAATGGCGGTTCCCGTTGACAGGCAAAAATCGGCTTCGCGCCTAGCGGCTTTTGCGGCGTGAGGGAAGCGGCGTTGACAGCGGCGCGTGGGCGGGCGATTCGGCGCCGATGTTGCGCGCGCTTGCCATGGCCCTGACCGGGATGTTCGACCGTAGGCTGGTGCCGATCTGGCTGAAAAGCCTGGGCGCTACCGTTCTGGTTTTCGTGCTGCTGGGGCTTGCCGTGTGGCGGGGGCTGGTTGGCCTGATTGATCGCTATGCCGGATCGCTGAACCTGGATCCCGGCCTGACCGAGGTTCTGGCCTTCCTGGTCGCCGCCCTGGCGGGCTGGCTGGTGTGGCGGATCATCGCCCTGGCGGTGCTGCAGTTCTTCGCCGACGATGTGGTTCTGGCGGTGGAAGCCCGTGACTATCCGGAAATGGCGGCGCAGGCCCGCAAACTTGGCCTGCCTGAAGAGGCGCGGCGCGCGCTGGGCGGGGCCGGGCGGGCGATCCTGTTCAACCTGCTGGCGCTGCCAGTGGCGCTGGTCCTGGCTGCCACCGGACTGGGTCCGCCACTGGTATTCCTGTTC
>JAKPAG010000015.1 GCA_029779535.1 Pseudomonadota bacterium | reverse complement strand
CGGGCGCGGAGCTCGGGGGCATAGGGGTAGGCCCGGCCGGGGCCGGGCTCGACATGGTCGCGGCCGTCGGTGCGGATGATGGCCACGTCGATCGCGTCCATCGAGGTGCCGCTCATGACGCCGATGGTGGTGGTGAGGGTCATGCTGGGTGCCAGGCCATTCAAATCCTTGTCAGGTGCCGGTATAGGGCCATAGCTTCGCGGCGAACAGAAAGCCCCACCGATGTGGCGGCGGCACGGGAGAGTCATATGGCGCGCATTTCGTTCCGGGCCCTGCTGATGGCGGGCGCCCTTGCCCTGGCACCGGTCGCGGTTGGTTCCGTGGCGGCGCAGGCGCAGGTGCTGGAGGTGGCGGTGGATGCCTCGCCGGTGGGCCTGGACCCGCACCGCGCCACGGCGTTCTCGACCTTCCAGATCATCAGCGGCACGATCTATGAGGGGCTGGTTGCGGTCGACAAGGATCTGCGGGTGAAGCCGGGGCTGGCGGAGAGCTGGACCGTCTCGCCGGACGGCAAGACCTATACCTTCAAGCTGCGGGCGGGCATGACCTTCCATGACGGCAGCAAGGTGGAGGCGGCCGACGTGGTGTCGACCTTCAACCGCGTGCTGAGCAAGGACATCGCCTCGCCGCTCGCCTCGCGGCTGGCGGTGCTGGAGAAGGCGGAGGCGGCGGATCCGCTGACCCTGGTGCTGACGCTGAAGGAGCCCTCGGCGCCGCTGCTGATCTCGGCGGGCACCATCGCCATCGTGCCGCGCAGCATGGAGGCGGAGAAGGAGGCGTTGCAGCGCGCGCCGATCGGCACCGGGCCGTTCAAGTTCAAGGAGTGGCAGCCGAACGGCTTCGTGCTGCTGGAGAAGAACGCGGCGTATTGGCGCAGTGGAGCCCCGAAGCTCGACGGCGTGAAGTTCAACATCGTGCCCGAGAGCGCGACGCGGCAGGTCGGCCTGTCGAGCGGGCAGTATTCCATGCTGCCGAACATCGATGCCGCCACCGCCCTACAGGTGAAGGGCAAGCCGGGGGTGAAGCTCGACGAGACGCTGGAGCTTGCGTACTCGTTCGTGGGCGTGAACACCTCCCGCCCGCCGTTCGACAATGTGAAGGTGCGCCAGGCGGTGAACTACGCGCTGAACCGGCAGGAGATCATCGCCGCCGCGCTGTTCGGGGCCGGCGTGCCGGGCGGGCCGCTGTCGCCGGCGCTGAAGGACTGGGCGCTGCCGGTGGCCGATTTCGCCTGCTACAAGCACGACCCGGCGAAGGCCCAGGCGCTGCTGAAGGAGGCCGGGTTCACCGCGCCGGTGGCGATCACCATCAACGTGCTGCCGCGCCAGGATATCCGCGACATGGCACAGGTGGTGCAGGCGCAGCTGAACAAGGCCGGGTTCAAGGTGGAGCTGAAGAACCAGGAGTTGGGCCAGTTCATCCAGGACTGGCGCAACAGCAATTTCGACATGTTCGCCAGCACCAATGCCGGCAGCCCGGACCCGGACGACTATTTCTTCCGCACCTTCCGCACCGGCGGCTCGACCAACGTGTTCAAGTATTCCGACACGAAGCTGGACGGGCTGCTGGACAGCGCCCGCGCCATGCAGTCCCAGCCCGAGCGCAAGAAGGCGTATGACGAGGCGCAGCGCATCCTGGCCTGCGATGGGCCGATCATGCACGTGGCCTATGGCCAGCTGTTTACCGGGCTGCGGGCGAACGTGACGGGGTTCGAGATCATTGCCAACCGGTCGCTGTCCAGCCTCGGCGATGTGGCGGTGGTCAAGTAAGGAAGGATGTTCTTTTTTGAAAAAAAGAACCAAAAAACTTTCATTCGTTTAGAGCGGGCGTTTCCGCAGCAAATGAATGAAAGTCTTTTTGCTTCTTTTTCTTCAGAAAAAGAAGATTCTTTCTTGCTGTCCTAGCATGCTTCGCCGCCTTCTCCTCGCCCGCCTGCTCGACCTCGCGGTTGTGCTGGCGAGCGTGTCGGTGATCGTGTTCGCCATGATCCGGCTGATCCCCGGCGACGCGGTGGCGATCATGCTCGGCGCGAACACCGAGGTCACGCCGGACAAGATTGCTGCCCTTCGGGCGCAGATCGGGCTGGACCAGCCGATTTCGGTTCAGTATCTCGGTTGGATTTCCAAGGTGTTGCACGGCGATCTTGGCACGAGCCTGTGGACCGGCAAGCCGGTGCTGGACGAGATCGTGCTGCATCTGTGGCCGACCCTGCAATTGACCGTGCTGGCGCTGGTGGTCGGGGCCGGGCTGGCGGTGCCGGCGGGCTGCGTGATGGCCCGGCTGCGCGGCGGGGTGGCGGATGCGGCGATGCGGGTGGCGACCGTGGCGGGGCTGACGATTCCGAGCTTCTGGCTGGGGATCGTGATGATCCTGCTGCTGGCCATGCTGGCGCCGAGCCTGCAACTGCTGGGCTACGTGCCGTTCTGGCAGGACCCACTGGGCTGTCTCTCGCGGTTGGCGCTGCCGGCGTTTGCGCTGGGCCTCCCGATCTTGGCCAATCTGTCGCGCCTGGTGCGCTCGGCGATGCTGGATGCGCTGGGGCAGGACTACATCCGCACGGCGCGGGCCAAGGGGGTGCCGGAGCGGGGCATCGTGTATCGCCACGCGCTGCGCAATGCCTTGATTCCGTTCGTGACCAGCGTGGGGATCATGACCGGCTACCTGCTGGGCGGGGCGATCGTGGTGGAGCAGGTGTTCGCCATCCCGGGGCTGGGGCGGCTGATCCTGGGGGCGATCGCCGAGCGCAACTATCCGCTGCTGCAGGCGACCATCCTGTTGGTGACGATGGGCTTCGTGGTGGTGAATTTCGTGGTCGACCTGTTGTACCTGGCCATCGACCCGCGGGTGCGGGCGTGACGGCGGGCAGGCGGCTGCTGTGGTTCGCGCTCGCGCTGGTGGTGGCGCAGGTGCTGGTGACGGTGTTCGCCGGCGTGATCGCGCCGTACGACCCGGTGGGGCAGGACATCCTGGCGCGGATGAAGGGGCCGAGTGCGGCGCATTGGCTGGGTACCGACCAGTTCGGGCGCGACGTGCTGAGCCGCATCATCCATGGCAGCCGCACCAGCCTGCTGGTCTCGGCGGCCGCGGTGCTGGCCGCCCTGGTGGCCGGCGGCACGCTGGGGCTGGTGGCGGCGTTCTACCGCGGCTGGACCGACCGGCTGGTGATGCGGGCGATGGACGTGCTGTTCGCGTTTCCGGTGATGCTGCTGGCGATCGGCGTGGTGGCGGTGCTGGGGCCACGCACCGAGACGGCGGCGATCGCGATTGCCGTTGTCTACACGCCCATCTTCGCGCGGCTGCTGCGCGGGCCGGCGCTGGTGGTGTGCGAGAGCGACTACGTGACCGGGGCGCGGGCCGCCGGGGCGGGGGATGGGCGCATCATCTTCCTGCACGTGCTGCCGAACCTCGCCAGCGTCGTGCTGGTGCAGACTTCGCTGCTGCTCTCGGCGGCGATCCTGGTGGAGGCGAGCCTGTCGTTCCTGGGGCTGGGCACGCAGCCGCCGACGCCGTCGCTGGGGCTGATGCTGGCGGATGGGCGCAACTTCCTGATGCTGGCGCCGTGGCCGGCGGTGTTCGCGGGGCTGGCGATCCTGCTGCTGGCGTTCGGGCTGAACCTGTTGGGCGACGCGCTGCGCGACACGCTGGACCCGCGGCTTCGGGGCCAACCGTGAGGGACCAGCCGTGAAGGTGCGGCGGCCGGGGCCGGAGGACGTGCCGGCGATGGCCACGGTAGCGAGTGCGTCGTACCGGGCGGCGTTCGCCGCGATTCTGCCGGCGGAGGAACTGGCGCGGCGCGATGCGGCGAGCTTCGTCGACCGGTTCACGGCGCGGCTGGACGACATGCGGGTGGCCTGCGCCGGCGGGGCGGCGGTGGGGTTCTCGCTGGTCACCGGGTCGCACCTGGACATGCTGTTCGTGGACCCGGCGGCGCAGGGAACCGGCGCCGGCAAGGCGCTTCTGGACGAGGCGGTGGCGCGCGGCACGCGGACCCTGGAGTGCTTCGCGGCCAACCACGCGGCGCGGCGGTTCTATGAGCGGCAGGGGTGGCGGCTGGCGCGGAGCTATGCCCGTGTGTTCGCCGGCGACGAACATCATTTCGTTTTCTATGCCCGGGGATGACCAAAACGTAACGCGAGGCGTTCGGTCGTAACGGGTTTGTCACCTTTCGGGCGTCATGGTGACCCGTGTATTGGGCGCCGTTGTATGAATTACGTATTGAGCAGAATTTGCGCCGTTGCGATGGCCCCGCCGATGGGCCGCCGTTGCATGGGGCTGCTTGGCGCCTCCCCAGGCGTGACGT
>JAKPAG010000045.1 GCA_029779535.1 Pseudomonadota bacterium | reverse complement strand
GGGGCCAGCTTGCGCGCCTCGATCCCCGAAAGGGGGGCGATGCCCAAGGTGAACCAGCGGTAGCCTTCGACCTGCGCCCACTGCATCAGGCGGATGAACAGGAAGTCCATCACGCCATAGGGTTCATCGCTGACGTGGCGCATCAGATCGACCGACATTTCCTCGCGATTGGGTGTCGCCAGGATATTGGCGAAGGCCACGATCCGCCCTTCGACTCTGACCACCGCGCAGGGAAAATGCGCCATGTACGCGGGGTCGAAGCTGCCGAGGCTGAAAGCCTTTTCGCGCTGCTTCTTGGCCTTGAGCCATTCGTCGGAGACGGCCTTCAGCTCCGGAATGTGCCGGGGAACCTGCTCCATCGGGATGACGGCGAATTCCGCGCCTTCCTGCAGCGCCCGCCGTTCGGCATAGCGCAGCGACTTGGCGCGCGGCCCGGCAAGAGTGAAGCTGGCAAGATCGACCCGCGCTTCCTCGCCGTACTTCACGATGGACAGCCCCATATCGATGGCGTGGGGGAGGCAGCGCGAACTGATCTGGTAGAGCATCAGCCGCCCTTGCGCCGCGTCGGCGGTTTCCCGCAGCTTCCACAGCAGATCGGCCCAGCGTTCCTCCCGCCCCACGGGATCGCCCATCACGATCCAGTTGGTGCCCTGCACGCGGTACATCAGGAAGGCATCGCCTTCTTCCGCCAGCAGCAGGCGCTTGTCGCCCGTGTAAGCAAGGAAGGCATCCGTGTGGTCGGCCAGCGCCAGCGCGGGAGCCAACTGCGTCGGCAGGACGGGCGAGGCCCGGCCTCGTCCGGGGGCTGGGGCAAGCAACCGCCAGATCGCCAGCCCGGCGAGCATGACGGCAATGCCGAACAGGGTGCGCAGGAATCGCGGGGCATCGCTGTTGAGGCTGAACTGCCACCACAGCGCGCTGGTATAGGCGACATGCTTGTAAGCGAAGAAGCCCGCGAAGGTGGAGGCGACGATGGCGGTCAGCGCGGCGGCGATCCACCCGGTGGATAGCGGGGCATCGAGCAGCGCGGTCTTGCGGTAGAATGCCGGTCGGCTCCATTGCAGCGCGGCGCAGATTGCTCCGAGGATAGCCGCCTCCTCGTAGTCGAACCCCTTGGCGAGCGAGAAGAATGCCGCCGCCAGCAGCAAGGCGCGGGTGGCGACGAATGCGCCGTCGAGCCGGCGCAGCAGCCCTGGCGCGAGGAACAGCAGCAAGGTGCCGGAGAGGCTGGCCGCGATATGGGATGCTTCCACGAACGGCAGCGGTAGGAAGTGCTTGAGCGTGTGCATGCGGCTGGCCATGGCGGGCGTCGCCCCCGAAACCAGCAGGATCAGGCCGCCGGCGAAGACCAGCGCCGCCAGCAGGGGCGGGGCGAGTTCGCGCAGCAGCGACTGCCCCGCCTGGGCCATGCCGCGTGCGGGCAGGCGCCAGGTCTTGCTCTCATGCCAGGCGAGCAGCAGCGCGGCGAGCAGCAGGGGCAGCAGGTAGTAGATCACCCGATAGGCGAGGAGCGCGGCGAGCAACTGGGCCTTGTCGCCCGGCACGGTGGCGATCACCACGGCTTCGAACACCCCGAGGCCGCCCGGCACATGGCTGACCAGCGCGGCGATGATGGCCAGGGCGTAGCCCAGGTAGAAGGCTGGGTAGGCGGCAAGGTCGGGCGCGGGCAGCAGGATGAACAGGGCGGCGCTGGCTACCGCGAGATCGAACGCGGCGACTCCGGTCATCGAAACGCTCATCCGCAGGCCGGGCAGGGGCGTCCGCCACCCGCCGATTTCCACGGCTTCGATCCCGAATTTGCGCAGCAACAGGGGAATGAGGCACAGGGTGACAGCGAACAGCCCGGCGAGATGCAGCCAGTGGAGCGACAGGCCCCAGTCGAAGAACGGGAGAACCTGGGTGCTGGTCATCGCGGCGACGCCGGCCAGCAGGATCACGCCGTTCCAGAAGCTGAGGCTGGCCAGCGCGATCACGCTGCCGATCTCCCCGCTGCC
>JAKPAG010000025.1 GCA_029779535.1 Pseudomonadota bacterium | reverse complement strand
CCGCGCCTCTGCCGCGAGCAGCGCCAGCAGCGCTTCGGCCAGCAGGCGGCGGCGCTCCGGCCCCAGCGCGGCAAGGCGCGCCAGCACGCTCACCCCTCGCCCGGGCGATAGCCGCAGCGCTGCATGATCGCGCCATGGTCAGCCTCGATCCGGGCGCATTGCGCCGCGCTCAGTTCCTCGCGCCAGCCGCCGGCGCGGCCGCTGCGAAAGAACCGCCCGGTCGCCATGCGCACCGGGGCTTCGTGAAAACCGCATTCGGCCTCTTGCGCCTGGACCCGGGCAAAGGCTGAAAGCTCCGCCGCCCGGTGCAGCCAGTCATCCGCCAGGTCCAGGCCGATCGCCGCCAGCGCCCGGCCCAGCGCGGCGGGGGTATCGGCCAGCATGTCCTCATACCGCAGCAGGTGGACCGGCACTTCGGTCTGGTCCAGCCAGCTCTGGTAATAGCCGCTCCAGCCAAGCAGGCGCTGGCGCATTTGCAGCGGCTGGCGATCGCGCGCATCGGCCAGCGCGCTGTCGGCGCGGGCCATCAGGGCGATGGTCTCGTCGAGCGACTTGCCGTTGTGGTTGGCGAGCGAGGCGACCACGTCGCGCGGGTCGCGCACGATCAGGATCGCCGCACGCGCCGCCGCCGCCCCGCCCAGCAGCGGCTCGCCCCGGTCGGTCAGGGTCCAGGCGTCGTGGGTCTTGATGAAGCGGGTGCGGGCGACGGCCTGCAAGGCGGGATCGGCGGAAGCCTCGTCCTCGGCCTCACGCGGGTCGAGCGCGGCCAGGTGGCGATAGAGCGCCGGGCGCAGCCGGTCGCACTCGTCGGCATCCAGCAGGCCCGAGGCGAACAGAAACGTATCGTCGAACCGTGCCCGGCCGCTGGCCGTGCCGCCGCCGTTGCGCAGCGCGTTGATCGCCACCGCCTCGTCGCGCCCCAGGTTGGCGATCAGCAGCCGCAGCCAGGTGTTGCCGCTCTTGGGATAGGATGCCAGCCAGACGTTCGTCATCAGGCCGCGCTGCTCCACCCGCAATCGTCGCGCCAATGGGCGCGCAGCGCGGCCACCACCGCGTCGATCGCGTCATAGTTCAGCGGGCGGATCAGCCGGTACACCCCGCCCGCCCGCGCCGCCCCGGCTGCCGCCTGGAGATAGAGCCCGGCCTGGCCCAGCCGCCGCACCATCGCCGGGCGATAGGCGTTGCGGCCCACTTCAAGCGCTGCATCGGCCAGGTTCAGCCGCTCGACCGATATACCGCTGCCACCCCTGGCCAACTCGGGCGTACGGGCTTCCTGCAGCACATAGATTGCCCCCAGCGGCAGCGGCGCGGCTGCCGCGGCCTGGGGTTCGACATAGAACTTGCGGATCTGGCTGCGCACCGCCGCGCCGCTGCGCGGCGCCAGGTCCAGCCGGTCGATCGCCTGCTGCCACAACTTCATCGCCCGGCCATCTGGATGGACCAGCACTGCGGGCGATTGCAGGTCCGACAGGACGCACTGGTCATCGGCCAGCAGGCGGTGGCCGCGTTCGGCCAGGGCGGCGGCCATGGTTGACTTGCCCGCCCCCGATTGGCCGCAGAACAGCACCGCGCGCCCATCCACCGCGACCGCGCCGGCATGCAGCACCGCGCAGCCGCGCTGGTGCAGCGACAGTCCGATGCCGCTGGCCGCGACAAAGATCGCGGCGTCTTCGGGCGCCGTGCCGGATTCGCATTGCCAGGCGATGTGCCGCCCGCCGTCCAGCAGCATCCGCACCACCCCCGGCACGCGCAGCAGGAAGCGTTCGCCCTGCAATTGCCAGTTGGGGCCGGACTGTTCGGCATCAGCCAGGCTGTCGGGCACCGGGCCGGCGGCAATCACCAGATCGGCCCGGCCAGCGCTGCCATCAGCAGAACCTGCCGCATGGATCGCGCCAGGCAGGGCCAGGTCGCTGGCGACGCGCAGTCCCGAAATCAGATAGTTGGCCATCGAAAATCCCCGCGCACCCGCGCCACGGCTAGCGCGGGCGGGTGTTCAGGTCCAGCGGGGACGAGCGGCGGCGATCAGGCGGCCATGATTGCGTGGACTTCCAGCGCGGCCAGGCGGTCGGTCGCATGGATCGCGCGGTCCAGAGCGGCCTGCTGGTGGGCTGAAAGCGCGCCCTTGCCGCGCGGCATGGCCACCAGGTAGCCAGCATGGATCCGCGCGCCCAGGCTGTTCGGGTTGAACGCGGTCATGCTGGGGCCGATGTTGCGCACGACATAGCCGTTCGCCGCGCTGGCAACCTGGTCCTGACGGTCAAGCCAGGCGGACAAATCCTTGCTGTCGCGGTTGAGGTGCAACTCGTCGATCGCGTCAACCTTGGCGGCGGCGGAAGCCTTGCCGCCGCGATGGCACGGATCGACCATCAGCACCGCGAACCCGGACGATGCCAGATCGCGGGCGATGGTGGCCGCACTGCCGCGCAGGCCGGCCAGGTCGGTCCACAGCACGACGCCGGGATGGCGGCCTTCGGCGGGGTGGACGAACAGCGCATCGGCCACGCCATCGCGCAGCGCCACGCGCGCGGTGCGTTCCTGCACCGGCAAGGCGGCCTGCGCCGTTCCGGCATAGCCGGCGGCAACCGTTGCCGCGCCCAGCGCCGCGAACTGCCGCCGCGAAACTCCCTTGGCCGCCGGAGCGTTCAAATCCTTGCCATCGCGCATGTCTGCACTCCGTATTAATTACTAATCGGGAAACTATATCCTGACTGGCCCCGCTAGCAAGGCGTTTCGCCCCGCAAGCGGCGGATAGTCTGGCGCGTGGGTGTCCTGGCATGGGGCGGCGCGACGCTTAATCGAACTGGCGCGGCGGGGTGGAATGTGCCAGACCCTTTACCGATTATTGCCCGCCGGGCGCCCCTGATCGAGAGTCTTTGCCTGTGTATCAACGCTTTGCCCGCATGCTGCTTGTCCTGATCCCGGCACTGGCTGCCGCGACTCCGGCTCTGGCGGCGGTCCCGGTCGATCCGCAGGGTTCTGGTGCGATCATTGCCGCGGTGAACTGGTTGCAGGGCACGCTGATGGGCACCGTGGCCACGGTGGTCGCGGTCATCGCGGTGGCGTCGGTGGGCTTCATGATGCTGACCGGGCGAATCAACTGGCGCCACGGCGCGGTGGTGATCCTGGGCTGCTTCATCCTGTTCGGCGCCGCCAGCATCGTCGGCGGCATCCGCGCGGCGGCCGGGGGCTGATCCGTGGCGGCGGGGCTGCGGCAGGACCGGGTCTTTCTGGCGCTGACGCGGCCGCAGATGCTGGGCGGCGTCACTTATACCTTCTTCGTCATCAACGGCGTGCTGGCGGCTGAACTGTTCCTGATCTTCAAGAGCTTCTGGGTCATCCCGGTGGCCCTGCTGATCCACCTGGCCGGCGCAGTGGTGTGCCTGCGCGAACCGCGCTTCTTCGACCTGTGGATCGCCAGGGTCAGCCGCTGTCCCCGGGTCAAGAACCATGCGGTGTGGGGATGCAACTCATACCAGCCCTGACCAGCGATCCGAAGGTGGTGGCGCGCGAACAGCGTGTCGGCTCGCACCTGCCCTATGCCCGGCACGTCGATGACGTGACGCTGGAAACGCGTGACGGCATGTTGCTGCAGACCATTCGGCTGGGCGGCCTGCTGTTCGAAACCGCCGACAGCGAGGAGCTCAACTACCGCGCCGAACTGCGCGAGGCGATGCTGCGCGCGGTCGCCTCCTCGCGCTTCGCGGTCTATCACCACGTGGTCCGTCGCAAGGCCGAGACGCTGCTTGATGGTGCCTACCCGGATGCCTTCTCGCGCCAGCTGGACGAGCGGTGGCGCGCGCGCCTGCAATCGCGCGAGATGTACGTGAACGAGCTGTTCGTAACCCTGGTGCGCCGCCCGGTGCAGGGCCGGATCGGCCTGGCCGACCGGGTGCGCGGCTGGTTCGCCCGCACGGTCGAGGACCGCGCCGCGATGCTCGCCACCGAACAGCGCGCGCTCGATACGGCCAGCGAGGCGCTGGTCGCGGCGCTGGGCGCCTATGCGCCGCGCTTGCTGCGGGTTCACGAAACGCCCGATGGTCCGCGCAGCGAGCCGCTGGAATTCCTCTCGTGCCTGCTCAACGCCGAACTGCGCCCGGTGGGCTTGCCGCATGGCGACCTGGGCCACCACATCCCGGCTCGGCGGATCAGCTTTGGCCAGGACGCGTTCGAGCTGGGCGCGGCGGGCGATAGCCCGCGCAAGTTCGGCGCGGTCATCTCGATCAAGGATTACCCGGCGCAGACCATGCCGGGCATGTTCGACGAGCTGTACCGCCTGCCGATGCAGCTGACAGTCAGCCAGTCCTTCGCCTTTGTCGAACGCGGCGCGGCGCTGGGGCGGATGAACCTGGCGCTGCGGCGGATGCGCTCGAGCGAGGACGAGGCGCTGAGCCTGCGCGACGAGCTGGCCCGCGCCAAGGACGATGTCGCATCGGGCCGCGCCGCCTTTGGCGAACATCATACCACAGTCACCGTTCATGCCGACAGCCTGGCCGCTCTTGACGGCAACGTTGCCGAAGTGATGGCGGCCCTGGCCGACCTGGGGATCGTCGCCGTGCGCGAGGACATTGCTTTGGAACCGGCATTCTGGGCGCAGTTCCCCGGCAACTTCAAGTATATCGCCCGCCGCGCCCTGGTTTCCACCCGCCATTTCGCCGGGCTGGCCAGCCTGCACAACTTTCCCGTGGGCCGCGCGCGCGGCAACCACTGGGGCGATGCGGTGACGCTGCTCGAAACGACCGCTGCCGGGCCCTATTTCTTCAGCTTCCACCAGGGCGACCTGGGCAATTTCACCGTGATCGGCCCGTCGGGTTCGGGCAAGACGGTGGTGCTCAACTTCCTGCTCGCCCAGGCACGCAAGTTTGCCCCGCGGATCGTGTTCTTCGACAAGGATCGCGGCGCCGAACTGTTCATCCGCGCGATCGGCGGCCAGTATGACCGGCTGCGTCCGGGCACGCCCACCGGGCTCAACCCCCTGCAGATCGAGGATACGGCGGCCAACCGCCAGTTCCTGCTCGAATGGCTGAAGCTCCTCGCGGGCGGCGCTGACGCGGCCGAAACCGAAGTGATCAAGGACGCGGTCGCCGCGAACTTCGAACAGCCCCTGCCCCACCGCCGCCTGCGCCACCTGGTCGAACTGTTCCGCGGCCGGGCCAGGCCCCATGCGGGTGACCTGCATTCGCGCATGCGCCCGTGGTTCGGCGATGGCGAGCGCGCCTGGCTGTTCGACAACGAGACGGACCTGACCGACCTGACCGCCGCGACCGTCGGCTTCGACATGACCGCGATCCTCGATGATCCGGCCGCGCGCACGCCCGCCCTGCTCTACTTCTTCCACCGGGTCGAGGAACGGCTGGACGGCACGCCTGCGATCATCGTGGTCGATGAAGGGTGGAAGGCGCTGGACGATGACGTGTTCGTGCGGCGGATCAAGGACTGGGAGAAGACCATCCGCAAGCGCAACGGGATCGTCGGCTTCGCCACGCAAAGTGCGCAGGACGCGCTGGAAAGCCGCATTTCCAGCGCCATCGTCGAACAGGCCGCCACCCAGATCTTCATGATCAACCCCAAGGCCCGGGCCGAGGATTATATCGACGGCTTCGGGCTGACCCCGCACGAATTCGAACTGGTCCGCAGCCTGCCCGACAATTCGCACTGCTTCCTGATCAAGCATGGGCATGACAGCGTGGTTGCGCGGCTCAACCTCAACGGCGAAAGGGACCTGCTGACGATCCTGTCCGGCCGCGAGGCGACGGTGCGGATCTTTGACGAGCTGGTCGGCCAGACCGGGATCGACCCGGCCGACTGGATGCCCGACCTGCTGGAGCGCGCGGGATGACCTGCCCGGCAGTGCGCACCGGCGGACGGTTCCTGGCCGACATGCTCAGCCACGTCGATTGCCAGGCCCAGTCAATCGGCGCCTATGGCTATGGCGCGCTGGCCAATCCCAATTCGGCGCTGTCGCTGGCCTTTACGGGACTGCTGACCATTTTCGTCGCGCTGTTCGGCCTGCGCCTGCTGCTGGGCGAACGGATGAGCGGGCGCGACGTGATGCTCGACGTGTTGCGGGTCGGGATCGTGCTGACGCTGGCCACCAGCTGGCCGGCCTGGCGGGTGCTGGGCTATAACACGGTGCTCCAGGGCCCGGCGGCGCTGGCCGGATCGATCGGGCTGGCGTCGGGCCTGCCCGGCGGACCGGGCGAGTTGACCGGGCGGCTTCAGGCGGCGGATGACCAGATCGTGGTGCTGACGATCTATGGCACCGGGCGGATGACCGGCGGGGCCAACCGCAGCGATTCGATCAACGACAGCTTCCGGGGCGTGGCGCTGGCTGACCAGTCGGCGCTGGGTTATGGCCGGGTGGCGTTCCTGGGCGGAGTGATCGCGCCGAGCGCCGCGGTGCGGCTGGGCGCCGGGCTGCTGCTGGCGCTGGCCCCGCTAATGGCCGCGCTGCTGCTGTTCGCGGGCACGCGCGACCTGTTCTTCGGCTGGCTGCGCGGGCTGGCGGCCTGCGCGGCGGGCGCGCTGGTGCTGCCGATCATCTACGGGGTCGAACTGGCGGTGCTTGAGCCGTGGCTGCGCGATGCCGTGGCCCAGCGCGGCACCCAGGTGCTGACCCCTTCCGCGCCGACTGAGCTGATCGTGATCGGCTCCGCCTTTGCCGTGATCGCCTTTACCGTGCTGGGGGTGATCGCCCGGATCGCGTTCTTCAGCCGGATGCCGGCGCTGCACCTGCCGGGCCTGCCGGGCGAATGGCGCGGCGGGCCGCTGGCCGGAACCGCGCAGCCCGCGCTGGCTGGCGGCATGGCGCAGCCGCCCTCGCGCGCCTTTGCCGTGGCCGAGGCCGTGGCGCAGACCATGCGCCGCGAGGAACAGGCCGCCGGCGCCGGCAGCGAACGGATCGACCGCAGCCGTCTGGTCGCCCCCGCAGATGCGCGGCCCGGCACGCCGGCCGCCCCGCCAGAGCTACTGGGCGATTCCCATCGCGGATCGCGCCGCACCGCGCGCGGCAGCGGGGTCAGTGAACGAAGGGACATGAAGCCATGAACGCGCAGCCGCCCGGCAAGCTGGACGCCTATTACGCCGAAGCCTCGTCCTGGTCCGCCGACCGCGAGGCGGAGCTGCGCGGATCGCGCCGCACCGCCTGGATCGTGGCCGGGGTGGCGGCGGGCATCGCCCTGCTCGAAGCGGGCGCGCTGGTGCTGCTCACGCCGCTGAAAACGGCGGTGCCCTACATGCTGATGGTCGATCGCCAGACCGGTTTCGTCCAGGCGCTCGACCCGCTGGACCAGAGCCGGATCGCCCCGGACGCGGCGCTGACCCGTTCGTTCCTGGCGCAATATGTGGTCGCGCGGGAAAGCTTTTCCGCACCCGCCCTCAAGGGCGATTACCGCAAGGTCGCGCTGTGGTCGGCCGAGGAAGCGCGCAGCCAGTATGTCGCGCAGATGCAGGCCAGCAACCCGTCCAGCCCGCTCGCCACCATGCCGCGCGGGGCGCAGGTCGAAGTGCAGCTGCAATCGGTCTCCTCGCTTGGGTCAGACAGCGCGCTGGTGCGCTTTGCCACCACGCGGACCGATCCCGCCGGGGCCGGCCAACCACCGCAGCGCTGGGCCGCGGTGCTGACCTATCGCTTCACCGACAAGGGGATGAGCGCGGCCGACCGGCTCGACAATCCGCTGGGTTTCCAGGTGGTGCGCTATCGCCGCGATCCGGAAATGCTGCCCGCGCCGGCCGCCCCGACGGCGCTGCCTGCCGCCCCCGTGCCGCCCGCCGCCGCCGCGCCGCCCGCTGCCGCACCGACGCCGGGAGCCGCGCAATGATCGCGCGCCTGGCCGCCGCGCTGCTGCTGCTGGCCGCCCCGGCGCTGGCCCGGGCCGATGTGGCCGAAGGCGGCGGCGCGGACGGCGTGGACGAGGCGCGGGACATGACCACCTACCGGCTCAAGGGCGCGGCGCTGCTGCGCCCGATCCGGATCGGCGACGATGGGGTTCACACCTATATCCAGTGGAGCGAGGACCAGCCGATCCCGGCCGTCTTCGCGCTGGATCCGCGCGGGGTGGAACAGATCGTCGATGGCTACATGCGTGGCGAATTGTTCACCATCGACCGGGTCTATCCCCACCTGGTGTTCCGGATCGACAAGGACAAGGCCGAAGCGCGACGCAACACGCCGTCGCAGCGGGGCAAGCCATGAGCGGCGCGGACAACAGCGATACGGCCCTGGCCGATGCCGCCGGTGCGGCCCGGCCGCTGGTCGCCCGGCCGGTGCGCCAGCGCGGGGTATGGATCTTTGCCGGGGTCATGGCCCTGGCCGCGCTAGGCCTGTTCAGCGCGCTGGAGGCGCGGCGGCAGGCGGTGGTGACGCGCGGCACGCTGCCCCGGCAGCTGGCCGAAGGCGGCACGATTGCCGCCCCGCCCGAACTCGCCGTGCCGCCCGGCCTGGCTGGCACTGATCCCTGGCAGCGCCCCACGGTGAACGGCCTGCCCGGCCTCGCGCCCTATGGCGGGAGCTACATTCCACCCGCGCCCAGCGTGCCGGGCGCTGGCCCGCGCACCCTGCCCGGCGTGCCCAGCGCGCCGCGCGCGGCCAATCCCGGATACTACCCCGGCCCGCCGATCCCGCTGCCGGCAGCTCCGGTAGTCGCCCCGGTTCCGGCCCAGGCCGAGCCCCTGCCCGCCGCAGGCGGCGCAAACCGCGCGCTGGCCTCGCGCTTTGCCAACCCGGCGGTGACCGTGCCGCAGGGCGCGATCATCCAGGCGGTGCTGGAAACCGCGCTCGATTCGAACCGCGCCGGGTTTGCCCGGGCCATCGTGTCGCGCGATGTGCGCAGTTTCGATGGCAGCCGCGTGCTGATCCAACGCGGCAGCCGCCTGTTCGGCGAATACCAGACCGACGTGGCGCTGGGCCAGAACCGCATCGGCATCAACTGGCAGCGCCTGACCCGCCCCGATGGGGTGCAGGTCGCGCTCGACAGTCCGGCAGCCGACCCGCAGGGGCGCAGCGGGGTGAAGGGCAAGGTCAACAGCCACTTCTTCTCGCGCTTCGGCGCGGCGATCCTGCAATCGACGCTCGACATCGGCGTCGGCCTTGCCACCCGCAGCGCCTCCAACGGGACGGTGGTGGTGGGGCTACCCGGCGCGATGACTTCGGTCCAGGTGCCGGGGCAGGAGCCGGTCAAGCCGACGATCAAGGTGCGGCAGGGTTCGTCTGTTTCGGTGTTCGTCGCGCGCGATCTCGATTTCTCGACGGTCGAACCGTGAGCGAGGCGGCCGGCAACGTCTATCTCGGCGCGTTCCTGGCGCCGCTGCAGGACTGGCTGGCCCAGCCTGACGTGACCGACATCTACGTCAACCGCCCGGGCGAACTGTGGGTCGAACGGCTGGGCCAGCGCCCTGCCCGGATCGCCGCGCCCGACCTGACGCGCGAAGTGTTGACCCGGCTGGTCCGGCAGGTCGCCGCGACCAGCGCGCAGGGGATCAGCCGCGAGCATCCGCTGCTCTCCGCCAGCCTGCCCGGGGGTGAGCGCGTGCAGGTGGTGTTGCCCCCCGCCACCCGCGGCGAACTGGCCCTGGCGATCCGCAAGCACGTGATCGCTGGCCTCAGCCTCGAAGACTATGCCGAAACCGGTGCTTTCGACGGTGCCGAAGTGATCGGCGCCGGGCAGGAACCAGTTAAGCGCCCGCCGCTCGACCCGCGCGAGGGGCCGGTCGCCATGCTGCGCCGCGCGGTGCGCGAACGGCGCAACATCCTGGTCTCCGGCGGGACGGCGACGGGCAAGACCACCTTCCTCAACACACTGCTGCGCGAAGTGCCGCTGGACGAACGGCTGGTGCTGATCGAGGACACGCCCGAATTGCAGCTGGACCACGCCAACGCCGTGGGGATGATCGCGGCGCGCGGCGCGCTGGGCGAGGCCGAGGTGACCGCCGACGACCTGCTGACCGCCGCGCTGCGGCTGCGCCCGGACCGGATCGTGCTGGGCGAAGTGCGCGGGGTGGAGGCGATCAGCTTCCTGCGCGCGGTCAACACCGGGCACCCCGGTTCGATGAGCTCGATCCACGCGGATTCGCCGCTGCGCGCGATCGACCAGCTGGCGCTGCTGGTGATGCAGGCCGGCACGCGGATGGGCTGGAGCGACGTGGTTGGCTATGTCCGCCGATCGCTTGACCTGGTGGTGCAACTGGAGCACCGCGACGGCCGCCGCCGCATCGCGCAGGTCCAGGCGATCGACTGAGCCACCAGGAACCCCGACGGACCATGCTGGAACGCCTGCCCCGACCGCTTGCCCTGCTGGTGCTGGGCCTGTTCCTGCTGGCCTGCGCCTGGTGCTTTGCCGCCCCGCCCCAGGCCCCGGATGTGGTCGGCACCCGGGAATACACTGATCTGCAGCTGTTCCGCGACATTACCGCGCGGGTCGCCAGCGGCGTGCCTTATCATGAGGCGGCGGCGCAAACGCACCGCGCCCACGCCTATCCGCTCAAGCCCTTTGTCACCGTGCGCGAGCCGACGCTGTTCGTGCTGGCGGCGCGGCTGGGCTGGCCCATGATGCAGGTGCTGGCCTTTGGCCTGGTCGCCGGCGTTCTGATCGCCTGGGCGGCGGCGCTGCGCCCGCTGGTCAGCCCGGCAGAGCGCTGGGGCGCGCTGGCCGGGGTGGCGCTGGCCAGCCTGGCGATTGCCAATGTGGGGTTGCTGGCGGGGACCGAACCGTGGGTGGGCCTGCTGCTGTCGATCGCGCTGGCCTGCCGTTTGCGGGGTCTGCCCCGCGCCGAACTGGCGGCAGTGGGCGCGGCGCTGCTGCTGCGCGAGCTGGCGCTGCCCTATGCGCTGCTGGCCCTGACCTTTGCCGCGCTGCGCCGCGAATGGCGCGTTGCCGGGCGCTGGCTGGCGCTGATCGGCCTGTTCGCCGCATTCATGGCGGTCCACGCCTATTTCCAGCTGCAGACCGTGCGGCCGGGCGACATCGTTTCGCCGGGGTGGAACGGCGGGCTGGGTCTGCGCGGGTTTCTGATGGGGGTGGCCTATACCTCGGTCTGGCAGGTGCTGCCCCAGCCGCTGGCGCTGCTGCTGGCGCTGCTGCCGGCACTGGGCTGGATGGCGCTGGCCGGGCGCAGCGGGCTGTTCGCGCAGCTGCTGCTGGGCGGCTATGCGCTGATGCTGATGCTGTTCGCACGCAGCGACAATTTCTACTGGGGCTTTACCGTGATGCCGATGTGGTTTGCCGGCTATGCCCTGCTGCCGCGCGCCTGCGCCCAGCTGGTGCGGGCGATCCGCACCGGCTGAACGCGCGCATCCCGCTTACTGTCCGCCAAGCGGCCCCGGTTCGTTCGCGACGATCCCCAGCACCGCGGTCCAGGCCTGGACGTTCTGTTCCAGCTGCGCCGGATCGACCTTGTCCAGCGTGTCGTCGGGCGTGTGGTGCAGGTCGAAATAGCGGGTGCCGTCCTGATCGAGGTCAATCACCGCCAGCTTCTGGCGCTCGATGATCGGCTCCACATCGGTCCCGCCATTGGCCACGGTATTGCCGCGCACGATCCCCAGCGGCGCCAGCGCGGCGGCCACCCGGTCGGCCAGCGGGCGGTTCGTCTCGGCCAGGCGGAAGCGCACGCGCCACACCCGGTCGGCCCCGAAATCGCTTTCCATCGCCAGGGCATGGGGCTGGTCGGCATGGGCGGCGGCATAGGCCTGGCCGCCGAACCCGCCCAGTTCCTCACTGCCCGCCCACAGCAGCCGCACTGTGCGCAGCGGCTGGCCCTGCGCACGCAGGCGCAGCGCCGCATCGGTGATGATCGCGCAGCCCGAGGCATCGTCGATCGCGCCGGTGCCCAGGTCCCAGCTATCCAGATGGCAGCCCAGCAGGATCGCCGGCAGCGACGGATCGCGCCCCGGCACTTCGGCAATGACATTGCCCGATGGCAGGTTGGCCTGCGGCTTGCCGGTCAGCGTCAGGGCAAGCTGCATCGGCTTGCCGGTGCGGGCCACGCGGGCGATCAGATCGGCATCGGGGTTGGACACCGCGCCCGCGGGGATCGCCGCCGCGCCCTTGGCAAAGTTGGTCACCCCGGTGTGCGGATCGCGGTTGTGGTCGGTCCCGATCGAACGGATCACCACCGCCACGGCCCCCTTGGCCGCCGCCACGCTGGGCCCCTGCCGCCGCGCCTGGCCATAGGGGCCATAGCCCGAACCGTCCTGGTTGGCGCGCATCGCGTGGTCGATGAAGGCGATCCTGCCCTTGAGCGAACCCTCCGGCGCGGCCTGGAGCGCCTGGAACGAGGGGAAATAGACCAGTTCGCCGCTGATTCCACCAGCCGGGGTTGGCGCGGAATTGCCCAGCGCGGTGATGTGCAGCGCCTGCGGGTATGGCGCGGTCAACCGGGACTGTTCCTCGCCCCGGACCCAGCCCTGGATCGGAAAGGCTTCGCTGCGGACATTGGCCAGGCCCAGCGCCGACAAGCGGGCGACCGCCCAGTCGCGCGCGGCGGCTTCGCGCGGGGAGCCGGGCAGACGCGGGCCGATCTCGGTCGTCAGGTCGGCCAGGATGCGCCAGGCGGTGGTTTGCGGTTCATCGGCCCGGGCGGCAGTGGACAGGACCAGGGCGGAAAGGGCGGCGGCGCGCAGGAATGCAGTGTTCATCCCCCCGGCCTATTGCCCCGCATGGGCCAAGGCAAGGGCCGCTGGTCGAAAAGACAAAGGGCCGGCGGGATCGCTCCCGCCGGCCCCTGTTCAGGTGCGGTCAGCCAGGCTTAGTAGCTGAACTTCACCGTCGCACCCCAGGTGCGCGGTTCACCCGCGAAGCCGACGAACAGCTGGTTCGCAGTGCCCGCCAGGCCGCTCGAAGCCGGCGCGGCGACCGCGTTGAACGTACCGCTGCCCTGCAGCGGCATGTCGGCGCCGATCATCTGGTACTTCTTGTTGAGCAGGTTCTGGCCCCACAGTTCCACGCCCCAACGCTTGTTCGGGCCGTAGATGCCGATGCGCCCGTTGAACAGGGCATAGGCGTCCTGGATCTTTTCCATGTCCAGGTCCGAACCGGTGTTGGTGTCGCTCTGCATACGGGTGTCGAAATAGACCAGCCCGGTCAGGCCCGTGTTGCCGATGTCCGGGGTCCAGCTGACGCCGGCGGTCATCACGTACTTGGGCGCGTTCGACACCGCGCGGCCGGGCAGCTGGAACAGCACCGGGCTGAGCGGACGACCCGCCGTGCCGACCAGGTCCTTGGCATACTTGGTGTCGGCATAGGTGAAGCCCAGGTTGACACCGAAGTTGCGGGCCGGCTTCAGGAAGGCTTCGATTTCGAAGCCCTTCGAAGTCACGCCCGGCTTGAGCCGGTCGGCGGCGCAGGCGCCGGTCGTGGTCAGGCCATCGGTGTCGCCCCCGCTCAGGCTATCCTTGCAGGCTTGGATGTTGGTGACTTCGAAGTTCACGCCGTTGTAGGTGTTCAGCTGGTAGTTGCTGTAGCGCTGGTAGAACGCCGCGACGTTGAGATCGAACCCGCGCCCGTTGTACTTCACGCCCACTTCGAAGGCATCGACCTTTTCGCTGGCGAATTGCAGGTCGGTCGCTTCCGGACGGCCATTGCCCGGGGTCAGCGCCGGCTTGGCCAGCGTGGCGACGCAGGCCGCGTTCTGGGCCGCAGAGCCGCCAACGATGCTGCACGGGCGGTCAAGCGCCGAATAGTCGAGGTTGAAGCCGCCGGCCTTGTAGCCCTTCGAGGCCGAGCCATAGACCAGCAGGTCGTCGGTCGGCTTGTAGCTGAGCACCGCGGTGCCGGTCCACTGGCCTTCGCCGAAGTGGGTGCCGGCGCTGCCCTTGGGCAGCGACACCGCCGCGCCGTTGATCACGCAGGCGATCGAGGCGAGGCTCTGGAACGGGGTGGCCAGGATCGCCGGGCACAGCGAATTGGTGAAGTTCGACTGCCCGGTCAGGTCCTTGGTTTCGTGCGTGTAACGCGCACCCAGGGTCAGCTTCAGCTTGTCCTCGACGATGTCGAAGGTGTTATGCGTGAAGAACGCGTAGTTCTCGCTCTGCTGGAAGAAGTTGGCGCCGTTGTTGCCCGTGCCGTTGAGCCGCGCCGAACCGGTCAGCGTGGCCAGCCCCTGGAAGCCCGGCCAGCTGGTGGTCGGCAGGTTCGAGCAGGTGGCCGAAGCCGGGTTGAGGTTGGCCGCCGACAGCGCCGAAGCCGCGAGGCAGTTGGCATAGCGTTCGTAGTCCGCGCCGTACTTGATGTCGTCATCAACGAACAGCTTTTCGTTGGCATAGTAGCCGCCAAACAGCCAGTTCAGCCGGCCGTCGAGCGCTTCGCCCTGAACGCGCAGTTCCTGGGTGAACAGCCGGAAGTGGAGGTCCAGGTCTTCGCGGCGCAGAATGTCCATCGCCTGGAAATCGCCGTCCTGGCCCTGCTGGTTCAGGTAGTTGCGATAGGCGGTGATCGCGGTCACGTTGATTTCGCCCAGCTTCCAGCTGAGTTCGCCCGAAACGCCCCAGTCCTTGCTGTCAGCGCGGTAGGGCACGCCCTTGGTCGTCGCCGTCTGGCGCAGCAGCAGCTCGCCATTGGTCGGGATCTGGTAGTTCGCGCCCAGCGCCTGCAGCAGCGGCAGCAGGGTGTTGGCCGAGGACACCGGGAACCCGTCGGTCCCGCGCGCCAGGCTGCGCACCGGCGACATCAGCACGCCGGCGCAGCAGTTTTCATCGTGTTCGCCGTAATCGGCGATCAGGCGCAGCTTCATGTCTTCGTTCGGCTGGAACAGCAGCTGGCCACGCAGCAGGAAGCGGTTGCGGTCGTTGGGACGCGGTTCGCCCGGGGTGGCCTGCTTGAGGAAGCCGTCGCGCTTCATCCACACGCCGTCGAGGCGGGCGGCGATGGTTTCGCTCAGCGGAGCGTTCACCGCGCCATCGACGCGCCAATAGTTGTAGTTGCCATAGGTCGCCGACCCCTTGGCCTGGAAGCCCGACAGGTCCGGCCCCTTGGTGACGATGTTGATCAAGCCGGCGGTGGAGTTGCGGCCGAACAGCGTGCCCTGCGGCCCGCGCAGCACTTCGACGCGTTCGATGTCGCCCAGTTCGGTCAGGCCGACGCCGGTGCGGCTGCGATAGACGCCGTCGATGAACAGGCCGACCGAGCTTTCGAGGCCGGCGTTTTCACCGACCGTGCCGATGCCGCGGATGCGCGCGGTGAAGTTCACTTCGCTGGTCGCGCCCGAAACGAGCAGCGACGGGGCAACCTGGTTGAGCGCGCGCACGTCGGTCGCGCCGGTCTTTTCCAGCGCTTCGCCGGTGACGGCCGAAACCGCGATCGGCACGTCCGACAGCACTTCGCTGCGGCGGGTGGCAGTGACGATGATTTCATCCGCGTCGCCCGCCTGGGCAACCTCGGCCTGCGGCGCGGCATCCTGCGCCATGGCCGGAGCCCAGGCAAAAGCGGACGTTCCGGCAACGAATGCCGTAAGTAACTTAATTCGCATATCTTCCTCCCAAGGTTCAGGGGCTAAATGGGGGACCCCTCTTGGCCCGCCGCCCCAACCACAGCTTGACGCGCATGGAAAGGGGGCTTGGCACAATTTGTTCCAACTGTGGCACTGCTGCCACCCTTGCCGGGCAGGACCTGCCCATGCCTCTTGCCTGCCCATGCCTCCTGCCTGCCCGCGCGCGTCGTGCTTGCCCCGGTGCGCGCGGGCCTGTAGAGGCGCGGCAAACCCGCAACTTGCCTAACTTCAAGGACCGCCCATGGCCGCCCAGTACGCCTTCGTGATGAAGGACATGACCAAGACCTTCCCCGGTGCGCAAAAGCCGGTGCTCAGCAACATCAACCTGCAGTTCTACCAGGGTGCCAAGATCGGCATCGTCGGCCCGAACGGCGCAGGCAAGTCGACCCTGATCAAGATCATGGCCGGGATCGACAAGGATTTCACCGGTGAAGCCTGGCCGGGCGAGAACATCACCGTCGGCTACCTCGAACAGGAACCCGAGCTCGATCCCACCAAAACCGTGCTGGAAAACGTCAAGGACGGCGCCCGCGCCACGGCCGACATGGTTGAACGGTTCAACCAGATCGGCATGGAAATGGCCGAGGAAGACGCCGATTTCGATGCGCTCGGCGCCGAAATGGCCGCGCTGCAGGACAAGATCGACGCGGTCGACGGCTGGACGCTCGACAACCAGCTCGAAATCGCGATGGAAGCGCTGCGCTGCCCGCCGGGCGACTGGAGCGTGGAAAGCCTGTCGGGCGGCGAAAAGCGCCGCATCGCGCTGACCCGCCTGCTGATCCAGAAGCCCGACATCCTGCTGCTGGACGAACCGACCAACCACCTCGACGCCGAAAGCGTCGAATGGCTGGAAAACCACCTCAAGGACTATGCCGGCGCGGTGCTGATGATCACCCACGACCGCTACTTCCTCGACAACGTGGTCGGCTGGATCCTCGAACTCGATCGCGGCCGCTACTTCCCGTATGAAGGCAATTACTCGACCTACCTCGAGAAGAAGGCCAAGCGGCTTGAGCAGGAAGACCGCGAGGAAAGCGGCAAGCAGAAGGCGCTGCAGCGCGAGTTGGAATGGATCCGCCAGACCCCGGCGGCCCGCCAGACCAAGTCGAAGGCGCGTATCCGCAAGTTCGAGGAACTGCAGAACGCGCAGGACAACCGCCCGGTCGGCAAGGCCCAGATCGTCATCCAGGTGCCTGAGCGCCTGGGCGGCAAGGTGATCGAGGTGAAGAACATCTCGAAGGCCTACGGCGACAAGCTGCTCTTCGAAAACCTCTCGTTCATGCTGCCCCCGGGCGGGATCGTCGGCGTGATCGGCCCGAACGGCGCCGGCAAGTCGACCCTGTTCAAGATCATCACCGGCAAGGAAACGCCCGACAGCGGCACGATCGAGATCGGCCAGACGGTCCACCTCGGCTATGTCGACCAGAGCCGCGACCACCTGAACCCCAAGAACAACGTCTGGGAGGAAATCTCGGACGGGCTCGACTACATGAAGGTCAACGGCCAGGACATGTCGACCCGCGCCTATGTCGGCGCGTTCAACTTCAAGGGCGCCGACCAGCAGAAGAACGTCGGCAAGCTCTCGGGCGGTGAACGCAACCGCGTCCACATGGCCAAGATGCTGAAGGCGGGTGGCAACGTCCTCCTGCTCGACGAACCGACCAACGACCTCGACGTCGAAACGCTCGCCGCGCTGGAAGACGCGATCGAGAATTTCGCCGGCTGCGCCGTGGTCATCAGCCACGACCGCTTCTTCCTCGACCGCCTGGCCACCCACATCTTGGCGTTCGAAGGCAACAGCCACGTCGAATGGTTCGAAGGCAACTTCGCCGCCTATGAGGAAGACAAGCGCCGCCGCCTGGGTGACGCTGCCGACCGCCCGACCGCGCTGGCCTACAAGAAGCTGACGCGTTAAGCCAAAGCGGCGCAAAGATGAACGAAAGGCTTACCGAGCCATTCACCTTTGCGACAGCGCGAATCGCCTAGCACTCCATCCAAGGTCGCCGCCGTTGGTGCGGCGCAATGGATGGAGATGCGGCCATGGCCGTAAACAAGCTTGCAAAGACCGGCCGCCGCAGCGCCCTGGCGCTGACGCTGGCGGCCGTGGTGCTGCCGGGGATCGCCGCAGCGGCGGAACCGGGCGGCGAGGATCGCGGCGGCTGGCGCGGGCGCGGCGGTGAAGCGCGCGAGGCGCCGGGCAACATCGGCGCCAGCGGCTGGCAGCGTCCCGAGCCGCGGTCCATGCCTGACCGCAGCTGGGCCGGTAACGGTAACGGTAATGGAGATGGCAACGGCGGCGGCAATCGCGGCGGCTGGGCTCGGCCCGAAGCCGCGCCGCGTCCGGTCGCCGCGCCCATTCCGGCGCCGGCGCCCGTCGTGGCCCCGCCGCCAGCGGCGAACCTGGGCGACCGGGGGCAGCGCGGCGGCTGGAGCGGCCAGAACGGCGGCGGCAATCGCGGCGGCAACGGCGGCTGGGATGGCGGCCGCGCCGGCCGGGTCGATCCCGCTCCGGCCCCGGCGCCCGCCCCTGCCCCGCAGCAGCGCTGGAACGGCAGCCAGGACAATCGCGGCGGCGCGGGCTGGAACCGCCCGGTGGAAAACCGCAACAACGGCAACAGCGGCTGGCAAGGCCGCGATGGCAACCGCGACGGCGCGCGCGACAACGACCGCACCCGCGATGGCAACCGCGAGCGCAACCGCGACGGTGATCGCTGGCGCGGGAACGACTGGAACCGCGGCAACACCTGGAGCGGCAACCGGGGCTGGAACGGCTCGCGCTACAGCTACAACCAGGACTACCGCCGCTGGGACAACCGCTGGCGCGGCAACAACCGGTATGACTGGCACAGCTACCGCCGGGGCAACCCGCAGATCTACCGGCTGCAGCCCTACTATTCGCCCTATCGCGGCTATTCGTACCGCCGGCTGAGCATCGGGTTCTTCCTGGATTCGCTGTTCTTCAGCCAGAACTACTGGATCAACGATCCGTGGCAGTACCGCCTGCCCGACGTCTACGGCCCCTACCGCTGGGTGCGCTACTATGACGATGCGCTTCTGGTGAACGTCTACAGCGGCGAAGTGGTGGACGTGATCTACGACTTCTTCTGGTAACCCCTCACCTCACGAACAAGGCCCCCGCCAGTGCGGCGGGGGCCTTGCCTTTTTCCAGTAATCGGACCGCGCCAATCAGGGCATCCAGGGCACCATGCGCCGCAGCGTGCCGTCCTTGTCGAGGAACTGGTGCTTCAGCGCGGCCAGCACGTGCAGGCCCATCAGCACCAGCATCAGCGTGGCAAACACTTCGTGCAATTCATGGAACATGCCGACGGTCGGCTTGTCGAAGCCAACCGGCATGGCGGGGAAATCGAACAGGCCGAACATGCCCACCGCCTTGCCCTGGCTAGCGGACGAATGCAGCCCCCAGCCCGCCAGCGGCACCGCCAGCATGACGAAATAGAGCGCGGCATGGGTGACCCGCGACAGCGCTGCTTCCCACGCCTTCAGCGTTTCGACCAGCGGCGGCGCCTTGTGCACCAGCCGCCAGACGATGCGCAGCATGGTCAGCAGCAGGATGGCGATGCCCAGCGCCTTGTGGTTGCCCATCAGGGCCATCCGTTCTTCCTTGGGCAGGTCTTCGGACACCCAGGCGAGGACATAGTTGGCGGCGATCGCCAGCGCGATCAGCCAATGCAGGACGACAGCGCCGCGACCATAGCGCGCGGCAGGGTTGTTATCGTTTGCCATGGCCCGGGAAAGTGGCGCAATCGCGCGCAATCGGCAAGCGGCTTTTGCGCTTGCCCCGCGCGGCGCGCGCGGTAGTCAGTGCAGGCCATGATCACCAGTCCGCCGCCCCACCAACCCGTGCGCTACCCCCCCTGCCCCAACCCGGACAAGCTGGCGCTGCTGCGCGCCGGGGCGCAAGTGCGCCGCCGCCTGGCAGCCGAGCCGCTGGCCGAGAAAGTGCCGGTCGAAGCAGCCGAAATCTGGGCCATTCCCCAATTCGTCAGCCCGGATGAATGCGCCCGGCTGATCCAGCTGGTCGATGCATCGGCGCGGCCATCGGACCTGCTGGACCAGGGCAACGGCTATCAGGGGACCTACCGCACCAGCTATTCGGGCGACGTCAACCGGAGCGATCCCTTCGTGCAGATGATCGAACGCCGGATCGACGACACGCTGGGCCTGCCCCACGAATGCGGCGAGACGATCCAGGGCCAGCGCTATGGTCCGGGGCAGGAATTCCGCGACCACATGGACTGGTTCTGGACCAAGGCGCCCTACTGGAAGCAGGAAGCCAGGCGCGGCGGGCAGCGCTGCTTTACCGCGATGATCTACCTCAACGATGTCGAGGAAGGGGGCGAGACCCACTTTCCAAACATCGGCGTGACCATCGCCCCGCAGCAGGGCGCGCTGATCGTGTGGAACAACGCCTGCCCGGACGGCTCGCTCAACCAGGACACGATCCACGCCGGGCGGCCGGTGGTGCGCGGCACCAAATATATCATCACCAAGTGGTATCGCACCCGCAGGTGGGGCTGACCCGCTGGTGAAGGGGCGCATCTCCTGGCGGCTGCTGCTGGCGGCGCTGCTCCTGGCCCCGCTGCCCGCGCGGGCTGATGCCCCGCGCCCGCCCGCCGCCCAGGCCGCGATCAGCGACGAAGCCCGCCTGCTGGCGCTGTTCCGCGACGACCAGCAGCGCGAACAGGGGCTCGATCCGCTGCAACTGCTGTACCAGGGGGCCGAAGTGCAGCCGGGCGAACTGCGCCGGGTGTTCACTGATGAACAGCTGCGCCTGGTCCGCGCCTCGGCGCAGCAGAGCCTGGCCGCGCTGCGCCGGATCGACCGGCGGCGGCTGCCGGCCGACCGGCAGATTTCCTATGACGCGTTCCTCGATGCCAAGCGCGAGCAGCTGGAGTGGTTTTCGCCCGACATGATCGCGCTGACCGCGGTTCGGCCGATGGATCATTTTGGCGGGCTGCAGGTCGAGTTCCCCGCGATCATGGCCGCGGGCGGCGCGGTGCGTTATGCCAGCGAGGCGGATTACTGGCGCAATCTGGCCGTGCTGCGCATGGCCCCGGTGATGTTCGCCAATGCCGAATTGCGCTTTCGCCAGGGTCTGGACAGCGGCGTGGTCGACACGAAACTGACCACCCGCAACATGATCGCCCAGATCGACGCGCTGTTGGCCCAGCCGCTGGACCAATCGCCGCTCTATTCCCCCGTCGCCCGGTTTCCCGATGCCGTACCCGAAGCGCACCGTGCCCAGCTGCGCACGGCCTGGACCGCCGCGCTGCAAGACGAGGTGCTGCCCGCCTATCGCCGGCTGCGCGCGTTCCTGAACGATGAGTACCTGCCCGCCGCGCGCGAAGCGGTGGGCCTTTCGGCGATGAAGGGCGGCGCGGGGCTGTATCGCCGCCTGATCGAGAAAGAGACCACCCTGCCGCTGGACCCCGAGGCGGTCCACCGCCTGGGCCTTGCCGAAGTGGCGCGGATCCATAGCGAGATGGAGCAGGTCAAGGCGAAGCTGGGTTATTCGGGCGATCTCAAGGGCTTCTTCGAGCACATTCGCACCGATCCGCGCTATCACCCGCGCAGTGCGCAGGATCTGGCCGATGGCTATGCCCGTGTCGCCCGGGCCGTGGCGCAGCAGGCCCCGCGCCTGTTCCTGCGCCTGCCGCTCACTCCGCTCGAAATCCAGCCCTACCCCGACTATCGCGGCCGTTATGACGCCGGGGGCAGCTATCACGAAGGCAGCGCCGACGGGACGCGCGCGGGGGTGTTCTTCTACAACACCTTTGACCTGCCCAGCCGGTTCCTGACCGGGATCACCACGCTGTACCTGCACGAAGGCGCGCCGGGGCATCATTTCCAGATCAGCCTGGCGCAGGAGGACAAGAGCCTGCCCGATTTCCAGCGGTTCGGCGGCAACAACGCCTATGTCGAAGGCTGGGCACTCTATGCCGAAACGCTCGGCCATGAAATGGGGCTCTATGACGATCCGCTGCAGCACTGGGGCACGCTGGACGACGAGATGCTGCGGGCGATGCGGCTGGTGGTCGATACCGGGATCCATGCCAAGGGCTGGAGCCGCGACACTGCGATCGACTACATGCTGGCCAACAGCGGCATGGGCCGCAGCGATGCCACCGCCGAAGTGGAACGCTATATCGCCTGGCCGGCCCAGGCGCTGAGCTACAAGATCGGCGCGCTGACGATCCAGCGGCTGCGCAAGAAGGCGCAAAGCACGCTGGGCGCACGGTTTGACCTGCGCCAGTTCCACGCCCAGGTGCTGGGCAGCGGTGCACTGCCGCTGCCGGTGCTCGAAGCCAAGCTCAACCGCTGGATCGCCGCGGGCGGCGGCAGTTAAGCCCCAGGCGTCAGGACAGCGCTTCGGCGATCAGTTTGCGGGTGTTGGCAATGCCATACAGCGCGATGAAGCTGCCCATGCGCGGCCCCTGGCTGGACCCCAGCAGGGTTTCGTACAGGCACTTGAACCAGTCGCGCAGCTGCTCGAACCCGTAATGCGGGTCCTTGCCGATCTCGTAGACGATGTTCTGCAGTTCCTCGCCGGTGGCATCGTCGCTGGTCGCGGCCAGTTCCTCGTCCAGCGCGGTCAGGGCCAGGGCCTCGTTCGCGTCGGGCTTGCGGCGGTGCAGCGTGGGGGCGATGAAATCGCGGTTGTAGGCCAGCGCCGCTTCGACCAGCACTTCCACTTCGGGGTGCGCCTCGGGCGTCGCATTCTCGACATAGTTGGCAAGGTATGACCACACCTGGTCGCGGGTCGCATGGCGGCCCAGCACGCCCACCAGGTTAAGCAGCAGGCCATAGGTCACCGGCAGCCGGTCGCCCGCGCCGCCGTGGTAGCCGTTGGTGCGCAG
>JAKPAG010000122.1 GCA_029779535.1 Pseudomonadota bacterium | reverse complement strand
CGCTGGGCGTCACCACCCAGGCGCTGAGCCAGGTGATCCGCATCGCGACCCAGGGCGAGATCGACCAGAACAGCGCCAAGTTCTCGCTGTCGGACCGGCAGGTGCCGATCCGGGTGAAGCTGCCGGTCTCGTCGCGCCGCGATCTGTCGACCTACGAGAACCTGCCCGTGCCGACCGCGTCCGGCGGATCGGTGCCGCTGGCGCGCGTGGCCACGATCTCGTTCGGTTCCGGCCCCACCACGATCCAGCGCTACAACCAGAACCGCCGCGTATTCGTCGGCGCGGATCTGCCGCAGGGCGTGGTCAAGGGCACGGCCGACAAGGCGATCAAGAACCTGCCGATCATGAAGAATCTGCCGCAGGGCGTGTCCAACGCGCCGGCGGGCGAGGACCGCTGGCAGCAGGAAATGCTGAACAACTTCTTCATCGCGCTGGCGGCCGGCGTGTTGCTGGTGTTCTCGGTGCTGGTGCTGCTCTATCGCCGCTTCATCTCGCCGCTGGTCAACATGGGATCGCTGTTCCTGGCGCCTTTGGGCGGCCTGCTGCTGCTGCTGGTGCTGGGGCAATCGCAATCCCTGCCGGTGTTCATCGGCATCCTCATGCTGTTCGGCATCGTCGCCAAGAACTCGATCCTGCTGATCGACTTCGCGATCGAGGAAATGGAAGCGGGCACGCCCAAGCTGGCGGCGATCCTCGAAGCCGGGCACAAGCGCGCGCAGCCCATCGTGATGACCACGGTGGCGATGGTGGCGGGCATGGTGCCCACCGCGATCTCGCTGGGCGGCGACGGTGGCTGGCGCGCGCCGATGGGCACGGTGGTGATCGGCGGGCTGACGCTGTCGACGCTGCTGACCCTGCTGATCGTTCCGGCGGGCTTCAGCCTTGCCGACGGCGTCGAGAAGCGCGTCGGCCCCTGGCTGGGCCGGCGCGTGCTGACCTACGATCCGCATGATCCCCGGCACAAAACCGCCGATGGAGCGTTACCGGCCGAGTGACGGATTTCTCCGACGATGCGGCGGGGGAGGCAGCCCCTCCCCGCGCCTTTTCCCGGACCCGCACGGCCGCGCGCCTGAAAGGAACATTGCTTCCCGAGGATCGGGCCCATGGCAGGGGCAATGAAAGGGCCAATGACAGGGCACGCCGGCTGCGCCTTTTCGCGACCGGCCTGCTGCTGGTCATGGCGGCCCTGTTCTTCCTGGCCCGCCATGCCGAACAGGGCGGCGGACCGCCCGTGTGGGGCTTCCTGCGCGCCTTTGCCGAAGCGGCGATGGTCGGCGGGCTGGCCGACTGGTTCGCGGTGACGGCGCTGTTCCGGCATCCGCTGGGGCTGCCGATCCCGCACACCGCGATCATTCCGGAGAACAAGGATCGCCTGGCCGATTCGATGGCCGCGTTCCTGCGCGAGAACTTCCTGACCCCGCAGGTCGTGGCCCGGCGGCTTGCCGGGATGAACGCGGCGGCCATGGCCGGCAGCTTCCTGGCCGATCCCCGTGGCGGAGAGGGTCGGGTACGCGCCGGCGCGGCCAACCTCGTGGCCGATGTGCTGGAATCGCTCGATCCGGAAAAGCTGGGCGGGCTCGCCAAGGGGGCCTTGCGCGGCCAGCTCGCCAAGTTCGATCTGGCGCCTCTGCTGGGGCAGTTGCTGGGCGCGATGATCGCCGATGGCCGGCACATGCCGGTGATCGAGGGGCTGGCGCGCCGCGCCGCGCTGGCGCTGGAGGCGAACGAGGAACTGGTCCGCACCATGATCCACGATCGCGCCAACGCGATCCTGCGCTGGACCGGGCTGGACGAGCGGCTGGCCAACGGCATTCTCGATGGCCTGTACAAGCTGCTGGCGGAAACCGTGGTGATGCCCGATCATCCGCTGCGCAAGAAGATCGAGGAAGGGCTGGAACAGCTCGCCCACGATCTGGTGCATGACGATGCGATGCGGGCGCGGGTGGAGCGGATGAAGGAGGAGGTGCTGGCCAACCCCGCCTTCGCCGCCTGGCTCGATGCGGTGTGGGAGCGCGGGCGCGCCGGCCTGCTCAAAGCGGTGCGCCAGCCCGATGGCGTCCTCTCGGGCCAGTTCGGGGCGAGCCTGGGCGAACTGGGCCGGGCGCTCCAGCACGATGCGCGGCTGCAACTGCTGGTCAACCGCTTCGCCCGGCGCACTCTGGTGGGCGTGGCGACGCGCTATGGCGGACAGATCGTGCGGCTGGTATCGGAAACGGTGCGCCGCTGGGATGCGCGCACGGTGACCGACCGGATCGAAGGCGCGGTCGGCCGCGATCTCCAGTTCATCCGCATCAACGGCACGCTGGTGGGCGGGCTGGTCGGTGTGTCGATCCATGCCGTGGACGTCCGGCTGTGAACGACGATGAACCCTTCCTGCTGACCGAACG
>JAKPAG010000116.1 GCA_029779535.1 Pseudomonadota bacterium | reverse complement strand
TGGGGTTGATCGACTTTGCCCTGCTGATCTTCGCCGGCGATTTCGCCTGGCGGCTGCGCCTGGCGCAGATCGGGTCGCTACCGGGATCGACGCTGGATCGGATCGGCCAGCTGTCGGGCTATGCCGCGATCATCCTGACCGCGATGATCGCGGTTGGGGTCTATGGCGCGGATGCGCTGCGCTCGATGCGCTTTGCCACGGCCCGGCTGCTGGTGGCGGTGTCGCTGGGAATCATTGGCCTGTCGTTCGTCGATTTCGTGATCGGCGGACAGAACTTCTGGCGCTCGACCCTGGCTTACGCGATGATCGCCTCGGTCGTGCTGCTGGTGCTGAACCGGCTGATCGTGGGCGGGGTGCTGGGCGCCTCGGCCTTTCGCCGCCGGGTGCTGGTGCTGGGCGCGGGGCTGCGCGCCGACCGGCTGCGCAAGCTGTCGGAACGCCCGGAAAGCGGCTTTGTCATCGTCGGCTACATCGCGATGACCGAAAGCGTGCCGGTGGTGGAAGAAGCGATCAACCGCGCCGCGATCCACAACCTGACCCGCTATGTCGAGAACCTGGGGGTCAGCGAAGTGGTTCTGGCGCTGGAGGAACGGCGCAACGCGCTGCCGCTGCCCGACCTGCTGCGGATCAAGACCACCGGGGTCCACGTCAACGATTTCTCCAGCTTCATCGAGCGCGAGACGGGGCGGGTCGATCTCGACACGGTCAATCCCAGCTGGCTGATCTTTTCCGACGGGTTTTCATCGGGCCGGGCGATTTCCAGCGTGGCCAAGCGCCTGTTCGACATTTTCGCGAGCGCGCTGCTGCTGGCGATCACCGCGCCGGTGATCGTGCTGTTCGCACTGCTGATCAAGCTGGAGAGCAAGGGCCCGGCGTTCTACCGCCAAGTCCGGGTCGGGCTGTACAACCAGCCGTTCGATGTCATCAAGCTGCGCTCTATGCGCCAGAATGCCGAAGCGGCCGGCGCGCAGTGGGCGCAGAAGGACGACCCGCGCGTCACCCGTCTGGGCAAGTTCATCCGCAAGGTGCGAATTGACGAGCTGCCGCAGTGCTGGAGCGTGCTGAAGGGCGAGATGAGCTTTGTCGGCCCGCGTCCGGAGCGCCCGGAATTCGTGGCCGACCTCGAACAGAAGCTGCCCTATTACGCCGAACGCCACATGGTGAAGCCGGGGATCACCGGCTGGGCGCAGATCAACTATCCCTATGGCGCCTCGATCGAGGATTCGCGCCACAAGCTCGAATACGACCTCTACTACGCCAAGAATTATACTCCGTTCCTGGACCTGCTGATCCTGCTGCAGACCCTGCGCGTGGTGTTGTGGCACGAGGGGGCGCGCTGAGGTGAGTGCGGCTTCCGCGTGGCAGCCGGGGCTGGCGGCGCTGGTCTGGGGGACCGGCGCCTTTGCCTGCGCGGTGGTCGCGGCATGGCTGGCCAGCCGCCGCGAATGCTATGGCAAGCTGTGCCCCAGCCTGATCCTGGCGCTGGTCGCGACGGGCGGCTGGGCGCTTGCGGGCACCCTGGCCGGGCCGACCTCGCTGGCCGAGGCGCTGGCCGAATCGGTCCGCAACCTGGCCTGGCTGGTCGCGCTCCACGGGTTGTTCGCGCTCGATGGGCGGCTGCGTTCGGTCCATCCGGTTCGGCCGGTGCTGGGTGCGCTAGCCTTCGTCTCGCTGGTTCACGGCACCTCGCAGGTGCTGCTGGTCGTGCTGCACCCCCGGCGCGAACTGGTCGAAATGTCGTTCCACACGCTGGTCCTGCTGCGGCTGCTGATTGCCACGGGCGGGCTGGTGCTGGTCCACAACCTGCACGTCGGCGCATCGCGCCAGGCCCGGCTGCTGGTGCGCTGGCCGGCAGCGGCGCTGCTGGTGCAGTGGGGCTTCGACCTCAACTATTTCACCATTTCCTACCTGGCCGGGGCCGGGCCGGTGACGCTTGCGGCGCTGCGCGGCCTGCCCGCGCTATTGGCCGCGCTGCTGCTGGCGATGGGCGCGCGGCGGGGGAGCGAGGAACTGCACCTGCGCCCCTCGCGCGCGGTCACGTTTCAGTCGATCTCGTTGATGATGATCGGCGCCTATCTCCTGGCGATGGTCGGGATCGCGCAGTGGCTGTCGTTCTGGGGCGGGGACTTTGCCGCATCGCTCCAGATGGGGTTTGTCGTGCTCGCCTCGCTGCTCGCGCTGGTGATCCTGCCATCGCCGCGCATCCGGGGCTGGCTGCGGGTCACCGTGGCCAAGCACCTGTTCCAGCATCGTTATGACTACCGCGTCGAATGGCTGCGCTTTACCCGCACCATCGCGCAGGGCCGGACAAGTCCGGTATCCCTGCAGGAACGCGTGATCCGCGCGGTGGCCGACATTACCGATAGTCCGGCCGGGATGCTGCTGACCGAGGGCGAGGGCGGCCGGTTCGAGTTGGCCGCGCGCTGGCAGTGGCCGACCGCCGATGTGCCCGCCGAAGCCCTGCCGCGCGAGGCCGTGGGCCTGTTCGAGCGGCGCAGTTACATTGCCGATCTCGACGAACTGCGCGGGGGCGACAACCCCGACGAGGCGGAGGCAGCGGACCTGATGCCGGCCTGGGTCATGGCCGAACCGCGCGCCTGGGCGATCGTGCCCCTGCTCCATTTCGAGCACCTTGTCGGCGTGGTCGTGCTGGCCCGCCCGCCGCACGTCCGCCGGCTGGACTGGGAGGATTTCGACCTGCTGCGCGTGGCCGGGCAGCAGCTCGCCAGTTACCTGGCCGAACAGGCCGGGCAGGCGGCGCTGGCCGAAGCGGGCCGGTTCGACGATTTCAACCGCCGCATGGCCTTCGTGATGCACGACATCAAGAACCTGGCCAGCCAGCTCAGCCTGCTGTCGCGCAATGCCGAGCTGCATGCCGAAAATCCGGAATTCCGGGCCGACATGCTGATCACGCTGCGCAATTCCACCGACAAGCTCAACGCGCTGATTGCCCGCCTGTCGCGCTATGGTCACACCCAGATGGAAGCGCTGGAGCCGGTCCAGGCCGATCAGGTGGCCGCCGCCGTGGTGGCGCAATTCCGCGCCCGCCACCGGGTCGAACTGGTCCAGGCCGAACCCTGCCGCATCGCCGCGCGGCGCGATACGCTGGAACAGGTCCTGACCCACCTGATTCAGAACGCGATCGATGCCAGCCCGGCCGACGCGCCGGTGTTCGTCCGCACCAGCATCAGCCGCCTGCACGGCGAGATCGAGGTGCTGGACAGCGGCACCGGGATGAGCCCGGAATTCGTCCGCAGCCGCCTGTTCAAGCCGTTCGACAGTTCCAAGCCGGGTGGCTTCGGGATTGGCGCCTACGAAGCGCGTGAACTGGTCAAGGCGATGGGCGGGCGGCTCGACGTGGAAAGCCGCGAAGGGCTCGGCTCGCGCTTCACCATCCGCCTGCCCTTGGCGGATACCGCAGAAATGATCGAACACCTCAACGCCGCAGGCAAGAAAGTCGCATGATGTCCCAAGCCAAGCCCAAACTCCTGATTGTCGAGGACGACGCGGGGCTGCAGGCACAGCTGAAGTGGGCCTACCCCGATTTCGACGTGGTGATCGCGGGCGACCGCGCCAGCGCGCTGGCCGCGCTGCGCAGCGAGGAACCGGCCGTGGTCACGCTCGACCTGGGCCTGCCGCCCGATCCCGATGGCACCAGCGAAGGCTTTGCCGTGCTGGACGAGATCATGGCGCTGAAACCCGATACCAAGGTGATCGTCGCCTCCGGCCACGGCGCGCGGGAAAGCGCGCTGTCGGCCATTGCCAAGGGGGCCTACGATTTCTACCAGAAGCCGGTCGACATCGAGGCGCTGGGGCTGATCGTCCGCCGCGCCTTCCAGTTGCACGCGATCGAGGCGGAAAACCGCCAGTTGGCCACCCGCTCGGGCGAGGACAACCGCGTGCTGGGCCGGATGATCACCGCCGCGCCGGAAATGGTCAAGGTTGCCCGCACGATCGAGCGGGTCGCCAATACCAATGTCTCGGTCATGCTGCTGGGGGCCAGCGGCACCGGCAAGGAGCTGCTGGCGCGCGGACTGCACGAGGCGAGCAGCCGCGCCAAGGGCGCCTTCGTCGCGATCAATTGCGCCGCGATCCCGGAAAACCTGCTCGAAAGCGAGCTGTTCGGGCACGAGAAGGGGGCCTTCACCGGCGCGGTCAAGACCACCGAGGGCAAGATCGAGATGGCCAGCGGCGGCACGCTGTTCCTCGATGAAGTGGGCGACATTCCGCTGCCCTTGCAGGTCAAGCTGCTGCGCTTCCTGCAGGAACGGGTGATCGAGCGGATCGGTTCGCGCAAGTCGATCGAGGTCGATACCCGCATCGTCTGCGCAACCCACCAGGACCTTGACGCGATGATCGCCGATGGTCGGTTCCGCGAAGACCTGTACTACCGCCTGGCGGAAATCGTCGTGCGGATTCCCAGCCTGGCCGATCGGCCGGGCGATGCCGCCCTGCTGGCCAAGGCGTTCCTGGCGCGCTTTGCCAAGGACATGAACCCCGCGGTCAAGGGATTTGCCCCCGATGCGCTGGCCGCGATCGATGCCTGGCACTGGCCCGGCAACGTGCGCGAGCTGGAAAACCGGGTGAAGCGGGCGGTGATCATGGCCGATGGCAAGCTGGTGGGCGCGGCCGATCTCGACCTGGCGGAACCGGGCGAGGGCGATGACCAGCTGCTCAACCTGAAAAGCGCGCGCGAGGCGACCGACCGGCGGGTGATCCGCCATGCGCTGGCCCGCAGCGAGGGCAATATCTCGAGCACCGCCAAGTTGCTGGGGATCAGCCGCCCGACGCTGTACGACCTGCTCAAGCAATACGAGCTGCATGCCTGATCCTCGCCGCCTGCTGCCGACGCTGGTGCTGGCGGGCGCGCTGGCTGGCGGGGCGCCGCTGCTGGCCAGGGTGGAACCCGGCGCGATGGATCCGGCCAAGGCGGCCTTGCAGCGCGGCGACGGGATCGCGGGCGAAGTGGCGCTGCGCAAGGTCCTGGCCGCCGGGGCGACCCGCGCCGATGTCGCCGCGCGGATGGGCGAGGCGCTGATCCTGCAAGGCGACCTGGTCAAGGCGCGCGAGTGGCTGGGACCTGGGCGGTTCGCCCCGGGCGAGGAAGGCCACGGCTGGCGCATGCTGGGCATGCTCGAACGGCTGGACGGCAACCTGCCGGCCGCCGGGCAGGCTTATGACAAGGCGCTGGGCCATGCACCGAAAGACCCCTTGCTGTGGGTCGACATCGGCCGCCTGCGCTATGTCGGCGGCGAACAGGTGCAGGCGCTCGACGCGGCCGCGCGGGCGCTGGCCGCCGCGCCGGACAATCCGCGCGCGCTGGAATTCCGGGCGCAATTGCTGCGCGACCAGCGCGGCTGGGATGCCGCCCTGCCGCTCTACGAGAAGGCGCTGGAACATGCGCCAAACGACCTGTCGCTGCTGGGCGGCTATGCCGCGACCCTGGGCGAGGCCGGGCGCGGGGCCGAAATGCTGGCCGTGACCCGCAAGATGATCGGCATTGCGCCCAAGCATCCGCTGGCCTGGTATCTGCAAGCCGTGCTGGCTGCGCGCGCGGGCAAGGTCGATCTGGCGCGGCGTTTGCTGGACCGCACCGGCACGCGGTTGCAGGACGTGCCGGCGGGCCTGCTGCTGCGCGGCGTGCTGGAACTGGAAGCGGGCAACGCCAATGTCGCGGCGGGGCTGCTGGAACGGCTGAGCGAACGCCAGGGCGCCAACCAGCGGCTGCAGCTGCTCTATGCCCGGGCGCTGTACGAATCGAATGATTTCAACAAGCTGCACGAATGGTTCGATCCGCTGGCCAGCCGCCCTGATGCGCCGGCCTATCTGCTGGAACTGATTGGCCGCGCTTACGAGGAGCAGGGTGACCGGCTGGCCGCCGCGCCGTTCCTGGACCGGGCGGCGGCGGCGACCACGCCCGCAATCGTGCCGATCCCCGAACGCGATCCGATTGGGGTGCTGGCGCTGCGCTGGAACGATGCGCCCGGCGTGCCGGCCACGGCCGTGCCCTATGTCCGCAGCCTGCTGTCCGCCGGCAACGTTGCCGGGGCGCAAGGCGTGGCCGCGCGGTTCCGCCAGTTGCACCCCGGTTCGGCCGAAGCGCTGGCGCTGTTCGGGGATGTCACCATGGCCGCAGGGCAGGCCGGTGCGGCGATCGATGCCTACAAGCTGGCGGCCACGGTGCGCTTTCCCGATACGCTGCTGCTGCGGCTGGGCGAAGCCTTCGACAAGGCGGGGCGGGGGGCGGATGCGGTGCCGGTGGCGGCGCGCTATCTGGCCGCCTTTCCGGGTAGCCGGATGGCCGCGCGGATGGTGGCGGGGCATCGCGCCTTTGCCGATGACTGGGGCGCGGCGCGCGCCTTGCTGGAAAACCTGTTGCGGCGCGGTGGCGGGCGCGACGTGCGGTTGCTCGCCGACCTGTCGCTGGCGCAGCTGAGGACTGGCGATGCGGCGGCGGCTGTGGCCACGGCGCAGCGGGCCCACGCGCTGCAACCGGCCAGCGGCGTCGCGGCGCAGGCGCTGGGCATGGCGCTGGCCTTTGCCGGGCAGGACGCGCCGCGCGCGGCGGCGCTGCTTGACAAGGCGCAAGTGCTCAACGGTGCCAACCCCTTGCTGGCCGAGGCGCGGGGCAAGTTGAAGGGGTAAGCCTGCGCGCTTTTGGACAAGGCGCTGGCAAGAGCCTTGCCAGCGCGGCCAAGGCGATTTAATCGACTGATTAAATCAACAATTGGCGAGGTGCGTGATGGCGGGTGTGCTGCAAGGCGTGACGGTGATCGAACTGGCGGGGATCGGTCCCGGCCCGTTCTGCGGGATGATGCTGGCCGATCACGGCGCTCGGGTGATCCGGGTGGAGCGCCCGGGCCACAAGGGCCGCTTCGGCGATGCCGGCAATCGTGACATCCTGAACCGCAACCGCGAATTTATCGAACTGGACCTCAAGGATCCGGCAGCGATCGAACAGCTCAAGGAACTGGCGAAGAGCGCCGACGCGCTGATCGAGGGCTATCGCCCGGGCGTGCTGGAACGGCTGGGGCTGGGGCCGGAAGTGCTGCTGGCGGTCAATCCCAAGCTGGTGATCGGCCGGATGACCGGCTGGGGCCAGGACGGGCCGATGGCGCCGCTGGCGGGCCACGACATCAACTATATCGCGCTGTCCGGCGCGCTCCATTCCTATGGCCGCAAGGGTGAAAAGCCCAGCTTCCCGGTCAATGCCGTGGGCGATTTCGGCGGCGGCGGGATGATGCTGGCCTTCGGCGTGGTTTCGGCGATCCTGCACGCGCGCAGTGGCGGCGTGGGCCAGGTGGTGGACTGCGCGATGGTCGATGGCGCGGCGATTCTTTCGGCGATGACCTATACCTTCCTAGCCAATGGCCAGTGGCGCGACGAACGCGGGGTCAACCTGCTGGATAGCGGCACCCACTTCTACGACACTTATGAAACCAGCGACGGCAAGTGGATCTCGCTCGGTTCGATCGAGCCGCAGTTCTACGCCCTGCTGCTGGAAAAGACCGGGCTGAAGGACGATCCCGATTTCGCCCAGCAGATGAACCCGGCCAAGTGGGACGCGCTGAAGGAGCGGATGACCGCGCTGATCCTGACCAAGACCCGCGACGAATGGTGCGCGATCATGGACGGGACCGACATCTGCTTTGCCCCGGTGCTGAGCCTGCGCGAAGCGCCCAAGCATCCGCACAACGTGGCGCGCGGCACCTTTACCGAAGACGGAGGCATGTTGCAGCCGTCGCCCGCGCCGCGCTTTTCGGCGACCCCGGCGCCGCCGGTCAAGCTGGCGGGGCGTTGACAAAGCGCCGCCTGTCGTCATTGCGGGGGCCTTCCCGCAATGACGACAAGGCGTGACGTGAACCTGCTGTCCCGGATCGATCCGATGGTGCGCCTGCTGGCGCTGGCCATTGCGCTGGCGCTGCTGCTGCCGGTGCGCGGCCCCGCGCGCGAGGTTGCGCAATTCATCTCCAACGCGGCGGTGTTCCTGCTGTTCTTCCTTAATGGGCTGCGCCTGCCCCGGCACGAAGTGGCCGCCGGCATGGGCAACCACCGTGTGCTGTGGCCGCTGACCGCCTGGGTGTTCGGCGGGATGGCTCTGGCCGGCTGGGGCATGTGGCAGTTGGGGCAGGGCTGGATGCCGCCGCTGATCGCGCTGGGCTTTCTCTATCTCGGCTGCCTGCCGTCCACGGTGCAGTCCGCGACGGCCTACAGCTCGCTGGCCGGGGGCAACGTTGCCAGTTCGGTCGTGGCGGCGGCGCTGCTCAACATCCTGGGGGTGTTCGTTACCGCGCCGTTGTTCTCGTTCCTGGCCGGGGGCAAGGAGGCCGCCTTCCACGCCGATGGGCTGGTCAAGGTAGTGACGATCCTGCTGCTGCCCTTCGTGATCGGGCAGGTGCTGCAAGGCAAGCTGGGCGGCTGGGTCAAGGATCACCGCCCGCTGATTACCTGGTTCGACCGGGCGTCGATCGCGATTGCGGTCTATGTCGCCTTTTCAGGCGCGGTGGAGCAGCGGTTCTGGGCGCGGATCGATGCGCCGGGCTGGGTCTGGCTGGCGGGCGGCACGGCGGTGCTGCTGGCAATCGGCCACGTGGGCGCCTGGCTGGTCGGCGGGCTGGCCGGGGTGGACCGGCCCGACCGCGTGTCCATGCTGTTTGCCGGCGCGCAGAAAAGCATCGCGATGGGCGCGCCGCTGGCCACGGTGCTGTTTCCCCCGGCGGCGGCGGGGATCGTGCTGCTGCCGATCCTGCTCTATCACCTGTGCCAGCTGGTCATGGCCGCGCCGCTGGCCGCGCGGCTTAATCGGCCCTGACCGCGTTTTCCAGTTCGCCGTCGGGGAGGCGGCGCTTGTGGCGGATCGACCACCACAGCGACAGTCCGATCAGCACTGCGCCGATCAGCCCGGTGACCGTTTCGGGAATGGGAACCTTGGCCGAAATCAGCATGATCCCGCCCAGCGCAATGATCGCCCAGAAGGCGCCGTGTTCGAGATAGCGGTATTCCGCGAGGGTGCCCTTCTGCACCAGGTGGATCGTCATCGAACGCACGAACATCGCCCCGATCGACAGGCCCAGCGCGATGATGATCATGTTGTTCGACAGCGCGAAGGCGCCGATCACCCCGTCAAAGCTGAACGAGGCGTCGAGGATGTTGAGGTAAAGGAACCCGCCCAGGCCCGAACGCACCACCGCGCCCTGCGCCGCCAGCGCTTCCTCGCGCATTTCCAGCACGGTGCCCAGCGCCTCGACCGCGATGAAGGTGACGATCCCCAGCGTGCCGGAAACCATGAAGGTCAGTGCTTCGTCCGCCGGCAGAAGCCGCGAGATCAGGTAGATGGCGACCAGCAGGATGGCGATTTCCGCCGCCTTGATGTTGGAAAAGCGCGCCAGCCTGGCCTCGATCCAGCCAATCCAGTGGACGTCCTTTTCACCGTCGAAGAAGAACGACAGGCCGACCATGGCGAGGAACGCCCCGCCGAAGCCAGCGATGCCGACATGGGCGGACGACACGATTTCCTCGTACCGCTTGGGATCGTTGAGCGAGAGGTTGACTGCTTCCATCGGCCCCAGGCCCGCCGCGATGGCGACGATGGCCAGCGGAAAGACGATGCGCATCCCGAACACCGCAATCACCATGCCCCAGGTCAGGAACCGGCGCTGCCAGATATGGTCCATGTCCTCGAGCACCGAGGCGTTGACCACGGCGTTGTCGAACGACAGCGACACTTCGAGGATCGACAGGACGACCACGATCCACAGCAGCCCCAGCATGCCCCCGACCGACCCGGTCTGGAACCAGCCGTACCAGGCGGCCAGCGCCAGGCAGACCAGCGTGAACAGGATCGATCCCTTGTAATAGCGCAGCAAAGCGGTGCTTCCTTGATGAATGTGCAGCGAAGCCGGCGCTCTTACCGGGGCTGATAGGTTTGTTCCACCCCCGGAAAGGTGCGCGCGCGCACTTCGGCGGCATAGCGCTCCGCCGCGCCGGAAATCGTCTCGGCAATGGCTTCATAGCGCTTCACGAAGCGGGGGACGCGCTCGAACATGCCCAGCATGTCCTCGGTCACCAGCACCTGGCCGTCGCACTGCGCCGATGCGCCGATGCCGATGGTCGGGCACTTGACCGCCTGGGTCACCGCGATCGCGATCGGTTCGACCACGCCTTCGACAACAATGGCAAAGGCCCCGGCTGCGTCCAGCGCCTGGGCATCGGCCACGATCTTCTGGGCTTCGGCCTCGCTGCGGCCGCGCGCGTTGTAGCCGCCCAGCACGTTGACCGCCTGCGGGGTCAGCCCGACATGGCCCATCGCCGGGATTCCCCGCGCGGTCAGGAAGGCGACCGTTTCGGCCATCGCCGCCCCGCCTTCGAGCTTGACCGCGGCGCAGCCGGTTTCCTTGAGTAGCCGTGAAGCGCTTTCGAACGCCTGCTGCGGCGAGGCTTCGTAGGCACCGAACGGCATGTCGACCACCACGGCGGCGTGATAGGAGCCGCGCACCACCGCCGCGCCGTGGGCGGCCATCATGTCAAGTGTGACCGGCACGCTGGAAGGCAGCCCATAGATCACCTGGCCAAGCGAATCCCCGACCAGCAGCAGGTCACAGTGCGCATCAAGCAATTGCGCCTGCCGCGCGGTATAGGCGGTCAGCATGACGACAGGTTCGGCGGTCACGCCGTCCACCTTGCGCTGGCGGATTGCGGGGATGGTCAGCCGCTTCATCGGCGCGGGCGTGGGGTTGGCGCGGCTGGTGGCGGTGTCGAGTTGGAAGGTCGTGGACATGGGGCGGCTTGTAGCGGGTGGAGCGGGCAGGGGGAAGGCGCGTGTGCAGACACGTGTTTTCCCGCTTCCGGGACCGACATCTTGGGGAAGGCGAGCCACTTAAGCCTTGCCATCGCGCGCTTGGCCGCTAGCTTCCGCCGCCATGTAAGATTTCGGCCGCCCGGGGGCAGGGCCGACAATAATTTAGGGGAACCGCATGTTCGGTCGCGTCAAACCATTGGACGCCATTCTGGCAACTGCCGAAAAGAAATCTCTCCATCGCTCGCTCGGGGCCTTCCAGCTGACCATGCTGGGGGTGGGCGCCATCATCGGCACGGGGATTTTCGTGCTGACCGCCGAAGCCGCGCAAAAGGCCGGGCCGGGCATGATGATCTCATTCATCATCGCCGGGTTCGTCTGCGCCGTCGCGGCGCTGTGCTATGCCGAAATGGCATCGATGGTCCCGGTTTCGGGATCGGCCTATACCTACAGCTACGCCGTGATGGGCGAACTGCTGGCCTGGATGGTCGGCTGGGCGCTGGTGCTGGAATATGCCGTTGCGGCCGGGGCCGTGGCGGTCGGCTGGTCGGGCTATTTCGTTGGCCTGCTGCGCGAATACCTGGGGGTTTCGCTGCCAGATTCAATCGTCAACGCCGATGCCCTGATCGCGCAGATCAAGCTGGCCTTCGGCGCGGCCAACAGCGAAGCGATCCAGACTGCGATTGCCACCGGCGGCTACATCAACCTGCCGGCCGCGATCATCGCGCTGCTGGTGACCTGGCTGCTGGTGATCGGGACCAAGGAAAGCGCTTATATCAACGCAATCCTGGTGATGGTGAAGATTACCGCGCTGACGCTGTTCGTGGTGCTGGCCGTGCCGGTGATGAACAGTCAGAACTTCCAGCCGTTCGCGCCGCTTGGCTTTGGCGGGATTTCGGCGGCGGCGGCCTCGATCTTCTTCGCCTATGTCGGGTTCGATGCGGTTTCGACCGCGGCCGAGGAAACCAAGAACCCGCAGCGCAACATGCCGATCGGCCTGATCGGCAGCCTGGCGATCTGCACCGTGTTCTACCTGCTGGTCGCCTCGGGCGTGATCGGCACCGTCGGCGCCCAGCCGCTGATGGATGCGGCTGGCAACGCCTTTGCCCCGGGCAGCACCGAACTGGCCGCGGCCTGCGCCACCAATGGCGGGCAGGCGGTGGTCTGCTCGAAGGAAGCGCTGGCCTGGACGCTGCGCGAGATCGGCTGGCAGCAGGTTGGCAACCTGGTGGGCCTGGCGGCCGGCCTGGCGCTGCCCTCGGTCATCCTGATGATGATGTTCGGCCAGACCCGCATCTTCTTCGTGATGAGCCGCGACGGCCTGCTGCCTGAAAAGCTCAGCAAGGTGCATCCCAAGTATCACACCCCGCACGTGGTGACCGTGATTACCGGGATCTTCGTGGCGATCTTCGCCGCGCTGTTCCCGGTTGGCGCGCTGGCCGACATTTCGAATTCGGGCACGCTGTTCGCTTTTGCCATGGTGGCGATTGCGGTGCTGATCTTGCGCCAGCGTGATCCGTCGCGTGCGCGCCCGTTCCGCACTCCGGCGGTGTGGCTGGTCGCCCCGCTGGCGGCGCTGGGCTGCATCTACCTGTTCTGGAGCCTGTCGGGTTACACCAAGCTGCTGTTCGTCGGCTGGGCCGTGGTCGGGCTGGTGGTCTACTTCACCTACAGCCGCAGCCGCAGCCACGTTGGCCGCGGCCTGGTGGAAGTGCACGAGGAAGACGCCGACGTGCCGCCGCAGCCGGTGCCGCCGCTGCCCGGTGGGATCGACGTGAACGACTGATCGGGCCGCACCGGCCAGGGCAGGGGCCGCTCCTTCGGGGGCGGCCCTTTGCTTTTGGGGAATTGCGAATCGGCAGGAATAAGAACATAAATGGAACAAAGGCTGTTCCGCATGACTGTTCCCACCCCCCTTTCCGCGTTTGCCCGCCGCCGTCCCCTGCCGCCCACGCGTGGGCTGCCTGGCCCCGCCGCCGCCGCGCGCTGGCGTCCCGGCCTGGCGGACGGTGTCTTGCACGGTGAAGTGTTCGCCGCCTCGCGCGAAGGCAGCGGCGCGGCGCTCGCGCTCGCGCTGGCGCTGGATCGGCTCCACGCCGCGCGGCCCGATCCCGCCGCCGACCGGCCGGACGAACGCCGCTGGCTGTGGGTGCAGGATGATGCCGCCCTGCGGCTGACCGGGCGGCCCTATCGCCCCGGGCTGCCGGCACAATTGCGCCACCGGCTGGTCCATGTCGCCGCCGGCAAGCCGGAAGACGCGCTGTTCGCGCTGGAGGAGGGACTGCGCTGCCGCGACCTGGCCTTCGTCATCGGCGAGATCGCGGGCAATCCCCGGGCGCTTGATTTCACCGCCTCGCGCCGCCTGTCGCTGGCCTCGGAAAAGCACGGCGTGCCGCTGTGGCTGGTGCGGATCGACGCCCGGCGCGACCTTGGCTCGGCCCGGATGCGCTGGGACGTGCGCGCGGCCCCGTCCATGCCGCCGCGCTGGAATGCCCAGGCCCCCGGTGCGCCCGCCTGGCAGGCCGAACTGTTCCGCGCCCGCGCCCATCCCCCGGGGCAATGGCTGCTCGACTTGGCCGAGGGACGGTTGGCCCTGCGTGACGGCGCGGCAGACGCAGGCGGCGACGCCCGCTTGGCCTGAGCTGCCACCATGCCGCCCCCCGCGCCGCCCCCTCCGCCGCGCCGCATCCTGTCGATCTGGCTGGCGCAGCTGGCGATCGATCGCTGGCGCCTGGCCCAGGCCGTGCGCGCGGGCGAGGGCGCGGATGCCGCGCCGCTCGTCCTGATCGCCGAAACCGCGCATGGCCCGCGCATCACCGCCGCCAACCGCGCCGGATATGACGCCGGGGCCGCGCCGGGAATGATGCTGGCCGATGCGCGGGCGATTTGCCCGGCACTGGCCACGGCTCCGGCCGACCCGGCGGGCGACCTGGCCCTGCTGGAAAGCCTGGCGCTGTGGGCGCAGCGCTGGGGGCCGTGGTCCGCGCTCGACCCGCCTGACGGGCTGGTGGTAGACGTGACCGGGGTTGCGCACCTGCATGGCGGCGAGCGCGGGCTGCTGGACGATGCCGCCCGGCGGCTGGCCGCGCGCGGGCTGGCTGCGCGGCTGGCGATTGGCCCCACCGCCGGAGCAGCCTGGGCGCTGGCGCATTACGGCGAAAACGGCGCGATCATGCAGGCGGACGGCAGCCTCGATCACTTGCCGGTGGCCGCGCTGCGGCTCGATCCCGCGACCTTGCTGGTGCTGCGCCGGCTGGGGTTGAAGCGGATCGGCGATCTGGCCGGAGTGGCGCGCGATGCGCTGGCGCGGCGGTTCCGCAATGTCCGCACGCCGGGTGCGAATCCGCTGATCCGGCTCGACCAGCTGCGCGGCCGGGTGCCCGAACCCCTGCTGCCGGTGGTGGCGGTGGACCTGCCGCTGGTCCAGCGCCGCCTGCTTGAACCGATCCGCCACCGCGCGCTGCTGGACCGGGTGGTGGCTGACCTGTGCGGCGATCTGGCCCGGCTGCTGGAAAGCCGCGCGCTGGGCGCGCGGCGGCTGGAGCTGGGCTTGTGGAAGGTCGACGGCGAAGTGCTGGTCCGCACGCTGGAACTGGCCGCCGCCAGCCGCGACCCCGCGCACATCGCCCGCCTGTTCGCGCACCGGCTGGATAATGTCGACGCGGGATTCGGGATCGAACTGGCCCGCCTGCGCGCCCCCTGGACCGAGCCTGTGGCGCTCAGCCAGCGCGATCTTGATGCCGCGGCCGAAGCGCACGGCACCAGCCTGTCGGCCTGCATCGACCGGCTGACCGCGCGGCTGGGGCCGCAGGCGGTGCGCCGCCCCGTGCCGCGCGCCAGCCACATCCCCGAACGCGCGCAGGGCTGGGTGGAGCCGCTGGAACCACAAGCGCCGGGGCAGGAAGCCCTGCCGCTCCACGCCCGCCCGCTCAAGCTGCTCGACCGGCCCGAGCCGATCGCGGTGCTCTATGCCAGTCCCGATGGCCTGCCGCGCCGGTTCCGTTGGCGCGGCGAAGTGCACGAGATTGCCCGCGCCGAAGGGCCGGAGCGGATCGCCCCCGAATGGTGGCGCGAACGCGGCACCACGCGGCTGCGCGATTACTACCGGATCGAGGACGGGCAGGGCCGCCGCTACTGGATCTACCGCGCGGGCCTGCCGGATGATGGGCGCGGCGGGGTGCCCGAATGGTTCCTGCAGGGGCTGTGCGGCTAGCCATGCCCGAGGCCCCGCTAACCCCGCCGCGCCGCCGCGCCGAACCGGCCGATCTGCCGCCGCCGGCCCTCGCGCCGTTCGTCGAACTGGGGCTGGTCAGCTGCTTTTCGTTCCTGCGCGGCGCATCGGATGCGGTGGACCTTGTCACCACGGCGCGCGCGCTGGGCTATGACGCGATCGGGATTGCCGATGCCAACACCATGGCCGGGGTGGTGCGCCTGCATGTCGAGGCCAAGGCGCTGGGCCTGCGCCCGGTGATCGGCTGCCGGATCGAAACGGTCGAGGGGCTGGCCTTCCTCGCCTATCCGCAGGACCGCGCCGCCTATGGCCGGCTGTGCCGCCTGATTTCAGCCGGGCGGATGGCGCGGCTCGACGGTGAATGGCAGGACAAGGGCGCCTGCGACATCAGCCTGGCCATGCTCGCGGCCCATGCCGAGGGGGTGCACCTGGTGCTGCTGCCCCCGGATGATCTCGATGCGGTGCTGACCATCCCGGTGGAAAGCAACGTGGTCGCTTTGGGCGCGGCAGCCGCGCCCGGACAGGTCGAATTGACCGCCGGATGGGCCGAGTTGCTGCCATACCTGGCCGCGCAGCTGCCCACGCTGCGGCACTTGGCCGCCAGCTATCTCTACACCGGCGATGATCTGGCGCGGATCGCGCGGCTCGATGCCCTGGCGCGGGGGCAGGCCATGACGATCCTGGCCAGCAACCTGCCGCTTTATCACGCCCCGCACCGCCGCCCGCTGCATGACGTGATGACGGCGATCCGCCACAAGACCACGGTGGCCCAGGCCGGGCACCTGCTCCAGCCCAACGCCGAACGCCACCTCAAGGGGCCGGAGGAGATGGCCCGGCTGTTCGCGCCCTGGCCCCATGCGCTCGCCGCCGCGCGCGAACTGGCCGACAGGTGCAGCTTCAGCCTTGAGGAACTGCGTTACGAGTATCCCGAGGAGATCTGTCCCGATGGGCTCGACCCGCAAGGCTGGCTGGAACAGCTGACCTGGGCCGGCGCGACGGTGCGCTATCCCGGCGGCGTGCCCGAAACCGTGGCCGCGACCTTGCGGCGCGAGCTGGACCTGATCGGCAAGCTTGGGCTGGCGCGCTATTTCCTGACCATCAAGGATATCGTCGATTTCGCGCGGGCGCAGGATCCGCCGATCCTGTGCCAGGGGCGCGGCAGCGCGGCCAATTCGGCGGTGTGCTATTGCCTGGAAATCACCGCGGTAGATCCGGCCCGGCACGCGCTGCTGTTCGACCGCTTCATTTCCGAGGATCGTAACGAACCGCCCGACATCGACGTCGATTTCGAACACGAACGGCGCGAGGAGGTGATCCAGTACATCTACGCCCGCTATGGCCGCCAGCGCGCCGGGCTGTGCGCCACGGTGATCCATTACCGCCCGCGCATGGCGATCCGCGAGGTGGGCAAGGCGATGGGCCTGTCCGAGGATGTTACCGGCGCGCTCGCCCGCACGGTCTGGGGCAGCTACGGCCGCTCGATCGGGGAAAAGCACGCCGCCGAAACCGGCATGGACCTGTCGGACCCGCACCTGCGGCGGGTGCTGGCGCTGACCGAGCAGATGATCGGCATGCCGCGCCACCTGTCGCAGCACGTCGGCGGGTTCATCCTGACGCAGGGGCTGCTGACCGAAACCGTGCCGATCGGCAACGGCGCCATGCCGGAACGCAGCTTCATCGAATGGGACAAGGACGACATCGACGCGCTGGGCATCCTCAAGGTCGACGTGCTGGCGCTGGGCATGCTGACCTGCATCAGGAAGTGCCTTGACCTGCTGGGCGCGCATCACGGCCAACACCTGACCCTCGCCACCGTCCCGCGCGAGGATCCCATGGTCTACGACATGCTGTGCAAGGGCGATTCGCTCGGCGTGTTCCAGGTGGAAAGCCGCGCGCAGATGAACATGCTGCCGCGCCTGCGCCCGCGCTGCTTCTATGACCTGGTGATCGAAGTGGCGATCGTTCGCCCCGGGCCGATCCAGGGTGACATGGTCCACCCCTATCTCAAGCGGCGGCGGGGCGAGGAGCGCGTGGAGATCCCCGCCCCGGGGCCGCAGCACGGCCCGCCGGACGAGCTGACCAGCATCCTGGGCCGCACGCTGGGGGTGCCGATCTTCCAGGAACAGGCGATGAAGATCGCGCTTGACGCGGCCCAGTTCACCGGGGCGGAGGCCAACCGCTTGCGCAAGTCGATGGCGACCTTCCGCAGCCGGGGGATGGTGGCGGAACTGGAGGACATGATGGTCGGCCGGATGATCGCGCGCGGCTATGACCCGGATTTCGCCGCGCGCTGCTTCAACCAGATCAAGGGGTTCGGCGAATACGGCTTTCCCGAAAGCCACGCCGCCAGCTTTGCGCTGCTGGTCTATGTCTCGGCCTGGCTGAAATGCCATTACCCGGCGGCCTTCGCCTGCGCGCTGCTCAATTCGCAGCCGATGGGCTTCTATGCCCCGGCCCAGATCGTGCGCGATGCGCGCGAACATGGGGTGCGGGTGCTGCCGGTGGACGTGAATCGCAGCGATTGGGACAACAGTCTGGAAGGGCAGGGCGATGCGGCGGCGCTGCGGCTGGGGCTGCGCCAGGTCGATGGCTTTGCCGAGGCGGCGGCGGCGCGGATCGTCGCGGCGCGGGCAGAGGGTGGGCCGTTTCGCGACGTGCGCGAGCTCAAGGAGCGGGCCGGCCTTTCGCCCGCGCTGGTCGAACGGCTGGCCAGCGCGGACTGCATGGCATCGCTGGCGCTGACCCGGCGGCAGGCGCTGTGGGACGCGCGCAGTCTGATCGCCGCGCCCGAACTGCCGCTGTTCGCCGCGATGCAGGCGCGCGATGAAGGGGCCGAGCGCGCGCTCACCCGCCTGCCGGCCATGCCCCTGTCCGAGGAAGTGGTGGCCGATTACCAGACCCAGCGCCTGTCGCTGAAGGCGCATCCGCTGGCCTTCCTGCGCGCCGATCTGGCCGAACGCGGCTTCATCCGCGCGACCGACCTGCGCAGCCGCAAGTTCCGTAGCGCGGTGCAGGTGGCGGGCGTGGTGCTGATCCGTCAGCGCCCCGGATCGGCCAAGGGGGTGTGCTTCATCACGCTCGAGGACGAGACCGGAGTGGTCAACCTGGTGATCTGGCCCGACGTGATGGAGCGCCAGCGCCAGGTGATCATGGCCGCGCGGCTGATGGAAGTGCAGGGCCGCGTCGAATACGACGACGAGGTGACCCACGTGATCGTCACCCGCCTGGCCGATGCCACGCCCGCGCTGCACGCGCTGTCCGATGATCTGCTGCCCCGGCAGGTGGACCGCGCCGATCACGTTGCCCGCCCGGTGCAGGGCCAGCGCGGGCCGCAGCCCATTCACCGCGCCGGCCATCCGCGCCAGGCCAGGATCATTCCCAGGTCGCGCGATTTTCATTGAGAGGTCCATCCAATTCTGCAACCATGTGCAGGAAAGGAGAGGCCGTGCCGCAAATCGAGCTGCCCGACGGGCCAGGGGAAATGACCGCGCGGATGTGGTCGCTGCGGCCAGCGCTGGGGGCCGCCGTCCAGGCCTTTGGCCAGGCGGTGCAGGCCGGTTCCACCCTGCCGCTGCGCGAACTGGAAGCGGCGCGGATCCGCATTGCCCACATCAACGGCTGCCTGCCGTGCAGCGAGGCCCGGCCCGAGGACATGGCCGCCCAGGGCATCGACGAAGCGTTCTATGCCGATGTCGACGATCCGGCCCGGCGCGGCCGCTATTCCGGGCGCGAAGCACTGGTGATCGGCTTTGCTGAGCGCTTTGCTGCGGGCAAGGCCAGCTTCGACGCCGAGTTCTGGCAGGACCTGACCAGCGCGTTCACCCCCGGCGAGATCGTCGAGCTGAGCACCTGTGTCGCCAAGTGGCTGGCCATCGGCCGGATCAACGCGGTGCTGGACATGGAACTGTCCTGCCCGATCACCATTCCCCAGCGCGGAGCAGCACGATGACCCTTGACGATATTGCCCGGCGGCTTGACCTGCTGGAAGCCAAGCAGGCGATTGCCGACCTGATCCATGCCGGCGCCCGCGCCAACGACCGCAAGGACCTGGACGGGATGCGTGCCTGCTACTGGCCCGACGCGATCACCTGGCACGGCGGTTACAAGGGGCCCTCCGCCGGGTTCATCGACTATGCCGTGCCGATCATCGAACGCTGCCTGCAGGCCGCGCACCACGTCTCCAACGTGCTGGTCGAAGTGCAGGGCGATCGGGCCCTGGCCGAAAGCCACTATTTCGCCCACCACCGCCGCCCCGCCGCCAGCGGCGCGGGCGAGGAAGACGCCTTTTTCGAAGGCCGCTACATCGACGTGCTGGAACGGCGCGAAGGCGAATGGCGGATCGTGCTGCGGCGCGGGATTTCCGACTTTTCCGGCGCGGTGCCCGCCACCACGCCCTATGCCGCCTGGCCGCAGGGCACCCACAGCCTGCCCCGGCCTGACGATGAATTCTATCGCATCGCCCGCGCGTTCCGCGCCGGCGAACCGCTGGTTTGAAAGGACACATGATGGGACGGGTTCAAGGCAAGGTCGCGATTGTCACCGGCGGAGCAATGGGCATCGGCGCGGCCACCGCGCGCCTGCTGGCCGAAGAAGGGGCCAGCGTGGTGGTGGCCGATGTGGCCGAAGCGGAAGGGCAGGCGCTGGTCGCGGACCTTGCCACGCCGGGGCTGTTCCTGCGCCATGACGTATCGAGCGAGGCGGACTGGGACGAGCTGGCCCGCACGGTCACCGCGCGATTCGGGCGAATCGACATCCTGGTCAACAACGCCGCGATCCAGATTCCGGCCTCGATCGCGGATGTCACTTATGCGGACTATCGCCGGATCCAGGCGGTCAACGCCGATGGGGCGTTCCTGGGCTGCCGCATGGCAGTGCGCGAAATGGCGCGCAGCGGCGGCGGGGCGATCGTCAACGTCGCCTCGGTCGCCTCGCACAGCGGCGAAGCGGGCGGGGTGGCCTACAGTGCGTCAAAGGGCGCGGTGCGATCGCTGACCAAATCGGTCGCGGTGTTCTGCCAGAATGCCGAAAACGGGATTCGCTGCAATTCGGTCCATCCCGGGGTGACCGATACCCCGATGCTGCGGGCGATGCGCGCCGATCTGGGGCTGGAGCCGCAAAGCCCCCACGCGGGCGATCCGCGCCAGGTGGCCTATGCCGTCCTCTACCTCGCCTCGGACGAGGCGCTGCTGGTCAACGGTGCGGAATTGCTGGTCGATTCGGCCCGGACTGTCACGCCGCCGCCGCCCAAGCGGTAGCGGCGCAGGGCCGGCTGGGCACTGCCACAATCAGGCATGACGCTGGGGGGAATCAAAATGCCCACCAGCGCTGCTGGATGGTGACCCCTACGGGAATCGAACCCGTGTTTCAGCCGTGAAAGGGCCGCGTCCTGACCGCTAGACGAAGGGGCCACACCAGCTGCGCGGTGGGCAGGGGTGCGCCATTAAGGGAGGCTTCCATGGGGGTCAACCCCCCCAAGCAAACTTTGTTTCAATCAATCCACGCGGCGTCGTCGACATGCAGTTCGGCCTGGGGGCGGCTGGCCCAGTCGTCGATCTTCGCGCGGCCGGCCAGCCACAGCTTGCGGTCCTGCGAACCGTGCAGCAGCGCCTGGCCCAGGTCCGTGCTGGCGGCGCGGAAAGCGATGGCCTTGAAGCTGGCGCCATCCTCGCCCCGGGCGATCAGGCGGACGTGGTCGGTGCCGACCAGGTCGGCCTTGACCAGCCGCACCGGCCCCACCGCCACGCGCGGGCCGGGCCAGCCCATGCCATAGGGGCCGGCGCTTTCCAGCGCTTCGACCAGCGGCGGGGTCAGCCCGCCGGGAGCCACGGCCAGGTCAAGCAGCATGGCCTGGCTGGCCATCGCGGCGGTCACGTCGGCGCCCAGCCGTTCGTCCAGCCAGTCGCCCAGCGCGCCAAGCTGGTCCGGCGCCACGGTCAGCCCGGCGGCCATGGCGTGTCCGCCGCCCGCGACCAGCAGCCCCGCTTCGCGCGCGGCAATGATCGCGGCGCCAAGGTCCACCCCGGCGATTGAGCGGCCCGAACCCTTGCCATTGCCATGTTCGTCGGCATCGAGCGCGATAACCAGTGTGGGCTTGCCGGTCTTTTCCTTGATTCGCCCGGCGACGATGCCGATCACCCCGGGGTGCCAGCCCGCGCCCGCCAGGGTCAGCACGGCGCGATTGTGCTGGGCATCGACCTGGGCTTCGGCGGCTTCCTGCACCATCTGCTCGATCGCGCGGCGTTCCTCGTTAAGCTGGGACAGCTGCGCGGCGATCTCGCGCGCCTCGTCCGGGTCCTGGGTAGTCAGCAGCCGCACCCCCAGCGTCGATTCGCCCACGCGGCCCCCGGCGTTGATGCGCGGACCCAGCGCAAAGCCAAGGTCGCTGCAGACCGGAGCCCGGGTCAGCCGGCTGGCGTCGATCAGCGCGGCCATGCCCACGTTGTCGCGCCGGGCCATCACTTTGAGCCCCTGCGCCACCAGCGCGCGATTGAGGCCGTGAAGCTGGGCAACGTCCGCGACCGTGCCCAGCGCCACCAGGTCAAGCAGGGCGAACAGGTCCGGCTCGGCCCGGCCGGCGAAGAACCCGCGCTGGCGCAGCGCGCGCACGGTCGCCACCGCCAGCAGGAAGGCGACACCAACCGCGGCAAGGTGGCCGTGCGCGGCGGCGAGATCGCCTTCATCCAGCCGGTTGGGATTGACCAGCGCCAGGGCGCGCGGCAGCTCGGGCGAACACTTGTGGTGATCGACCACCACCACATCGACTCCAGCGGCGTGGGCCATGTCGAGCGCCTGGTGCGCCATGGCCCCGCAATCAACCGTGACGATCAGGCTGGAGCCTTCCTCGGCCAGCCGCACCAGCGCTTCGCCCGAGGGGCCATAGCCTTCGAGCAGGCGGTCGGGGATGTAATAGCGCGCCTCGTGCCCCAGCGCGCGCAGCAGACGGATCAGCAGCGCCGCGCTGGTCGCCCCGTCGACGTCATAGTCGCCATAGATGGTGACCTGTTCCTGCGTCAGCACGGCCTGGGCCAGCCGCTCGGCGGCCAGGTCCATGTCGCGGAATTCGGACGGATCGGGCAGGAAGGCGCGCAGCGACGGGTTGCGGTGGCGTTCGATGTCATCGTGCGGCACGCCGCGCGCCAGCAGCAGCTGGGTCACCAGGTCATGTTCGAGCGAGGCCGCGCCCGCGCCGCCCAGTTCCATGTTGCCGCCGCGCCAGCGCCAGGTCTTGCCGGAAAGCGAACGGGCCACGCCCAGGATTGAAGCGGAGGAGGATGCCATGCCGCCGGGCTAGCCGATTGCGCCGCGCCAGGAAAGATTTGCGCAAGTTGATGTCGACAATTGACAACTTTCCCGTCCGGGCCTTCGCTATGCTTCAGGCTGACGGTCTGTCATTGGGAGTCGTGCCATGCAGAAATCCACCCGCATCGTGATTTGCACTGCGCTGGGCGCCACCGCGCTTGCCGCGCTTCCCTCGCTGGCGCAGCGCGCGCCCAGCAGCGGCCCTGTGGCGCGCTATGACATGCGCGCAGGCACCGTATCGGGCTTTGGCGCGATGGGCGGGGGCATGGGCTCGGCCATGGGGATGATGTTCGGCGGCGGCGGCAGCAAGGTGCAGCACGAGCTTTACCTGCGGCTCGGCTCGTCGCGCGGGCCCGACAAGGGCGGGCCGAAGGCGGATCACTTCATGCCGCCCAGCGCGAAGCTGGGCAAATCGGTCGCGCTGGTCACCCCGACGCTGGAAAAGCAGCCGATGGACGAATTCCCGGGCGAGCGGCCGCGCGGGCGCCTGCTGATCTTCTGGGGCTGCGGCGAACACGCGCCCAAGGGTCAGCCGGTGGTGATCGATTTCGCCAAGATCGCCGCCGGGCAGATGCCGGCCGGCATCTGGAGCAGCACCGTGATCCGCGACTGGGGGCCAAGCCCGACCAACAGCAAGACCTTTGGCCGCTGGCCGGCTGATGACGGCAAGTACGCCAAGGCCGACACCTCGCTGCCGGGCCTGCACCGGGTGGCGGGCAACTATTCGCCGGAAATGACCTTTTCCCTGGCCAAGGACTTCATGGCCCCGCTGCGCACCAGCAATGCCGAACAGGCAAGCGGGGCGGCGCTGCTGTCGTGGGGGCCGGTGGCGGACGCCACCGGCTATCTCGCCACGCTGTTCGGCGGCAAGATGAGCCCGGACGGCAAGATGGGCGACATGGTGATGTGGACCAGCAGCGCGGGCCGCCAGTTCGGCGGCGGGTTGGGTGACTGGCTGTCGCCCGGGCAGGTCGCCACGCTGGTCAAGGACCGCACGGTGATGCCGCCGGCGACTACCAGTTGCATGGTCCCGGCCGAAGTGCGCAAGGCGGCCCCCGATTTCCGCATGGGCACGCTGACCGCCTTTGGCCCGCAGGAGGATTTCTCGTTCCCGCCGCGTCCGGCCGATCCCAAGGCGGCGTGGAACCTGGAATGGACCGCGCGCATTCGCCACCGGTCGACCACCACCTGGATGGACATGCCCGGGATGGGCGACATGGGCGGCATGAGCGAACGCGACGATGACGAGAATCGGCCCCAGCCGCAGCAGAACTGCAAGCCCAAGGGCGGGCTGGGCGGACTGATGCGCGGCGTGCTCAAGCCCGGCTGCTGAGCGCCGGGGACGCGCCAGTGCTGGCGATCGTCTGGCATAGCCGCACCGGCGCGGCGCGGGCCATGGCCGCGGCGGCGCATGACGCGGCGCAGGGACGCGCGCGCCTGCTTTGCGCCGAGGAGGTCACGCCCGAAGTGCTGCTGGCCGCCAGCGGCTATCTGTTTGCCTGCCCGGAAAACCTCGGTTCGATGAGCGGGGCGATGAAGGAGATGTTCGACCGCTGCTACTATCCGCTGCTTGGGCAGGTCGAGGGGCGGCCCTATGCGACGATGATCGCGGCGGGCAGCGATGGTCATGGCGCGCAGGCTCAGCTTGACCGGATCGTCACCGGCTGGCGGCTGAAGCGGGTGGCCAATCCGCTACTGGTCAACCTCGCCGCCCAGACACCCGAGGCGATTCTCGCCCCCAAGCAGGTGCCGGCGGAGCGCCTCGAGGAATGCGCCATGCTGGGCGCCGCCCTGGCCGAAGGGATCGCACTGGGCGTTTTTTGACGCCGCGCGGCAATTGCGTCCAATTCCGAGGCAGTGCCATGATCGGGACTCGACGCGGAGCGCTCATTGGTGCCAGATGCGTCTTTCCTAATCAAAGGGCTATGGGGGGAACCATCGTCGCTGACGTGCAAGCGGTGCAACAGACCGAGGCTGTCCTTTCGCTGATCTTCGCGAAAGGGCAACGCCCGGACTGTGCAGCCGTGTCCGCGCTGTCGGCTGGTGCGGCAGCGGGTCCAGCGCGCTTTGCGATCAGCCACGTGCCTGCCGGCAATCACGGCTGGCTGGAACTGCTGATCAGCGGCATGGCGATTGATTGCCGGGGGCTGGCACCCGCCCCGGCCGAACCACGCCCCGCGCCCGGCGCGATCCTGGGCCTGGGCGAATCGCCCGATGGCGAGGCGATCAGCCTGCACCCCGGGCCGCACCTCGCGGATGCGGTAGCGATGCTGCCGGTGGTGCGCGCGGTGGCTGCGCTGGCGGTGGAACTGGCAGCGCTGCCCGGCTTGCTGGCAGTGTGCTGGAACCCGGCGCAGTGCTGGATGGCCCCGGCCTATTTCCGCAAGGTGATTGGCGATTGGCTGTCCGGCGGGCCGTTCCCTGCGCTGGGGCTGACCAGCCTGCACCGCACGGCCCAGGGCGCCATGGAAAGCCGGGGGCTGGCCTTCTTCACCGGGCAGGAACTGCAATTGCCCGCCGCCGCCGGCTATACCCCGGCTGACCAGGCGCGGATCGCGGTGCGGCTGATCAACGAATTGGTCGGGCGCGAAGCGCTGACCCAGCCGGTGGAACTGACCGGACCGGCGGGCGAACCTCTGGTGATTGCCCCGATCCTGGCCGAACAGAAGCTGCGGGTGATCCTGCGCAAGGGGGGGCTGGGTTGAACCTGCTGCACCCCGGCAGCCTGGGTAGTGATCATGCGCAGCGCCAGCGGCTGTCGTTCCGGGCGGTCAACCGGCGCGACCAGCCGGGGTTCGATTCGGGCCTGCAACGCCACCACCTGTTGCCCCGTCAGCTGCTTTCGCAGCGCTGCTTTGGCGCGTTGTTCCAGGCGCTGGGGCTGGAACGAGTGGGGTTCGACGATTTCCGCCGCAACGGGCTGCTGTTGCCGGCGAACGACCAGGCGGTGGTGCGCATCGGCCTGCCGCTGCATCGCGGCCCGCATCGCAGCTACAACGCCCTGGTCTGCGAACGGGTTGGGCAGATCGAGGCGGGCTGGGCGGCCACGCGGGGCCGCGCGCCTGAAGTGGCGCTGATGGATGCCTACCAGCGGCTTGAACTGCTGCAACGCGCACTGCGCCGCCGCCTGCTGGCGCAGCAGCGCCAGCTCAAGCTCAACCGCAAAGACCCGCTTGGCAGCCGGTTCGACTTTGCCGAACTGGATGCCATGGCCGACCTGCTGTGGCCGGCCACCGCGCCCGATCAGGACGCCTAGGCCCCGTTCAGGCCAGCGCCATGCGCGCCTTTTCCGCCAGCTCCTTGCGCGCCTGGTTGTATTCCGCTTCCAGCCGGTCGACCCGCTGGGCCACGGTTTCCACCGCCTTGACCGCGCCGATACCCTGGCCCGAACCCCAGATGTCCTTCCACGCCTTGGCATCGGTATTGCCGCCCGAACCGAAGTTCATCTTGCTGGGATCGCTTTCGGGCAGATTATCGGGATCAAGCCCGGCAGCCTCGATCGAGGGGCGCAGGTAATTGCCGTGAACCCCGGTGAACAGGTTCGAATAGACGATGTCCTCGGCCTTTCCGGCGACGATCGCGTCCTTGTAGCCTTGCACCGCGTTGGCTTCCTGCGTGGCGATCCAGGCCGAACCGATATAGCCGAAATCGGCGCCCATCGCCTGCGCGGCCAGCACCGAACGGCCGCAGGCGATCGAGCCGGACAGCGCGATCAGCCCGGTGAACCATTCGCGGATTTCCTGCATCAGGGCGAAGGGCGAAAGCGTGCCGGCATGGCCGCCCGCGCCCGCGGCCACCGGGATCAGCCCGTCCGCGCCCTTTTCCACCGCCTTGCGGGCGAAACGGTCATTGATCACGTCGTGCAGCACGATCCCGCCCCAGGCGTGCACGGCCTGGTTCACGTCCTCGCGCGCGCCCAGCGAGGTGATCACCATCGGGACCTGCCACTTGGCGCAGACCTCCATGTCCTCGTCCAGACGGTTGTTCGACTTGTGGACGATCTGGTTGACGGCGAACGGCGCGGCGGGGCGATCCGGATTGTCGCGGTTGTGCGCGGCCAGTTCCTCGGTGATGCGGTGCAGCCATTCGTCCAGCACGCCCGAGGGGCGGGCGTTGAGCGCGGGGAAGCTGCCGATGATCCCGGCCTTGCACTGCGCGATCACCAGCTCCGGCCCGGAAATGATGAACAGCGGCGAAGCGATGACGGGCAGGCGCAGGCGGTCGAACGGGGCGGGCAGGGCCATGGGCAATCCTCTACTTAACTGGTCGGTTAAGCGGTTCATATGAAGCGCCGTCAGACTTGTCGAGTAGCGAAACGAAACTGATTTGTGTCAGCGCCGCGCGGTGCTAGGCCGGGCGGCATGACGCCAACCGTCCTGTCCGTCGCGCGCGATGCCGGCCATCGCTTCAGCAAACCACAAGTGGCCGAAATCCACCTGGTCGCCGGCTTCGGGGTGGAAGGGGACGCGCACTTTGGCCGGCTGGTCCAGCACCGCTATGACCAGCGCCGCAATCCGCAGGCACCCAACTTGCGCCAGGTCCACCTGATCCACGGTGAACTGCTGGACGAGCTGGCGGGCAAGGGCTTTGCCGTGGCCCCCGGCGAACTGGGCGAGAACGTGACGACGCGGGGGATCGACCTGCTGGGTCTGTCACGCGGCACGCGGCTGCGGCTGGGGCCGGAGGCGCTGATCGAGATCACCGGGCTGCGCAGCCCGTGCAAGCTGATCAATGGCCTGGCGCCGGGGTTGATGGATGCCATGCTGGACCGCGCAGGCGATGGCAGTGTGATCCGCAAGAGCGGGGTGATGGCCGTGGTGATCGAGGATGGCACGGTCCGCCCCGGCGACGCGATCGAGCTGGAATCGGTGCCGCTGGCGCACGAGCCGCTGGCGCCGGTCTAGCCCGCTCCCTGCGTCACGGTAACGCTGCCGGTCCGTTCCAGCTTGCCCCAGCCGACCATGCCGCCGCGCATCGCCGCCGTGATCGAGCGGATCACCACGCCGTACATCAACTGGCGATAGGCAAACCGCTGCGCGATCAGCAGCACCCCGGGGAAACGCTGCCGCACCGGTTCGAGCCGATAGGCAATCCAGCCGGCAAGAAGGTCGATCCCGGTGAACACCGCCCAGTACAGCGCCATGCGCAGCACGTCGCTCTGCGTCTGGTCCCAGCCGTGCTGGTGGACCCGCACGGCAGTACCGACGATCGAAATGACCAGGGCCAGGTCGATCATCGGGGATATCGCGGCGAACAGGATCTGGAACAGCCAGACCTGCGGCATGCCGATCCACGCCAGGCCGCGCGGCCGCCCGGCATTGATCACCGCGCGGTGCTTCCACAGGCATTGCAGCGTGCCGAACGACCAGCGATAGCGCTGCTTGGCCAGCGCGCGGAAGGTTTCCGGCGCTTCGGTCAGCGCCACCGCCTCGACGTCATAGGCCACCCGCCAGCCGCGCCGCTGGATCGCGATGGTCAGGTCCTGGTCCTCGGCCAGGGTGTCTTCGGGATAGCCGCCGACCGCATCCAGCGCGGCGCGCCGCCAGGCTCCGACCGCGCCCGGCACCACGGTAATCGCCCCCAGGGCGTCAAGCGCGCGGCGTTCGACGTTCTGGGCAGTGACATATTCGATCGCCTGCCAGCGCGTGACCAGGTTGATGCGGTTCCCGACCTTGGCATTGCCCGCCACCGCGCCAATCCGCGGGTCCGCGAACCAGCGCACCAGCCTGGCGATGGTATCGGGCAGGAACTGCGTATCGGCGTCAAGCGCGATGACCACTTCGCCCTGCGCGGTGGCCAGGGCGCGGTTGAGCGCGCTGGCCTTGCCGCCGTTGGTCAGGGTCAGCAGCCGGACGCGCGGATCATCGCCATAATGCTGGCGCACCAGCGCGCTGGTCGCGTCCTTCGATCCATCATCGGCGACGATCAGTTCCAGCGCCGGATAGTCGCTCGCCAGCACCCGCGCGATCGAGGCGACAATGACCCGTTCCTCGTTATAGGCGGGGATGATCACGCAGACCGGCGGCTGGGGCGCATCGGCCGGCGGACGCTGGCCGGTGGCGCGGTTGATCAGCGCTAGCGCGGTCAGCAGCACGGCGCGGGCAATGCCCAGCGCGATGGCGAAGAAGAACAGCCAGCGGATCGCATAGCCCAGCGCCGCCAAAACCAGGAACAGCGAGACATCGGCGTGCACCGCGATCCGGTCTGACCCGCGCACGGGCGGCATCACGGCATCGCGGCTCAGCCCGGCCAGCTGCGATACGCCGACAAAGCGGTAGCCATCGGCGCGCAGCCGGTCGATGATCTGCGGCAGGGCGGCCACGGTCTGCGTGCGGTTGCCGCCGCCATCGTGCAGCAGCACCACGTTGGCGCTTTGCTCGGGAGTGGCACTTTCGATCTGCTGGACGGTGCGATCGACAATCGCCTGGACGCCGGGCGTGCGCCAGTCGGCCGGGTCCACGTGCAGCCCGACGATGGTATAGCCGCGCGCCTGCGCGATCGAGGCCGGGCGCAATTCATCGGCGGTGGTCGGCTCGGCATCGCCGAAATAGGGGGCGCGGAACAGCCGGGTGGACCGGCCGGTATAGGATTCGATCAGGCGCTGGGTGGCATTGAGCTCCAGCTCGGTGCCGAAGGCCCGGACTTCTGCCAGGTTGGGGTGGGTGTAGCTGTGGTTGCCCAGTTCGTCCCCATCGGCGACGATGCGCTGCAACAGCTCGGGATGTTCCAGCGCGTTTTCGCCGATCACGAAGAAAGTGGCGGGGACGCGGCGCGATTCGAGCACGCGCAGGATCGCGGGGGTATAGTCGGGGTCGGGGCCATCGTCGAAGGTCAGCGCGATGGCCTTGGGATCGGCCGCCCCGCTGCGCTGGATAACGTAGGGCGTGGGCAGGGCCGCATAGCGGACATCGCTGGCCGTGCCGTCGCGCGCAAAGCTGACCTGGCGCAGGCCGGCCTGCGGCTCGGCGCCGATCTTCAGCACTTCGCCCGATCCTTCGATATCGGTGCCGGATGACCGCGCGATCTGCTCCAGCCGGGGTTGGCCATGCGCGCGCCAGGCGCGCAGGTCTTCCCAGAAGCCGGGGTCCTCGCTGCCCAGCCGCCACAGCGCGATCCCCCGCAGGCCGCGCGCCTGGACCAGCTGGTTCCAGCTGGTCGCCGCATCCATCAGCCAGACGGTATGCGGATGGCCATCTTCGGCATAGGCGAAGCCGGAATTGCCGCTGGCGGGATCGAACCGGGGCAGCGTGCCGCTATCGTGTGCGGCCAGCCAGGCTTCGGGAATGGACAGCGCATCGGCCTTGCCGTCGTGCCAGTCATAGCCATAACTGCCCAGTGCGACGATCAGCTTGGCTGCCGGCACCTTGGCCCGGGCATCCTGCAACTGCTGGTTGAACCAGTCCTGCGCCGCGATCGGACCGGGTGTCCCGCCCTGCCAGTGCTGGTCATAGTCCATCAGGATCAGGTAATCGCTGGCTGCGGCAAAACGGTGCAGGTCCCAGGCTGGTTCGCCCACGGGTGCGGTCAGCGCCACGGGATAGCCGGCCCGCGCCAGCCTGGCCCGCGCCTGGGCCAGAAAGGCCTGATAGGCGGGCAGGGCATTGTCGGGAATGTTCTCGATGTCGAACACCACGCCTTGCCAGTTGCCAGCTCGTAGCGCGGCAAGTGTGCTGTCGATCAGCGCGGCGCTGCGGCGCGGGTCGGCCAGCAGGCGCGCCATGCCCACGCCGTCCCAATCATCATGCGTCAGGTTCTGCACCATCAGCATCATGCGGGGGCGGTGCAGGCGGTTGGCCGCCAGCGCGCGCAGGCGCGGATCGGGATCGGTGGTCAAGGCGCCGGTCGCCGGTTTGACCTGGGCATCGGCCGCCACCACCCAGTCCAGCGCATCGTAATGCTTGCGCAGCGACGCCGCGCTATCGGGATCCCAGGGCACGTAGAAGCCGACGGCCAGCGGTTCGCCGCGCTCAGCCGGTCCGGGCAGCCGGGGCAGGCGATGACGCAGCCGGGCAACGTGGGTCAGGAACGGCAACGCCTGCTGGCGTTCGTGCCCGATGTCGAGCGGGGTTTCGGCCGGCACCGCGATCACGGTGGCGGCGAAGACCAGCGCCGCCAGTATCACCAGCGCCAGCACGGAAAATGCCGCGCGGCTTACCCATTTGCGGCGGCGTCCGGTGGCATCGAAAAACACGGGTGAAGTCATGTCGCGCAGACTCGCTTGGGCTCCACGGCCCGATTGCGCCGCTAGGCCCAGCGATCTGTCTGCGCGATGAACGGTCCGGCGTCAGCCCCAGGCCTGATGATACAGCGCCTCGATTTCCGCCGCCTGCGGCACGCGCGGGTTGTTGGCGGGCGAGCCCGAGGCGAGCGCCTGGCGCGCCATCAGCGGCACCAGATCGTCCCAGCGTTCGCGCGTGATGCCATAGGCGCGCGGGGTGGGCACGGCGAGGTCGACGTTGATCCGTTCCAGCGCCTCGACCAGCCGGCCGACCGCGCCCTGGTCGCTCTCGGCATCGCTCGCCAGCCCCATTGCCCGGGCGCACTGGGCATAGCGGGGCAGGGCGGCGGGTGCCGACCACTGCGTCACCAGCGGCATCAGCATGGCGTTGGACAGGCCGTGGGCAACGTGGAAATGCGCGCCGATCGGGCGGCTCATCCCGTGGACCAGCGCGACCGAGCTGTTGGAAAAGGCGATCCCGCCCTGAAGCGCCCCCAGCATCAGCGCCTCGCGTGCGGCATGGTTGCCGGGATCGGCGCAGGCAATCGGCAGGTTCGGCCAGATCAGCCGCATGGCTGAAAGCGCCGCCGCATCGGAAAACGGGTTCGCGCGCTTCGAGACATAGGCCTCGATCGCGTGGACCAGGCTGTCGATCCCGGTATCGGCGGTGAGCCGCGCGGGCTTGGTCAGGGTCAGCTCGTAATCGACGATCGCCAGCGTGGGGAGAAAGGCCAACCCCGCGCAGAGCATCTTTTCGTCAGTGGCGGTATCGGTGATGATGGTGAAGCGGGTTGCCTCGCTCCCGGTCCCGGCGGTTGTGGGGATCGCGATGATCGGCAGGGCGGGCGCATCTTCCTGGTGCGGGGCTTTCAGCGCGCTGACCGGCACGTCGCGCAGCGCCTTGACCGCGACGATCTTGGCCGTGTCGATCGGGCTGCCGCCGCCGAGACCGATGACACAGTCATGCTGGGCGGCGCGCAAGTAGGCGGTGGCCGCCTCGACGCAGTCCACCGTGGGATCGGGCACGGCTTCGGCAAAGGTGCGCGCGGCGATGCCCGCCCCGGCCAGAATGTCCAGCACCCGGTCAAGGATGCCGGACTGGGCGATCCACCCGTCGGTGACGATCAGCGGGCGCGTCAGGCCGAACTGGGCTAGCGCTTCCGGCAATTCGTTCAGCACGCCGCCGCCGATGCGGATCGCGCGCGGCAGGTGGATCGCCGCCATGTCAGCCCGGCAGCCCCTCGATGCCATAGAACCGCGCGGCAGTTCCGGCATAGAGCGCGCGCTTCTCGTCCGCGCTCGCGCCCAGGGTCAGCCGCTTGAACGTGTTCCACAGCACCGGATAGCTCGCCCCCCACTTGTCGACCGGATAGTTGCTTTCGAACATCGCGCGCTCCGGCCCGAAGGCCTCGATGCAGGTTTCGATGTAAGGGCGCCACATCGCCGCCAGCACTTCCGAACCCAGGCCGGCTTCCGGCCCGTGATCGGGCATACCGGCGAACGACATGGCCAGGCCCCCCAGCTTGACCGACACGTTGGGGCACTGCGCCAGGGTGCGGATCTTCTCGCGCCAGATGTCGAAGCGCTCGTGCAGCTTGCCGCGATAGCTGCCCATGCCCAGCGGCGTGCCGCAATGGTCGAGCACGATCGGCTGGCCGGGGAAGGCGCGGGCAAGGTCGATCACGTCATCCAGCTGCGGCTCGAGCAGCCAGGCGTCGAACGTCAGCCCCAGTTCGCCAAGGTGGCGGAAGCCCTCGCGGAACTTCGCGTCGCGGTACAGCCCGGCGGGGTGGTGAAACGGCGGGCCCAGCACGTCGGGATCGGCATCCCAGGCGGCGGCGTGGCGGATGCCCTTGAAGCGGGGTGTGGCGGCCATCAGTCCTTCCAGCACCGCCCGCGCGTCATCGCCCAGCGTCAGGTCGGCATGGCCGATGATCGCGGCGCACAGCCTTTGGGTGCCATAGAGGCCGCTGGCGCTCTGCGCGGCGACGCCGTTGACGTATTCGACTTCGCCCAGAACCTTCAGCGCATTGCCATAGGCACCGTTGTAGAACGCGCCGCATTCCATGAACACGGTGCCGATCACGTTGTGCCCGCTGCTGGTATCGGCGTGCAGCTCGTTGAACGTGTAGTAGGGCGTGCGCGAAACCGAGGCGACGAAGTGGTGGTGGGGCTGCGGAAAGACGCCCAGCATCGGCCGCAGGTCCCACAGGTGGTGGTGCGGGTCGATGATCGGCAGCTCGGGTTCCAGGATCTCTTCGGTCATGGCAGTCCTCTTTCCAGCGGTTCTGTTTGACCGGCAGCTTATGCCGCGATCCGGGTTTGACAAGCGCGGATCGCCCCCGCATTAATCACGCGATTAAAAAAATCGGCGCGGGAGAGGAGCGGGCGCGGAAGCGGTCGGGTGGTTTTGCCCCATCGGTTGATTCTGCACTCGGACGCAATTTCTGAAAGGCACAGCACAATGCAGTTTGAACATTCCGACAAGGTCAAGGATCTGATCGCCCGCGTCGAAGCCTTCATGGACGAACACGTCTATCCCAACGAAGACGCCTATAACGACTGGGTCAACGATCCGGCCAGGTTGTGGCAGGAATGGCCCGGCATGGAAGACCTCAAGGACAAGGCGCGCGCCGTTGGCCTGTGGAACCTGTTCCTGCCGCACGAATACGGCCACTGGTCGCCGGGGCTGACCAATCTCGAATATGCCTCGCTGGCCGAAGTGATGGGCCGCGTCCCGTTTTCCAGCCAGGTGTTCAATTGCAGCGCGCCCGACACCGGCAACATGGAAGTGCTGGCCAAGTACGGTAGCCCCGAGCAGCAGGAAAAGTGGCTCAAGCCCTTGCTTGATGGCACGATCCGGTCCGCCTATGTGATGACCGAGCCGCAGGTCGCCTCGTCGGACGCCACCAACCTTGAACTGTCGATCACGCCGGACGGCGATGACTATGTGCTCAACGGGCGCAAGTGGTGGATTTCCAACGCCATGCACCCGCGCTGCAAGATCTGGATCGTGATGGGCAAGACCGATTTCGATGCCCCGCGCCATGCCCAGCACTCGCAGATCCTGGTCGAACCGGACACCCCGGGGATCACCATCGTGCGCCACCTGACCGTGTTCGGCAGCCACAATTCGCCCGGCGGCGAATGCGAGCTGCGCTTCGACAACGTGCGCGTGCCCAAGGAAAACATGATCCTGGGGCCGGGGCGCGGCTTTGAAATCGCGCAAGGGCGCCTGGGGCCGGGCCGCATCCATCACTGCATGCGCTCGATCGGGCAGGCCCAGCGCGCGCTGGAAATCATGGCCCGCCGCGCGGACGAGCGCGTCGCCTTTGGCAAGAAGCTGTCCGATCAGTCGAGCATTCGCCAGGACGTGGCGAAGAGCTTCTGCGAAGTCGAAATGGCCCGCCTTCTCACGCTCAAGGCCGCCGATGCGATGGACCGCTATGGCAACAAGGTGGCCAAGGACCTGATCGCCGCGATCAAGGTTGTCGCCCCGCAGATGGCGCAGACCGTGTGCGACCGGGCGATCCAGGTTCACGGCGGGATGGGCGTGTCCGATGACACCCCGATCGCGCGGTTCTTCACGATCAACCGCTTCGTGCGGATCGCCGATGGTCCGGATGAAGTGCACATGAGCCAGCTCGGCAAGCAGAAGATCCGCGAATACGTGGCGATGAACCAGCGCTAATGCGCTGAGGCCAGAGGAGGGCGCGATGGGCTGGATCAAGAGCGGGGAGCGTATCCTTTCCGCAGCCGAATTCGACCAGCGCGCCCGCCGCGCGGCCGGGGTAATCGCCGGCTTCGGCGTGGGCAAGGGCGATGGCGTGGCCTTCTACCTGCGCAACGACCTGGCCTATTTCGAAGGGGTGTTCGGTGCCGGGATGCTGGGGATCTACCCGGTCCCGGTCAACTGGCACTACACCGTGGACGAGGCCCGCTATCTGCTGGAAGACAGCGGGGTTAAGCTGCTGGTGATCCACGCCGACCTGCTCGGGCCGGTGCGCGCGGCGATTCCCTCTGGGCTTCCGGTGGTGGTGGTGCCGACCCCGCCCGAAGTACGCGCGGCCTATGGCCTGGCGGAAACACCGCCGCCGCCCGGTTACCCGCTATGGGATGACTTGCTAGCCAAGGCGGAACCCTTCACGGGCGAGGGCGAGGTTGCCCCCAGTTCGATCATCTACACGTCCGGCACCACCGGCCGCCCCAAGGGCGTGCGCCGCGCCGCCTTTACCCCCGAACAGGCCGAAGCGGTGAACACCATGCTCGGCTGGTCCTATGGCTATACCGAGGTGCTGGCCGGGCGGCGCGATCCCGCCAGCATCACCACGGCGGTGATCGGCCCGGTCTATCATTCTGCGCCCAATGCCCATTCGGCCTTCTCGATCCGTCTCGGGGCGAACGTGGTGATCATGCCGCGCTTCGATGCCGAGGAACTGCTCGCCCTGATCGAGCGCGAGCGGATCACGCACCTCAACATGGTGCCGATCATGTTCAACCGCCTGCTGCGCCTGCCCGAAGCGGTGAAGCGCAAGTACGACCTCTCCAGCCTCGAATATGTCACCCACGCCGCCGCGCCGTGCCCGCCGCCGGTCAAGCGGGCGATGATCGAATGGTGGGGGCCGGTGATCTGGGAATATTACGGCTCGACCGAAATGGGCAACGTCACCAACCTGTCGTCGCAGGAATGGCTGGCGCATCCGGGCTCGGTCGGCCGGGTCCAGCCGGGCGTGACGCTGCGCGTGGTCGATCCGCAAGGCAACGACGTGCCCCCCGGCACCATTGGCGAAGTGATCGGCAAGGGCCGCCACGGCACCAACTTCACCTATCAGAATTCGCCCGAAAAGCGCGCGGCGATGGAGAAATACGGCCTGATCACGCCCGGCGACATGGGCTATTTCGACGCCGACGGGTTCCTTTACCTGTGCGACCGGATCAACGACATGATCATATCGGGCGGGGCGAACATCTACCCGGCGGAGATCGAGGCTGAATTGCACAAGCTGCCCGGCGTGGCCGACTGTGCGGTGTTCGGCATTCCCGACGAGGAATTCGGCGAAAGCGTCATGGCGGTGGTCCAGCCGATGCCGGGGGTGGACCTGGAGGCGGCGCAATTGCAGGCCGAACTGCGCAAGGTGCTGACTGGCTACAAGGTCCCCCGCCGGATCGACTTTGCCGCCAGCCTCCCGCGCGAAGATTCGGGCAAGATCTTCAAGCGCAAGCTGCGCGAACCCTTCTGGGAAGGGCGCGAGCGGCGGATCTGAGAGAGGACCAGCGATGAAAGCCCTGCGGTATTACGGCGCGCGCGATGTGCGGCACGAGGACATGGACGATCCCACCCCGCAGAGCGATCGCGATGCGGTGATCAAGGTCGAGGCCTGCTCGATCTGCGGATCGGACCTGCACATCTACCACGGGCATGGTTTCAGCGAGGACGTGGGTTTCTGCGTCGGGCACGAAGCGGTGGGCGAAGTGGTCGAGGTCGGGCGCGCGGTTCACCGGCTTAAAGTGGGCGACAAGGTGATGATCCCGGCCGCCGTCGGCTGCGGTGCCTGCCGCTCGTGCCTGGCGGGCAACGTTGCCTGCTGCGAATACAACCTGGGCTCGTGCTACGGCCTCTCGGCCAAGCTGCAAGGCTCGCAGGCCGAGGCGGTGCGCGTGCCGGCGGCGGATTTCAACGCGGTGGCGGTGCCCGAAGGCGTCAGCATGGAACAGGCGCTGATGCTGACCGACGCCATGGCGACCGCCTGGTACGGCGCGCGCCAGGCGGACATCAGGCCGGGCTCCAGCGTGGCGGTGATCGGCCTTGGCCCGATCGGGCTGATGGCGGTGGACAGCGCCTTCGTGCTTGGCGCGCACGTGGTCTACGCGATCGACCCGATCCCCGAACGCCGCGCGCTGGCCGAAGCGAGCGGGGCAATCGCGCTGCACCCGGACGAGGCGCTGGAGCGGATCAAGCAGGACACCAAGGGGCACAAGCTCGACTGCGTGGTCGAAGTCGTCGGCAGCGATGCCACGGTTGATTTCGCGCTCCGGCTGGTGCGGCGGCGCGGGACGGTGTCGGTGATCGGCGTCCAGCAAAGCCGCCGCTTCCCGTTCCCGCTGGAACGCGCCTTTGCCGCCGGGCTGACCTTCCGCGCCGGAACCTGCTCGGTGCCGGAAGAACTGCCCGCGCTGTTCCCGCTGATCCAGGGCGGGCGGCTGAAGCCCGAACGCTACATCAGCCACCGCCTGCCGCTGAGCGAGGGCGCCGAGGCCTACCGCCTGTTCGAGGCGCGCGAGGCGGGCGCGCTGAAAATGGTGCTGCGTCCCGACTGACGCAGCGGCGAACCTGTCCCAAGGGGTCCGTGGCGGGCAGAGCGGCGCGGTGCTACCCGGCGGATCATGGCCAAACACGCGCCCGATCAGTCGCTTTCACTCGAACGGGCAGCGCTGTCGCGCGCGCTGGCGCGGGTTGCCCGCCAGGACCGCGATGCCCTGCAGGAAGTTTATCGCCGCACCTCGCGGAAACTTTTTGGCGTCTGTATGCGTATCTTGGGCGAACAGTCCCAGGCCGAGGATGCGATGCAGGAAGTCTATCTCACGATCTGGCAGCGCGCGGGCAGCTTCGATCCCGAACGCGGCAATCCGATCTCGTGGCTCGCGGCGCTGACCCGTAACCGCGCGATCGACCTGCTGCGTCGGTCTGGCCGTATCCCCACCGGACCGCTCGACCTGGCGAGCGAGGTGGCCGATGACGCGCCCGATGCCGAAACTGCCCTGCTGCAGCGCGGCGAAGAGGCGCGGATCAATTTCTGCATCGAGCGCCTGGCCCGCAGCGATGCGGCGATGATCCGCACCGCCTTTTTCGAAGGCGCGACCTATGCCGAACTGGCGACACGCGGCGCCATGCCGCTGGGCACCGTGAAAAGCCGGATCCGCCGCGCCTTGCTCAAGCTGCGGGAGTGCCTGGGATGAGCGAGGAGGACGATCTCCTGGCCGCCGAGCTGGCGCTGGGGCTGAACCAGGATCATGCCGCGCAGGCGCGCAAGGCCAGCGATCCGGCCTTTGCCGCGCGGGTCCAGTGGTGGGAACAGCACTTTGCCGGGTTGACTGTGCCGCTGGCCCAGCAGGCCGCGCCGGACCTGTGGCCGCGCATTGCCGCCGCCCTGCCGCAGAACGACAACGCCGATGCTGCGCGGCGATGGAAGATCATCAGCGGCGCGATGGCGGGGGTGGCGGCGGTCGCGCTGTTCCTGGCCGTGGTCCAGCGCCCGCAGGATGCCGCGCCACCCCGGCCGGGCGCGCCGGCGGTGGCCAGCCTGGCGGGCGACCGCGGCAACGCGCTGGCGATCAGCTATGATGGCCAGTCCCACCGCCTGACAGTCGCGCCGGTGCGGCTCGATCCGGGCAAGGGCGATGCCGAACTGTGGGTCATCCCGGTCGGTTCCGACACGGCGGTTTCGCTCGGCGTGATCGATGCCCGCCAGCCGCGCTCGCACCAGTTGACGGACGAGCAGGCTCGGCTGGTCGCGCCCGGCGCGGTCTTCGCCATTTCGCTGGAACCGCTGGGCGGTTCGCCCACCGGCAAGGCGACCGGGCCGATCGTCGCCAAGGGCACCCTGATCGCTACCTGAAATTTTTTTGCAGGGGCGATGCATCCGCGCGGTGGGTGGCTGCGTATCTTGCTTGCTGGCGCGATTGGACGCCCGGCTTGCAAGAAGGATTTTTCGATGAAGCTCAAGATTGCCCTTGCCGCCACCGCCCTGTCGCTGGTGATGGCCCCCGCCGTCGCCGGAACCATGAAGCATCACGCTGCGGCCAAGCACCACAGCGGCACCATTGTCGAATCGGCGGTCGGCACGCAGGATCTCTCGACGCTGGTCGCGGCGGTGAAGGCGGCTGGCTTGGTCGAGACGCTGTCGGGCACCGGCCCGTTCACCGTGTTCGCGCCGACCAACGCCGCCTTTGCCAAGCTGCCCGCCGGCACGGTCGATACCCTGCTCAAGCCCGAGAACAAGGCCGCGCTGACCGGCGTGCTGACCTATCACGTCGTCGCCGGCAAGGTGACCAGCGCGGACCTGGCCAAGCTGATCAAGGCCGGCGGCGGTTCTGCCGTGGTGACCACCGTGGCCGGCGGCAAGCTGACCGCCAAGTGGCAGGGCAAGCAGATCGTGTTGACCGATGCCAAGGGCGGCAAGTCCACCGTGACCGCCGCCAATGTCGCCGCGTCAAACGGCGTGGTTCACGTGATCGACGGCGTGCTGCTGCCTTAACCGGAAAGACCCTCGCGGGGTGCGGTCAGTGCCGCGCCCCGCGAGCTGAATTCAGGCCTGTGCCACTGCGTTGGCCGCGCTCAGGACGGCGCGGACGCTGGCGGTGGCAACATCTGCGTCGATGCCAACGCCCCAGATCGTCTTGCCGTCTGGCCCCACGCATTCGACATAGGCCGCCGCATTGGCATCCGAACCGGCGGTCATCGCGTGTTCGGTATAGTCCTTGACCTCAAGGCTGACGCCGAAGGTTTCGCGCAGGGTCGATACGACCGAGCTGATCAGCCCGTTGCCCCGGCCCGAAACCGACTGTTCCTTGCCGTCCAGTTCGATCTTGCCGGCGAAGATCCGGGTGCCGTCGGGCGCGCGGGTTTCGTCGTAGTCGACCAGCTGGAAGTGCTGCGGCGTATTGAGTTTGTAGGTCTTCTGGAACACGTTCCAGATGTCCTCGGCAAACAGCTCGCGGCCCACTTCGTCGGCCAGTTCCTGGACGTGCTTGGAAAAGTGCGCCTGCATCTTCTTGGGCAGCTTCAGGCCCTGGTCCTGTTCGAGCACCCAGGCGAAGCCGCCCTTGCCGCTTTGCGAGTTGACGCGGATCACGGCCTCGTAATCGCGGCCCAGGTCTGCCGGGTCGATCGGCAGGTAGGGCATTTCCCAGATTTCGTCGTTCTGCGCCTCGCGCGCGGCGAAGCCCTTCTTGATCGCGTCCTGGTGGCTGCCCGAAAACGAGGTGTAGACCAGTTCGCCAACATAGGGATGGCGCGGATGGATCGGCAGCTGGTTGCAGTATTCGACCGTTTGCGCGATCTCGTCGATGTTCGAGAAATCGAGCTGCGGATCAATCCCTTGCGTGTACATGTTGAGGGCAACCGTAACGATGTCGCAGTTGCCGGTCCGCTCGCCATTGCCGAACAGGCAGCCTTCCACGCGGTCGCCCCCGGCCATCAGGCCCAGTTCCGCCGCGGCGATCCCGGTGCCGCGATCGTTGTGGGTGTGCAGGCTGATCACCACGCTGTCGCGGTTGGGGATCAGTCGCGAGAACAGCTCCACCTGGTCGGCATAGACGTTGGGCGTCGCGCATTCGACCGTGGCGGGGAGGTTGAAGATGATCGGATGGTCGGGCGTAGGCTTGAGCACGTCCATCACCGCCGCGCAGACCTCGACCGAATATTCGACCTCGGCGGTGGAGAAGGTTTCGGGGCTGTATTCGAAGATCCAGTCAGTGTCGTGATATTTGGCCGCCTGGTCGCGCAGCACTTTCGCGCCTTCGATCGCGATTTCCTTGATCTGCTCCTTGGTCATCCCGAACACGACCTTGCGCCACACCGGCGAAACGGCGTTGTAGAGATGAACGATGGCCGACTTCGCGCCTTCCAGGCTGGCGAAGCTGGTTTCGATCAGGTCGCGGCGCGACTGGGTGAGGACCTGGACCACGACATCCTCGGGAATCCTGTCGTTCTTGACGAGCCCGGAAATGAAATCGAAATCGGTCGCGCCGCTGGCGGGGAAGCCGACCTCGATCTCCTTGCAGCCGACTTTCAGCAGCAGCTCGAAGAAGCGCATCTTCTTTTCCGAGCCCATCGGATCGATCAGCGCCTGGTTGCCATCGCGCAGGTCGGTGGACAGCCAGCGCGGCGCCTTGGTGATCTGGCGGCTGGGCCACTGGCGATCGGGCAGGTTGATCGGCGGGAAGGGGCGATACTTGACGCCCGGGTTCTTCAGCATGGTCATGGCAATGTCTCTAATGGCTTGTGCGACAGTTCAGCGGTTTTCAGCTCCCTTGAGCGGCGCTGTGTGCCGCATCAGGCGCACACCAGCTCACGCCCAAGGGCGGATAAGTCGCAGGGTAAGGCCAAGTGCGAGAGTCATGGCCAAGCTCTATGGCCTTGCCATTCAGCCCTGTAAAGGGGAGATGCAATGCGGGCAGCACTGGCCGGCGACATAAAGCGCGGATTCCCGCTCCTGCGCGCTGAGCGGGTGTCCGCAGCCCTTGCAGCTGCTGTAGCTGCCCGGCGCCAGGCCATGCCCCACCGTGACGCGCTCGTCGAACACGAAGCATTCGCCCTGCCACAGGCTGTGCTCCAGCGGCATGTCTTCGAGGTATTTGAGGATTCCGCCTTTCAGGTGATAGACCTCGTCCACCCCCTCGGCTTTCAGGAACGCGGTCGATTTTTCGCAGCGGATTCCGCCGGTGCAGAACATCGCCACCCGGCGTTTGCCGTCGGGGCCCAGCAAGGTGTCGCGGTTGGCGCGAAACCAGTCGGGAAATTCGCGGAAGCTGCGGGTCCCCGGATCGATCGCATTGGCGAAGGTTCCAGCCGCGATCTCGTAACTGTTGCGGGTGTCGATCACTACCGTTGCGGGATCGGCAATCAGTGCGTTCCAGGCCTCGCCCTCAAGATAGCGGCCGGGTGCGAGCGGATCGATCTGGGGTTGGCCCATGGTGACGATCTCGGCTTTGATCCGCACTTTCATGCGCTTGAACGGCAGCGCCGCGGCACGGGAATACTTGACCTCCAGCGGCTCGCAATGCGGCAGGCGGCGCAGCGCCGCGACCAGTTCGGCAATCGCGGCGTCGCTGCCCGCGACCGTGCCATTGATCCCCTCGCTCGCCAGCAGGAGCGTGCCGCGCACGTCCAGACGTTCGCACAGCTCCAGCAGCTGGGCGCGCAGTGCGGGCAGTTCACCCATCGGGGCAAAGCGATAGAGCGCTGCCACGCAGACCGGCAAATCGGGGCAGACGAACAAGTCGGACTGAGCCATGCCGTCCGCCCTATCCAGCCGGACCAGGTTTGGCCAGACTCCCCGCTTGCCCCGCGCGGCGCCAGCGGCAATATGGTTGCTCAACGCAACTGACAGGATACTTGCCCGCATGACCTCTGGTGCCGGTTTCGATACCTCCCGCCTGTCCCGCATCGATCGTTTCGTGCAGGAGCGCTATCTCGATACGGGCAAGCTGCCCAACGCCCAGGTGCTGGTCGCCCGGGGCGGCGAGATCGCCCATTTCTGCTCCCTTGGCCCGGCGCGTGATGGCTCTGCCAAATCTGTCGACGAAGGTTCGCTGTTCCGCATTGCCAGCATGACCAAGCCGATCACCTCGATCGCCTTCATGATGCTGGTGGAGGAATGCAAGGTCGCGCTCGACACGCCGGTTGCCGATGTGCTGCCCGAATTCAAGGACCTGGGGGTCTACAACGGCGGCGGGGCAGGGGTGCCGTTCCTGACCAAGCCGTGCGAGCGGCCGATGCTGATGGTCGACCTGCTGCGCCACACCTCGGGGCTGACCTACAGCTTTCAGAACCGCAGCAACATCGACGCCGCGCACCGCGAGCTGAAGCTGGAAAACTGGCACGGGGCCTATGACCTCGACGCCATGGTTGCCGCGCTGGGCAAATTGCCGCTGGAATTCTCGCCAGGCGAGGCGTGGAACTATTCCGTCTCCACCGACGTGCTGGGCGCGGTGGTGCAGCGCGTTTCCGGCCAGCGGCTGGACGAATTCTTCGCCGCCCGCATCTTCAAGCCGCTGCAGATGAACGACACCTTCTTTGCGGTCCCGGCGGACAAGACCGAGCGGCTGACGGATTGCTGGACTTTCGTGCCCGGCAAGGGGCGGGTGATGTACGACCGCGGCGAGCAAAGCGCGTGGAGCCGACAGCCGGTGCAGCTGTCGGGCGGGGGCGGGCTGGTTTCCACCGCGCTCGACTATCACCGCTTCTGCCGGATGCTGCTGAACGGCGGCGAGCTGGAAGGGACGCGGATCGTCAGCCGCAAGACGCTCGAACTGATGACCATGAACCACCTGCCCGGCAATGGCGACCTGGCCAGCATGTCGCGCAGCCTGTTCAGCGAGGCGACCAATGCCGGGGTCGGGTTCGGCCTGGGCTTTGCGGTCAACCTCAATCCGGCGCTCAATCTGATGCCCGGCTCGGTCGGGGAGTTCTATTGGGGCGGCATGTTCTCGACCGCGTTCTTTGTCGATCCGGTCGAGGAAGTGAGCATGGTGTTCATGACCCAGCTGTCACCGTCGAGTACCTATCCGATCCGGCGCGAGCTCAAGACCCTGATCTATTCGGCGCTGGTCTGACCATGAGCGAGAACAATACCGATCCGCTGTACGAGGCGATGGGCCTGGTCCGCATTGTCACCATGGACCCGGCGGGGCGGGCCACGCTGGAATACCGCGCCCGGCCGGAAATGTGCCATTCGGGCGGCGTGGTGCAGGGCGGTTTCGTGACCGGCTGGATCGACGCGGCGATGGCCCACGCGGCGATTGCCGCCAATGGGCCGGATGTCACGCCGATGACGCTGGAACTGAAAGTCAGCTTCTTCGCCCCGGTCCGCCCCGGACTGGTGATCGCCGAAGGCTGGGTCGAACGCGCCGGGCGCAAGACCTGCTTCTATGAAGGACACCTCAAGGACGAAAGCGGCAAGGTCCTGGCCAAGGCGACCACGACGATGATGTTGGCCGATCGGGCTCGGGTAGAGGCCGCGGCCAAGGCGGCGTTGGCGCAGTAACGCCCTACCCGCCGACCGTGCTGCGCCTGGCTAGTTCGGCTTCTGCGGCAACTCGGCCCTGATCTGCGCGCCGTGTTCGTCCAGCAAGGGCGGCATCCGTCCTTCGCTTTCCGGGCAGCCGCTGAACCGCACCGGTTGCGCCTGTTCGAAATAGGGGCCTTCGCTGGGGTGTTCGCGCCGCGTGAAGAAGCCCACAGCGGCCAGGTGCGGGTCGGCGATCACTTCGGACAGGTCGCGGACGATTTGCGCGGGTAGCTGCGCGGCGTCGCAGCGCGCCTGCAATTCGGCGCTGGTGAAATTGGGGGTCAGCCGGGCGACGTGCTGGTAAAGCTCGTCCTGGTGGATTGCGCGCCCGCCTTTCACGTTGAACTTTTCCTGCGCGATGAACTCCGGATCCTCGAGCACCGCGAAGACCCGGTCCCAGGCGTCATAGGAATACATCACGATGCTGATCGCCCCGTCCTGCGTGGGGAAGGGCTGGCGGTATGGATCGACCTGGCGGGCATAGCCGACCGGCGCATTGGGTGGATCGAACGTCTGCCCGCCCAGGTGTTCAAGCAGCATGAAGCTGGAAAACACCTCGAACATCGGCACTTCCAGCAGTTGTCCCGTGCCGGTCCTCGCGCGCGCGTAAAGCGAGGCCATCGCCCCATAGGCAGCGTGCAGGCCCGCCACCTTGTCGGCGATCAGCGAGGGCAGGTAGCGCGGGCTGGGATTGCCATCGACGCGGGGCAGAAGCGTGGCCGTGCCGGTCGCGGCCTGGATTACGTCGTCATAGGCCTGCAGGTCGGCATAAGGACCGCTCTGGCCAAACCCGACGCAGTGGACATAGATGATCCGCGGGTTGAGCGCGCGCACGCTGTCGTAATCCAGCCCCAGCCGCTCAAGCGCCTTGCCGCGGACGTTGACCACGAACAGGTCGGCATCGCGCAGTAGCTCACGCATCACCGCCAGGTCTTCCGCCGCTTTCAGATCGAGCGCGATCGAACGCTTGCCCCGGTTGACCGCCATGAACCCCGGCGCCATGCCCGGGGTCCGCGCCGGTTCGGCCGACCAGCGGAACGCATCTCCCATGCCCGGGGTTTCGACCTTGATCACATCGGCGCCCAGATCGGCCAGGATCTGCGTGCAATAGGGGCCGAACACCACGGTGGTCAGGTCCACCACCTTCACCCCGGCTAGCTGCGGCTGGACCAAGCTCTCTCTCCCCTGATCGGTTGTCGCGGACGAGTATCTTTAATCGCGCAGTTAACACAAGCGGGCAAATGGCATAGCCTGCCGGTCATGGACCAGATTCGCCCCTTCACGCTCGCCATTCCGCAGTCGCAGATCGACGATCTCAACCGCCGGATCGACCACACCCGCTGGCCGGAAAAGGAAACGGTCGACGACTGGAGCCAGGGCACCCCGCTCGCCGCGCTCAAGGACTTCGTCGACTATTGGCGCCACGAATATGACTGGCGGCGCTGCGAAGGGCGCCTCAATGCACTGGGCCAGTTCATGACCACAATCGACGGGGTGGACATTCACTTCCTCCATATCCGCTCGCCCCACGCCGGGGCCTTGCCGCTGGTGATGACACACGGCTGGCCGGGGTCGGTGATCGAATTCGTGGGCGTGATCGAGGCGCTGACCAACCCGGATGAGCAAGGCCAGGCGTTCGACCTTGTGATCCCCTCGCTGCCGGGCTTCGGTTTTTCCGGCAAGCCAGCCGGCACCGGCTGGGGCGTGGAAAAGATTGCCCGCGCATGGGGCGAGTTGATGGCGCGGCTGGGCTATGGCCGCTGGGTCGCGCAAGGCGGCGATTGGGGCAGCGTGGTAACGACCGCGATCGGGGTGCAGCAGGTGGCGGGCTGTGCGGGCATCCACCTCAACATGCCGATCGGGCGACCGGAACCCGAAGACCTCGCCAATCCCGCCCCGGATGAACTCAAGGCGCTGGGCGCGCTCAAGCATTATCAGGACTGGGACTCCGGCTATTCGACGCAGCAGCGCACGCGGCCGCAATCGGTCGGTTACGGGTTGGTTGACAGCCCGGTGGGACTGGCCGGGTGGATCTATGAAAAGATGTGGGCCTGGACCGACAACCAGGGCCAGCCCGAGGATGCGCTGAGCCGCGATGCGATGCTCGACAACCTGATGCTTTACTGGCTGCCGGCGACCGGGGCTTCCTCGGCCCGGCTTTACTGGGAAAGCTTCGGCGCCTTTGCGCCGCAACAGGTCATCCTGCCGGTCGCGGTCAGCGCCTTCCCCAAGGAAATCCTGCCCACCCCGCGCAAGTGGGCAGAGCGCAACTTCCCCAATCTGGTTCACTGGGGCACCATGCCGCGGGGCGGCCACTTTGCCGCCTGGGAACAGCCGGACCTGTTCGTCGGCGAACTGCGCACCGCCTTCGCCAAGATGCGCTGAGCCAAGCAAAAGGGCCGGTGGATCGCTCCGCCGGCCCCTTCGTCTGACTGGCCGAAAGGCTCAGTTCTTTTCCTGATCCACCAGCTTGTTCTTGCCGATCCACGGCATCATCGCGCGCAGGCGGCTGCCGGTCTGTTCGATCTGGTGGGCTTCGGCGGCCTTGCGGGCGGCCTTCAGCTCGGGCTGGCCGGCGCGGTTGTCGAGCACGAAGTTCTTCACGAAGCGGCCCGACTGGATGTCGGCCAGCACGCGCTTCATTTCCGCCTTGGTTTCAGCAGTGATGATGCGCGGACCGGTGGTGATGTCGCCGTATTCCGCGGTGTTCGAGATCGAGTAGCGCATGTTGGCGATGCCGCCTTCATACAGCAGGTCGACGATCAGCTTGGTTTCGTGAAGGCATTCGAAATAGGCCATTTCCGGGGCATAGCCAGCTTCAACCAGGGTTTCGAAGCCCGCCTGGATCAGGTGGGTGATCCCGCCGCACAGTACAGCCTGCTCACCGAACAGGTCGGTTTCGCATTCTTCCTTGAAGTTGGTTTCGATGATGCCGCTGCGGCCGCCGCCAACACCCGAGGCATAGGCGAGGGCGACGTCATGGGCGTTGCCGCTGGCATCCTGGTGCACCGCGATCAGGCACGGCACGCCGCCGCCCTTGACGTATTCGCCGCGCACGGTGTGGCCCGGGCCCTTGGGCGCGATCATGATCACGTCGATGTCGGCGGGCGCTTCGATCAGGCCGAAGTGGATGTTGAGGCCGTGGGCGAAGGCAAGCGCCGAACCGGGCTTCATGTTGCCCTTGAGGTCATTTTCCCAGATCGCGGCCTGGTGTTCGTCGGGCGCGAGGATCATCAGCACGTCGGCCCACTTGGCCGCGTCGCTGTTGCTCATCACCTGGAAGCCGGCGGCTTCGGCCTTCTTGGCGCTGGCCGAACCCGGGCGCAGCGCGATGGCCACGTCCTTTACCCCGCTGTCGCGCAGGTTCTGGGCGTGGGCGTGGCCCTGCGAACCATAGCCGACAATGGCGATCTTCTTGGCGGTGACCAGGTTCAGGTCGCAATCGGCGTCGTAGTAAACCTTCATGACAAGTTCCGTTCTGCTGCAATGTGGCCCCGCCAGGCGGAGCGAATGAAAAGGAAAGGGATCAGGCCGCTTCGGCCCCGCGCATCATACCGACCACCCCGGTGCGGCCCACTTCGACCAGCCCGAGTTCGCGCATCAGCGAAACGAAGCGGTCAAGCTTGTCGGGCGTGCCGGTGAGTTCGAAAATGAAGCTGCTGGTGGTGGTATCGACCACCTTGGCGCGGAACACGTCGGCCAGGCGCAGCGCCTCGACCCGGGCATCGCCCGTGCCGGACACCTTGACCAGGGCCAGTTCGCGCTCGACATGATCGCCGGCCTCGGTCAGGTCCACGACCTTGTGGACCGGGACCAGCCTGTCGAGCTGGGCATGGATCTGGTCGATCACCGCCGGCGGTCCGTGGGTGACGATCGTGATCCGGCTGACCGCGTGGTTCTCGGTAATGTCGGCCACGGTCAGGCTGTCGATGTTATAGCCGCGCGCGGTGAACAGCCCGGCGATCTTGGCCAGGATGCCCGCTTCGTTGTCGACGGTCACGGTCAGGACGTGGCGTTCCGACGCTTCGTGCTTGATCTTCATCATCGGTCTGCCTCCCTTACACCAGCGCCTTGGCGGCATCGTCCATGGTCCCGGCAACGTGGTCGCCATACAGGATCATGTCGGTATGCGCCGCGCCGCTGGGGATCATCGGGAAACAGTTGGCCTCCTTGGCCACCAGGCAATCCACGATCACCGGCCCGTCATGGTCGATCATCGCCTGGATGCCGGCATCCAGATCGGCTTCGCTTTCGATGCGGATGCCCTTCCAGCCGTAAGCTTCGGCCAGCTTCACGAAATCGGGCAGGCTGTCGGAATAGGAGTTCGAATAGCGGCTTTCATAGGTCAGTTCCTGCCACTGGCGAACCATGCCCATCCATTCGTTGTTCAGCACGAACACCTTGACCGGCAGGCGGAACTGCGTGGCGGTGCCCAGTTCCTGGATGTTCATCTGGATCGAGGCGTCGCCGGCAATGTCGATCACCAGCTTGTCCGGGTTGCCCAACTGCGCGCCGATCGCGGCGGGCAGACCATAGCCCATGGTGCCCAGCCCGCCCGAAGTGAGCCAGCGGTTGGGGCCGAAGAAGTGGAAATACTGCGCCGCCCACATCTGGTGCTGGCCCACTTCCGTGGCGATCACCGGGTCCTTGTCGCGGGTCAGCGCAAACAGCCGCTCGATCGCGCGCTGGGGCATGATCGCGTTCTTGTTGTCGGGATAGGCCAGGCTCTTGCGAGTGCGCCAGCCGTCGATCCGGGCCTTCCATTCGGTCAGGTCCTGGGCCTTGCGGTTGCCCCAGGCTTCGATCAGCTGCTCCAGCACTTCGGCACAATCACCGATGATCGGCAGGTCGACCTGCACGGTCTTGTTGATCGAGGCGCGGTCGATGTCGACGTGGATCTTTGTCGAATGGGGCGAGAACGCGTCGAGCCGCCCGGTCACCCGGTCGTCGAACCGCGCGCCCAGCGCCACGATCAGATCGGCCTGGTTCATCGCCATGTTGGATTCGTAGGTGCCGTGCATCCCCAGCATGCCCAGCCAGTCGGCATGGTCCGCCGGGAAGGCGCCCAGGCCCATCAGCGTCGAGGTGGTCGGTGCGCCGGTCAGCGCCTGCAGCTGGCACAGCAACTGCGACGCGCGCGGGCCGGAATTGATCACCCCGCCGCCGGTATAGAAGATCGGCCGCTTGGCATTGGACAGCAGTTCGATCGCGCGGGCGATGTCCTTGTCGCTGCCACGGGTCTGCGGCGCATAGCGGTTGCGCTGCTGCGGGGCGACTTCGTCCCACAGCGCGGTGGCGATCTGGACGTCCTTGGGAATGTCGATCACGACCGGGCCGGGGCGGCCGGTGGTGGCGATGCGGAACGCCTCGTCAACGATCGCCGCCAGGTCCGCCGGGTCCTTCACCAGGTAGTTGTGCTTGGTGCAGTGGCGGGTGATGCCGATGGTGTCGGCTTCCTGGAACGCGTCTGACCCGATCAGCCCGCTGGGGACCTGGCCGGTGAACACCACCAGCGGAATCGAATCCATGAAGGCATCGGCAATGCCGGTGACGGCGTTGGTTGCACCGGGACCGGAGGTGACCAGCACCACGCCGGGCTTGCCGGTGGATCGGGCATAGCCTTCGGCGGCGTGGGCCGCGCCGGCTTCGTGCCGCACCAGGATGTGGCGGATCCGGGCGTCGCCGAACAGGGCGTCATAGATCGGCAGCACGGCCCCGCCGGGATAACCGAACACGAATTCGACCCCCTGCTTGACCAGGCTTTCCACCAGGATGCTGGCGCCGTTGCGCTCCTCACTCACACGCAAGACCTTTCACTCAAAAACCGCGAGTCCCCTGAATGGACCGACCCGGCACAGGGGTGCTGTGCCGGGTCTCCTCTCCAACTCGCGCAAGAACCGCAAGAGCGGTTGTTATCTGGCGCACTATGCGACAGAAAATGATATGTCAACCCTTAATGGCGTAACAAAGTTGCGAACACATCCTGAATCGTGAAATCGTCTCGTTCGATCCGGGGCCAGTCCGCCGGCGGCTGGTGACGCAGCCAGGTGTATTGGCGCTTGGCATAGTTGCGCGTGGCCTGGCTGCCGCGTGATTCTGCCTCCTCCAGCGGGCATTCGCCGCGCAGGTAGGCGGCAATTTCCGGCACCCCGATCGCGCGCATCACCGGCAGCGCGGGATCCAGTCGGCGGGCCAGCAGGCGCTCCACTTCCGCGATCGCACCATGGCGCAGCATCTGCGCAAAGCGCCGGTCGCACCGCTCGTACAGTGCATCGCGCCGCGACAGCATGATCAGGGGATGCAGTTGCACCAGATGGCCGATCCCGCCCTCCTTGCGGGCCTGCCAGTGGGCCAGCGGCTGGCCGGTGGAGCGCACCACTTCCAGCGCGCGGGCGATGCGCGTGGTGTCGGTGGCGGCAAGGACAGCGGCGCGCTCGGGATCCTCGGCCAGCAGCCCGGCATAGGCGGCGTCAGTGGGCAGGGCGCGCACCGCCGCGCGCACTTCCGGGTCGATTTGCGGCACCGGGGCGATCCCGTCGAGCAGGGTGCGCAAGTAGAGGCCGGTCCCGCCAACCAGGATCGGCACGCCGCCCGCCTCATGCACTTCGGCAATCACTTGGCGCGCGCGCACGGCCCAATCGGCGGCGGAGCAGCTTTGCACCCCGTCCCATTCGCCGAACAGGCGGTGCGGCACGCCCTGCATCTCCTCGGCCGAGGGGCGGGCGGACAGCACGGCCAGATCGGCATAGACCTGGGCGCTGTCGGCATTGATCACGGTGGCGGCCTGACCCCGCTCGCCCAGCGCCCGGGCCAGCCGCACGGCACATGCGCTCTTGCCGCTGGCGGTCGGCCCTGCGATTAGCGCGAGCCTTGGCCGGGCCTCCGGCGATTCTGGGGAAACAGCAGTGCTCATCGCCCGCCTGATAGCAGAACCCGCGCGGCTTGCGGCAAATTGTGACCACGCGGTTCACGCGCTGGAAGCGCAAGGTTTCAGGGTCCACCGCGCCGAGCCGCTGCGCGTGCATGACGATGTGCTGGAACTGGCGGTGGAGCAGGGCGGGGCGGAAGCGCTGCGCAGCGTGCTGGACGCCCGGTTCGCGCCGGTCGACCTGCTGGTTTCCGATCACGCCCCCGGCGTGCCGCGGGTTTTCGTCTCGGACATGGATTCAACCATGATTCAGGCCGAATGCATCGACGAGCTGGCCGACTTTGCCGGGCTGAAGGCGCAGATCGCCGACATTACAGAGCGCGCGATGCAGGGCGAACTGGACTTTGCCGAAGCCCTGACCGAGCGGGTGCGGCTGCTGGGCGGCCTGGGCGAGGACGCGATCCTGCAATGCCTGGAACAGCGCATCGCCCCGATGCCTGGCGCGCGGGCGCTGGTCGAAACGCTGAAGGCGCAGGGCTGCCACACCGTGCTGGTGACCGGCGGCTTCCACCAGTTCGCCGATCCCGTGGCCGAGGACCTGGGGTTTGAGCGCGTCGTCGCCAACCGGCTGGGGGTGGAACATGGCAAGCTGAACGGCGGGCTGGTCGGCGGGATCGTCGACAGTTCGATCAAGGAACAGGTCCTGCGCGAGGAAGTGGCGCGGCTGGGGGGCACGAGCCTGGCTACCGGCGACGGCGCCAATGACATCCCGATGCTCTGCGCGGCCAGCTATGGCGTGGCCTATCACGCCAAGCCCAAGGCCCGCGCCGCCGCCCACGGCTGGATTGATGCGGGCGACCTGACCAGCGTGCTCAAGCTGCTGGGCGTGCCGCGCGATGAGTGGGTCTGGGAGTGAATCCCCGGGTTGGGGGCGTGTATTGACATTTCTGTAAGTAAGTCGCATTTACAGGCTTGCCATGAACATGATGACCGCCCAGCCCGAACCCGCCGTGCTGCCGTCGCAGCGCCAGGCCCACGTCGATTTTGCCGCGCCGGATCTGCCGGTGATGCTGCCGGGCCGCCCGGACATGCGCTATGACCTGCCCAAGGCGTGGCGGCACTTCAAGCTGCTGGTCAAGGACAAGGAAGACACCTCGCAAGTCACCCCGATTTTCGAGGCGCTGCCGTGGCGCGGGGTCTATGACGCGGCGCTGGCCTTCCTGAAGACCGAGCGCGCGCAGGAAATCCGCCGCAAGGAACCCTCGCTGGTCAAGATCCTCGATGACCATGAAAGCTTGCGCAAGCTGCCGACGGGCAGTCTGGCCCACGTCTATTGCGACTTCATGGAGCGCGAAGGGCTGTCGGCGCATGGCCTGGTCGATGAACTCGACAAGAACCGCCCGGCGAATATGTATTGGGAGGACCAGGTCACCTGGTACTTCAACCGCATGCGCGACACGCATGACCTGATGCACATCCTGTCGGGCTTTGGCCGCGATGCGCTGGGCGAACAGTGCGTGCTGGCCTTCACCTACAGCCAGCAGCCGAGCCCGGCACACCTGTTCCTGGGCTATGCGGGCGGGCTGGAAATTCGCAAACACCCGGTCAAGGTGCCGGTCTTCCGTGCGGTGCGCGAGGCGCAGAAGATGGGCAAGGCCTGTCCGCGGCTGGTTGAAATGGCGATTACCGAGCTGTTGCCGCTGCCGATCGACGAAGTGCGCCGCCGCCTCAACATCAAGGCACCGAGCTACTACAACCAGGCCCATGCGATGTGGCGCGCGGCCGGGATCGATCCCTATGATCTGATGGCCCCGGTGGCAAAGGCGGCCTGATTCACCGCCCCTTGATCTTGCCGGGGCCAGCGCTCAGCGCAGGTCCTTGCGGATCACCAGCTTGAGCGCGGACCACGCCGCGTCCACTTCGCACGATTTGGTGTCGAGAAAGCCCAGGGGCAGGGCCAGTTCGCGTATCGCATCCTCGGTCAGGTCAGTGGACGCCTGACTTGGCCAGCTGACCCACACCTGGCCATCGCGTGCGATCTGCTGACGCAGGGCTGCCAGCCGCTCGGCCACTTCTGCGCGTTCGGTAACGAAGATGTGCGCTGCATCGATACCCTGCGCCGGATCGTCGACGAAGGTCAGATCCAGCGCATATTCCGCGATTTCGTCGAAGACGTCCTCGGGCATGCCCTTGAACCACACGCGCTGCCCGTCCCGAAGGCTGAGCTGCTTGGCGAGCGGGGTGCCGGAAAATGCAGTGGTCACCAGGCAGGTCCTTTCCCGAGGGAGGGCGCGGCGCCGACCGGTATCAGGCTTCCATCCAGTCGCGGAAGAAGGCGTCGTTGGCTTCGCGCAGCGCGGCCAGTTCAACCGAGAAACCCGGGCCGCTGATCGCGCTGCCGCCGGTGGTGCCGATGCGGGTCATCGGGATGCCGGCTGCCTGGATCTGGTCTGCCACCTTGCTGGTCACGACATAGCGCGCCTGGTCTTCGCCAAAGGCGGTGAAGTGATCGCCGATCCCTTCCAGTTCGCAGCCGATCCCGCCCTTGAGCGCCATTTCCGCCACCGCGACCAGCAGGCCGCCATCGGCCACGTCGTGCACGGCGGTTACCTTGCCTTCAGCCACCAGCTTGCGGACGAATTCGGCATGGGCGCGTTCCTGCGCCAGGTTGACCGGGGGCGGGGCACCGTCTTCGCGCCCGTGCACTTCGCGCAGCCACAGCGACTGGCCAATGTGGCCGTTGCTGTTGCCGATCACGAAAATCGCCTCGCCTTCGGCCTTGAAGCCGATGGTTGCCATCACGGCATAGTCCTGCATCAGCCCCACGCCGCCAATCGCCGGGGTAGGCAGGATCGCGCTGCCGCCGCCGGTGGCCTTGCTTTCGTTGTAAAGGCTGACGTTGCCCGAAACGATCGGATAGTCCAGCGCCCGGCAAGCATCGCCCATGCCGTTCAGCGCCTGGACGATCTGGGCCATGATTTCGGGCCGCTGCGGATTGGCGAAGTTAAGGCAATTGGTGATCGCCAGCGGGGTCGCCCCCACGGCCGAGATGTTGCGATAGGTTTCGGCCACGGCCTGCTTGCCGCCTTCATAGGGGTCGGCATAGCAATAGCGCGGGGTGCAGTCGGTGGTGATCGCCAGCGCCTTCTTCGTCCCGTGGACGCGCACCACTGCCGCATCGCCGCCGCTTTTCTGCAGGGTGTCCGCACCGACCTGGCTGTCGTATTGTTCGTAAATCCAGCGGCGGCTCGCCAGATCGGCGCAGCCCATCAGCTTGACCAGATCGGCGCCGAGGTCCTTGCTCGGCGGCACATCGCCCAGCGGCGCGACCTTGGCCCAGGCCTTGTATTCATCGAGGCTCAGCGCCGGACGGTCATAGAGCGGGGCGTCTTCCGCCAGCGGCCCCAGCGGGATGTCGCAGACCGTTTCGCCCTGCCAGGTCAGCACCATGTGGCCGGTGTCGGTCACTTCGCCGATCACCGCAAAGTCCAGCTCCCACTTGTGGAAGATCGCTTCGGCCATGGCTTCCTTGCCGGGTTTCAGGACCATGAGCATCCGCTCCTGGCTTTCGCTCAGCATCATTTCGTAAGGCGTCATACCTTCTTCGCGGCACGGCACCTTGTCCATGTCGAGAATGATGCCGGCTTTGCCGTTGGTCGCCATTTCGACCGAACTGGAAGTCAGGCCCGCCGCGCCCATGTCCTGGATCGCGACGATCGCGTCGGTCGCCATCAGTTCGAGGCAGGCCTCGATCAGCAGCTTTTCGGTGAAGGGGTCGCCGACCTGCACGGTCGGGCGCTTTTCCTCACTCTTTTCGTCGAAATCGGCGCTGGCCATGGTCGCGCCGTGGATCCCGTCGCGCCCGGTCTTGGAGCCGACATAGACGATCGGATTGCCGATCCCGGTGGCGGCGGAATAGAAGATCTTGTCGGCATCGGCCACGCCCACGGTCATTGCGTTGACCAGGATGTTGCCATCATAGGCCTGGTGGAAATTGGTTTCCCCACCCACCGTGGGCACGCCCACGCAGTTGCCATAGCCGCCGATGCCCGCGACCACGCCCTTGACGAGGCTCTTCATCTTGGGATGATCCGGCCGGCCAAAGCGCAGCGCGTTCATGTTGGCGACGGGGCGCGCGCCCATGGTGAACACGTCGCGCAGGATGCCGCCCACGCCGGTTGCCGCGCCCTGGTAAGGCTCGATGTAGCTGGGGTGGTTGTGGCTCTCCATCTTGAAGATCGCGGCCTGGCCATCGCCGATGTCGATCACGCCGGCGTTCTCGCCCGGGCCGCAGATTACCCACGGCGCTTCGGTCGGCAGCTTCTTGAGGTGAATACGGCTGCTCTTGTAGCTGCAATGCTCGGACCACATGACCGAGAAGATGCCGAGTTCGACCAGGTTCGGCTCACGCCCAAGGGCATTCAGCACGCGCTGGTATTCTTCTTCCGACAGCCCGTGGGCTGCAACGACATCGGGAGTGATCTGGGCCATGCGCGCAGCGCTTAGCGGGCGCGGGCGAGTCTCGCTAGAGCAATCAGGCGGAATTGGCCGCGCTTTTCCCCATCCACCAGGCCGCCAGTGTGGCCAGGCCATAGGCGAAAAAGGCGAGCAGGCTGGTTCCGGCGGTCACTTGGGGCTCTGCCGGCGCGAACCAGTTCACGCCCTGAAGCAGCAGCAGGATCGCGGCCAGCACCCCCAACCGCAGCGGGGCAGGGCGGCGGGCGCGGGCGTAGAGCCACAGCGCGCCGAAGGTAAGTCCCAGTTCCAGCGGCATTTCCGCCCACGGGTGGTTCCACAGGCCCAGCCCCAGCTTGGGCGGGCTGCCCGCCAGCGTCAGGTCGGGCACGTGGACCAGCAGGTCGAGCAGCCAGTGGCTCAGCACCACCGTGCCGCCCAGCAGCGCGGCCAGCCGGTCGCGGCTGGCCAGCCAGACCAGCGCGGCAAAGGCCGCGGCAAAGCCCAGCGATCCCAGCAGGCTGTGGGTATAGGGCATGTGATAGAGGTCCATCGGGTTCATTGCACTGATCCCGGGAGAGAAGCGCATGTGCTCCACCCCGGCCAGCAGCAGGCCGAAGAACGCCCAGTCGATCAGCTGCCCGGCAATGAACAGCGTGCCCAGTCCGGGTGCCGTGCGCCGCGCGGCGACGGCGAGCGCCGGGGCCCAGTGGCCGATGAACATGTCAGCGTCCCAGCTTGAGCGCGGCGAGGGCGGCGATGCCGCTGGCCAGCGCGGTGGCGGCCGCGCCCCAGGCAATGTCGATCACGGAAATCTGGCTGGACCAGACCTTCAGCGTGGCCTGGTTGGTCAGGTCATAGGTGGCATAGGCGATCGCGCCCAGCAGCGCGCCGTTCAGCACCGCGTGCGGCACCCCCTGCGCCAGGCCCGGTCGCACTGCGAACCATACCATCGCCGAAATGTAGCAGGCATAGAACAGCAGGGCGGGGCCCATGCGGAACTCGACGGCCAGCACTTCGCCCAGCGCGGGACGGTAAAGGTTGGGGCCGGCCCAGCTCAGCCACAGCGCATCAAGCACCCCGAACGAGAGGGCTGCCGCCACCCAGGCGATAATCCACCGCATCTTGTGTTCTCCCCGTTTTGACGAAGCTTGACCCACCCGCCGCGCGCGGTCAATGCTGGCGTCATGACCCAGAACCAGCCCGATATCGCCGCGATGAGCTTTGAAGAAGCGCTGCGCGCGCTCGAAGACGTGGTGCGCAAGCTGGAAAGCGGCGAAGTGCCGCTGGACGATTCGATCGCGCTCTATGAACGCGGCGAAGCGCTGCGCGGCCATTGCCAGACGCGGCTCGATGCGGCCCAGGCGCGGATCGAGAAAATCGTTGCCGGGCCGGATGGCCAGGCCCAGGCCGTCCAGCCGTTCGACGCGGACCGCTAGGCCATGCTGGCCGAGGCGCTGTCGCGCATCGGGGCGGATGTTGCCGCCACCTTCGATGCCTTGCTGCCGGTGCCCGGCGATGCCCGCGCGCGGCTGTACGAAGCGATCCGCTATGCCGCGCTGGGCGGGGGCAAGCGGCTGCGTCCGCTGCTGCTGGTGGCCACGGCCGAAATGTACGGGGTGGACCGCGCCGCCGCCCTGCGCGCGGCATGCGCGGTGGAAGCGGTGCATTGCTATTCGCTGATCCACGATGACCTGCCTTGCATGGACGACGATGCCCTGCGCCACGCCAAGCCGACCCTGCACCTGGCCTATGACGAGGCGACGGCGGTGCTGGCGGGGGACGCGCTCCAGGCTTTCGCGTTCGAAGTGCTGGCCGATCCCGATCACTTCGGCGATCCCTTCGTGCGGGCCGAACTGGTGCTGGTGCTGGCCCGCGCGGCTGGGCCGGCGGGCATGGTCGGCGGACAGGCGCTGGATATTGCGGCGGAAACCAGCACGTTCGATCTGGCCCAGGTTACCCGCCTGCAACAGCTCAAGACCGGGGCGCTGCTGGCCGCGGCGGTGGAAATGGGCGCTGTGCTGGGCCACGTCCAGGCCGAAGGGCGCCGCCACCTGCGCGGATATGCCCATGACATCGGCCTGGCCTTCCAGATCGCGGACGACCTGCTCGACCACGAAGGCGACGAAGGCCGCGCCGGCAAGGCGCTGCGCAAGGATGCCGAGGCGGGCAAGCAGACCTTTGTTTCACTGCTGGGGGCCGACCGGGCGCGCGAGCAGGCACGCCTGCTGGTCGACCAGGCCATTGCGCATCTGGCCTCGCATGGGGCAGAAGCCGACCTGCTTCGGGCAATTGCGCGGTATATCGTGGAGAGGGACCACTAATGGCGACACGTATCGGGGTTTACCCGGGCACTTTCGATCCGATCACGCTGGGCCACGCCGACATCATCCGGCGCGGGGCCAAGCTGGTTGACAAGCTGATCATCGGGGTGACGACCAACATGTCGAAGAACCCGATGTTCACCCCCGATGAACGCATGGCCATGGTCCGGCGCGAAGTGGCGGCCATGGGCCTCGACAATGTCGAGGTGGTGGGGTTCAACGCGCTGTTGATGAAGTTCGCTGAAAAGCAGGGCGCCAGCGTGATCGTGCGCGGCCTGCGCGCGGTGGCGGACTTCGAATACGAATACCAGATGGCCGGCATGAACCAGCAGATCAATTCGGGGATCGAAACCGTGTTCCTGATGGCCGACGTGTCGCTTCAGCCGATCGCCAGCAAGCTGGTCAAGGAGATCGCCCTGTTCGGCGGGCCGATCCACCGGTTCGTCAGCCCGGCGGTGCGCGACGACGTGCTGGCGCGGATCGCGGTCAAGGGCACGCTGGGGGACTATTAGGTTCCGTTCATTGCCACGACAGCGTCTGGCGGCTATCCGGGCGGCCAAGTTTCTCGTTTCGAGTAGTCTGATCCTATGAACCGTCGCACTTTCACCGCTCTTGTCCTTGTCCTTGGCCTGGGCCTGGCTGCCACTCCTGTCCTGGCAAAGGACAAGGCGCCGGCTCCTGCGCCGGCCCCGGCGCTGAGCGCGGTGGTCAATCCCGATCCCGCGGTTGATCCGGACAATATCCTGGCGCTCGACCTGTCCAATGGCGGGCGCGTGCTGATCCGGCTGATGCCGCAGTGGGCCCCCGGCCATGTCGAACGGATCAAGACCTTGACCAAGGAAGGGTTCTACAATGGGATCATCTTTCACCGCGTGATCGATGGGTTCATGGCGCAGACCGGCGATCCCACCGGCACCGGGCAGGGCGGCTCGAAGCTGCCGGACCTCAAGGCGGAATTCAATTCGCTGCCGCATGTGCGCGGGTCGGTGTCGATGGCGCGTACCGATGCCCCGGACACGGCTAACAGCCAGTTCTTCATCGTGTTCTATCCGCGCTTCGCGCTGGATCATCGCTACACCAACTTCGGCCGCGTGATCGCTGGCATGGACGTGGTCGATGCGATCGAACGGGGCGAACCGCCCCAGAACCCGACCAAGATTCTCCAGGCTTCGCTGCTGAGCGAGGGCAAGCCGCGTCCGGCAGCTCCGGCGCCGGCTGCGCCCGCTGGGCCCATCACTGCCGACATGCTGAGCAATTCGAAGTCGAACTGATCGCCGATTCCCGCTAGGCGCAGGCCATGCGCGTAGACCTGTTTGATTTCGACCTTCCTCCCGAAAACATCGCCCTGCGGCCCGTGCGGCCGCGCGATGCGGCGCGGCTGCTGGTGGTGCCGGGCGAGGGGCCCTTTGCCGACCGCGTGGTGCGCGAGTTGCCAGCGCAGCTGCGCGCGGGCGATGTGCTGGTGTTCAACGATACCCGCGTGATCCCCGCCCAGCTTGAAGGACGGCGCGGCGCGGCGCGGATCGGCGCGACGCTGCACAAGCGCATCGACCTGCGCCGCTGGCAGGCGTTCATCCGCAACAGCAAGCGCCTGCGCGCGGGCGATATGATCGAGTTTCCCGCCGGGGTGACCGCAAATGCCGAGCAACGCCACGACGATGGCAGCTGGACCCTGGCCTTTGCCGGGGACGAGCCGATCGAAGTGCTGCTGGAGCGCGCCGGGCAGATGCCGCTGCCGCCCTATATCGCGGGCAAGCGCTCAACCGATGCCGACGACAAGCGCGATTACCAGACCATGTTCGCGGCCAAGGATGGCGCGGTGGCCGCCCCCACCGCCGCGCTGCATTTCACGCCCGAGCTGCTGGCGGCGCTGGCCCAGGCTGGGATCGGCCACGAAACGCTGACCCTGCATGTTGGCGCTGGCACGTTCCTGCCGGTCAAGGCCGAGGATACCGCCGATCACCGGATGCACGCCGAATGGGGCACGATTTCGCCCGAGGTTGCGGCGCGGCTCAACGCGGTGCGCGCCACTGGCGGCCGGATCATCGCGGTTGGCACCACATCGCTCCGCCTGCTGGAAAGCGCCGCCGACGAGGACCGGGTGATCCATCCGTTCGAAGGCGACACCGCGATCTTCATCACCCCCGGCTACCGCTTCAAGGGGGTCGACGGGCTGATGACCAATTTTCACCTGCCCAAGTCGACGCTGTTCATGCTGGTATCGGCGCTGATGGGGTTGGAGCGGATGCAGGCCGCCTATGCCCATGCGATTGCTGCTGGATACCGGTTCTATTCCTATGGGGATTCGAGTTTGCTGTTGCCAACGCGCGTTGATACCAAGTCACTTGGCTGATCGGGGTGGGCGGCACGGCGGATGGATGACTTTACCCAGCTGATCCGGACAGAGCGGGATCCGGCACGCCGCGCGCGGCTGCTGTGCGCGCTGATGGTCAGCAAGCGGCACGTCGGGCTGCCCTGGTACGATGGCAAGGTGAACGACAGGATCGCCATTGCGCGCCACTACCTGGCCCAGGTCGCCCCCGCAGCGCTGCCGCGCTTCGACCAGCGGCTTGCCCTTTTTCGCGCCAATCCGCAGCTTGAGTTGAACTCGCACCGGAATTTCCTGCCGGCCGATGTCTACGGCGATTTGCAGGATTACCTGGCAGGTCTCGCTCCTGACCAGTTCAAGCAGGGTGAAATCACGCTCCTGGGCCGCGTCAAGCTCAACGACCAAGCCGCATTCAAACCGGCGTTCGATTGTGCCCAAGCCTTGCTTGAGCGCCAGTTGGGCCGCCCGTTGCGGCAGAGCTATTCGATGTTCGTGCGCTACTTTTCCGACGGCCGGTTGCCGGTGCACCTCGATTCCCTCGATTCGCAATATTCAGTCGGGATCTGCATCAATCGCAGCGCCAGTTGGCCGATGCGATGCAGCTCGATCATCGATGAACCGTTATCGATCGCGCTTGAAGGCTGGTCCGAACAATCAGTGCTGAACGATCCCGTTCTCGACTGGACCACGCTCGACCCCGAACCGAACGAGGCTTTTGTCTTCGCCCCGGCGCATCAGTGGCACTGGCGCGATGCGATCGGTCCCGGGCAAGAACAGCCCTATGACATGCTCTATTTTTCCTTCGTCGATGCTGCCGGCTACGACTTGCTGCGACCCGCACGATGGTCGGCGGGATTTGGCATTGCCGAACTCGAGGACCTGGCCACGGTGCTGGCACTGACCGGGCAGGATCGGAAAGGCACGGCGGGGTCAGACGGGCCTTCGGCCTGAGCCCGCCCGCAATCATCCCGCCAGTCTGAACAGGCGCTGCGGGTCGATCACCTGGTCAATCATTGCATCGTCGGGGGGCAATTGCCCGTCCAGCATCAGCATGGCCAGGCCGTGGACGACCGACCAGGCCTGGATCACCAGCAGTCGGGTCTCGTCCTCGCTGGCGGTATAGCGGGTGGAAAATTCCTGCAGCATGCGCGCCGCCAGGCTGTTGCCGAACACCGTTTCCCCCCGCGGGCAGGTATAGGCAAAGATCAGCCGGAACAGCGCGGGATGGGCCAGGGCGAAGCGCACATAGGCGCGGCCCGTGGCGGCAAAGGCGGTTGCCTCGCCGGCGGCCTGGGCGGCGCGCTGCTGCTCCTGGGCAAGTTGCTCGATCCCCGCATCGGCCATGGCTGAAAGCAGCGCGCGCTTGTCGGGGAAGTGGCGATAGACCGCTGTGGCCGAGACACCCACGTCGCGCGCGATCTGGCGTAGCGAGATGTCCTCGACCGCGGTCGTCGCCAACGCCTTGAGCCCGGCGCCAAGCAGGGCGGCGCGTAGGTCGCCGTGGTGATACGATTTCGATGTTGACACTGTTACCATTGCTGCTATGTTTACGCCATAAACATTACCGGGAGATGCTCCAGATGGCAAGCGCAGTAGAGGCCGCAATCCGCTCCGTGGTGACGAAGGGCGTAACCGCCCTGGCCAGTTTCAATCGCAGCCGCCAGGACGAGGACCGCGCCCATCCGTTCCTGACCGGCATCCACGCCCCGCTGCATGACGAACGGACGATCACCGATCTCAAGGTCACCGGCACGATCCCGGTGGAACTGTGCGGGCGCTATGTGCGCAACGGGCCGAACCCGTTCAATCCCGATCCGCGCGGGCACCACTGGTTCATCGGTGACGGCATGGTTCACGGCGTGCGCCTGCAGGGCGGCAAGGCGCTGTGGTATCGCAACCGCTACATCAAGTCGCAGGACCTTGAAGCGAAAGGCGGACCCAAGGCCGCGCCAGGGCCGCGCCGGGGACGGCGCGACATGGTCAATACCAATGTCATCCAGCATCGCGGCAAGACCCTGGCGATTGTCGAGGCTGGCTCGTTCCCGGCCGAACTGGACGAGAACCTGGAAACCCGCGCCTATACCGATTTCGGCGGCACGCTGACCGTGCCGTTCAGCGCCCACCCGCACGAAGACCCGCTGACCGGGGAACTGCACGCGATCTGCTATGACGGCATGACGCAGGATACCGTCTGGCACGTGGTCGTCTCGCCGGAAGGCAAGGTGGTGCGCCAGGAACCGATCCCGGTGCAGGACGGCCCTTCGATCCACGAAAGCGCGATCACGCAGAAGTACGTGCTGGTGTTCGACCTGCCGGTGACCTTCTCGATGAAGGCGCTGATCGGCGGGGCGCAATTCCCCTATGCCTGGAACCCGGCGCACCAGGCCCGCGTTGGGCTGCTGCCGCGAGGCGGCACGGCGGACCAGATCGCCTGGTGCGCGGTCGATCCATGCTACGTGTTCCACGTTGCCAACAGCTATGACGCGCCGGACGGCACGGTGATCTGCGACATGTCGGTCCACGAAACCATGTTCGCGGGCGGGCAGGACGGCCCCAATGGCAAGGCGCTGGGGATGGAACGCTGGATCATCGATCCGGTGGCCGGCAAGGTTACCCGCACCACGCTTGATACTGCGCCGCAGGAATTCCACCGCCCGGACGAACGCTTCTTCGGCCAGCCTTATCGCTATGCCTGGTCGCTGGGCCTGCCATCGGGCGACAGCGCCTTCCTCGGCAGCGCGCCGATCTATCGCTACGATCTGCACACGGGCAAACGCCAGGCCCACGATTTCGGGCCAGGCAAGGTGCCTGGCGAATTCGTCTTCGTGCCGCGCTGCGTCGATGCGCCCGAAGGCGACGGCTGGGTCATGGGCTATGTCATCGATACAGCCAGCGACACCACCGACCTGGTGATCCTCGATGCCAGCGACATGGCCAAGCCGCCGGTTGCCAGCGTGCATATCCCGCACCGCATCCCGCCGGGCTTCCACGGAAACTGGCTGCCCGACGTGGCTTGATAGATATCAACGCCGCCTGTGCCTGCCCCTGCTAACCGGCAAGGGCAGGAGAGGGCATGGACAAGCACAAGCAGCAGATCATCGATGCCGCGCTGGAACGCGCGGCCGAGCAACTGGGCGATATCACCCCGCTGGTCATGGCGCGGTTCCTGTGCCGGTGCCCGGATGCCGAGGCCAGCTTTGCCCAGCACTGGCCGCACAATCCGCAGCGCTTGCAGGCCGAAATGGTTGATAACGCGCTCTACTGCGTGATGACCTGGTTTGAACGGCGCAGCGAGATCGAGATCATCATCTACACCTCGGTTCCGCACCATGCCGACACGCTGCACATTCCGGCCAACTGGTACCGCGAGTTGCTCGCCGCGACGGTCGAGGTGCTGGCGCAGACCTGCCCGGCCGAAGCTGCCGAAGAAGCCGCGCTGTGGGACGAGCTGCACGGCGCGCTGACCGCGCTGGTCGATGCCGCCTGAACGCTGGCGCCGCACCGCCTTTCCCGCTAACGGCGCTGCGATGAGCCCGCCGCGCTTCCAGTTCTCGATCCACGCCACCGATGGCAAGGCCCGCACCGGCACCCTCGCCATGCGCCGGGGCGAAATCCGCACGCCCGCTTTCATGCCGGTGGGCACGGCCGCCACGGTCAAGGCAATGAAGCCGGAAACAGTCCGCGCGACCGGGGCGGACATCCTGCTGGGCAACACCTATCATCTGATGCTGCGCCCGGGGGCCGAACGGGTCGCGCGGCTGGGTGGGCTGCACAAGTTCATGAATTGGGACCGCCCGATCCTGACCGACAGCGGCGGCTATCAGGTGATGAGCCTGTCGGACCTGCGCAAGATCACCGAGGAAGGGGTGACCTTCAAAAGCCACCTCGATGGTTCGCGCCATCTGCTGACCCCGGAACGGTCGATGGAAATCCAGCGCCTGCTGGGCAGCGACATCGTCATGGCTTTCGACGAATGCCCCCGCGCCGATGCCCCGCGCGAGGTGATCGCCGCATCGATGCGGATGTCGATGCGCTGGGCGCAGCGCAGCCGCGCCGGCTTTGACAGCGGTACCGAACACGCCGAACGCAGTGCGTTGTTCGGCATCCAGCAAGGCGCGCTGGACGAGGCGCTGCGCCGCGAAAGCGCCGAGGCGCTGCAGGAGATCGGCTTCGACGGCTATGCCATCGGCGGCCTGGCCGTGGGCGAGGGGCAGGAGGCGATGTTCGCCACGCTCGATTTCGCGCCTGACATGCTGCCGGCAGACCGGCCGCGCTACCTGATGGGGGTGGGCAAGCCCGATGACCTGGTCGGCGCTGTGGAACGCGGGGTCGACATGTTCGATTGCGTGCTGCCAAGCCGTTCGGGCCGCAACGGGCAGGGCTTTACCTGGAATGGCCCGGTCAACCTGCGCAATGCCCGCCATGCCGAGGATCCGGCCCCGCTGGACGAGCGCTGCCCCGGCGATTGCTGCACCAAGTACAGCCGCGCCTATCTTCACCACCTGCACAGGAGCGGCGAGATCCTGGGCGCTATGCTGCTGACCGAACACAACCTGACCTTCTACCAGCAGTTGATGGCGGCAATGCGCGCGGCAATCGGGGAAGGGCGCTTCGCCGGTTTCGCCGCGCAGTTCCGCCGCGACTATCTCGGCAAGTAAGGCCCGGCCTGGTACGCGCCATGCACTGGCGCGGCGTGACATTTTCACCCTTGTTTCAGTCTCTTGTTCTGGCAAGGCTGGTCCCCGTTGCAACAGGGGGGGACGGGTATGCGCGCAGTATGGATGGCGGGCGTGGCCGCGATCGGGATTTGTGCCGCGGCGCCGGCTGCGGCAGAGGATGCGCAGACCGTCGCCGCGCGGTTCGGCGCGCTGGAGGCGGTGCAGCAGATCAGCCTTTCGCCCGATGGCACCAAGGTTGCCTATGTCACGCCGCATCCCACTGCCGGCACCGTGGTCTATGTCGCCGACCTGACCGGCACCGCGCCGCCCAGGCTGGCGATCGCCTCGCACGGCAAGGACGAACAGATCTACTGGTGCGGCTGGTCCAACGCCGCGCGGCTCGTCTGCAAGGTGCACATCGTCTATAACAACGCCGGGCAACTGCTCGGCTTCACCCGTGCCTATGCGCTGGATGCCGATGGCGGCAATGCAGTGATGCTGACCCCGTCCACCAGCAATGCGATTGGCATCGTCCAGAATGGCGGCGCAGTGATCGACTGGGACGTTTCGGGCAAGCCGGGCACCGTGCTGATGACCCGCGCCTTCGTGGACGAGGAAAGCCGCGATTCCAACGTGCGCGGGGCCAAGGCGGGCCTCGGGGTGGAGGAAGTCGACAGCACGACCACCAAGCGCCGCACGGTTGAGCGCGGGCGCAGCGATGCGGTTGAATATATCAGCGATGGCCGCGGCACGGTGCGGATCATGGGGACGATGGGCGCCGATCCCGGCGGGATGCTGCGCGACAAGGTGAAATACTTCTTCCGCCGCCCGGGCAGCCGCGAATGGGAGGCCCTGTCCAGCCTGGACGTCAATTCAACGGGGGTGGGGGGCTTCAACCCTTATGCGGTCGATGCGGGGCGCAACGTCGTCTATGGCTTCGATGACAAGGACGATCACTCCGCGCTGTTCAGCATCGCGCTTGACGGCACCGGCACGCGCAAGCTGGAACTGGGGCGCGGCGATGTCGATGTTGACGGGCTGGTGCGGATCGGGCGGCAGGGCCGGGTGGTTGGCGCCAGCTATGCCACCGAACGGCGCACGGTCGAATATTTCGATCCCGATCTCAAGAAGCTGGCCGTCGGACTGGGCCGGGCACTGCCGGGCAGGCCGCTGATTTCCTTCGTCGATGCCACGGCCGACGAAGGCAAGCTGCTGCTGCTCGCCGCCAGCGATACCGATGCGGGCAAGTTCTACCTGTTCGACAAGGGCACCCGCCAGCTCGGCGAAGTGCTGCCGGTGCGGCCCGAACTGACCGGGCAGGCGATGGCGCCGATGCAGGCGATCACCTTTCCGGCGGCCGATGGTACGCAGATCCCCGCTTACCTGACCCTGCCGGTGGGCAGCAGTGGCAAGAACATTCCCGCCGTGGTCATGCCGCACGGCGGCCCCGGCGCCCGCGACGAATGGGGCTTCGACTGGCTGGTCCAGTTCTTTGCCGCACGCGGCTTTGCCGTGCTGCAGCCCAACTTTCGCGGGTCTGCCGGCTATGGCGCCTCGTGGTATCAGCAGAACGGGTTCAAATCGTGGAAGATCGCGATTGGCGACGTGGTCGATGCCGGGCGCTGGCTGAAGGCGCAGGGCATCGCCGCGCCGGACAAGCTGGGGATCGTTGGCTGGTCCTTTGGCGGCTATGCCGCGCTGCAAAGCTCGGTGCTTGATCCGGACCTGTTCAAGGGCATCGTCGCCATCGCGCCGGTGACCGATCTGGAACAGCTGCGCAGCGAAGCGCGTGACTTCGTGAATTTCCCGCTGGTCGATGCCTATATCGGCCAAGGTCCGCACGTGAAGGAAGGCAGCCCGGCGCAGAACGTCGCGCGGATCAAGGCCCCGGTGCTGATGTTCCACGGCGACCGCGATCAGAACGTCAAGATCACCGAGAGCCGGCTGATGCTGGGCAAGCTCCAGGGCGCGGGCAAGCAGGTCCAGCTGGTCGAGTTTCCGGGGCTGAAGCACAACCTGGCCGACAGCGCGGCGCGGACCCGGATGCTGCTGGAAAGCGACCAGTTCTTGCGCAAGGCGATGGGGTTGCCGGCGAACTGAGCCCCATGCGAAAAGGGCGGCCCCGCGGGACCGCCCTTTTCTTGCATTCCAGTTGGAAGACCGGAACTTAGCGCGAATAGAATTCGACGACCAGGTTCGGTTCCATCTTCACCGGATAGGGCACTTCGTCGAGCGTCGGGACGCGCACGAAGGTGATCTTGTCGGTGCCGTCCGGCGCGACGTAATCAGGGATTTCGCGTTCCGGCAGGCTCTGCGCTTCGGCGATCAGGGCCATTTCCTTGGCCTTCTTGCCCAGGCTGACCACGTCACCCGGACGCACGCGGCGGCTGGCGATGTTGCACTTCACCCCGTTCACATAGATGTGACCGTGCGACACGACCTGGCGGGCCGAGAAGATGGTCGGCGCGAACTTGGCGCGGTAGACCACCATGTCCAGGCGCTGTTCGAGCAGGCCGATCAGGTTCTGACCGGTGTCACCCTTCATCTGGGCGGCTTCCTGGTAGGTGCGCTTGAACTGCTTTTCGGTGACGTCGCCGTAGTAGCCCTTGAGCTTCTGCTTGGCGCGCAGCTGGATGCCGAAGTCCGACATCTTGCCCTTGCGGCGCTGGCCGTGCTGGCCGGGGCCGTACGAGCGGCGGTTGACCGAGCTCTTGGGACGACCCCAGATGTTTTCGCCCATCCGGCGGTCAATTTTGTACTTCGACGACTGGCGCTTCGACATGGCGCGTCCTTTCTTCAATTTGCAACGCGGTGGCGACGATCACCCCGCTCAAAGCCCCGGAATTCGCACCATTTCGACTATTTGCGAGATGCGGCCACCGCTTCACCGGGAGTGCGGGACCAATTGCGAAGGCGCGCCTTTGGCCGCACAGGCGCAGAAAGTCAAGCGTTCCCGTCGTCCTCGCGGGGGCCGCGCGCGAGCGAGGACAGCACGCCGCGCATGGTCCGCACTTCGAGGTGGTTCCAGCCGGGCTTGGTCAGCATGTTGCGCAAGGTCCGCCGGGTCGCGGCGGCGCGGCTGGGCGGACGGAAATAGCCGGTTGGCTCCAGCAGGTCTTCGAACTGGGTGATCATGCCTTCCAGCTCGGCTTGCGGTGCGGGGGGCAGCAGTTCCTCAACCGTCGGCTGCGCAAGGTCGGCCTGCTTCGACCATTCGTAAGCGCACAGGATCACGGCCTGCGCGAGGTTGAGCGAGGCGAACTCCGGATTGATCGGCACGGTCACGATCGCCCGCGCCAGCGCCACATCATCGGTTTCCAGGCCCGAGCGTTCCGGCCCGAACACCAGCGCCGAGCGGCCCGGATCGGCATGGATCGCGCTGGCGGCCTGTTCGGGCGTCAGCACCGGCTTGGTCACCCCGCGCTTGCGCACGGTGGTGGCATAGACATGGGCGCAGTCGGCCACGGCTTCGGCCAGGCTGTCGAACACGGCGGCGCGTTCCAGCACCACATCGGCCCCGGCTGCGGCCGGGCCGGCGCTGGGGTTGGGCCAGCCGTCGCGCGGGGTGACCAGCCGCAGCTCGGCCAGCCCGAAGTTGAGCATGGCGCGCGCCGCCTTGCCGATGTTCTCGCCCAGCTGCGGCCGAACGAGGACGATGGCCGGCTTGCCTTCAGCCTTTGCCGACATCGCGCCCGCCTACGTCCTGGATCGTGCTGGCAAATTCCTCGAAGTCGCGCGCCTCGGTAAAATCGCGGTAGACACTGGCGAAGCGGATATAGGCGACTGCATCCAGCCTGCGCAGGCCTTCCATCACCATTTCACCGATCGCGCGGGCCGGAACCTCGCTTTCGCCCTGGGTCTCGATCTGGCGCTGCACGCCCGAAACCAGCTGGTCGAGCCGTTCCTGGGCGATCCCGCGCTTGCGGCAGGCGAGCATCACGGACTGGTCGATCTTCGAGCGGTCGAACGCCTCGCGCGTGCCGTCGCTCTTGACCACGGTAATCTCGCGCAGCTGCACCCGCTCGAACGTGGTAAAGCGCGCGCCGCAGCCTTCGCACTGGCGGCGGCGGCGGATCGCGGTGTTATCCTCGGTCGGGCGCGAATCCTTTACCTGGCTGTCATCGTGGGCGCAGAACGGACAGCGCATTCAGGGCCGCAGCCGCTTGTAGAAGGCATAGCCGGCGCCGATCGCCAGGCCCGCCGGGATCGACAACACTGGCAGCAGCAGTCCGGCAACCGCGCCTACTGCCGCGCCGGTCAGCACCGGCTTGGTCGACGGATGGCGCATTCCGCCCTTCGCCATGCCGCTGATTTCGGCCTTGGCGTCTTCCACGAAGTCACTGCTCATGGCTTACAGCTCCGGATAGATCGGGAAGCGGGTGCACAGTTCTTCCACCCGCGCGCGGACGCGGGCTTCGACCTGGCCATCGCCTTCATCGCCGTTGCGGGCCATCCCGTCCACCACTTCGGCAATCAGCTGGCCGATGGTGCGGAACTCCTCAACGCCGAAGCCACGGGTCGTACCCGCCGGGGTGCCGAGCCGGATCCCCGAGGTGACGAACGGCGAACGCGTGTCATAGGGAATGCCGTTCTTGTTGCAGGTCAGCCAGGCGCGATCGAGGCCCTTTTCGGCGGCCTTGCCAGTCACGTCCTTGGCCGACAGGTCAACCAGCATCAGGTGGTTGTCGGTCCCGCCGGACACCACGCGCAGGCCCTGCTCGGTCACGCTTTCGGCCAGCGCCTGGGCATTGGCGACGATCTGCGCGGCATAGGCCTTGAATTCAGGCTTCAGCGCGTCGCCGAAGGCCACCGCCTTGGCCGCGATGACATGAACCAGCGGGCCGCCCTGAAGGCCCGGGAAGACCGCGGAATTGAGCTTCTTGGCCAAATCCTCGTCGTTGGTCAGGATCACGCCCGAGCGGGGCCCGCGCAGGCTCTTGTGGGTGGTGGTGGTGACCACATGGGCATGCGGGAAGGGCGAGGGGTGCGCGCCGCCCGCAACCAGACCCGAGAAGTGCGAGATGTCGGCCAGCAGGTAGGCGCCAACCTCGTCCGCGATTTCGCGGAAGCGCTTGAAATCCCAGTGGCGCGAATAGGCCGTGCCGCCGCAGATGATCAGCTTGGGCTTGTTTTCGCGCGCGATGCGGGCAACCTCGTCCATGTCGATGGTTTCATCGTCGCGGCGCACGCCATAGGGGATCGGCTTGAACCACTTGCCGCTCATGTTGACGGGGCTGCCGTGGGTCAGGTGCCCGCCGCAATTGAGGTCAAGCCCCATGAAGCTGTCGCCGGGGCTGAGCAGCGCCAGGAACACCGCCTGGTTCATCTGGCTGCCCGAATTGGGCTGGACGTTGGCGAACTGGCAGCCGAACAGCTGCTTGGCGCGCTCGATTGCCAGGGTTTCGACCACGTCGGCATATTCGCAGCCGCCGTAATAGCGCTTGCCCGGATAGCCTTCGGCATACTTGTTGGTGAACACACTTCCGGTGGCTTCCAGCACGGCGAGGCTGGTGATGTTCTCGCTCGCGATCAGCTCGATGTTGTGGCGCTGGCGCTTTAGCTCGTTCTGGATCGCGGCGTGGACTTCGGGATCGGCTTCGGCGAGGTGCGCGGTGAAGAAGCCTTTCGAGCGGACGTCCGGCAGCTTGTCGGCGGTCACGGTCATGCGGAGGCTCCTTCGATGGGGGGATGAGAAAGCTTGTCGACGCGGCCGGTATGGCGGCCTCCGCCGAAATCAGTGTTCAGGAAAGCGTCAAGGCATGCCTTGGCCATGTCCTCGCCAGTCAGCCGCGCGCCCATGGCGATGCAGTTGGCGTCGTTGTGTTCGCGCGCCAGTGCGGCGGACAGCGGCTCGGACACCAGCGCGCAGCGGCAGGCCGGGTTGCGGTTGACCGCAATCGAAATGCCGATCCCGCTGCCGCACAGCGCCACGCCGAACCGCGCGGTGCCATCGGCAACGACGCTGGCCAGCTTGTAGCCATAGTCCGGGTAATCCACCCGGTCGGCCGTTTCCGGGCCCAGGTCGGCCACTTCATGGCCGAGGCCGATCAGATATTCGCGCAACACCGCCTTCAACTCGACGGCGGCATGATCGGATGCAATCGCGATACGCATGGGGTGGGCTGCCTGTTTGCGGGGGGCAAGAATCGCTCGCGCCCCCCTTAGTCGTGAGCGCCTCGCAATGCCAGAGTGCGATGGCGGAAATGCCCGATTTGACATGTCCGCGCGGCCAGCGCAGCCTGCGGCGACCAATCGGGGGGAAAGCGTGATGGACAGGAAATGGCCGCTGGTTCTGGCACTGCTGCTGGCAATCGGCCTGGCAATCAGGGCGACGACCCCGCCTGCGCCGGTCTCTGCCGGATCGCAGCCAGCGGATTTTTCCGCCGAACGGGCCATGGCCGATGTCCGCGCGATTTCCGCTGGCCCGCACATCACCGCCACGCCCGAGAACGCGCAGGTGCGCGATTACCTGGCAAACCGCATGCGCGCATTGGGCATGACGGTCAGCACCGAGCAAGGCACGGTCGATGCGCGCGGCACGGAAAAACGCAACCGCTGGACCGGGCGCAATGATCCCCCGGCCGCACTGACCAACGTGATCGGCGTGCTGCCGGGGCAGGACCCGGCCGCGCCGGCCGTGCTGCTGATGGCGCACCACGATACGGTCTGGGGCTCGCCGGGCGCGGCGGATGACAGCGCCGGCGTGGCCAGTGCGCTGGAAGTGGTGCGTGCGGTCAAGGCGCGCGGCGGCCAGCGGCGCGACCTGATCGTGCTGCTGACCGATGCAGAGGAACTGGGCCTGCAGGGCGCGCGCCAGTTCTTTGCCGCGAACCCTCTGCGCGCCCGCGTCGGCGCGGTGATCAACATGGAAGCGCGCGGCGGGGGCGGGCGCACCACGCTGTTCCAGACCTCGCGCGAAAACGGCGCGGCGGTGCGGCTCTATGCCGATGCGGTGGACCGCCCCGGCGCCTCGTCGCTGTCGGCCTTCGTCTATTCGGTACTGCCCAACGACACCGACCTGACCCCGGCGATCAAGGGGCCGTACGCTGCCTACAACTTCGCCTTCATCGGCAGGTCCGGGCTGTACCACTCGCCGCTCGCCACGCCGGACCGGCTGGACCAAGGCGCGCTGCAGGACATGGGCGATCAGGTGCTGGGCCTGACCGCGGCGTTGCTGGCCGCACCGGAACTGCCGGGCAAGGCGCCCAGCGCGGTGTTCTTCGACCTGTTCGGCCTGATCACGCTGATCTGGCCGGCCTGGCTGGGCTGGGGCCTGCTGGGGCTGGCCGTGCTGGGACTGGCATGGGTCTCCCGGCGCCATGGCCTTGCGCAGGCGCTTGGCGGCGCTGGCCGGATGGTCGCCTTGATCGTCGTGGCAGGCGCCGCGTTCTTTGCGCTGAACAAGCTGTCGCTGGGCATGGCGCCGTCCAACTATTACGACCGGCTGGCCGCGATCCCGCTGCTTGAAGCAATGGTTGCGCTGGGCGGGATTGCCGCCTTCCTGGCCGTGTTCGGCAGCTGGCGCGGCTCGCCGGGGGGCACTGTCGGGGCGGCAATGCCGCTGCTGGGGTTGGCCGTGGCGGCGCAGGCCATGGCGCCAACGGCGGCCTATATCCTCGTCCTTCCGCTGCTGATCGTCGCGGCGGTGCTGGTGCTGGAGCGCAGCGGCGCGACGCTGGCGGGCAGGATCGGCGAAACGCTGTTGTCACTGCTGCTGCTTGGCGCGATCCTGCTGGCGCTGGGCGAACTGCTGCGGGATTTGCTGGGCTGGCCGACCTGGCTGGTCGTGGCGCTGCTGGTGCTGGCGGTGACGGCGCTGCGCATGGTTTCAGCGGCGCAGGACCATCTCAAGCTCAGCCATTGGGCTGGGCCGGCGCTGGTGCTGGGTTACATGATCGCGCTGGGCCACCAGCTGATGCAGGGGGTGGGGCCGACCATGCCCTATGGTGCTGCTCTGCCGCTGGCAATCGGCGCGCTGGCGGTGCTGCCGCTGTGGCCGGGGCTCGCGCCGCGCAGGGCGCGGGCGCTGTGTGCCGGGGCGCTGCTGGCGGCCTGCGCGGTGGCGCTATGGGTGCAGCTCGATCCGCCGGCGGAAAGCCGCGCGGTCTATTCCGATAGCAAGAAATGAAAGACCCCGCCGAAGCGGGGCCTGACATTCACTGATCCAGGAACGAGCGCATCTTGCGCGACCGGCTCGGGTGCTTGAGCTTGCGCAGCGCTTTCGCTTCGATCTGGCGGATACGTTCGCGCGTCACCGAGAACTGCTGGCCGACTTCTTCCAGCGTGTGATCGGTGTTCATGCCGATGCCGAAGCGCATGCGCAGCACGCGTTCCTCGCGCGGGGTCAGGCTGGCCAGGACGCGGGTGACCGTTTCCTTGAGGTTGGCCTGGATCGCCGCGTCGACCGGGATGATCGCGTTCTTGTCCTCGATGAAATCGCCCAAGTGGCTGTCTTCCTCGTCCCCGATCGGGGTTTCGAGGGAGATCGGCTCCTTGGCGATCTTCATCACCTTGCGGACCTTTTCGAGCGGCATCGACAGGCGCTCGGCCATTTCCTCGGGCGTGGGCTCGCGGCCCTGCTCGTGCAGGAACTGACGGCTGGTGCGGACCAGCTTGTTGATCGTTTCGATCATGTGCACCGGGATGCGGATCGTGCGGGCCTGGTCGGCGATCGACCGGGTGATCGCCTGGCGGATCCACCAGGTGGCATAAGTGCTGAACTTGTAGCCGCGCCGGTATTCGAACTTGTCGACCGCCTTCATCAGCCCGATGTTCCCTTCCTGGATCAGGTCGAGGAACTGCAGGCCGCGGTTGGTGTACTTCTTGGCGATCGAGATCACCAGCCGCAGGTTCGCCTCGACCATTTCCTTCTTGGCGATGCGCGCTTCGCGTTCGCCCTTCTGGACCATGTTGACGATCCGGCGGAACTCGGTCAGC